>JAHEZM010000020.1 GCA_023251075.1 Flavobacteriales bacterium | reverse complement strand
TTATCTTGATGAAATGGCCTTCAAGTATAACCACAGAAAAATAAAAGATAAAGGGTTTAATATCCTCTTGAAAAGAATGGTAGATATGAATTTGCCTTAATATGGGTCATTACCCTCCGAGGAGAATGGGGAAAAATTATTAGCTCATGCTTATTACAATATGGTATGTCAAATTTAGGTCGCTCGACACAAACCTTTTTAGCTACTGCTATTCTCTTGTTTATTTATTTCTTCTATTGCACTTTCAATGAAGTGCTTTAAATCATTACTTCTTGTTCTTTTAAATTCTGATTGTAATATATCCAAAGATTTTTTAGTTCCTGTTGATCGGAGGGTTGCACAAATCATCTCTTTGGTGTGTTGGTCACTTGTTTTAAATTCTTGAAGCAATAAGTCTTCAATATCTGAATGTTCACAGTTTTTCAAGGCACGGAGAGCATCAATTCTGTTCTGATAGTTTCCATTGATTAATAAATGTTTTAGATAGTCGATATTTAAGTTTTTAGGTTTTTTTAATTCGTCGAGCCTGCTTAAAACAGTCGTAATCATTTCTTCATCGTCCATCTGTTTTAAATTAGAAATAAGGAGGTCAAACAACTCGAAGTCTTTTGTGTTAACACACAAACTACTTAAACATCTTAAAACATATTTTTTGTAATCTGAAAACGTTGGGTCACTTAATAACTGAATCAATGGAGTTTTTAAATTCTTATCACTTAATTCATCTGAAATTCTAAATGCAAACCAACTGGGAGAATCTGTACTACCAAAGCGCATATCCCGTTTCTGCTTTTTAATGATGTTATTAGATATGGGTTCATTGTTACCCATTTGAAAAATTAAAGTTTTGATGTCGCAAGATTTCAACATAGAAATAAGTTTTTCTTTGTCTTCTTCAACCTTCTCGTCTAAACTTTTAAATATTCCGAATAACATATTACTAATCTAAAATATTTGCATGATGATTTCAATTTTTTGTATTTCGTTGAATAATGTATAGGGTATAAAAGTAAAAACCCTCCGGGCGGAGGGTTTTGTACGAAACTACTATTATTAACTACGAAAGGGGGGACTACTGTAAAATAACTTTGCTGATGCCCTGCTCTGAGTGAATGAAATAAACACCCGCAGCATAAGTGTTCACCTCTAATTTTGATGCATTCGTTGCCGTTTGCATCAATTCACCCAATTGATTGTACATTTTAACATTGCTCAGGTTTTTGGAGAAAGTAATAACACCTGAACTCGATGGATTTGGATAAATAGAGAAAGTTGCATTATTGAATGTCTCAGAAATTGATGATCCTGCAGAAGCACCAATTTTGAAAGAATTAATTTGCACTGATAAATCGCTAATCGCTAGTGGACCCCAGTTGTTGTTTTCCGGCTGACTGGCATTTACTACTGTCATGTCCACTTCAACAACTTTTGAGAAATCTAATCCACCTGATAATTGTGGGCCAGGCCATGTTTTATGTTGTCCACCTGCAAAATTTCCAGTAAAAATTTTGGTTTCCTGTGGTGCGATTGAGGCTACGCTGTAGTTCACTCCATTGGCATTCGCATTGATTACCTTTTTGTTTTCATCTACCAAAGATATGTCGAAATAGATTGCTGTATTTGACGTATTGGTAATCGAAACCTCAAATGTTGAATTGTTGCTTAAGTCTAATTTTGTTGAAATACCAAAGGGCTCCCAACATTCGCTTCCTTGTGATACACTCAAAGTTAATTTTCCATTTCCTGTTCTTGATAAAGAATATTTGTTCGCTAAATAACAGGCATCTGTATTTTTTGGATCGTTCACATTGTTTGGGTTGGTTCCTGTAGCTGCTTTTCCCCACCAGTAAGCTCCATCAGGATTGTTTGGATCTGATGGATTAGGATCAGCATAGTTTAATGTTTGTGCAAAATCATCATAAATTGAAGTTGCCGTGTAACCGGGTGTTTGTGATTGAAGTGCGAGTGTCGCAAGTGTAAATAAAGGAGTAAAAAGTTTTTTCATAATCATAAAATTTAGATGAGGTAAAGTTATTTGGAGCACAAGGAGGAAGCTAATTTTTGATACCGACAAAGCACCGCCTATACCTACTGACGAAATACTGACGCGCTATAAAAAACAATCCCCGAAAGGATTTTCGGGGATTGGTAAACAATGATTTGTACTAGGTCAAAGTTTAATGATTTGTTTGTATTCTTCTTTATTTCCTGAAATTATTTTAAGGATGTAAACTCCTTCTTTTAATTCTTCACCAAATGATAAGTTATTTGAAGAGATAGGTAGCCTCATAAGTTCTTTTCCCGAAATATCAAATAGAATGATTTGTGAAATATTATCTATGTTTTCTAATTGAAGATTGAAGTTTTGATTACTTGGATTAGGATAAATTGTCAACTTATTTTTCTCCACTTCAATGGCGTCGGTACAAACGTCGATGGTAGCTTGAACCATAGTTCTTCCGCAGCTATTGTTGGTGGTAGTATTCAAAATAATATTGTAAATACTTGGCACTTCATATCCATCGGCACCCCATGGAGCCAAGGCCCATTTTACTGTGCCTAGTCCTGAAACCACATAAGGATAAGGTGCATCCTGACCATCGAACCATAATTTGATGGTGGTTCCTGCCAAGGTTAATTTGTAGTTGTTTCCTGCAGTTAATGAAATACCTATAGGTACGCGAATCATGTACTGAGAACCTGCAACTACAGTGTAAATTTTTTGTCCTACCTGGGCACCGCTGCTATTAAACACAGTAAATTTTAGTGTTTGATCGCTTGCTGCGTAATCGCAATAAACATCAATAGAATCGATAGTAGTATTAACATCTAAATCTAATCGCAGAGAATCGGCACTTGCTAAATTATAATTAATGTACCAGCCATCAATTGATGTAGCTGGGTTGTTTATTGTAGTTTTTGGTCCAATGGATTGGCGAACTCCCCCGTTTCCTTCTACATAAAAATTAGTATTGTTATTGATGGTAACATCGTAAGTTGATCCTGTATATAATGAGTTTCCTCCTGTTGATGCTGCATACCAGTTGTAGGGGCCACCTGCAGTTAAAACATTTAGGTGAGCCATATCACCTGGGTTGCACACTGTATCGCCCTGCACGGTTAATCCTGAGCTAACGTTGATATTAATCTGATCTGATTTTGCGCAACTGTTTTGTGTAACCGTTACTTTATACGTTCCTGCACCCGATGCACTGTAAGTGCTGTTGCCTGCACCATTGATTAATATATTGTCTTTGTACCACTGAAAGGTAATGCCCTGAGCAGCATTTACTCCCGAATTCAATGTTACCGACTGATTACAAACCGTTTGATCATTACCTAAATTGGGCTGAGGCCCTGAACAAATAAACGAACAATTGTTGGTGGGTATAGTTAAGAAATTAGTTAAAGTTGCCATTTGTGGTTTATCTACACTATTGGCAGGTTGTAATGAAAGTGCATAATTTCCCCACCATCCACCAGCTGCCCAGGCCGTTCCATTAACGCAATGGGCTTGAATGTAAGTTAGGAAGTTTGATAAAACAGTATTCCATCTCGAATCATTAGCCGGAATACCATATTCTCCAACGTATCCTTTCAAATTATTGGCTTCAAGCCAATTCACAAAAGGAGTTACTCTATCAACCCCCACGTTAGCATAAGCACCTTCTCCATCGTAGGATTGATCATAATATCCTGAAGCATCACCATCAAAATAAACGTGTGCTTCAAAGATGAGTTTGTTTGAAACGTCTATTAAATTTTTAAGATTATTGCTGTAGGTAAGCCAATTTAAACCAGAACTCCAGCTATCTCCACCTACAATAATATTGGTAGTTAAATCGCTTGATCTTATTCCATTAATAATTTCTTGGGCTATTGTTGACCACGGAGCTGATTGCAACATATCGTGTGGTTCATTCATGATGCCGTACCCGTAAATATTGCTTTTGTTTTTTAATGCAGTGGCCAATCTCGTCCAGCAATCTTTTACATTGGCCACAGGCACGGTGTTTGAACCGATCACATAATCCGTCCAGTTGATATTTCTTCTGCCGTAATTGTGCATATCAACCACTACGTACATCCCTTTGGTTTGGGCATAATCTATTGCTGCAATAAGTCGGTTCAATTCGGCAGTATTTAAGGCTGCATTCATGGTAGGTTGAATTCTCTCCCATTTAAAAGGAAGTCTGATCAGTTTTAGTCCTTTACCAGAAAAATAGTCGAAATCGCTATTGGTAGGCCAAAAATAATCGGTACCGGAAGTACCCGGAAAGTTGCTGCCAAATTCGGCACCAGCTAAATTAACGCCATACATTTGTGCTGGATTTTGTGCGCTCAAGGTTAGAGATAGCAATGCGCCAAGTAATAAAGTGTAAAAGTTTTTTTTCATGAAACTAAGTGTTTATTGTTTATAGTTTGAGGTAAATAAGCTTTTCTAAGATAAGGCTATCTTCCTTCTGTAATCCTTATAAATATTGAATGTCAGTGTTTTGTCAGTGCTTAGAAAAGAAAAAAACAGAAAGCAGGAGATGGTGAGTTTAATTCCCGACTTTTTACTTTAAAAAAAGTTCTTCATTTGTTGGCAGATAGATTGTATTTTTACGCAAAATATAAATGCATGAAAATTTCCTACAACTGGCTTAAGCAGTATTTGAATATTGATCTTCCTGCTTCGGAAGTATCGAAAATTTTAACCGATATCGGATTAGAGGTAGGTGGTGTGGATGAGCTTCAATCGGTAAAAGGTGGATTGGTAGGTTTGGTGATTGGAGAAGTGAAAGAAAAAGAAAAACATCCTGATGCCGATAAATTGAGTTTAACAAAAGTAGATATTGGTGCTGCTGAATTATTGAATATTGTTTGTGGTGCACCCAATGTTGCTGCCGGACAAAAAGTGATTGTTGCCACTATTGGTACTGAATTGTATAATGGCGATGAATCGTTCACCATCAAAAAATCAAAAATTCGTGGTGCTCTTTCCGAAGGTATGTTGTGTGGTGCCGATGAAGTAGGTTTGGGGCATAGCGAAGGAATCATGGTTTTAGATTCTTCTGTAGCTGTTGGAACTTTGGCCAAAGATTATTTCAAAGTGGAAAGTGATTTTATTTTAGAAGTAGAGCCAACCCCTAACAGAGCCGATGCACTTTCACATTATGGTGTAGCCCGCGATTTATATGCCTACTTAAAATCAAGAGGAGAAAATGTTCAATTAACGCTTCCTTCTGTTACTGAATTTAAAGTACAGGAAACATCATTGCCTATCGATATTAAAGTGGAAGATACAGAAGCTTGTGTTCGTTACATGGGTGTTTGTATTAGTGGTGTAGAGGTTAAAGAATCTCCCGATTGGTTAAAAAATAAATTGAAACTGATTGGTTTGAACCCTATTAATAATGTGGTGGATGTTACCAACTTTGTGTTGCATGAACTCGGACAACCTTTACACGCTTTTGATTATGAAGCGGTGAAAGGAAAAGTAGTGGTAAAGAAAAATGCAGCAGGAATAAAATTTACTGCCTTAGATAAAGTGGAGAGAGAACTAAAAGAAGAAAATTTAATGATATGGAATGCCACCGAACCAATGTGTGTGGGTGGTGTGATGGGTGGATTGCATTCGGGCACTACCCAAAAAACAAAAAATATTTTCCTGGAATGTGCTTACTTTAATCCGGTAGTAGTTAGAAAATCTTCTAAAGTTTTAGGATTAAAATCTGATTCTTCTTTCCGTTTTGAAAGAGGTGTTGATCCTAATATGACCCCAGTGGCTTTAAAAAGAGCTGCGCTTTTAATTCAAGAACTAGCCGGTGGAAAAATTGCTTCGGAAATCGTTGATGTGTATCCTCATCCCATTCAACATTTCAATATTCATTTCCGTTTTCAACGTTGCAATGATTTAATTGGAGAACTAATTCCTAAAGAAAAAATAAAAAATATTTTATCTGTTTTAGATATTCAAATTGTTTCAGAAAGTGCCGATGCCTTGGAATTAAAAGTTCCTCCCTATCGTGTAGATGTTCAACGTGAAATTGATGTGATAGAAGATATTTTAAGAATCTATGGATACAATACAGTGGCTATTCCTGAGAAGTTAAGTGCTTCGTTGGAAATAACTACTGGTATTCCTCAGGAACGTATTCGTATGGTGGTTTCACAACAGTTGAGTGCTTTAGGTTTTAATGAAATTTTATGCAATTCATTAAGCAATAAAGAATACTATACCGAATATCCCGAATTTGAAGATGCAGGTTTTGTTTCTTTGTTAAATCCCTTAAGCAGTGAGCTTTCTATTATGCGTCGCTCCATGATTTTTGGCGCGATGGAAGCGGTGCAAAGAAATGTGAATCGTCAGCATTCTAATCTTAAGTTTTTCGAATATGGTAAAACTTATCGCAAAACAGAAAACGGATTTTTTGAGCAAAACAACCTTACTCTTTTAATCACTGGTAATAAAGAAGAAGAGAGTTGGAATGCCTCTAAAGACAAAGTAAATTTCTTTTCCTTAAAAGGATATGTTCAGCAATTGTGCGATAGAATAGGAGCATCGAAATTGAAAATTAAAGCGAGCGAAAATTCTTTATATACTGAAGTTTTTGAAATTCGTGTGGGTAAAAAAGTATTGGGTGAAATAGGTGTGCTGAATAAAAAACTCAGTAAAAAATTCGATGTAAAACAAGAGGTGTATGTTGCCAATATTTTATGGGATAATTTCTGTGAATTGGCACAAAATGTAAAAATACAATATGCCGAATTACCTAAATTTCCTGTGGTGAGAAGAGATTTATCATTGTTGTTGAATAAGGAAATTAAATTTGTTGAGCTAGAACAATTGGCTTTCGATGTAGAAAAACAACTGTTGAAAGAAGTGAATTTATTCGATGTTTACGAAGGCAAAAATTTACCTGAAGGCAAAAAATCTTACGCTTTAAGTTTCATTTTACAAGATGCCGAAAAAACTTTAGTGGATGCGCAAATTGATAAAGTGATGGAGAAGTTGATGAAGAGTTATAAAGAGAAATTAGGCGCTGAAGTGAGATAGGGAAGAGTGAGAGTGAGAGTGAGAGTGAGAGTGAGTTTGTCATCCTGAGGTACTCCGAAGGAACTATCGTTCTGAATATTTAATATTTTATTGTAATTATTTTGAATCCTATCTATACCATACTCCACACTCTTGTTCGCGTTACGCTTCCATTGTACTATCGCAAAATTTATGTAAGTGGTTTAGAAAACATTCCTATTAATAAACCAATTCTCATTGCTTCAAATCATCAAAATGCTTTTTTAGATGGTGTTTTGGTGGCGTACAAAATGAAGAAGCAGGTTTATTTTTTAGCGCGTTCCGATGCTTTTAAAGGAAAATTTGCTGCGAAGGTTTTAAAGGCTATGAACCTCGTTCCAATTTATCGTCAACAAGATGGAACAGGTGTAGAAAATAATGGAAAAGTTTTTCAATGGTGTTATGAAGCTTTAGCACAAAATAAGTGTGTGCTTATTTTTCCTGAAGGTACCTGCGAACCACACAAACATATGTTCCCGTTGAAAAAAGGAATGTCGAGAATTGCGTTGGGAGCATTGGAAAGCTATCCTGATATGGATATACAAATTTTACCTGTAGGTGTAAATTATTCTGAGCATTTTGGTTTTCGTTCTTTCACTTGGGTTGATTATGGTAAACCAATTTCGGTGCAAGCTGTAGCAAAAGAATTTCAATCTTCAGGGGAGCAAATAAAAATTCTCACCAGTAGAGTAGAAGAGGAACTTAAAAATATAGTATTGCATCTTCCTAAAGAAGATTATGCGTTGGAGGATGAACGAATGACTACTAATATGAAAGTGTTGCGACCTACATCAGGCCGACAATTGGTAGAAATAGAACGATCGAAAGTAAAAAACGAGAAACCCCCAAAGCGCATTAGTAATGATTTGTTGCGTTATTTCCTGTCTTTTCCTTTTTTAATTATCCATCAACCTTTGTATTATTTGGTTGATCAATTGGCAGCGAAAATGACAGGTAAAGATGAGTTTTATCCTTCTGTGAAATATGGGTTGTGTACTCTTCTTTTTGCTGTTTATTGGGCGATTTGTTCCTATATATTCACTTTGATTTTTGATATCCCTAGGTATGCAATGTTTCTAATTTGGTTTGCTTTTCCTACTAGTTTGTGGATAGGGTTTAAAATTAGAAGGGTGTAATAAAGTGATTTTTTTTTAAACTAAAACAATTAAAATTGTTCAAGCATTTTAATTCTATCTTCAATAGGAGGATGAGTGGCAAAAAGAGCGCTAATTGAAGAGAAAAATGATTTGTCTTTTTGAGGATGTTCTATAAACATTTGTGCAACATCTTCACGTTTTACCGCTTCAATGAAGGGGTCGCCCGAAACTTTTCGAAGTGCATTTGCTAAAGCCAAAGGTTTTTTTGTCAGTTGGACAGCTCCAGCATCAGCCAAATATTCTCTTTTTCTTGACAATGCTAAACGAAAAAAGATAGATAATAAGTAACCGGCAAAAGCAAGCACAGCAATAACAATCATAGCATTGCCTGCACCTTTATTTTTATCTCGACTGTTATTTGAAAAAGAAATAGAACGCATGGCAAATTCCGCTATAAAAGAAAATATGCCAACAAAGATGATGGAGATTATTAGTAATCTTACGTCGCGATTAATAATGTGTGTTAACTCATGTGCAATAACGCCTTCTAACTCTTCATCATCTAGTTTATTGATGATACCTTTCGATAAAGAAATCGCATAAGTATCATCATTGATTCCACTTGCAAAGGCGTTCAAAGAATCGTCGTTGATAATGTAAATTTTGGGTGTTTTTAAACCACGTGAAATGCATAAATTTTCTACAAGATTATACACTCTTTTTCCTTCTTGTCTTTCAAGGGGCTTTGAGTCGGTTGCTTTGGCAATCATTGCAGTATGCGAGAACCAAGCAATGGCAAACCATACAGCTACGAACAGCATAATTAATGGAGCTGCACTGAAAAACATTTTATTTGTATTTTCATCGTTTTCATTGCTGTAAACAATGTTGAAAAACAAATAAGTTAGAACCAGTAATAGTGAAGGAAAGCTCAGTAATAACAGCACTGAACGAATGTTGTTTCTTGAAATTTGAGTTTGAATTCCAATATATTGCATCAGCAATTTATTTACTAAAATCGATTTTAGGTGCTTGCTCCATTTTTGCTCTTTCTTCAACACCTACATCAAACATGCTTTCAGTTTTGAAATTGAACATACCAGCTAAAATGTTTGACGGAAACATTTGAACAGCATTGTTTAATTCTCTTGTAGCAGAATTAAAGTAACGACGAACGGCGGCCAATTTATTTTCGATATCAGATATTTCATCTTGTAATTGAATGAAATTCGTATTTGCTTTTAAGTTTGGGTATGCTTCCACAGCGACTTTTAATCCGCTTAGTGCGCCAGACAAAGATTGTTCGGCAGCTATTTTATCGTTAATTGAATTTGCGTTTAATGCAGCGCTTCTTGCGGCTGTTATATCAGTGAGTACTTTGCTTTCATGATTCATATATCCTTTTACAGTATCGACCAATTGAGGAATAAGATCATGTCGTTGTTTTAATTGAACGTCAATATCTGCAAATGCATTTTCTCTGTTGTTTCTAAGTTTCACAAGCTTGTTATAAGAAGAAACGAATAGTAGAATTAAAACTATCACGATTCCTACTACCAAAATAATTGCCATAATTTTACTTTTAAAGATTAAGATTTAAATATTTTGTTCAGAGCGTTTTAAAGATATTTCTTTTTTTCTGAAACAAAAAGAGACGCAAAATTTTGCGTCTCTAAATATAAATTTTGTTTATTTTAATTCTTATAAAGCGTTCCTGCTTTATCGTTGGCCAAAATAATTCCCTTGATCATTGCAGAACTAAATCCTTGGTGTTCCATTTCGTTCAAACCGGCAATAGTACAGCCTTTAGGAGAAGTTACTTTATCGATTTCATCTTCTGGGTGAGATTCATGTTGGTGTAACAATTCTGCGGCGCCACGTGCTACCTGAACCGCCATTTTCAAAGCATCGTGTGAATGGAAGCCAATTTCCGTTCCGCCTTGAGAAGCCGCACGAATAGAACGCAAAAAGAAAGCAATTCCACAAGCGCATAAAGCTGTTGCAGCAGTCATCTGACCTTCATCTATTGTTACTGTTTCACCCACTGTTTCAAACAATTCGGTAGCTAAATCGATATATTCTTTGTCGCTGTTTTTAGCAGCCAAACAAGTCATTGATTGTTGAATAGCAATAGCTGTATTTGGCATGGCAATTACCACCGGAATTTTAGCATTCAAATATCCTTTAATATCAGTAGTGGTAACACCAGAGATCAAAGAAATAATGAATTGTTTATTTACATCAACACTGGCTTTAATATCATCTAAAACATTGTTCACCTGTTGTGGCAAAACCGCAAGAATAATAACATCTGCACCCACAATAGCTTCAGCATTGTCACGTGTAGCAGGAAATCCTTCTGCCTGTATGGCTTCTACATTACGAAGCATTCTTCTGGTTAAGATAATTTGTTCAGGTTTAAATTTTCCCGATTTAACTAATCCGCGAGCAAAGGCTAAGCCCATATTACCGCCGCCAAGAATTGCAATTTTATTGATTGAAGCCATAGTTTAAAAATTTGAGTCGCTAAAGTAAGAAATTATTACTGTTTGATAAAGATTGCCGAAATACTATCTATTGCATTACCATCATCAACAACATAATCGAAGGTTAATTTAGTGCTCGACACATCACTTCCATCACCTTCAATATCCTCACTAGAACCAGTGGGTTGAAAAGGCATGCTTAGTGGTTTAGCCGCTACTGTACTTATATTGGCATATATTTTTTTAGAACTGCCAATATTGTAAAAATTAAACATATTGATACGGGAATCATGTGTGGAATCGATTTTAATGCTTACTAAAAATTCTGAGCTTCCATTCAACTTACTGGATTGAGTACATTTCCAAGTACCTAAAAAATCGGTTCTAATGTCTTTGTTTGTTTCGGGTTCTTTAGTACAAGACACTAAAGCAGTGAGGAGAGTGAGGATGAGGATTGATTGTGTTTTCATGGTGTTAAGGTTGTAGATGATCATTTTTTGGTTTTGTTTTTTTAAAGCCGTAGGGACAATGACGACATCCCGACTTACAGCAATAGCCACGTTTCAGCAAATATTTTGCCGTAAATACCCTAAATCCGTTTTCCCAATAGAAATCGTCGGGTTCAAATTGCTTTCCGCTTTCAAAAATTTCGCTCACCTTTGTTCAATGATGTTTAAAGGTACAATTCCTATTCAAAATATCGACGAATTAAATGGTGTAAAGTTGTTTATTCAACGCGAAGATTTGCGTCATCCTTTTATTTCCGGCAATAAATGGTGGAAACTTAAATACAATATAGAAGAAGCAAAAAAAATGAGGGCTCACACCATTCTTACCTTTGGTGGCGCCTTTTCCAACCACTTGGCAGCAACTGCTTATGCGGGCAAAGAAAATGGTTTTAAAACTATTGCTATAGTGAGAGGGGAGGAAGTAGAAAATGCAACATTACATTTTTGTAAAGAACAAGGAATGGAATTGCATTTTGTTTCAAGGGAAAAATACAAACTAAAGCAGAGTGAGAGTGGAAATGGGATTTGGGTGATTCCTGAAGGAGGAGCGAATGAATTTGGCATGAAAGGTTGTTCAGAAATTTTAGATGCAAGAGCAGAAGAATTTGATTATATCGTTTGCGCTTGTGGAACAGGAAATACTATAAGCGGTTTGATTGCTTCTACTTTGGTAAAACAAAAAATTCTTGGATTTCCTGTTCTGAAAGGTGCCGAATTTTTACAAAATGACATTTCCAATAATTTAAAAAGTATTGATTACAAAGCGCAAAACTGGCAATTGATTTTTGATTACCATTTTGGTGGTTACGCAAAATTAAATGATGAATTAATTTCTTTTATTCTCGATTTCCAACATCGTTATAAAATCCCGTTAGATGGAATTTATACAGGAAAAATGATGTACGGACTTTTTGATTTAGTGGGTAAATATGCTTTTCCCGTAGGAAGTAAAATTTTGGTGATTCATACAGGTGGATTACAGGGAAATGAAGGTATAAAAGAACGATTTGGTGTTGACCTAACAATGTGATGTTTAAAAGCAATTTCGTCATCAGTAATTTCTGGTTTTTAGTTTCAGTATTTTTATAAGTAGTACAATAGTTCCTTCGGAGTACCTCAGGATGAAATTCACTCTCCAGCCTCACTCTCACCCTGAGTTCTGTTTGTCATCCTGAGGTACTCCGAAGGAACTATTGTACTCAACTTCAAATTCTATTAATGAGGTTTATTTTCTATATATCATTTTTTTGTTTTTGTTCGGCTTTTGCTAACAATACCCCCGAGCAGTATATTGCTCTTTATAAAAACGATGCTATACTGGAAATGAAAGAATTTGGTGTGCCGGCAAGTATCACTTTGGCGCAAGGAATGTTGGAGTCGAGTAATGGGAATAGTACTCTTGCTGTTAACGCCAACAATCATTTTGGAATAAAATGCCACAGCGACTGGACGGGTGATACTTATCACATGGATGACGATGCTGTTAACGAATGTTTTAGAAAATATCCTTCTGTTTTAGATTCCTATCGCGATCATTCTAAATTTTTAAAAAACAGAACGCGCTATGCAGCTCTTTTTCTTTTAGAAAAAACAGATTATAAAGGTTGGGCTCAGGGCTTGAAAGATGCCGGATACGCTACCAATTCCAAATATCCGCAGTTGTTGGTGAGTTTGATTGAACGCTATTCGTTACAACAGTACGATACTGTTTCTTCACTTCCTGCTGATACTACGGCAAGAAAAATATTGGTAAGTTCAAATCACGTAAAGTACATCATCGCTCGTGAGGGTGATACCTGGCAGAGTTTGGCAAAAGTTTTACAAATGCATCAAAATCGTTTAATGAAATACAACGATGCTAATGATAGCACTAAAATAGGCAGTAGGGAATATATTTATATTCAACCCAAAAGAAGGAAAGCAACAGTTGAAATTTACATTGTAGAAAATGGTGATACTTATCGCAGTATTGCTCAGAAATACGCTATTAAGCTAAAGCATTTGTACAAAAAAAATAATAGTACAGAAGATGTTGAACTTAAAGCGGGAAGCAAATTGTATTTGAGAAAAAAGAAGAAGTAAAACTAGTTCGTGCTATTCACGTATGACATTAAAACCTTTTCAGCATGCTAAGTTTTTTAAATACAGAAATAGCTTTTAAAGGTCGTTCCAACAAGGAATTAAATCAATCTTTTTTTCTTTTTAAAATGATGGGTTACCCTTCCTTGGTGAAGTATGGAAAAGGTTTTTTGCGCTTTGCTTTTAAAGTACAACTACCTATCAGAGGAATCATTAAAAAAACTATCTACAAGCAATTTTGTGGTGGAGAAAATATCAATGAATGCAATCATGTAATTAATGAATTGTATGGTGGGTATCATGTAGGAACTATTCTCGATTATTCTGCCGAAGGAGAGGCTATTGAAGCATCGTTTGAATATTGTAAAAATGAAGTTCTTAAAACAATTGCTTTGGCAAAAGGAAACAGAAGAATTCCTTTTTCCGTTTTTAAAATTACAGGTTTGGCTCGTTTTGAATTATTAGTTAAAGTACAGGCTAAAGAAGAATTAAGTGCTGAAGAGAGTTTAGAATTTGATCGTGTTAAAGCAAGAATTGAGGAGTTGTGTAAAGCTGCCGCTGATAGTGATGTTCGCATTTTCATGGATGGAGAAGAAACATGGATTCAAAAGGTAATAGATGAAATAGCTGAAGAAATGATAGTGAGGTACAATAAAGAAAAAGCCATCGTTTTTAATACTATTCAGTTGTACAGAAATGATCGTATTTTGTACCTTAAAGAACAAATTTTAAATGCACGGAATTTAGGATATTTCTATGGAGTAAAATTGGTGAGAGGGGCATACATGGAAAAAGAAAGAAAGCGTGCGCAAGTGAATGCTTATGATTCTCCTATTAATAAAACAAAAGAGGAAACCGACCGACTTTTTAATAAGGCCATTACGATTTGTATAGAAAATATTGATTCGGTGAATTTTTGTGCAGGTACTCACAACGAAACAAGTTGTTTGCACTTAACACAAATGATGGCTCAGCGAGGAATTAAAAACAACGATCATCGTGTTTATTTTGCTCAGTTATTTGGAATGAGTAATCATATTAGTTTCAATTTAGCGGCTGAAGGTTATAATGTAGCTAAGTATGTTCCTTACGGACCAGTTGAAAAATTGCTTCCTTATTTAATACGAAGAGCAAAAGAAAATACATCTATTGCCGGACAAACAGGTAGAGAGCTTCGTTTGATTATTACTGAAAAAAGAAGACGTGATACGATGGAAAAATCGCGAATTACTCCTTAATTACTTTATAGTTTTCTTTTGTTTCGTTGTTTTGAATTTGGATGATATAAATTCCCGATTCAAATCCACTCATATCTAGCTGAACACTTTTGTTTCCTGATACTTTTTCTTGGCGTAAAATTCGTCCGCTAATATCGCTTATACTGATATTTTCATTAGTAGAAAAAGAAGTGTTGGCATAAATCGTTAACTCATTTTGAAATGGATTAGGTGCAATGTAAAAGTGATTGTTTTGCTCTTTTATTATTTTAGATACACTTACATTTGAACCACACACCATCGTTATTTTGGCAGTATCCACACAATAATCCATTAATGAATATTGATTGGTATTGTTATCTA
The DNA here is from genome assembly GCA_023251075.1 of Flavobacteriales bacterium. Taxonomy (GTDB): domain Bacteria; phylum Bacteroidota; class Bacteroidia; order Flavobacteriales_C; genus JAHEZL01. The sequence continues at coordinate 43,419 of JAHEZM010000020.1, read as the reverse complement.
CAGTAACATAAAATAAACTATCGTTAATCAATCCAGGAAAATCGATTTTAACCTGATAATCTCCATTTTCTAAATAATCAAATTGATAGTAACCATCATTTCCTGTAGTGGTTATTTTTACTGATTTTGAGGGTGGTATTTTATCCAACACCACATCAATTCCAGGAATAGGATCGGATGTTTTATTAGCGAAAACATCATAAGTAACATACCCTGAAATTACACCTGTACCTGAGTTGCTGTTTTCTAGTGAATCTACTTGTACAAAAAGATTGAGTCCGTTACTGCATGTGTCTGCCGATACAGGAAAATAGGTGGTCCAGTTGAATCGTCCTCCGTAATAGGTTGGAATTTTATTGGGATAAATATTGGCATCAGGAACTACCAATAAAGTATAGTCTTTGGAGTGCATATTAGAAAAACCAAAGCTTCCATCATTATTAATGTTAGTAATCGATACAGTATCTAATAAAGCGCGATTGCTTATGTCGGCCATGAGTATTGCTTTTCCATTGCCAATCACATTGCTTCCGGAATAAACATAACCATCAATATTCGTTAAATCTCCAACGTAAGGTTTTACTTCAACCGCTCCCATCCATGCGGGATAAAAATTTCTTTTCTGCATATCTCCATCTATTTCATATTGCTGATTTAAATAAACAGCAGCTCTAAATATTTTGGGAAGATGACAATTGATATGATAATCATTGGTGAACCAGCTCGGCTGATAAGGTAAACTCACTTCAGGACCGTTAAATGAATTGGCCTCATCGTCAGAAAAAGATCTCCATGAAGTTAAATTGTTATAGGGAGTGGAATTTTGACCATTATAGCCAATGTTACCGGTGGTATGATAAGCATTATGATCAAATTCTTTGGTAATTGAACCAATGGTATTATCGAAAGAATAAATATTTCCGGTTTGCGATAAATTGTTAATGAGGATGTTATTCTTAAAAATAAAAGGCCCGTTACTACATGCGTTAATGTTTATTAAGCTCACATTTATTCCCGATTTTTCTACTAAAGTATTATGTATAAATTCAATGGATTGTAGCTGACTAAGAAATACGCTGTATAGATAATTGTTTGAAATAAAGCGGTTATTGAACACCTGAAGATTACATCCTGCTGATGCATTTTGCAAAAAAATGGTTTGCAGTGTGTTTATGAAATTACTGTGAATAGTAATGTTGTTTTGCATGTCGCTCAAGTGAATTCCATAAGCACAATTATTTCCAATCATATTGTTTTCATGAATAGCGATATTGTTTATTTTACTCATATAAACGGAGCTACTGAATTGATTGCTAAATGTGCTTTTTTCCACTACGATATTATTTTGATAGGTAGATGCCGATGTGAAATAAATACCCATATCACCTCCAGTAAAAGTATCGTTGATGAAAAATATGTTGTGTATTGAACAACTATTGTAGCACAATTCTCTGTACGGCCCTGAACCTGTTGGAGCGATAAAATCACAATTTTTAAATAGAATATTTTGTGGGTCCTGACCAGAACCTGTAAATTTCACAATACCACTCATGGTACTGCCCGTGGCAGTAAAACTTATATCTTCAAAAACTACATTTTGTGCTTCATCTATATTAAGTACGTAGTTGGTGTTGCTTTGAGAAGATGCAAATTCTACATCTATTTTGCTGGGTAATTCGGCAGATCGAAAAAAAACGGTGTCGTTTGGTCCTTTATTAAAATTGGGTAATACTATTTGTTCTACATATTTAGTATTAGCACTAAAATAAATATCGAAATATACATTTCCATTGATACCCTTTTGTACTAAATCGCTTATTGCACTGGTGATAGTGGTGTAGGTTTTACCGTTTCCTATTTGCTGCACGCCAGTAAGTGCTTGTGAAAACAATGTTATTGAAGTGCTAAAAAAAATGAGTGTTAGTATTCTTTTTATCATAAAATTATTCTTTAATCACTTTGTAGTTCTCTTGAACCCCTTCATGATTTATGCCAATAATATAAATTCCCGATTCCAGGTTTGAAGTATTTATTTTATAAGATGTACTATTTGAGGCGCTAGAGTTTTGAATAATTCTTCCTGCAAGGTCGTAAATAGTAATGTTTAATATCTCTTTAAAAGTATTTAAGGTAGAAATTTGTAATTCATTGTTGAATGGATTCGGTAGCACTGAAAAGTTTTTATTTTGTTTTTTTTCAATACTTTTTACTGAAGCTGGCGCACCACAAATATTGGCAATAACGTTAGTGTCTACGCAATAGTCCATTGTGCTATATTCACTGTTGTTGTTATCTAAGGTGACCATATATAAACTGTCATTATCTAAACCGGTGAAATCGATTTTAATTTGATAATCACCCATTGAAAGATTGTTGAATTCATAGTAGCCATAAGCATCTGTAGTGGTCATGTTTACTGATTTACTGGGCGGAATTTTATCGAGTACAATATCAATTCCAGGAATAGGGTCACTGGTTTTAGTGCCTGCAAGATCATAGGTGACATATCCCGATATTTTTCCGGCTCCACTCGCCATAGTTTCCATTGTATCTACTTGAAAATCTAAACTAATACCTGTTGAGCAACTATCAGCATTCATTGGAAAAACAGTGCCCCAGTTGAATTTTCCGCCATAGTAAGTGGGAATTTTAGCAGGATCATTTATTTTATCGGGAGTGAATTTTAAAGCATATTCTTTATTGGGTAAATTATTAAAACTGAAAAAACCAAGATTAGAAATAGTGGTTGTGGCCACTAAATCCAACATTATTTTGTTAGTGTTGTCGGCGTAAATAGAAACTTCTCCATTCGTTAAAGTATTGTTACCAGCTTTAACGGTTCCACTTATTATTCCTAAAGAATTGTTTGATTTACCAACATTGGTACAACCCACCCACGAAGGATAAAAATTTCTTTTAATGTTGCTTAAATCATTTTCAAAATCTTTATCTACAAATAATGCAATTTTATATTTTGAAGGAAAATGGCAATTAGGATATTCTTTAAAAGCTCCCCATGATGGATCCCAGGCTAAACCATGATCATCAATAGAATTTGCATCTAAAAGTTGTGCAGTTTGCCATTGAGTAAATGTTGTGTTTGCCATACTTACTAATGCAAACTGGTTGGGATAGATATAAGCATTATGATTGAAATGAAAATCGGATTGATTTCCATTTTTTTGCAATACATTATTTACTGAATTGAACTGAATACATAAATTATTCATGAAATGTAAATGTGCCATGGTTCCATAAAACCCAAGTACACTTGTACTAGAGCTTGTAATGGTATTGTGAATTATGTTGATTTCTCCCAACCCGGAAACATTAGTTAATTCTAAGGGATTTAAAGAACTACAGGTGATGAAATTATTGTCTATTGAAATCCATTTGTTGCCCGCTGTGGTGTTCGCACAATTCCATAATTGCATAGCATTTTCAATAAATTGATTGCGTGAAATAGTAGTGGTATCATCTGAGTATTCTAATCTTACACCTAAAGTGTTACCCATGTTATTTCCATTATTGAATTTACTATCCACTAATGTGAAGCTTTTTACAAATTTTAATTGTACCGCTGAGTGATCATGAGATGAAAAAGTGTCTTTTTCTATTTTTATATTGTAGCTATAAGTTGAAGCATTTTCTAAATTAATACAATCGTATCCTCCACTAAAAAAGCTGTTGTTTATATCGATATTGTTAAGTACACAATTGGTATGAATAACATTTCCATTGATTGAAACTCCACCGTTAGAAACCATAAATTGACATTTTGAGAATTCTATGTTTTTTGGAGTATTACCCCCGTTCTGATTAAATTCTATAATGCCTTTGTAGACGCTACTTTGATTATTGAACAGAATGTTTTCAAATTTTATATTCGCTGCACCATTAATATTTATAGTATAATTTGCTGCCGATACCCCAGCAACATTTAAAACTGCTTTTAGTGATGGACTAGATGAAATAAAGGCAACATGGTGATTGTTGACATTGGGAAAGTTATTTATTGTAAATCTTTGAGTGTAATTTCCTAATGGATCGATATTGAAAGTAACATCACCATCTATACCCATTGTGTTTAAATCCTGAACAGCCAAATCTATCGTTGGATAGTCGGCATTAGTAGGACCAATGTTATACCCTCCGATTAACCCTGCTGTAAGGGATAATTTTGAAAATATAAGCAACGACGTCACGAGTAAATATTTTTGCATAATCTGGCCTTTATTATTTCAATGAATGATTTTGTAACTGCAAACTCAAAATGGAGTATAATTTGTTTTTAAATTCCATGAGCTGGTTCTACGATGAATTTTAAGATTAAGTTTTGTTTTTTTTTCTTTTGCTTTGTAGCGCTAGGTGTAGCGGCACAGAAATATCCTTTCGTTAATTATACTCCAGAAAATGGCCTCTCCTCTTCCCAGGTTTTATGCATTCATCAGGATGCTGTTGATCATTCCTTGTGGTTGGGTACCAATAATGGCGGAGTGAATGTTTTTGATGGTAAATCTTTTGAAGTTTATTCGAAGCAAAATGGCCTGCCTGATAATACTGTGTTCGACATAAAGGAATACGATGGCAAGAAGTATTTCGGAACAAATAATGGTTTGTCGGTTTTCGATGGCAAGAAATTCAAAACTTACACCGATAAAGATGGTCTTAAACACAATCGTATTTATGTAACATATAAGGATACTAAAGGTAGGTTTTGGGTGGCTACACACGGTGGAATGAATATGTTTAAAGAAAAAGTATTGCCTTTCACTGGTGATAGTGTTTTAGCCAATAAACCCGTTTTTAGTATTTATGAGGATTCTAAAGGAAATATTTGGTTTTGTACTCTTTTCAATGGTTTAATAAAATACGATGGAGTTAAATTTCAACATTATTTGTTTACTGATAAAGCAGAAGATGTAAATAATTTTGTGAGTTCTGTAATAGAGATATCCCCCGATAAATACTGGGTTTTAAGCAGAACCGGTTTGTTTGAATTGGGTGCAGGAAAAAAGGCAATCGATTTGAAAATGCCCAATATTCGCATGTTTCATTTGTTTAAAGATTCAAGAAAAAATATTTGGATTTCTTCTGATGCCGGCGCTATAAAATTTGCTGAGAATAAGTTTACTTATTATACTATGGACAATGGTTTGGTAGATAATGTGGTTTGGCGAACTATGGAAGACAATGAACATAATCTTTGGTTTATCTCCAATCAAAACGGATTCTCAAAATTAAACACCCAATCTTTTGAAAATTACAGTGTAGATCAAGGTTTGCCTTCTAGTACTATATATGTTGTTGATGAATTTGAAAATGGTGTGAAATGGTTAGGTACCGATAGTGGTGTGGTAAAGTTTAAAGATGGTAAATGTATTGGCGAAATAAATTTCGATTTAAATAAAGACCTTAGAATTCATAATGAAGTATACGATTTTGGAAAATTAAATGAAGCTATTTATGTAGCTACAAATTTTGGTGTAGCCAGAATAAAAGACAATAAAACAAAGGAGTTTCTTCCTAAAGGTGAAGTTAGAAGCTTAGCAAAGTGCTGGAGTGTTTTTCCTGAAAATGAAAATAATATCTGGTTGGGAACTCAAGGTGGGATTTGTAAAATAGATCATGATAGTATCGCTTATTGGAATATTGCTGGTAACATTAGCGATCATGTTTTTGATATTAAAAAAGGGAAAAATGGAAATATTTATTTCTCTACTGAAAAAGGTCTTTTAATCTATGACCGAAAAAAATTGAATAGCTACGGTAAAAAAAATGGATTTACCAGTCAGAGAGTCCGCTGTACCGCCGAAGATAAAAATGGAAAAATATGGATTGCTACCAACGAAGGAGTATTCACTTTTTTTAATGGCGAATTCACCAAAATTAAAATTCCATCGGTTAAAGTAGATGCAATTTTTTCTATAGCCGTTGACAGTAAAAATAATGTTTGGGCCGGATTGGCAAACGGTATTATCAAAATACCCGCAGATACTACCAAAGAGAAAATTGTTTTTCTTTCTGCCGAAGATGGTTTCTTGGGTAAGGAGTGTAACAATAATTCTTTGTTTATTGATAAAGAAGATGTTTTATGGATAGGCACCAAAAACGGATTAACCGTTTTCCAGCCTCATTTGTATTTTCATGAAATGATTATTCCTTCATTGCAAATTATTGATTTGCGATTGTTTCATAATAAAGTTGACTGGACTCAGTTTACCGATAGTATCAGTCCGAATGGATTACCCTACAACTTAGAATTAAGCTTTCAACAGAATCATGTCACCTTTTTATTTAAAGCAATTAGTTTGAAAAAACCCGATAAGGTAAGTTATCGTTATCAATTGGTGGGTTATGATAATACCTGGTTTGTTACCAATGAACCTTCAGCTGTGTATTCAAGCTTAGATCCTGGTTATTATGTTTTTCAATTACAGGTTTCAACCGATGGCGAAAATTGGAGTACCCCTGCCGTAGAATATAGCTTTTTAATTACTCCACCTTTCTGGCGTACTTGGTGGTTTTATTCGCTTTGTGCTTTAATTATTTTCACCTGGATATATTCTTATGTTAGAATTCAAAAAGCAAACAGTAAATTAAGGGAGCAACGAAAAACAATCATTGAACAAAAATCTATCGTTTTAGAAAAAAACAAAGCCATTTTGGATAGTATTCAATACGCCAAAAGAATTCAGCGCGCAATCCTTCCCAAACGAAAGTTTATGGAAAGCGAATTGAAAAATTATTTCGTTTCTTATCTACCAAAAGATATTGTTTCCGGAGATTTTTATTGGGTTGAAAAGGTAAATAATAAAACCTATTTTGCAGTTGCCGATTGTACCGGGCATGGCGTTCCCGGAGCAATGGTGAGTATTATGTGTAAAAATCTACTCACTCAGGTGGTGAAAGAAATGAGTGTAACTAAACCGGCTCATATTTTAGATTTAATTACTAGTTTATTGGTAACTCGCATTTTTGATACAGATGGCGATAGTGTGAAAGACGGAATGGATATAACCCTGTGCTGTATAGATTATAATACTTTAATGTTGGAATATTCAGGAGCAAATAATCCACTGTATATTTATAGAAATGGAGAAATAATCATTTATAAAGCCGATAAACAACCGGTAGGGAAATTTGATTTTTTATTGCCATTTACCCATCATGTGATTCAATTGCAAAAAGATGATATTATTTATGCTTTTTCTGATGGTTATGCTGATCAGTTTGGCGGTGATGATGATAAGAAATTCAAAACTAAAAATCTTAGGGAATTACTGATTAAAATTGCTGATCGGGATTTAGAAATTCAAAAGAGAATTTTAGAAGATACTTTTCACAAGTGGAAGGGATTGAAAGAACAAGTCGACGATATTTGTATTCTGGGAATCAAGATTTAAAAAAAGCTTCCGTCATTCGACGGAAGCTTTTTAATTTTAATGTTTACAACATCCTTTACCTTTTTTGCTTTCACAAGCCTTAGTGGTATCTGATGAACAACATTTGTTTTTTACACACATTTCCTTGCAGTCGGCAATGAGTTTTTTACCTTCTTCACTTTTCTTTTCGGTATCACTCATCTTGCTTACTTTTTCACAAGTTGTTTTACATTTTTCATCTTTGCAGTTTTTACAGCAATCGGTTTTTTTACAACAATCACCGCCACCCGCATTAGCGTTAAACCCAAAGGCAAATAACGCTATCATTAACATTGAAATATACTTTTTCATAAAATTTTATTTTAAATAATTAGAACTTAATTTGAATTGATTTTAAGCTTCTAATATTTTCGGGGGATGCCAATTTTCATTTGAAAATCCAATCAAATTAATTGAATAGTAGTTGAAAGTGTTTTCAGAGAGCTGATCTGCTTGCTTTAGTTGTAAGTGATAAGTCACTGGAATAAAACCCATCATGGAGCAACAGCTTACAAAAGGATTGCATGATTTACTGCCGCAGTGACCTTTTTCCTCTTGTTTAGGTTGCTTTTTACTTTTACAGCAAGTGTGAGGTTCTTTTGTTGAAGAAATACTTTTTAACGCACTAACAGGAGCCACTAAAAGAATTATAATGAAAAGGCTTAATATGGTGGCTACGAATTTCATTACAACAAGGTAACACTTCGAAATCCCAATCACTAATTTTTTACTTTTATTAACAGTGTTTAATACAGCCGTTATTTTTTGTCGGGACCAACACTAACTTTTAATAAACTCGTTTCAGCTGCATCGAATTGAAAATATATGCATCGGCATTCGCTAAGAAGGAAATAATTTTTTTCATGGTAAAAATTAATTAATTCTTAATGGTATCACAGGCGCATTTTTCTGCCTGATCAATCAAACCAATATTGGTTATAAAAGTTTGACCTCTTTTAATTTCTTTATGATCAATATCGCCTTTGATTTGACCCAGTACAGCTTTAACAATCACATAATAATTTTTGGTGCCAATAGGTACTTCAATATAATATCTTTTGGGGAAAACATGAACATCGGTAGAATCGTGCCCCAATTCCACATCACCTTCATTTTCTAAGGCTGCAATCAATTCCTGGTTTCCAATGCCATTACACGCTAACAAACAGCTGGCTTTAGGGGTGAAAATAATATCTTGCATGGGATCGAAAAGAGCTTCTTTGGCTCTCGAATCGGGAATCATGTTTTTGATGGAGGTGGTAACGTTATTGTCCTGACGAAAATATAAAGTCAGCATAATAAACAATACCATTAAACCCGCACTGGAGAAGAAAATTAGAAATCGTCGTTTTCTGGTCATAAGTTAAAATGCTGCCATTAATAAATCAATATCTTTGTAAGGTAAATTGAAAGTTTCTCCAAGGATTTTATTGGTAATAATTCCTTTGTACATATACACACCATGACGAAGCCCGGTGTCTTTCTTCACCATTCTTTCTATTCCGCCATTGTTTCCAATATCCAAAACCAAAGGCGTAAATACATTACTCAAGGCATAAGAAGCAGTTCTTGAAACTCGGGAAGCAATATTAGGAACGCAATAGTGAATTACACCGTGTTTTTCAAATACTGGATTTTCATGAGACGTTACCTGTGATGTTTCAAAACACCCGCCTGAATCAATACTCACATCAACGATTACTGTTCCTGCTTTCATTTCTTCTACCATATCTTCAGGAACAACACAAGGAGTTTTTCCATCTTTCGCACTCAAGGCACCAATTACTACATCGGCATTTTTCAATGCTTTTCGCAATACTTTTGGTTGTATTACAGAAGTATTTAATCGTTGTCCAACATGATTTTGCAAGCGTCGTAGTTTGTAAATATTATTATCAAAAACCCTTACTGATGCACCTAATCCTATTGCTGCCCGGGTAGCAAACTCACCCACTGTGCCTGCACCAATAATTACCACTTCTGTAGGTTTTACACCTGAAATTCCTCCCAGCATATGTCCGTGTCCGCCTCTCACATTGCTTAAATATTCTGCCGCAATCAACATAGAAGAAGTACCCGCAATTTCGCTCATGGCACGAACAATAGGGTAAATGCCATCACCATCTTTAATATAATCAAATGCAATAGCAGTGATTTTTTTGGCCATTAACTGCTGCATGAAATTTCTGGGTTGAACAGGTAATTGCAAAGCAGAGAAAAGAATTTGTTTGGAGGAAGGGTTTAAAAATTTAATTTCTTCAATAGTAGGAGGAGATACCTTTAACAAAACATTTGCTTTAAAAACATCTTCGGTGCTGTGTACGATTTCGGCCCCGGCCTCACTATAATCTCGATCTGAAAAATTGGCACCAGTTCCTGCGTTACTTTGTACCAGAACCCTATGGCCGTTATTCACCAATACTGCTACAGAATCAGGAACCAAGGGTACTCTTGTTTCCTGAATAGCACTTTCTTTTGGGATCCCAATGAACAAAGAGCTTTGTTTATCAGCTACTTCAAGCATTTCCTCTTGAGGCAAAAACGCTGTTTTTGCCAAACTTCTTAATAAATCATCAGATGATTTCATTTGCTTCCCTTACTGTGATTATGCGAATTAAATTTTCTTCTCTAATATCAATGCAAATATGCTTTGATGGGATTAAGTTAATTATTTTTTCTGGCCATTCAATAAAGCAGTAAAAATTTGAGTCGAGATAATCTTCTATACCTATGTCGAAGGCCTCATTCTCATTGTTCAATCGATAACAGTCGAAATGATATACTTTTTGATATGTGGCAGAGGAGTATTCATTAACAATAGAAAAGGTAGGACTAGCTCCTGCATGATCACATTGTAAAAATTTACAGAAAGATTTGGTTAAAGTGGTTTTACCAGCTCCCATTTCTCCATTTAATAAAAAGATTTTGTTGTCTTTGTAAGTGTCTAGAATTTGCTTCGCAACAAGATCTAATTCATTTAAGTTTTTCACTTCAAATTTCATGGCTTAAAGATAAGTAAATAAGATCTTTTATTTTTTTCATTCTCTTTTTTTGATTCGGTACTTCTGTGAAATTCTATTTTTTTATATCGAGTTTGAATTTATATCTTACTCGTCCCTTTATACTATTAGATCGACTATGAAAAAAAATATTCTCTTGTGCTTTGCTACTATTGCATTATTTAGTCATGAAATATATTCTCAAAGTCCAACAGCCACCATTGCATTATGGAAAAATGATGCGAAAGGAGCCTATACTATTATTCATGATGATTATGGTACATCGGTAGTAGATGGTATATGGCAATATGCGGATACCATTGCTTTTAATCGCGGTTTAAAAATTACTTTTGGTGCTATTGCCATTGAATGCGAAACCCACAGAAATATCAAAGGGTATATTAATCCTTACGGCTATGCTAAAAATGTGATGATTGATTTGCATCATCACGAAATTATTAATCATTCACATACGCATAGTTGTGCCGTAAATCGTGGCTGGTCACCCTGTGATGTAACAGGATGGGGCGAAACAGTGGGTACTTCTGAATGGAATACAGAATTAGTAAATAGCAATAATTCAATCCTTACAGGAACTGGTGTTGCTCCTAAATTTTACATTTATCCCTACGATCAATTTACGGATACAGCAAATTCTAAATTACAATCTATGGGATACATCGGATCGCGTACAGGATGGTCGATTGATGGTGTGCAAAGATCTTATCCTCGTTTTGGCTATGAAGCCAATGATTTAGGTGATTTTTATCCTGATGATAAAGGTTTTTTCCGTACATCGGTTCAGGTGTTTGATGATGCAGATGGATTAAAAAATGATGCCGGACAATTGAGCACCTTAAATCTGGGTGTAGATAGTGCTATTATGTATGGTGAGTGGGCCAACAGAGAATTACATAATGTAGGAAATTCAGGATGGGGAACTGTTCGTGTTGCACCTTATCGAAATCATTTAAACTATGTAAAATCGAAAGTACAAAGTGGTGATTTATGGATGGGAACAGTATCAGAAATTTTAACCTATCAAATGCAAAAATTAAAATTTATTCCTAGTGCTTCTTATAGTGCAAACTCACAAGTTACTACCGTGAATTTTGCAGATTCAAAACCTGAAATAGCAGTGAATGTAGCCGATTATTTAGCGCCTTTAACAATAAAGACACCAGTGACGGTGATAGTTGATATGGCCGGAATGAGTGAACAATGGATAGTAATGCAGAATAATACTAGCATTACCGATTTTACTCAAAAGAATGGGAAGTTATATATTAATGTTTATCCGCATTTAGGACCATTAGAAATATTTAAAATATCCTTACTTTCTGCTTATGAGAGTAATGTGTTGCATCGTAATATTTATCCCAACCCTACCACTAGTGTGTTGAATATTGAAGGAGACGTTAAATTGGTGAGAATATTGGATTTACAAGGTGTTGAAATAAAGCGTGACTGTAAAAATACAATTGATGTTAGTGATCTTCAAGATGGTGTTTACCTCCTAAAGATTGATAGTTCTCCTCTTTTCCAAAAATTTGTAAAATGCGCTCAGTAATTAGTTTGTTTTACTGTTTAAGGTAATTACCGGAATAATCATTTCTTCCAGTGAAATTCCACCGTGCTGAAAAGTGTTTTTATAATGCTTTGCATAATGATTGAAATTATTTGGATAGGCAAAGAAATCAGCATTTTTACTGAAAATATATCTCGCACTAATATGTGTTTTAGGTAAAAAAACTTCTTCTGGTTTTGTGATTTCAAAAACTTCTTTCGGATTGTATTGCATTCCTTGTCCTTGCTTGTAACGCAGATTAGTGGTGAGTTCTTTATTGCCTACTACTTTTACCGGTTCTTTTACACGCATAGTTCCGTGGTCGGTACTAATAACAATCGTTGCTTTTTTACTGCTGATTTTTTTTATCAATTCCAACAATGGTGAATGGTTAATCCATGATCGAATCAATGAGCGATAAGCCGATTCATCTTCTGCCAATTCGCGTAAAATTTTAATGTCGGTTCTTGCATGCGATAAAGCATCCACAAAGTTGAAAACGATTACATTCAAATCATTGTTTTCAATCTGATTCATATTGTCTACCAATCGTTTACTTTGATCTAAATGCGCTATTTTATTGTAACTCCATTTAATATTTTGTCCGTTTCTTTTTAAGAAAGCTTCAATAAAATTTTCTTCAAACTGATTTTTACTTCCTTCCTCATCTTCATCTTTCCACATCGAAGGAAACATTTTAGCAATTTCTGATGGCATGATACCAGCGAATATAGAATTGCGTGCAAATTGAGTAGCAGTAGGTAAAATGGAGTAATAGCATTCTTCTTCTTTTACACTTAAATATTCACTGAATACTTCCTGTAAAACTTTCCACTGATCGTAACGCAAACAATCAATCAATAAAAAATAAACCGGGTTGCCTTTACCTATATGAGGCAATACTTTTTTCTTAAAAAGATTGTGCGACATCAACGGTGCTTCTGCAGGTTTTTTAAACCACTCTACATAGTTGCGCTCCACAAATTTGCAGAATTGTTGATTGGCTTCCGTTTTTTGCATGTTAAATAAATCAGTCATGCTGGGTTCTTTGGCTCTATCCAACTGCATATCCCAATACACTAATTCTTTGTAGAAATCTATCCACTCTTGCCAACTCATTCTATCACCTAATCGCATTCCTATTTTTCGAAATTCTTGCTGGTAGTCGGTTACTGATTTTTGACTTACTAATTTTTTCTCATCCAGATTTTTTTTGATCGACAGTAATATTTGATTTGGGTTAACCGGTTTTATTAAATAATCAGAAATTTCACTGCCAATGGCATTTTCCATAATCATTTCTTCTTCACTTTTGGTGATCATGATGACCGGCACAGATTTTATTATTTTTTTAATTCCTTGTAAAGTATCAATGCCAGTGAGCCCAGGCATATTTTCATCTAAAAATATAATGTCGAAATGTTCTGCTTTAACTTTTTCTAATGCTTCATTTCCGCTTAATACTGTGGTAACATCGTAGCCCTTTGCTGTTAAAAAAAGTACGTGTGGTTTCAATAAATCAATCTCATCATCCGCCCAAAGTATTTTTATCTTGTCCATATTGTTTATTTTTGTGACTATCGCACCCGAAAATAGTAAATTACATTCAGTGAACAGCAAGCCGTTTAATAAAAGAAAAATCATCAACGATCCAGTGTACGGATTTATTACTCTTCCTTACGAAATCATTTATGATTTAATAGAACACACGTATTTTCAACGATTAAGAAGAATCCGACAACTGGGCCTTACTACCATGGTTTATCCGGGGGCTTACCACACTCGGTTTCATCATGCTTTAGGTGCAATGCACTTGATTACAGAAGCAATTACAACTTTAAAAACAAAAGGAGTTGATATTACAGAGGAGGAAGCACAAGCAGCAACCATTGCAATATTACTACACGATATTGGTCATGGCCCTTTTTCTCATGCCTTAGAAAATACTATTGTTCAAGGTACCCAACATGAAGAATTATCGATGATGTTCATGAATCGATTGAATGAGGAGTTTCAAGGACAATTAACGATGGCTATTTCAATTTTTAAAGATGAATACCCTAAACGTTTTTTACATCAACTGATTTCCAGTCAGCTCGATGTAGATCGACTCGATTATCTCACTCGTGATAGTTTCTACACCGGTGTGAGTGAAGGAGTAGTGGGGGTAGAGCGCATCATTAAAATGCTGAATGTGAAGGAGGATAAAATAGTGGTGGAGGCCAAAGGAATTTATTCTATAGAAAAATTCTTGATCGCTCGTCATATCATGTATTGGCAGGTTTACTTACATAAAACAGTAATTGCTGCTGAGTTCCTTTTAATCAAAGCATTGAAACGCGCTAAGGAACTGGCCAGAAAAAAAGTAGAGCTTTTTTGTACTCCCTCTTTTCACCAGTTTTTATACAACGACTTCAGCAGTGCTGATTTTGAAAAAAATGCTGAATTGCTGAATGCTTTCGGACAATTAGATGATTACGATGTTTTAACATCGATTAAAGTTTGGCAAACACATAGTGATCCAATTTTGTCTACGCTTTGTAAACATCTCATCAATCGCAAATTGTATAAAGTAGAACTAAGTAGCGAACTCATCGATTCGTCTTATATCGAAAAATTAAAATCGAATTATTCTGTGAGTAAGGAAGAAATGGAGTATTTTGTTTTTACGGATACTATTAAAAATCAAATTTATCGCAGAGATAAATCGCCTATCATGTTGTTATACAAAGATGGATCTGTTAAGGAAATCAGCGAAACTTTCGATTTGTTTAATGTAGCTAATCTATTGAAACCGGTAGAGAAGAATTTTCTATGTTATTTACCATGAGAATTTTCCAAAAGCATATTGTTTTTCGATCGTTTATTTTTTAATAGTTTTACAAAAATTGTTTATCCCCTATGAAACGTACTTTATACTATCAAATACATAATTTATTCATTAAACTGAATTTATTCGCGCCCCTAAAATACTTGCTCTATTATCTGGAAACTTTAGTTTACTTTGCCTACTTTTCTAAATGGCTTAGAGTGCATAAACCATCGGTGTTAGACAATAAAAAGGTTGAAAAAAATATAACGAAAAGGCGCTTCATACTCCACGAAAAAATATTCACGAATGAGGAATTAGATAAAGAAATTGATTATTTGGAATTTGGAGTTGCTTCAGGTACCTCCATTAAGTGGTGGAGTTCTGCCAATAAATGCGAAAATTCAAAATTTTACGGTTTCGATACTTTTGTGGGTTTACCTGAAGCTTGGTTTCACAATAAACAAGGAGACTTTAATCAGGATGGAAATTTTCCCCAAATACAAGATGACCGTGTTAATTTCATAAAAGGCTTATATCAAAATACCTTATTTGAATTCTTGAAATCAACTACATTGAACCGAAAAAAGGTGATTCATCTTGATGCCGATTTATACAGTTCTACTCTGTTTGTTTTGTCTACTCTTCATCCTCACTTAAAAAAAGATGATGTTATAATTTTTGATGATTTTGGCTATTTGATGGGCGAATTCAGAGCGCTCGAACATTATTCCTCTTCCTTTTACCAAAAGTATAAAGTTATTGGTGCTGTAAATAATTACGGTCAAGTAGCTATTAAAATTATTTGAGATGAAAATATCATGGATTAATCACGCAGGATTTATTGTTGAAAGCGGCAATGTGGTTTTGGCCTGCGACCCTTGGATTGAAGGGGAGATATTTCACGATGGTTGGCGACTATTGGCGAAGTCGAAATTCACTTATGAAGATTTTTCTAAAGTGACTCATATTTGGTTTTCGCATGAACATCCTGATCATTTTAATCCTGTGAACATCAAAAAAATACCAGCGGAAATCAGAAAAAATATTACAGTGCTGTACCAAATCACCAATGATAAAAAGATCATAGATTTCTGTAAAAAATTAAACTTTAATGTAGTTGAATTGCCTTCTTTGAAATGGTATGAACTAAACCCGAATTTCAAATTAATTAATCAAAATGATCGTTTTGGAGATTCTTGGCTGGGTGTGGTGGCAGATGGCAAAACTTTACTAAACATGAACGATGTTATTAGCTTTACTACGAAGGCGGAACTTAATTCGATAGCAAAGCATTTTACATCAATCGACGTATTGTTTACTCAGTTTTCTTACGCTTCCTTTGCAGGCAATAAAGATGAATTGGAGAAACGAAAAAAAGTAGCACTAGATAAATTGCTTTATATGAAATTTCAGTGCGATTTTTTCAAACCTAAATTCGTTGTTCCCTTTGCAAGTTTTGTTGATTTTTGTAAAAGTTCAAACTTTTATGCGAATGAAGGTGCCAATACTATTGAAGACGTCAGTGCATTTATTTTGAAAAATATTGAAGCAATTCCTGTGATATTCTATCCAGGAGATCAGTGGTTTTTTGGACAACAACACTCAAATATAGAGGCAATAGAAAAATACAAAATTGATCAAAATAACTTTTTGAGCGCCCCTAATTTAATTACTTCTAAAATCATTCCTTTCCAAGAATTAAAAGGATTGGCAAATGAGTTTCTAGACCGAATTAAATCAGCCCATAATTCTATTCTTCTAAAGCATAAATTAAAAAATCCTTGCAATTTATTTATTGAGGATTTAAAAATAACCTGTCGCTTAAATTTGAAAGGATTAGAGATTATCGACTCTATTCAAGAAGACAGTTGTGATATCGTACTCAATTCAGAATCTTTGGCTTATTGTTTTAAATTCAATTGGGGTGGCGATACACTCAATATAAATGCTTGTTTTCAAGTGCCTAAGAAGGGCAATATTAATAATTTCAAAAATTATTTTTATTTCTCTCAATTGCTCAATTTAGGTAAGCGATATAATTTTTCGGTGGTAGTGAAAAATGTGTTTTCTAAACTGCTTAAAAGATTGTGAAGATTTAAAATCTTAGATTTTGCTGATCAACATAACGTTTGTCGGTTTCACTCGCAATTCTTGCTTCCTTCCATTGATTGGCGATTAAAACAGTATTGTTTTTGTACCTGATTTTGATATCAGGATTCATTTTTTCATCTCTCTCTGCATTATCTGATCCTCTATTCATACATTCCCCAAAAGTCCATATTACTTCTGTAGTATAAAATCCATTTTTATCAGTTACCATTTTTCTTTCTTTTCCCTGAATAAAAAAAGTCAAGGTATCATTAACAATAGGTAAGCTGTCTTTGGTATATGCATAACCTTGTAAGGTGTATTTATCAACTTCAACCTCTGCTTTCAGAGTAATCGAAAATAGAAGAAATAAAGTAAATAAAAGTGTTTTCATTATGCTGCTTTTTTAGTTTTCAATTCATAAGGTTTATTAAACGCTTCTTGTCTCATCTTAAACCTATCTGCTAAAATTCTAATGCTTTCTTTAGAGAACCCTTTTTTGTACTTCAACATATCGGATACCAATCCTTCACTAACACAGAGAAGTTTAGCGATATCAATGGCTTTCATTTTATGGTCTTTCATTAAAGATTTAAGCAATTGAACAGGATCTAGTTCCTTAAATGGAGAATGTTCTCTGTCGTATGTTTCAATAAGAAGAGTGAGTAAACTGATTTCGTCTTTATTGTTTTTTGTTTTTGTCTTTTTCTTTAAAATACTCCAAAGTATATCACAATATTTGAAGTATTGTTTTTCGGTAGTGATGATTTTGTATTTGAGAGTTTCCATAGGTTAATAAATATTTATAGTGTATTGTTCACTTTTATTACAAATCTTGTCATACTGGTGGTGTGTTCCAATCCAGCAAACATAAAAATGTACCTCCTTTTCTCCTTTACAATATTCGATGATCAAGCGGTAATTATTTCCGCCGATATCAAATATTATTCTTTTGGAGCCATTACCTAAAATATCAACTCCCGCAAAATGCTGTTTTAAATTTTGTGGGTTTTGCCACTGCACATTTTTTATTTTGTAGAGCCAATCTTCAAAGGCGGCCTTACTCAACGCGTGATCTTTGACAAAATTTCTAATGGTTGATTCTTTAATCAAATGAACTTTCATGCTAATGTAATAAAATTAATTAGGTTTCTTCACAAAAAGTGAAGATTTGTTTGGTTTAAATTTAGGTTTTGCAAATTTATTTTTCTCAGTTTGAAAGCCGCATATTTATTGAAAATGTTATCTATTATATTTCAACACTTTTTCCCTCATTTACAAAAAGCAGAAAAGAACACTATATTTGCTTTTATCGCAAAAACAAAGACATGGAATTTACAGCACAACAAATAGCGGGAATGCTCGGTGGATCGGTGGAGGGAGATGTGAACGCAAAGGTGAATACAGTTGCAAAAATTGAGGAAGGGCATTCAGGTGCTTTGTCGTTTTTAGCCAATCCTTTATACACTCAATATATTTATGATTGCAACTCTTCTGTGGTTTTAGTCAATAAGGACTTTCAACCAGAAAGAGCGGTTAAAACTACGTTGATTCGAGTGGCCAATGCCTATGAAGCTTTTGCTATGCTTTTGGCGCAGTACGATAAAATTAAAAGAACCCGTGTAGGTATTGAAGGTCAGCATCATATTGGCAAGAATTCAACCTATGGAGAAAATATATATTTAGGTGCTTTTTCTTCTATTGGAAATAACACTAAAATTGGTAAGAATGTACAAATTCATGCCAATGCAAGTGTGGGAGACAATTGTGTGATTGGAGATAATACTATTCTTTATTCGGGTGTTAAAGTTTACGAAGGTTGCAAAGTAGGAAGCCATTGTATTTTACATGCCGGTGTGGTAATAGGTAGCGATGGTTTTGGTTTTTCCCCTAATAAAGAAAATAACTACCAAAAAGTGCCACAAATAGGAAATGTAGTCATTGAAGATCATGTGGAAGTAGGTGCTAATTCAGCTATTGATAGGGCCACCATGGGATCAACCATTATTAGAAAAGGAGTTAAACTCGATAACCTGGTGCAAATTGCACACAATGTGGAGATAGGGGAAAACACAGTAATTGCTGGTCAAACGGGTGTGGCTGGATCTACTAAAATTGGTAAAAATTGTATGATTGGCGGACAAGTCGGCATCGTAGGACATCTTACTATAGCTGATGGAGTTAAGATTGCTGCTCAATCAGGAATTGGTCACAATATAACTCTCGAAAATACCATCGTTCAAGGTTCTCCGGCTTTTGATATTGGCGACTACAAAAGGTCTTACGTAATGTTCCGTAATTTACCTGAATTGGCGGGCAGAATAGGTGACTTGGAAAAAGCCATCTCAAAACAAGGTTAAGCAACTTTATTTCTGTACTTTTGGCGCTATTCAAATTCGAATATGGACAAACAGCGCACGATAGATAAGGAAACTTCCATTGAGGGAGTTGGATTGCATACAGGGCAAAAAGTGAAATTAACCTTTAAGCCTGCACCAGATAATCATGGTATTGTATTTCAAAGAATTGATTTGGAAGGTCAGCCTAAAGTAAGTGCTATTGCCGATAATGTTACCGAAGTTGAAAGAGGCACAACCATCGAGAAAAACACAGCAAAGGTTAATACCGTAGAGCACGTAATGGCTTCTCTCGTGGCTTTGAAAGTAGATAATTGCTTAATCGAATTGAATGGTCAGGAAGTACCTATTATGGATGGTAGTTCTAAACCTTTTGTTGAATTACTTAAATCGGTTGGAACGAAAGAACAAACCGAAGCGCGCAAATACTATGTGGTGAAAGAACCTATCATTTATAAAGATGAAGCAAGAGGCGTTGAGTTAATGGTGGTACCTGATGATAAGTATAGCGTTACCGCTATGATTGATTATAACTCTCCTGTTTTGGGTACTCAGCACGCTAATTTGGACAATCTAGATGATTTCGAAGAAAATATCGCTTCTTCCCGTACTTTTTGTTTTTTACATGAATTGGAATTGTTGCTCAATCATAATTTAATTAAAGGTGGCGATTTAAGTAATGCTATTGTGGTAGTAGATAAAGTGGTGAGTCAGGATGAACTAGATAAATTAGCTTCTTTATTTAACAGAGATAGAGTAGAGGTTAAAAGTGAAGGTATTTTGAATAATGTGGAATTGCGTCACCAAAATGAACCCGCTCGTCATAAATTACTAGATGTAGTAGGTGATTTAGGATTAGTAGGTGTTCCTATCAAAGGAAAAATTATTGCTAAAAAACCTGGCCATGCGGCCAATGTTGAATTTGCTAAACTGATAAGAAAAAAAATGGAAGCTGAAAAAGGATCTGCTCCGCGTTTTGATCTAACCAAAACTTACTATGATGTAAATAAGATCATGGAGCTACTGCCACATCGTCCACCATTTTTGATGGTCGATAGAATTATTGAAATGGAAAAAGAAAGAATTGTTGGTTGTAAAAATATTACAATCAATGAAACGTTCTTCCAAGGGCATTTTCCTGGGAAACCTGTTTTTCCGGGTGTTTTGCAACTAGAAGCAATGGCTCAGGTAGGTGGAATTTTGGCTTTGAGCCAGGTTCCTGATCCGGAAAATTACCTGACCTATTTCATGAAAATTGATAAGGTGAAATTCCGTCAACAAGTGGTTCCTGGTGACACCATAGTTTTTGAATTGAATTTTGTTACTCCTTTCCGTAGAGGAATTGTTCATATGGCAGGTTATGCATATGTTGGAGACAAAATTGTATCGGAAGCAGAAATGATGGCTCAATTAGCAAAAGTGAAATAATATGCATCAACCATTAGCGTATATACATCCTCAATCGAAAATCGCACGTAATGTGGTGATCGAACCCTTTGTTACCATCAGCAAAAATGTTGAAATAGGCGAGGGAACCTGGATAGGTTCTAACGTTACTATTATGGAAGGAACAAAGATTGGAAAGAATTGTAGAATTTTTCCAGGAGCAGTGATTGCTGGTTTACCTCAGGATTTGAAATTCGACGGAGAAGATACTACCGTTGAAATTGGCGATAATGTTACCATTCGCGAATGTGTTACTGTTAATCGTGGTACTAAAGACAGAAATAAAACAGTGATTGAAGATAATGTTTTGTTGATGGCTTACTCGCACGTAGCACACGATTGCATCATTAGAAAAAACTCGATTTTAGCCAATGCAGTAAATTTGGCCGGACATGTTGTAGTAGATGAATTCGCGATTTTAGGTGGTGGTACTTTGGTACATCAGTTTGTTCACATTGGTAAACATGCTATGGTTTCAGGTGGCTCTTTAATTAGAAAAGATGTTCCTCCTTTTACTAAAGCGGCTCGTGAACCTCTTTCTTATGTGGGCGTAAATTCAGTGGGTTTAAGAAGAAGAGGTTATACTTCAGAGCAAATTGGATCTATTCAGGAGATTTATAGATACCTTTATTTAAAAGGATATAACAATAGTCAGGCTATTTCTTTAATTGAAGCTTCTCTTACTGCTACTGCCGAAAGAGATGAAATAATTTCATTTATCCAGGAGTCAAAACGTGGTATCATGAAAGGTTATTTCCAAAGCAAATCCAATGGAGCTGACTCTTGAAAAACTAAGTAAAAAGTATGAAGGGAATTGGATTTTCAGAAATGTAAATCTTTCTGTCCCTGCTCATTCAAAGATTCTAATTACAGGTAAAAACGGTTCAGGGAAATCCACTCTGGCAAAAGCTATCGCAGGCTTAATACTTCCTTCGGAGGGTACAATTACGTATAAAAAAAATGGCATTGTTGTTAGTTCTGAACAAGCCTATAGAGAGATTCAACTATTAGGTCCTTATATTGATTTGGTAGAAGATTTTACAATTCAGGAATTTCTTACTTTTCATCATAGATTTAAACCTCTTTCACTTTCTATAAAAGAACTTTTGGAGTTAGGATATTTTGAAGCCCATAAGGATAAATATATTCGTAATTTTTCGTCGGGAATGAAGCAAAGACTAAAGTTGCTCATTTCTTTTTTATCAAGTACTTCTTTGGTTATTGTTGATGAACCAACGGCTAATTTAGATGATAAAACTATAGAATGGTATCATGAACTGGTACGGAAATATTCTGCTGAAAAAACTATAATGGTTTGCTCTAATAATCCTAGCATTGATGCTGCTTTTTGTACTTCTGTTTTAAATATAGAAGATTTTATTAGTCAATAAAAAAGCACAAAGAAAATTCTCTTTGTGCTTCTTCTAAATTTTAGTTTTTACTTAGAAAGGAAGATCATCTTCCTGAGATGCCTCAATTACCGCAGCGGGTGCAGACGCAGCTCTAGGCGCTCCAGCTCCAGCCTCAATTCTCCAAGCTTCCAAGGTGTTGAAATACTTCACTTCACCTGTTGGTGAGGTCCATTCTCTTCCTCTTAAATTGAAGTGTACAGTAATTTCTTCTCCTTCTTTATATTGATCAATTAATGATGTTTTATCTTGAGTCAATTGAAACATGATTTGCTGTGGATATTGAGATGATTCATCGGTAACAACGAATTCTCTTTTTTTAAATTTTTCACTGATGACTTGTTCGTTCATCTTAACTTTAATACGACCTTTTACACTTAATGACATGTTATATAATTTTAGTGTTGTAAAAATAGAGCCAGTGGTTCAATTCAACAATTTAAAAGCGTAAAAGATTGTAACATCTTATAAACACTTTTCCTTCATTTCAGGAATAAATTGCATCTATCTCTTTTAAATAATTGCTGTTTTCAAGGAAAAATGTATCTTTGTCGCCCGTTCATTGCCCATGTGGCGAAATTGGCAGACGCACCAGACTTAGGATCTGGCGCCGCAAGGCATGGGGGTTCGAGTCCCTCCATGGGCACATAAAAACCATCAGCTTAAACTGATGGTTTTTGTTTTTAAATTCATGCTTATTAATTATGAAATTCATTAAATACCTTTCTTTTACAACCATTGTTTCTTATCTTATTTCCTGTACTGGAGTGGATAAGAAGAATGAAAAAAATGTTGTGCCGTCTTCAGCATTTTATAATTTGAAAATAATATTGAATGATGGTTCCCTTTTGTCATCTGATTCATTGAAAGGAAAGAAGGTATTGTTGGTGAATACCGCCAGTGAATGTGGCTACACTAAGCAATATGAGGATTTGGAAAAACTGTATGCGATGTATAAAAATAAATTGGTGATTGTGGCTTTTCCTGCCAATGATTTTGGTGGGCAGGAACCAGGAGATGATTCAACTATCGTTAAGTTTTGTAAACAAAAATATTCTATCACATTTCCCATCGCTCTGAAAAGCTCTGTGAAGAAAGGAAGTAAACAGAATGAAGTATTTAAGTGGTTGTCTGATTCTACTTTAAATGGTTGGAATAACAGCGCTCCTACATGGAATTTCGCGAAATATTTGGTGGATGAAAATGGAAGTTTAACTCATTTTTTTCCTTCTGCTGTGAAGCCTTTGGATGAAAAAATAATTTCTGCTTTGAAATAAAAAATCCCCATCGCTTGATGAGGACTTTTTATTTTTCTTGATTATAGATTATACTGTCATAATCTCTTTTTCTTTATCGCCTACATGTTTATCAACTGCTGCCACATATTTGTTGGTTAAATCCTGCGACTTTGTTTCACCGCCTTTGGCCATGTCTTCAGGTAATCCATTTTTTTGCAGCGTTTTGATGTTGTCGTTAGCATCTTTTCTAGCCTGACGAATAGATACTTTTGCATCTTCACCCACTGATTTACATTGTTTTACCAACGACTTTCTTCTTTCTTCGGTAAGTGGAGGGATAGAGATGATAATTACATCGCCATTGTTTTGTGGATTCAAGCCCAAATTAGCATCAGTGATAGCTTTGCAAATGGGCTCAATCATTCCTTTTTCCCAAGGTTGCACACTTAATGTTCTTCCATCGGGAGTGTTGATATTAGCTACATTGGAAATAGGAGAAGGACTTCCGTAATAATCCACTCTCACGCTATCTAACATAGATGGATTTGCTTTACTAGCACGAATTTTTGATAATTCTTTTTCTAATCTTTCAATTGCTTTTTGCATTACGCTCTCAGCGTCACCTAAAACTGAATTAATATCTGACATCGAAAATAATTTTTTTTAAAGATAATATTTTAGTCTAAATCTTTGAAAATTCAATAGTATCAAATCTCTACCAAGGTCCCTACTTCCTCACCAATCACTACTTTATTAAGATTACCTATTTTGTTCATATCGAAAACGATGATAGGTAATTTGTTTTCTTTACATAAAGTAAATGCTGTTAGATCCATAACATTTAATCCTTTTTCATACACTTCAGTAAAGCTTACTTTATTGTATTTAGTAGCTGTTTTGTCTTTCTCAGGATCGGCGGTGTAAATTCCATCTACACGAGTTCCTTTCAAAATTACGTTGGCTTCAATTTCAATGGCCCTTAAAGAAGCTGCTGTATCAGTAGTAAAATATGGATTTCCTGTTCCCGCACCAAAAATAACTACACGTCCTTTTTCTAAATGACGAACAGCTCTTCTTCTGATATAAGGTTCAGCTACTTGATCCATTACTATGGCCGACAATAATCTTGTTTTTACTCCAATTTTTTCAAGTGTTGCTTGCAATGCTAAGCTGTTGATCATTGTAGCTAACATTCCCATATGATCTCCTTGCACTCTGTCAATACCTGATTTCTCTGCGTTTATTCCTCTGTAAATATTACCACCTCCAATTACGATGGCTACTTCTACACCTTTCTCAACTACGGCTGCAATTTCTTTAGCATATTCTAATAAGCGATTTTCATCAATTCCAAATTGTTTTTCTCCCATTAGGGCTTCACCACTTAGTTTTAAAAGGATTCTTTTGTACTTCATTTTAGATTTAGGTTTAAGGTTGTTGAGTATTGCGCAAAAAAAAAGAGAGATAAAAATCTCTCTTTTTTAATCGGCCTAGTCGGCCAATGAATATCTTCTGAAGGCGGTTACCGTAAGATCTTTGTTAGTAGATTTAAGGTATTGTCCAACAGTAGTTTTATTGTCTTTAATAAAATCTTGATTCAACAAAGTGCTGTCTTTAAAGAAACGTTGCAATTTACCTTGAGCGATTTTCTCAATCATATCTTCGGGTTTTCCTTCTTGACGCAATAAATCTTTAGCGATTTCAATTTCTTTTTCAATTACAGCTTGCGGACAATCTGCTTTATCAATAGAAACAGGATTCATAGCTGCAATTTGCATAGCTACGTTTTTAACTACTTCAGCATCAACAGCAGTATTTACAGCTAAAATTGCAGCAGTTCTATTACCAGGATGATTGTAAGCATAAACTTGCTCACCAGAGATAGCTTCAAAACAACATATTTCTAATTTTTCACCGATAACACCAGTTTGTTCGATTACCTTTTCACCAATTGTGATATCATCAAATTTCAATGCTTTCACTTCTTCAACAGTTTGAGAATTATTCGCCAAAGCCAATTCAGCAAATCTCTCTACCAATTTTCCAAAGCTTTCATTTTTAGCAACAAAGTCAGTTTCGCAGTTCAAAGAAATGATAAATGCTTTTTTGTTATCGGCACTGGTTTTAGCCAGAACAAAACCTTCAGTTGTTTCTCTGTCGGCACGTTTGTTAGCTAATTTCTGACCTTGTTTTCTTAATACGTCGATTGCTACTTCAAAATTTCCTTCAGCCTCAGCTAATGCTTTTTTACAATCCATCATCCCCGCACCTGTTTGAGCGCGTAACTTCATTACATCTTTAGCATTGATTTCCATAGTTGCCATATAGTGTGATTTTAACGTCAAAAGTTCAAGGAAACCGGTTGTACTACACCTTAACCTTGAACTTCAAACAAATTTATTAATTACTCTTCGTCAGCGATTTCTTCAGTTGCATTTTTAGCTTCAGCTACAACAGCAACTTCTTCTTTGCCTTCTTTCTCGTCTTCATCTTTCTTAGTTCCTTTCAAAGCTTTTCTTTCTTCCAAGCCTTCTGCGATAGCAGCACAAACTACAGATAGAAGTAAATCTACTGATTTAGAACTGTCGTCATTTGCAGGAATAGCGAAATCAACTTTATTTGGATCAGAGTTAGTATCAACGATACCGAAAGTCGGAATATTTAATTTAAGAGCTTCTTGAACAGAAATATTTTCTTTGTGAATATCAACAATGAATAACGCTCCTGGCAAACGGCTAAGATCAGCAATTGAACCTAAGTTACGATCCAATTTCTCTCTCATACGCATGATGCTTAATCTTTCTTTTTTCGACATGTTGTCGAAAGTACCGTCAGTAGCCATTTTATCGATAGTACCCATTTTCTTAACCGCTTTACGAATAGTAGAGAAGTTAGTCAACATACCACCAGGCCATCTTTCAGTTACATAGGGCATATTTACTGCCTTTACTCTTTCAGCAACAATTTCCTTAGCTTGTTTTTTAGTAGCTACGAAAAGTATTTTCTTTCCTGATTTAGCAATTTGTTTCAAAGCTGCAGCAGCTTCGTCTAATTTGCCAATAGTTTTATTAAGGTCGATAATATGGATACCATTTTTCTCCATGAAAATATAGGGTGCCATATTCGGATTCCACTTTCTTGTTAAATGCCCGAAGTGTACTCCTGCATCCATTAACTCTTTGTAAGTTGCCTTAGCCATCTAATCAGTTTTATAAATTGAATAATAATATTAACGTTTAGAGAATTGGAATCTCTTTCTTGCTTTCTTTTGACCTGGTTTTTTTCTTTCTACCTCTCTTTGGTCTCTAGTGAATAAACCTTCTTTTTTCAAAGGAGCTCTTAATTCACCATTGTATTTTTCCAAAGCTCTTGCGATACCCATACGGATTGCCTCAACCTGACCAGTAATTCCACCACCTTTAACAGTGATATCAATATCTAATTTACCTTCTAAGTCAGCAATTTTTACAGCTTGATTCAATTTGAATTGAAGAATTGTAGTTGGGAAATACTCGTTAGCATCTCTTTCATTTACGGTAATTGTTCCGTTTCCTTCTTTTAAGTAAATCCTAGCTACAGAGGATTTTCTTCTACCAACAGTGTTGATTACTTCCATTTGGATTATTTAAGTTCGTTGATGTTCAATAATTTTGGCGCCTGTGCTTCGTGCTTGTGCTCTGTTCCAGCGTAAACATATAGATTAGTGAAAAGAGTATTACCTAATTTGCTTTTTGGCAACATTCCTTTAACTGCCTTTTCAATTAAAGCGGTAGGTCTTTTATCGTGAACTTCTTTCGCAGAAAGAATTCTTTGTCCACCAGGGTATCCAGTGTAACGGATATAATCTTTAGCGTCCCATTTCGCGCCTGTTAATGCAATTTTTTCAGCATTGATAACAATTACATTGTCTCCACAATCAACGTGAGGTGTGTAATTTGTTTTATGTTTTCCACGGATAAGATTTGCCACTTTCGAAGCCAATCTTCCTAAATGTTGTCCTTCAGCATTTACCACTACCCACTGCTTTTTAGCCGTGCTCTTGTTAGCTGAAACTGTTCTGTAACTTAAAGTATCCACTTGTATAAATTTTAAACGGTTTCGTTCTTCTTTAAAAGGGAAAAACGGGCGACAAAAATAGGACTAATATTTATAACGCACAAATTATCAACATCTTTTTTTTAATAGTTGCTGAAAACTTTAGGCTCAATCAGCGAAAATTGAGCTTTTTGTAGGAATTCTCTTTTGTCTTTTTACTTTTACTCATACACTTACCTATATATTTATGAGTACGGAAAAATTTGATTTATTAAATGAAAGAAATCGGAAAGCTGAAGAGGGGGGAGGAGCTAAAAGGATTGAGGCACAACATAAAAAAGGTAAACTTTCGGCCAGAGAGCGAATAGAGCTTTTATTGGATAAAGGCACTTTTCAGGAAATAGGGAAGTTTGTGCAACATCGTTCTGTTGATTTTGGTTTGGGTGATCAAAAATATTTAGGGGATGGTGTGGTAACTGGTTACGGATTGGTGAATGGCAGATTAATATATGTGTTCTCCCAAGATTTTACAGTAATGGGAGGTTCTTTGGGTGAGGCTTATGCTCAAAAGATCTTTAAAATTATGGATTTAGCAATGCAGAATGGTGTCCCATTGGTGGGGTTGAATGATTCTGGAGGTGCGAGGATTCAGGAAGGGGTGGTTTCTTTGGCAGGTTATGCCGATATCTTTTATAAAAACACTTTGAGCTCAGGAGTTATTCCACAGTTGTCGGCTATTATGGGGCCTTGTGCTGGCGGTGCAGTTTATTCTCCAGCATTAACTGATTTTATTACCATGGTTGAAGGCACTTCGTATATGTTTGTTACAGGACCCAATGTGGTTAAAACTGTTACGCATGAAGAGGTTAGTTCTGAGGAATTAGGAGGAGCAGAAACTCATGCTTCAAAGTCGGGAGTAACTCATTTTACAGCATCTACAGATTTGGAATGTATAGAGTTGCTTAAGAAACAGTTGTCGTATATTCCTCAAAATTGTGAAGAAAGAGCTCCTCAATTGCCTTATGATGCGGGTAACGAAAAGCGACCTTCTCTGGATCATATTATTCCGGCTAATGCTCAACAACCCTATGATATGAAACAGGTGATTAGTCAAATTACTGATGCCGATAGTTTTTTGGAGGTACATAAAGGTTTTGCACAAAATATCATTGTGGGCTTTGGCCGCCTAGCGGGTAAATCGGTGGGGATTGTAGCCAATAACCCACAACACTTGGCTGGAGTTTTAGATATTAATTCATCTTTGAAAGCAGGACGATTTGTTCGTTTTTGCGATTCTTTTAATATTCCGTTGATTGTATTGGTAGATGTTCCTGGTTTCCTTCCTGGAACTGATCAGGAGTGGAATGGTATTATTTCCAATGGGGCAAAATTGTTGTATGCTTTTAGTGAAGCTACTGTGCCTAGAGTTACGGTAATTACCAGAAAAGCATACGGTGGAGCGTATGATGTGATGAATTCTAAGCACATTGGTGCAGATATGAATTTTGCATGGCCTTCTGCTGAAATTGCGGTAATGGGAGCAAAAGGTGCGGCTGAAATTATTTTCAAAAAAGAAATTTCAGAAGCTGCTGATTCAGAGAAACAATGGAAAGAAAAGGAAAAAGAGTACAATGATAAGTTTGCAAACCCATACATAGCAGCTGAAAGAGGATATGTTGATGAGGTAATTCTTCCTTCTCAAACACGTGAAAAATTGATTATTACTCTGGAGATGCTCAAAAATAAAGTGGCAAAATTGCCGAAGAAGAAACACGGAAATATACCTTTGTAAAAAATTTCAGATAATGAACGTATTAATATTAGGGTCTGGCGGACGAGAACATGCTTTCAGTTGGAAAATTGCACAGAGCAAAAAACTTAGCAAACTGTTTATCGCTCCTGGAAATGCAGGCACCGCTCAAGTGGGAACTAACGTGAATATTGCCGCTGATAATTTTCCAGCCATTAAGGAACTGGTTTTAAAAGAAAATATTTCTCTGGTAGTAGTAGGTCCTGAAGATCCTTTGGTAAAAGGGGTTCACGATTTTTTTCTGGCAGATGATCAGTTAAAAAAAATTCCGGTAATCGGTCCTAAAAAAGATGGAGCACAATTAGAAGGAAGTAAAGAATTTTCCAAAAAATTCATGATTAAACATGGTATTCCTACTGCCGCATATGCAAGCTTTACTAAAGATCAGTTGGAAGACGGATTAAAATATTTAGAAACCATTAAACCTCCTTACGTTTTAAAAGCAGATGGACTGGCTGCTGGTAAAGGAGTAGTAATTTTAGATAACGTAAAGGATGCTCAGAAGGAATTAACAGATATGTTGGCGCATGCTAAATTTGGCAATGCGAGTAGTAAAGTAGTGATAGAGGAGTTTTTGAAAGGAATTGAGTTGTCGGTTTTTGTTCTCACAGATGGTAATGGTTATGTCATACTTCCTGAAGCTAAAGATTATAAAAGAATAGGGGAGGGTGATACCGGTTTAAATACCGGAGGCATGGGTGCTATTTCACCAGTTCCTTTTGCAAAAGGCGATTTCCTAAAAAAGGTAGAGGATAGAGTGGTGAAACCTACTATAGCTGGATTAAAGCAAGAAGGAATTGTGTATAAAGGATTTATTTTTATTGGTTTGATGAATGATGGAGGAGATCCTCAAGTAATTGAATATAACGTTAGAATGGGAGACCCGGAAACCGAAGTGGTGATGCCTAGAATTAAATCAGATGTTTTGGAGTTGTTCGAGGCGGTGGGACAAGGTCGCTTATCAGAAATGAAAATAGAATTGGACAATCGCACTTGTGTTACGGTAATGTTAGTAGCGGGTGGTTATCCTGGTGATTATGAAAAAGGAAAAGTGATGACTGGTTTTGATAGTACTTCAGGGAGTATTCTCTTTCATGCAGGAACTAAAAACTCAGGAAATGATATTGTAACCAATGGAGGTAGAGTTTTAGCAGTATCATCTTATGGCGATACGATGGAACAAGCTTTACAAGCTAGTTTTAGCAATGCAGAGAAAATTAAATTTGAAGGAAAATATTACAGGAGAGATATTGGTTTTGATTTGAAATAGTGACATTATCAAATAAAAAACCCTCGGTCATCGACAGAGGGTTTTTATTTTTTTATTGGTTGTGAATTATTTTTGTTTCGCTAATACGCTTAGCCAGTAAAAGAAAAATCCTGCCAAGGCAAAACTGAAGAAATAAGTTGCAAACGTTCCTACCACCGGTATAAACTCAAATGTTGCGTAGAAAAAATCTTGTAGTGATTCGAAGAATGAATTTAATCTCATGACTTATAATTTATGGGCTAAAGATAGAAATTCTTAATTAAAGTCAAAAGACAAAAATGAATTCATAAAAACTTTATTTCTTTTTATGTCATAACTTTTATCTTTTGGTTTACTTTGCATTATGTTTTTGAATGTTTTAAGAAACAATGAATTTGCTTCCTATGCTTTGTGTATTTTAATCGCATTGGGCTTTTCGTTTTTCGTTTTTAATGCTGAAATTCAAGCCAATCCTTTTTGTTTTTCTGATTTAAATCTGATCTTTTTTGAAAGTGATATTTTGATTAAGTCTTTGTTTTATTTGGTTTGGACACTTTCAGGGATTTTGGCGAATAGAATTTTAATGAAATATAAATTGGTAGATTTTAAAGGTGGATTATTCCTCTTTTTTTATGTGATGTTTAGTGTTGCCTTTTGGAAAACTAATATTTCATTGGATTTGATGTTGTCTTTATTATTTTTAATTCTATCGATTCAACAACTCTTTAGCATTCATCAAACAACAGGAAAAATTAGTCAATCGCTTAATTTAGGTTTGTATTTAGGCTTGTCAATTTATTTTTACTATCCTGTTTTTGTGTTTTTAATATGGTTGATTATTTCTCTTGCTAAAGTAAAACCCTTCAAATTCAGAGATCTTATTTTGGTGTTGATAGGAGTTTGTATACCATTTTATTTATATGTGGTTTATCATTTTTTAAATGATACTTTATATTGGTGGATTTTTGAAATACTGACTCAGTTTTCCTTTCCCAATCAATTTTTGAAATATTTTCAAAACAACTATTTATGGTTGTTTACATGTGTTTTATTAATGATTTCATTGGTTTCTACTATTCGGAAAATGGATAAAATGACGGTGAAAATCAGGATGTTTTATAACATCCTTTTATGGATGACATTTTTCAGCGTTGTTATTTTATTTTTTGGTAGATCTATATTGATAGAATCGATATTCATATTCTTGCCCCTTTGTTATTTTGCTAGTCACTATTTTTTTACGTTAAAACGAAAATGGCTATTTGATTTGGGAGTATTATTCTATTTGTTTCTATTGTTTTATAAATAAAAAAAACTCCACTTTCGTAGAGGTTTTAGTGTCAAAGCTTATCAACTATAAGCAGTATTTATTTTCATCAATTAAAAGCTGAGCAACTCTTCTTCTGGTATCTTTAGTATTGATTGGATCAACTTTAGTAAATCTTTTCAATCCCATAAACATCATTCTTGCTTCGTCGCCCTCGGCAAAAGAACATAAAGCATTTTTACCTGCTACGTTAATTCTATCTGCTGCATCAAAGAAAAATACCCTCATAGCATCAATATATACTGAGCATGCTGCTTCTCCTTTTTGAGCAACCATTTTTTGAACGCGTAATAGCATTGATTCAGCAACGTAGATATCAATCAGCATATCAGAGATATTCATGATTACCTCTTGCTCTTTGCTTAAAGTTTGCATTAGTTTTTGAACTGCTGAACCAGCGGTCATTAACACTGCTTTCTTGAAGTTTTTCAAATATTTTTTTTCAGCAGCAAATAATGCAGTGTCACCATCTCCAAAATCGGGTACCGACATTAATTCTTTCGCAACATTCATTGCGGGCCCCATTAAATCTAATTCACCTTTCATGGCACGTTTCAACATCATATCTACGGTCAACATCCTGTTGATTTCGTTGGTTCCTTCAAAAATTCTGTTGATTCGCGAATCCCTATAAGATCTATCCATTGGTGCATCAGCTGAAAAGCCCATTCCACCATAGATCTGAACACCTTCATCCACTACGAAATCCAAAGTTTCAGATCCATATACTTTCAGAATTGCAGCTTCAATTGCAAATTGTTCTACACCTTTCAATTTTGCTTTTTCGTGATCCATTCCTTCTGCCACCAATTTATCTGTCCATGCATCAATGGCTTGTCCACAACGATACAATGCAGTTTCCAAAGCAAAAACTCTAATGGCTTGCTCACCAATTTTATGTTTAATGGCACCATATTTTGCAATTGATCTACCAAACTGACTTCTTTCATTAGCGTAAATTACACCCTGTGATACTACTTTTTTAGCAGCACCTAATGTAGCTCCAGCTAATTTAATTCTACCAATATTTAAAATATTCAAAGCAATTTTAAAACCGCCTTCTCTTTCCCCCAATAGGTTTTCTGCGGGAACTTTACAGTCGTTAAAAAATACCTGACGTGTTGAAGATCCTTTAATCCCCATTTTATGTTCTTCTGGATTTAAAGTGATCCCACCATATCCTTTTTCAACGATGAAAGCAGATAATGTTTCATCGTTTTCAATTTTAGCAAACACTACAAATATATCTGCAAAACCACCATTGGTGATCCACATTTTTTGTCCGTTCAAAGTATAAAATTTCTTATCAGCAGATGGAATAGCTTGTGTTTTTCCTGAGTTTGCATCAGAACCAGAACCTGGTTCTGTTAAGCAGTAGCATGCTTTTAACTCACCTGTAGCCAATTTGGGAAGGTACTTTTCTTTTTGAGCAGCATTTCCATAATACATGATAGGTAAGGTTCCAATACCTGTGTGTGCAGCTAAGGACACCGCAAATGAATGTCCACCACCTGTTGCTTCATTCACTAAAAGAGAGGTGTTGAAGTTGGCACCAAAGCCACCATATTGCTCAGGAATTGAAACACCCAACAATCCCAATTCACCTGCTTTAGTAAGCAAGGAAGGCATTAGTCCTTCTTCTTGTTTATCAATTCTATCTAAATTTGGAAACACTTCGGCAGCTAAAAAATCTTTACAGGTTTGCGCCATCATTTTTTGTTCTTCACCCCATTCTTCTGGAATAAATACATTTTGGAAATCAGTATCAGCGATTAAGAATTCCCCTCCTTTTAAAGCTTTTGACATATAAAAAAGTTTGTTGTTTAACTTATGGTTATTGAGATCGTGCTACGAAGGGTTTTGAAATAGGTTTACTTATTTCAAAAATTCTATGATTCCTGCAGCACCCTGACCGGTTCCTACGCACATAGTTACCATTCCGTATTTTCCATTTCGGCGACGTAGTTCGTTAATTACCTGTACGGTTAATTTTCCTCCTGTACATCCAAGAGGGTGCCCCAGAGCAATTGCTCCTCCGTTAGGATTAACAATAGCAGGGTCTATTTCCAGATCTCTTATAACTGCAAGTGATTGAGAAGCGAACGCTTCATTAAGTTCAATCACATCTATATCTTTCAATTTTAATTTTGCTTTTTTCAATGCTTGTGGAATAGCATAGATTGGTCCAACTCCCATAATTCTTGGTTCAAGAGCAGCTACAGAGTAACTTACTAATCTTGCAATAGGTTCGAGGTTGTGTTCCTTCACCATTTTTTCCGACATCAACATTACAAAGGCACCACCGTCGGAAGTTTGAGAAGAATTACCAGCAGTTACAGAACCAGTAGCAGAAAATACCGGTTTCAGTTTTGTTAATGCTTCAATAGTAGTTTCTTTTCTTGGCCCTTCATCGGTATCTACTATATATTCTCTTTCTTGTCGTTTTTCATTTTTATCTAAGTAGATCTCTTTTATTTTAATAGCAGCAATATCATCTTTAAATTTTCCTTCATTGATTGCTTTGATTGCTTTCATGTGTGAATTCAGTGAAAAAATATCCTGATCCTCTCTAGATACATTATAGTCTTTGGCAACTTGCTCTGCTGTTAAGCCCATTCCCCAATACCAATCAGGATTATTTTTAGCAACATCGTAATTGGGAACAATTTTCCAACCACCAAAAGGAATAGGACTCATTGTTTCAACACCACCCGCTACAATACAATCAGCCATTCCTGATTTAATTTTTGCATGAGCAATAGCTATAGCCTCAATTCCTGAAGAACAATATCTGTTGATGGTCATTCCCGGAACTTTCACAGTATTCAATCCAATGAGTGAAATCATTCTACCTATATTTAAGCCTTGTTCGGCCTCAGGGGTAGCATTTCCACAAATTAAATCATCTATTAATTCAGGATCAAAATTGGGAAGAGATTTTACTAAATGATTTACCACTTGAGCACCTAAATCATCAGGGCGTAAAAATCTGAATCCACCTTTTTTTGATTTACCAACAGCGGAACGGTAACCTGCTACAATATAAACTTCCATGTATTTATTTGGTTTTTGTTTTATCGTCTTTTTTCTCCTCTTTTTTAGGAGTTGACATATTTTGACCGTTCTTATACACTTCTGTTTTTACAAGGTTCTCTTTTTTGTCATAATATTTCCAATCCCCTTCTTTTACGCCATTTACATAATCACCCACGGCTTTAATTGTTGCACTTCCTCCGTAATAATAAGTCCAAGTTCCTTTTTTCTTTCCATTCTCATATTCTCCTTCTATTCTTAATTCTCCTGAAGAATAATATTTCTGATATGCACCGTCTTTTACGCCATAAAAATAGTTGACCACTTCCAATGGTTTACCGTTCATTGTATTGTATCTAGCAAATTTACCATGACGTTGGCCATTGAAATATTCAATTTCTAAGATTAAAATTCTATCATAAGAAAAAAACTTCCAAACACCCCATTTTTTACCTGTTAAATCCTTTTTGTTTCGATGATCTTTATCGGCAGGAGATGCATTTTTAGGTCTTTCTTCTGTCATTTCTTCATCAGAAGGAGGACCTTGCGCATGAATTAAAGAAGTAGGCAAAAGAGCCAAAAAGAAAAGGATCAGTAAAAGGTTGTTTTTAAGTTTCACGTTGATAATGTTAGTTTCTTAAAGGTTTTCCTGTTGTTAATATACTTTGGATCCTTTCAAGAGTTTTCTTTTCTCCGCACAGCGATAAAAAAGCTTCTCTTTCAAGATCTAATAAATATTGTTCAGATACCTCAGTACGTGCAGAAATATCTCCACCACACATTACGTATCCTAATTTTTCTGATATCAATTTATCATGAGCAGAAATATAGCCTCCCGAGAACATTGTATTGGCCCCAGCATACACCATTCCTAAACCTTCACGTCCTAATACTCGAATGTTTTTTCTCATGGCAGGTTGAGTATAACCTTGATTAGCTAGTCTAAGTACAGATGATTTAGCATCGGAAATTAAACGATCCTGATTCAAAGTAATTCTATCTCTTCCTTTCATGTAGTAGCCTAAATCAAAGGCTTCATGAGCTGATGTTGCCACTTTTGCCATACCAATTGTAAGGAACGCATTTTTCAAACCTGGTAATTCAATATCTCCCTCAAAGGTAGCATCTGAAAGTCGTAATGCAAATTCTTTTGTTCCCCCCCCTCCAGGTATCAATCCTGCACCTACTTCTACCAGTCCAACATAAGTTTCCGCGTGAGCCTGAATTTGATCGGCATGCAAAGCAATTTCACATCCACCACCCAACGCCAATTGATAGTGAGCAACTACTACTGGTATAGAGGAGTAGCGTACTCTCATCATTGTTTTTTGGAAGGCGCGAATAGCGAAATCAACTTCATCCCATTCCTGATCTGCAGCGAACATAAATAGCATTCCTAAATTGGCACCCGCCGAAAAATTTCCACCCTGACTACCAATTACTAATCCTTTCCATCCATCATTTTCGGCAAGATCTATAGCTTTGTTAATCCCTTGAATCACTTCACTTCCCATGGTATTCATTTTGGTGTGAAATTCAAGATTCAATACACCATCACCAATATCGAAAAGTGTTGTTCCGGAGTTTTTCCAAACAACGTTTGATGTTCTTAAATTATCGAGGGTAATAAAGTTTTCTGTTCCAGGAATGGTTTTGTAAGATGATGAAACCGCATCGTAATATTTTCTGTTTCCATTCTCTACTGTGTAAAAACTAGTTTTACCAGATTCTACCATTTTGTTGATCCATGCTGCTGGCTGAACACCTGCTTTTTGCATTAAACCAACAGCTTCTTTAACACCTACTGCATCCCATAATTCAAAGGGACCCAATTCCCAACCAAAACCAGCCTTCATGGCTTGATCGATTTTGTAAAGCTCGTCGGAAATTTCAGGAACTCTATTCGATACATAAACGAATAAAGCAGCAAAACTTTTTCTGTAGAAATCACCTGCTTTATCGGGTCCGGAAGCTAATATTTTAATTCTCTTTGCTAAGTTGTCTTCATTTTTTGCCATTTCTAGAGTGGCAAAATTCACTTTTTTCTTTGCTTCGTATTCAAGAGTTTTAAGATTCAAAGAAAGAATCTCTTTTTTCCCTGAACTTTTATCTTGTTTATAAAATCCTTGTTTTGTTTTTGAGCCTAGCCAGCCTTTCTCCACCATTTGAGTGATGTAGTTGGGGATGGCAAAAACGGAGTTAGCTTCGTCTTTCGTACAGTTTTGCTGAACGCCTTGAGCTACTTTAACCAAAGTATCTAAACCAACCACATCACAGGTTCTGAAGGTTGCAGATTTTGGTCGACCCAAAACTGGTCCGGTTAATTTATCCACTTCATCAATAGTTAATCCCATTTCCTCTACTTGATGGAATAAACTCATGATTGAAAAAACGCCAATTCTGTTGGCTATGAAAGCAGGAGTATCTTTACAAAGAACAGTAGTTTTACCCAAAATAATATCACCGTATTCCATAAAAAACTGTGTAACTTCCGGTGAAGTTTTACTAGATGGAATTACTTCCAAAAGTTTTAAATATCTAGGAGGATTGAAAAAATGTGTTCCGCAGAAATGTTTTTGAAAATCTTCTGATCTGCCCTCTAGCATCATTTCGATAGGGATTCCAGAAGTATTTGAACTGATTAGTGTTCCGGGTTTTCTATGTTTTTCAACTTGTTCGAAAACAATTTTTTTAATATTCAGATTTTCTACAACAGCCTCAATGATCCAGTCTGCATCAGAGATTTTCGCCATATCATCATCAAAATTTCCAGTTGCAATTAATTTCGCATCAGATTTTTTATACAATGGAGATGGATTCGATTTGATGGCTGCGGTTAGTGCGTCAGTAACAATTCTGTTTTTTACTTTTTTGCTATCGAGAGCCAACCCTGAAGCTTTTTCGGCTTCATTCAGTTCTTTAGGAGCTATATCTAAAAGCAAAACATCTATACCAACGTTTGCAAAATGACATGCTATTCTTGATCCCATTACGCCTGAACCTAGAACTACGGCTTTCCTGATGTGTCTTTTCATTGAAAAAAGTAATTACGTTTATAAAAATAAGAAGAATTTTGTGCAATTCGTTTGTATTTCGGGAGCTTTTTTCTCCCCCTATCAATTAATTTATCCCATAGATTTTGTTGAAAAGATTCTTGTGTTTCTCCATGATGATTTTTCGTTTGGGTTTTAAGGTTGGCGTAAGTTCTCCTCCCTCTGTAGTCCACTCGTGGTCAATGAGTTCAAACTTTTTAATTTGTTCAACTTTACCTATGCTTTGGTTGAATTTATTGATTTCATCCTGAATAAGCTTTATTACTGATTTGTTTTCAATCAATTCTTTATTCGATTTCGGTTCAACACTTTGCTCTTTTAGCCATTTCTTAACTTCAGCAAATGCAGGAACTATATATGCCGCAGCATGTTTTTGATTTTCACCAATCACCATTACCTGTTCGATGTATGGAGATTCTTTGAATTTATTTTCAATGGGTTGCGGACAAACATATTTCCCTCCCGAAGTCTTGAACATTTCTTTTTTGCGGTCGGTGATTTTCAGCATTTTTCCATCAAAGGTTCCTATATCACCCGTGTGAAACCAACCGTTAATAATATTTTGTTCAGTTAAATCAGAGCGTTTATAATAGCCTTTCATTACGTTAGGTCCTTTCACCAGAATTTCACCATCTTCTGCAATTTTCACTTCTACATCAGTAATTACTTCTCCAACTGTTCCGAATTTGGTTTTACCTTTCCCCAATAAATTAACTGCAATTACTGGAGATGTTTCGGTAAGGCCATACCCTTCGAGGATAGGTATACCTGCTGCCCAAAAGAATTTTTGTAAACGCGGTTGTAAGGCAGCACTACCAGAAACGATACAAACTACATTACCACCTAGATTTTCGCGTATTTTACCGTATACCAGTTTATCAGCAATACTATGTTGAATTTTGTATAATACACCTTTATCGAAATCGAAATTCGCAGCAATTTTCAATGCCCAATTAAAAATTATTTTAAGCAAAGGAGATTTTGCATTCCCTCCAGCAACAATTTTATCGTAAACTTTTTCAATCAGTCGAGGAACAGCAGTAAATGTATGTGGTTTCACTTCACGAATATTATCGCCTATTGTATCAATGCTCTCCGCGTAATACACTGAAACTCCAACATATTGGTACATATAAACCAACATTCTTTCAAATACATGGCAAATAGGCAAGAAGCTTAGTGCCCTATCGTGATAACCAAATGGAGTAAGTGACGCACCTGTTATAAAATTACTCACCAGATTTCGATGAGATAGCATTACACCCTTAGGTGTTCCTGTTGTTCCTGATGTGTAAATAAGGGTAAGTAAATCATCAGCATTTACTGATTTTTTGGTTTGTTCAAGTGCGCTGGGATTAGGATTTGATGTTCCCAGAAGTTCAATTTCTTTCCAATTTTTGGCCCCGGAAATTTCGTTGAATGTATAAATGTCCTTTAAAGTAGGAACATTAGGCATTACTCTTTTAACCTTATCGTAAAGCTCCTTATCAGAGACAATAGCATATTTAACTTCAGCATCATTAAAAATAAATTTATAGTCTTCTTCGCTGCTGGTGGGGTATACTGGCACAGAAACAGCTCCTACTTGGGAAAGTCCCATATCAACGAAATTCCATTCCGGACGATTATTACTGCTGATAATAACTACTTTATCTTCTTTTTGAAGTCCTAATTTTAAAAAACCGTAAGCTAAATTGGTTGCAATATTTTTGTAATCAGAAGAAGAGTATTCCGTCCACTTTCCGTTTACCTTATTAGAGAAAGCCACCTTTAAAGGCTTTGTAGAGTCGCAATAATCAAGTAAATCGAAGGTTCTAGTTACGTTCATGTGAGTCACGTTAAATTAATTTGAATTACCTATATACCAATAATTGACAAAAAAGTTATGCGAACATAATTTATTTTTAAATTGCGCTGTTCGTTCGCATTTAAGATAGTACTTTACATTTAAAATTTTCTAGTTGGAAAAACATTTTGATATAGAACTCGAGGGCATTGATTCTTTAGAATTTATTGGGAAGCAATATTTGGATGAAGTGCAACTTCAATTGTTTTCTTTTAATAAGGAAGAGTATATTGAAAATCAGGATTTCACTATTGATCAGCTCACTACTTTGTGTGATAATAAATATGTGTATTGGTTGAATCTTCATGGTTTACATGATGTTGAGTTAATTAAAAAAATTGGGGAGAAGTTAGACATTCACTTTTTGGTGATTCAGGATTTGTTGGATACTACTTCCCGACCAAAATTGCAGCATTTCGATCAATATATTTTCTTTACTATTAAAGCTATTCAAGAAGTGGAAGCAGATAGCGATAGAGTGGAGTTGGCTCAAATCAGCTTTTTGTTAGGCAAAGGATATGTTGTGTCTTTTCAAGAGAAGTCGGGAAATCATTTTCAGCATATTCGTAAAATACTCAGAGCAAAAGGAGTTGTAAGAGAGAGGGGATCTGATTTTCTTCAGTACGCTTTATTGGAAGGGATTTTGGAAGAATACTTTTTTGCGATTGATAAACTTGAATTACGAGTGAATGAGTTGGTGAAGTTCGAAAATATTGAAAAAGCAGATCCTCGTAATTTATTTGAGATAGAGAGAATAAAAGAAACTTTGCATGAATTAAAAAGATCTCTTCAGCCTTTGAAGGAGGCTATGAACAGTATTGAAAAAGGAGTAGCAGGCTTTATTGATCAACAATCAGCAAAGTATTTTGCCGATTTAAAAGACCAAACCATACAGCTGGTGGAGGAATTGGATTTTAATATTCATAAGCTAGAGAGTGGTGCCAATTTGTTTTTTGTATATCAGGGACATAAAATGAACGATACAATGAAAACTCTTACAGTGGTATCTGCTATCTTCATTCCACTTACCTTTTTGGCCGGGGTTTACGGAATGAATTTCGAATATTTACCGGAGCTAAAATGGCATTTTGGTTATTATGGATTTTGGGCAATTACGCTAGCATTATTGGTAGGACTTGTTTTTTATTTCAAGAAAAAGAAGTGGTTGTGAGAACTTTATCTCCAAAATTCATTTCCTGTTAATTTCTTTCCTGCATAAATTTCAGATTAAACATTGCAGTTCCCTTTAATTTGTGTATGTTTGCACCCATATCGCGGGGTGGAGCAGTTGGTAGCTCGTCGGGCTCATAACCCGAAGGTCATTGGTTCGAGTCCAATCCCCGCAACAAAAACAGAAAAGAGAGTGAGAAGCGAAAGCGACCACTCTCTTTTCTTTTCTCAAATTCTACCACTCACTTTTTATTAGTTTCTAATAAACAAAACCCCAGTTTTCACTGAGGTTTTGTTTTTTCTCTGTTGCGGGGATTGGACTAGAACCAATGGCCTTGCAATTACAATTAGATTTTCTATCACAAAACAAAAAAGACTGCCTTTCGAGCAGTCCTTTTTGTTTGATTTGGATAGAATATTATTCTGCGCTTGGAGTAGCTTCAGCAGCCGGAGCTTCTGGAGCAGCTTCTTCAGCAACAGGAGCAGCAGCAACTTCGGCAGCTTTTACAGCCTCAGCTTTTTTTGCAGCCAATGCTTCAGCTTTCGCAGCGTTAACAGCTTTTTCAGCTTCTAATGCTTTTTTCTTAGCTTCTGCTTTAGCGTTTACTGTGCTTTTAGAATCTTTTTCAATTGCACTTTTTTTGCCATCGATCCAAGTTTGGAACTTAGCATCAGCTTGATCTTGAGTAATAGCACCTTTAGCAACACCACCATCTAAATGTTTTTTCATCAAAACACCTGCATGAGAAAGTATTGTTCTAACTGCATCACTTGGTTCAGCACCCGTTTTAACCCAGTTCAAAGCTTTATCAAAATTAAGGCTGATAGCAGGAGGATTAACTCCTGGATTGAAAGTACCTAATTTCTCAATGAATTTACCGTTTCTAGCAGAACGTGAATCGGTTACAACCACATGATAAATAGCGGTTTTTTTCTTTCCTTGTCTTTGTAATCTAATTTTTGTTGACATAATACTGTTTTTTAAAGTTGGCTAACACGTAGCCGGTTATAAATTTATAAGGGCGACAAAGATAGGGTAATTTTTTAAATGGACAAGGAAAAAGTTAAATCTTCACTCCTATAACGCAAATATCGTCAACTTGCTCTTCTTCCCCACGCCACTCGTGGAAACGGTTATAGAGCATTTGTTTTTGTTCGTCGGGTCCCAAATGTTGAATACTGATCAGAAAGTCTTTCAATTGCTTTTGCTTAAATTTTTTGCCCTTCGGTCCACCAAACTGATCGGCATAACCATCGCTGAAAATGTACAGTTGATCATTATCATACAAATCAATTTCCTGATTGTTGAAAGGTATTCTATCTCTGAAACGTCCGATGGGTTGTTTGTTTGGAATGATTTCTATTAAGCAATAACCATTATTGGAGTAGGTTTTTATGTTTTCTGTATCGGGGATTCTACAATTATTTTTTCTTACTATCCAAAGAGGATTATTTGCTCCGGCGAATTGTAGTTTTGCTTTAGGCGCATCGTTATTTTCTTTTTGTAAATAGCTTAATGCACAAAGAGCGATATCCATACCATCGTTAATTTCACCTTTGGTTTTTCCTCCCATTTCAAAGGATTCTTCTACCAGTAGGTTTAATCGATTTAAGATATCAGAAGGTTTTACTAATTTGAATTCATTAATACAGCGGTTAAGATTATTATAACCTACCACGCTTACCATGGCTCCGGGAACACCATGACCGGTACAGTCACAAGCCGCAAAATACAAGGTGTCTCCTTGGTGCGATTGATTCAGCCAATAAAAATCGCCACTAATAATTTCTTTAGGTTTATAGAAAACGAAGGATTGAGATAATGCACTTTTCCATAGTTCTTGATCGGGAAGAAGGGCATTTTGAATTCTTCGTGCATAGTTCATACTATCCATGATGTCATGGTTTTTACGTTCTATTATTTTATTGCTTTCCAGGAGTTCGAAAGTGCGTTCCTCTACTTTTTGTTCCAGTTCTTGATTTTTTTGTTCTATTAATTCAGCATATCGGCGTTGATTTTCTTCTTTTGATTTTTGTTGTTCTCTTTCTTTTTTGCTCAGTTTATCACGCATATAATTAATCGTTGAACCAAGAGTTAAGGAGAATAAAGCCAATTGAATCATAGTGCCACCTTCAACAATTTCAACAGCTGTTAATCCATAAATAATGTGTGGTAAAACACCATTGATTTGTAGAATAGAAACCACAATGGCGACGTAGTAAAATATATTTCCAAATAAAAAGTATTTGGCAGGGATAGATCCGGCACGAACAGCTTTAATACTGGAAACAATAACAATGGTATAACCGATAAGTGCTCCAATTGATCCTAAAAGAATAGCACTTTCAATATTGATAAATACCAATATGTTAAGTAGTGACCAAACGATCAATCCTTTCTTTACACGATTATTCCAAAGAGGATCCCATTTTTTGAAATTTAAAATCGATTTAGTGAAAAGCATGTAGAATGTAAAAGCTACGTTGCCCAAAAGTAAAACAAGTATTTCATGGTATTTAAAAGAGGAGAAAAGTCGAAGTTCAAGTAGTCCGGTT
>JAHEZM010000019.1 GCA_023251075.1 Flavobacteriales bacterium | reverse complement strand
GCCTTCATCCTTCACGCGGGATGGCTGGTTCAGGCTTGCGCCCATTGACCAATATTCCTCACTGCTGCCTCCCGTAGGAGTCTGGTCCGTGTCTCAGTACCAGTGTGGGGGTTCACCCTCTTAGGCCCCCTACTGATCGTAGCCTTGGTGAGCCGTTACCTCACCAACTAGCTAATCAGCCGCATGCCTATCCACAACCGAAGTTCTTTAATTATAAAACCATGCGGTTCTACAATACTATGGGATATTAATCCAAATTTCTTTGGGCTATTTCCCAGTTGTGGGCAAGTTACATACGTGTTACGCACCCGTGCGCCGGTCGCCAGCATTGTATTGCTACAACCTGTTGCCCCTCGACTTGCATGTGTTAAGCCTCCCGCTAGCGTTCATCCTGAGCCAGGATCAAACTCTTCATTGTAATTATAAATCTTAATATTGTCTAGCAGATCTATCACTTACGGTCGAATTCAAAGATTTGACTCGGGTATTATGTACTACATAAATTTCCTTCAATTTTTCAAAGAACTTTTTCTATATAAAACCTCCACCTTTCGGTTTCAGCGTTTAGAATTCAAAGTATTTTTCAGAACGTTTTCCCTTTAACGGGGCGACAAAGGTAAGTGCTTTTTTTAAACTTCCAAATTATTTAGAAAAAAAATCAAAAATAATTTTCATTTCTTTTTTCACTTCCTGTTTTCATCACCCTTTTAAAGAA
The DNA here is from genome assembly GCA_023251075.1 of Flavobacteriales bacterium. Classification (GTDB taxonomy): domain Bacteria; phylum Bacteroidota; class Bacteroidia; order Flavobacteriales_C; genus JAHEZL01. The sequence continues at coordinate 61,953 of JAHEZM010000019.1, read as the reverse complement.
CTACCCGTTTTTCAATCGGGAGGGCAAATGTACGTACTTATCTGGTTTCTCCAAATAATTAGCCTAAAAAAAACAAAGAAAAAACGTAATTGATTGATTTTGAGTTTGAAAAATTTCACATCAAGGTGTGGAATTTGCCACCTGTACTATTTTACCATTAAAATAAACATGATTATGTAAAGCGAAATGCACTATGTATTGTGCCATTTGTTGTGAAGACAGATTGGCTTTAAAGTCGGGAAATGCTTTATTTAACATCTCCGTATTTACGGCGCCAATAGCTAAACAATTAACTTTTATCCCATCTTCTTTCAATTCTTCTGCCAAACATTCTGATAAACCAGCTATTGCGGCCTTACTAGAACTATATGCGGACAAGCCAGAAAACTTAAGTGATCCTTGCACTCCACCCATACTGCCGATATTCACTATATGAGCAATAGATGATTGTTTTAAATTATTGATTAACTGTTGTATTAATTGAAAAGGCCCCAGAACATTAGTTCTATACATTGCTTCTACATCGGTTATTCTTAATTTTCTAAAATCTCCTTTTACTAAATAGCCTGCATTATTAATAAGCACATCTATTTTCTCATTATTGATGGTAGTATTTACATCAAGTGTATCTAATTCACAAAGGTCGAGAGGAAAAACAATTACTTCTGTATCGCCAATAGACTTACACACTTCTCTTAATTGATCTAATTTATTTCTGTTTCTGCTTATTGCATAAATTTTTTTAACCCCATTTTTCACCAACTCTTTTACTATCTCTGCACCTATACCATTACTCGCACCTGTTACAACAACATTCATTATTTCTTTTCTTTAAATTTCAACAATAACACTTTTGTTTGATCTGACAATACTAAATCTCCGCTTGTCGCTGCTCTTTCAGTCAACAATACCGGCCAATCGGAAGTTCCTCTCCAAAACATTAATTTCATTTTTCTCATAGCTTCAGATGAACTATTAGCAAGACTAGACAACAAAGAATTTAAGGCTGTATCCATGGATGTTTCATCATCAAATAGATGCGTGTACAATCCATTTTTGTGAGCCCATTCAGCGTTTCTCCATGATTCAGCATCAATTGATAGCTCAGAAAAGGCAGCCAACCCTATTTTTCTTTCCACTGCCGGTCCGATTACAAATGGACCAATACCTATACTTAACTCACTTAATTTGACAGAGGATGATTTCACTGCAAAAGAATAATCAGATGCAGCCACTAAACCAACACCGCCACCAATAGCTTTTCCTTGTACTCGGGTAATTACAAATTTTGAAGACTCTTTCATTGCCAGAATAATTTTAGCAAATCCGCTAAAAAAAGATTTTCCCTGTTCTTTTGTAGTTATGTTTAAAAGCTCATCGAATGATGCTCCAGCGCAAAAAGCTTTCTCTCCTTCGCTAGCCAAAACAATAACCTTAACAGAATCATCTTTATCATACAAATGAATTGCTCTCGCTATTTCATCTAACAATACAGAAGGAAGAGAATTGCTTTTAGGATGAAAGAATTTTATCCATCCTACCTGATTTTCAATAACTGTGTGAATTTTACCTTGTTCCATAAACTTGCAGAGGAACCCATTATTGGATTCCTCTGCAAGATAATAATTATCTTCTTTTTTGCTGCTGATTTTGCAGCTCTTCCAGTTTTCTTTGGAATCTTGACTTCTGAACAGGTTTTTGTTTATGCTCTTCTATTTTAGATAAAATAGCTTCTTCGTTGATGAAATATTTTTTAATTACGATGGCCTGCATAATAGTAATTACGTTAGCCAAGAAATAATAGAAAGTTAAACCCGCAGCAACATTATTAAAGAAAAACAACATTAAGAAAGGCATGATATTCATCATGATTTTCATTTGTTTTTGTAATGCCTGTTGCATTTCTCCACCACCCGTTGAAGATGCACTAGGAGTCATTTGCTGCGTATATCTTGTGTAAAAGAACAAGGATATAGCCATTAGAATAGTAAATAAGGAAATGTGATTTCCATAAACCCAAATATCAAATCCGTTAGGGAAATCATAAACTGAGTCATAAGCAGATAAATCTTCAGCCCACAAGAAAGGTTGTTGACGCAATTCCATCAAAGAGGGGAACAAACGATACAAAGCATATAAAATTGGCATTTGAAGAAGAGCTGGAATGCAGCCCGCCATGGGGTTTACTCCTGTTTTCTTATACAACTCCATAGTTGCCGCTTGTTTTTTCAAAGGATCGGCATTTTTATTTTGCTCGTTTAATTTATCTAATTCAGGTTTAATTACCCTCATTTTAGCCGACGACATGAAGTTTTTGTAGGTGATTGGAAACAACGCCATCTTAATCACAAGAGTCAGTAAAATGATACAAATACCTGCTGAAATACCCCAACTGTAGAATAGAGAAAATATAGGTTTCATCATATAATCATTCACCCATCCAAAAATTCCCCAACCTAAATTTACCTGATCTTCTAAATGTATTCCCTCATAAGAATCTAGTAATTCATAATCATTGGGACCAAAAAACATTGAATATTTATTGCTAGTTAAACCAGCAGCAGCCAACGGAATAGGAACTTCCATTTTCAAATGCTTTACATAATTAGTGTCCTCCTCTTTATAATGAGCCTCCACTTTTCCTCCTTTAAAACCATCTTTATCGCTTATAATAGCTGAAGAAAAGAACTGTTGTTTTAAAGAAACCCATTTGGTATTTGCAGGTAAATCTTCTGTTTCATCTTTTGGTCCTTCACTGATATAATCATAATCCTCCTCCGTGTTATCATAATAGAAAACAGTAGCCACTTTTCTTTCCTCAGAAACTATTTTTTCTTGTTTAGGAGTATACTGCTCCCATTGGAAAGTCAAACCTTTGTCGGTACCAGAAATTTCTCTTTCCAAGCCGGCAACATTAACATTGAAATCAATTTTATAGCTGTTTTTTGGAACGATGTACTGGAATTCAATAAACTTATTAGCATCTTCCGAAGTTGCTAACTTAAAGGATATCGCTTCAACACTATCATTAGAACTCAATTTCGATTCGGTAAAATAGAAATCACGTGTATTGTATTTTTTACCTGCGTAATTAAAGTTAATTTGATAGAAAGAAGACTCTTCAATAAACAATTTTAAATCACGTTCAAGTTTAGCTTTTTTATCGTCAAAGGTTCTGTAGCCTTTCAATTCAACCTGTGTGATGAAACCTCCTTTATTTGAAAAGGATATTTTCAATTTATCATTTTCAATAGATGTAATTTTCTTTTCTCCTTTTGCAGCATTGTAAAAAAGTCCGAATTCTTTTTTTCGCACAGCTAAATCCACAGCATCTTTAAGGGAGTCAGGTAAAGTAGAATCCGGTTTTAACGCTTTCGGTTCATCTTTTTTCACTGCAGTTGTAGCAACAGCATCTTTATTCTGAACGTTTTCTATTTTTGCTGGAGTACTTTTTTGTGAATCATCGGCATTGTAAATGGAAAAACCAATTAGAATAACACCAATTAACAAGAAACCAATTATTGTATTTTTATCGAACATGATATTTATATTATTTCACCTTTTGTGCTTCAATAGCTGCTTTCACAAAGCTTTGAAATAGTGGGTGAGGATTTGCAACTGTACTTTTATATTCTGGATGGAACTGAACTCCTACAAACCAAGGATGATCTTTCAATTCAACAATTTCAACCAATCCATTTTGCGGATTGATACCAGAAGCTATCATTCCATTTTTTTCGAATTGAGCCAGGTAAGTATTATTAAATTCATAGCGGTGACGATGTCTTTCCGTTATTTCTGTTTTCTTATAAACATCAAAAGCTTTTGTTCCTTTTTTAATTTTGCAGGCATAAGCTCCCAAACGCATTGTTCCACCTTTCTTGGTAATTTTCTTCTGGTCGGCCATCAAATCGATTACAGGGTGCTTTGTTTTAGGATTCTGTTCAGCGGAAGCCGCTTTCAATTTCAAAACATTTTGAGCAAACTCTACTACTGCGCATTGCATACCTAAACACACTCCTAAAAATGGAATTTTATTTTCACGTGCGTAACGAACAGCTAATAATTTCCCTTCTAATCCTCTTTCTCCAAAACCAGGGGCAACTAAAATTCCTGTTAAATGACCTAACAATTCATCTTTAGTATCTTCATTCACATCTTCAGAATGAATCCATTCCAATTCCACTTTTGCTTCGTTGGCAGCACCAGCATGAATAAATGATTCTGCTATGGATTTATATGAATCCTTCAACTCAACATATTTTCCAACCAATCCGATTTTCACTTTCCTCTTCGGATTTTTCAGATGTTTCAAAAATAATTTCCAATCCTTTAATTCTGGAGCTCTTTTGGTTTTCAATCCAAATTTTTCCAACACCACTGTATCCAACTTCTCTTCCATCATCAACAATGGCACATCGTAAATAGATTCCGCATCCAAGGAAGCCACTACTGCTTTAGGATCAACATTACAGAACTGAGCAACTTTTCTGCGAACTTCAGCAGGTACGTCATATTCTGCACGACAAACCAATATATCCGGTTGTAAACCGTACTCTAATAATTTTTTAACTGAATGCTGAGTGGGTTTAGTTTTCAATTCACCAGATGCGGCCAAATAGGGAATCAAGGTAAGATGGATCACCATTGCTCTTTTACCTAAATCCCATTTCAACTGACGAACAGCTTCAATGTAAGGCAAAGATTCAATATCACCTACTGTACCACCTATTTCAGTAATCACAAAATCCCACTTATCCAGTTTAGCTAGATCAAGAATTCTCAATTTTATTTCATCAGTGATATGAGGAATAACCTGAACTGTTTTTCCAAGATATGCGCCCTGACGCTCTTTATTGATTACCGATTGATACACACGACCAGTGGTAATATTATTGGCTTGAGAAGTAGGTACATTGAGAAATCTCTCATAGTGTCCTAAATCCAAATCTGTTTCAGCACCATCATCCGTTACAAAACACTCACCGTGCTCGTAAGGATTTAAGGTTCCTGGATCAACATTAATGTATGGATCGAGTTTTTGAATGGTTGCTGAAAAACCTCTTGCCTGCAACAATTTAGCAAGAGAAGCTGCGATAATTCCTTTTCCCAGCGATGAGGTAACACCTCCTGTCACAAATATATACTTAGTATCCGGCATTGAATATGGTAGCTACGATTTTTAGAAGCCGGACGCAAAGCTAACAATATTCAGTGGTTATTAAAGAAGAAAGGGAAAATAATGTATTAACATTTTAAACCGGTTAGAAATATTTAACTAAATCTATCTCAAAATTTTAAACATCAATTCTTTCAGCAACTCCCCTTCTTCAACACTTGGATTATTTACTCCCTTTGATTTTAAATCGTATTCGTGTAAAAATTCAAAAATGGCGGAGATCTTTTTAGGTGGATAATTTTTAGCCGCTAACTGATAGTCCTTTATGAAGAATTTATTCACTTTTAAAAGTACAGCTAGGGAGTCGGGATTTTTATCCGGAGCAAAATGAAGCATCATTACTTTCAAAAAGAAACCATGTAAAGTGGAAAGGGTAACTACAAAAGGACTCGATTTAGGATTGGCTGCAAAGTGATAAGTAATTCTCATCACTTTTTCAATATCCTTAGCACCCAAAGCGTTATTCAATTCAAAAATGTTGTAATCCTTACTAATACCTACATTTTTTTCAATGATCTCAGGGGAAATTAAAGAGCCTGCCGGAATTAAAATACACAGCTTATCTACCTCATTGGTGATTTTTGATAAATCATTGCCTAAAAATTCACTTAACAACGCAGCGGCTTTCGGACTAATAGTAAACCCTTTTGTTGATACGTATTTGGTGATCCATTCTGGTAATTGATTATCATAAAGCTTTTTGGATTCATATAAAACTCCTGATTTATCGATTGTTTTAGCTAAAGTCTTTCTCTTATCAAGTGATTTCCCTTTATAACAAAAAGCAAGTATTGTTGAATCTTGGGGTTGCTTGATATAAGATTCTAAAACGTCGAAATTTTTAATATCCTGTGCTTCACGAATTATAATTACCTGCCGATCTCCCATCATAGGAAATTGTTTCGCCAAATTAATCACGTTTTGAAGATCTACATCTTTACCATAAAACACAGAAAGATTAAAGCCCTTATCGGCTTCATCCAATACATTTTCTTCAATAAAAGAAGATATTACATCGATGTAGTAAGGCTCTTCCCCAGAGAGAAAGTAAACGGGTTTGTAGTTTTTTTTCTTTAAATCCTGCAGGATTTGCTCGTAGGTCATTACAATTAATTTTCCTTCAACTCCACGTCAACACGTTTGTTAATTAAATGTCCTGCCTTAGTACCTGTTTCAGATAAAGGGGCATCGCTTCCAACCGCTTTAACCAAAATGTTTTCAGCTTTCACACCATTTGCAATGAAATATTTGGTAACAAATTCAGCCACTTTTTGAGATTCAGCCAAACTCACCGCTTCATCCTCGCTAGCTCCTGAAGCATGACCAGTTAAAACCAACTTAAGAGTAGGTGCTTTTTTAAGTTGCTCAATATACATCAAGGCAATTGAAGCAGAGAATGGAGAAAATTTCAACGAATCGGAATCATCGAAATTAATATGTTGAGTGCGGAAAAGATCACGACTAACTACTTCTAAAGGCGTTTCTCTTTCTAGTGAAAGAGGGAGATCCAACTCTTTAATTGATTTTTTATCAGACAAGGGCATCGTTACTTCCTTCACCAAAGTTTTGAATCCGGGTTTTGAAACCTCTATTTTGCATTTTCTTCCAGAAGCCAGAGTATAAAAATATTCACCATTCTCTTTCGATTTTAATGCATACTCAAAACTAGTTGCCTCATCGGTAATTTTAATTTCAGCACTTAGCAATTTACCTGTAGCTGCATCTTCCACAACACCTTTTAAAATTGCTAAACGAGAATTTTCACCTGTTAATACATTATAATGTTTAAGATCAATTTGATAAATATCCCCATCCGTTCTTCCATCTACTCTTTGCGTTGCATAATAGCCAGTTTGGCCGTCTGTACTTAGTACAAAGAAAGCCTCATCACGATTGGTATTAATAGGATAACCCAAGTTTACTGGTTTCGACCAAACACCCTGAGCATCACAAACCGTTTTATAAATATCATACCCACCCATAGATTCCTCTTGTCCGTTAGATGCAAAAAACAATGTTTTTCCATCAGGATGCAAAAAGATTCCTGTTTCATCTCCAAATGTATTTATAATGTTTCCAAGGTTCTTAGGTGCCGACCATTTTCCTGAAGTATCTTTTTGAATCATGAAAATGTCGCTTTGTCCATAATTCTTATGAATAACATCAGATAATTCCGTGGTAAAAAACATTTTGGTACCATCCATCGAAATACAGGCTGATCCTTCAAAATAACTGGAATTTATTTCTTTTACTTCCTTTGGTTTAGCCCATCTTTCGGTTCCACTCATGGTAGAAACATAAATATCTCCACCAGCAGTTTTTTCTTTTCCACTTTGAATATTTTTATACAAATAAATTGATTTACCATCAGGACTAATACTAACATTAGCATCATGTTCTTTAGTATTCACAGCACCTTCCAACATTTCGGCGGTTGACCATTTTTCGGTATTTTGATTGAATTTAGAAACATAAACATCTTCAAAATATTTACCATCCTTAACCTGTAATCCACCTTTACCTTCAGGACGAGCGGAGGTGAAAATCATTGTTTTTCCATCAGCAGAAATCGAAGGACGATAATCGGTATATTGTGTATTGATAGAATCGCCAATATTAGTAATAACAGCACCTACAGGATTTTCTTTTGCTTTTACAGCGTATTGACATTGAGAAATTAAAGTGTTTACATTTGAATATTTCAAGTCGTCTTTTTTTGCTGATTTGCTGAACTTCTCAAAGTTATCGAGAGCCTTTTTATAATTACCTGATTTTTGAAGAGCCAATCCGTAGGTTAAATGAAAATTTGCATCGGTACTTCCGGCACCTTTTGAATCAGCTAAATCAAGGAAGGTGATTGCTTCTGTCATTTCATTCATATTGAAATACATTTCCCCCATCTTGTAATTCAAATAGGCGTCATCTCTGTGTTCATTGTAAACAGTACGATACAATTGAATTGCTGTAGAGTAATCCAACTTAAATTCGGCCGCTTGAGCATCCGCTAAGGTTAGCTTTTCAGCAGGAGTATAACTTCCTTTCAAAAATGGAGAACATGAAGCTATTAGTGCAATTAACGAGATGGTTAAAACTTTATTAAAAAACCCTTTTTGCATGATAAATAAATTTAAGTGGGGATAACAAAAATATAAAAATTTGCGACTTTAAGGCAGTTTGCTTCAGGAAAGTTTGCTTCCTTTAGCGTATCACAGTAACTCTACCATACTTCACTCGCTCCTTAGTATTAATTCCCTTGTATTTAACTTTATAAACATAAACATCAATTTGAACCAAGTCGCCTTTGTAATAACCATCCCATCCTACATCCTGACTAACACCCGTAAACAAATGATTACCCCAACGATCATAAATCAGGTATTCTACCTCACGCAAACCAACACCATAGATGTAAAACAAATCGTTTTTACCATCACCATTGGGAGTAAAAGCATTGGGAATAAATATCTCCGGACAGTAATCTACCTCCACTATATCCTGTTCACTGCACTGGCCATTGGTAACCGTTAATGTATAAAAACCAATAGTATCTGTAATAATTGAAGGGGTGGTGTCTCCAGTGCTCCAAAGATAAGTTGATCCTGCAGGAATATCTTTTTTGTTAAACAATTCAATTTCATGTTGCACACACACAGAGGTATCTGCTCCTAAATCCATTTTACCCAAAACCTTATTCACTAAAACATTTACCTTCTTGTAAACAACAGTATCATTTTGACAACCTTCACTAACGGTTAGTTTAACATCGTAAGTTCCAGAATAGGAATAAGTATGTAAAGGATGTTGATCATTGCTAGTATTATTTTCGGGAGAACAGAATGCATCTCCAAAATTCCACTTCCATTTGTCGGGCCAAACGTTTGTTAAATCTGTAAATTGCATAGGGGCTCCCAAACAAATTGTTTGATTGCCAAAATCAGGTAAAGTGGGCACCCAAAGTTTTACTGCCCAATAATCAACCTGACCTCTGCAATTTTCTGTTTTATCGAAACCAATATTTGAATTCGACCATCCGCCAAGGATATAACCTCTATCGCAATTTTGATAAACCCAGGAACAAGTATCGTTCAATGCTCCCCCATAATTTTTCTCCCAATAAACAGCACCCGTTCGGGTTAATTTCAAAAAATAAAAATCACTGCCACCATTTGTTCCAACCCCCTTTCCAGGACCACCTCCTGAATTGCTATAACCAGCAATAGCATAAGATCCTTCAAGTGTTGAAATACAATCAGTAAAAATATCATTACTAGCTCCCCCCATATCTCTTTCCCAAACAACACTTCCAACAGAATCAATTCGAATCATCCAATAATCTTTCATTCCATAGTTGGGCGAATTTTTATTTCCACTGGCAGAAGATTCTGAAGTTCCTCCCAAAAGAATTTCTGTTACGCCACGAGTGCACAACACTGCATCATCCATAAAATCATGCTGATTTCCACCGTAGGTTTTTTGCCAAACTAAATTACCCGACTTGTCTATAAACAAAGTCCAATAATCATATCCTCCATAACTATTCTCTGTTTTTTCTCCTGAAATATTTGAGATAGAGTACCCACCTACCAAAAATCCTCCTTTTAAAAGAATAACATTAGTAGCCACATCAATACTATCCCCTCCAATGGTTACATCCCACATTTTAGTACCTGCAGAACTGCATTTAACTATCCAATAATCTTTATTGCCTCTTGAAATACCCGATTTATCACCGCTTTTTTTCGACAAGGAATAGCCTACTAAAATAAATCCTCCATCAGAATCGGCTTCAGCACCAGTAAGAATGTCGGTACTATCCCCCCCAAATGTTGCATCCCAAACTTTAGTTCCATTTTTATCAATGCGTACAATCCAGTAATCATAATCACCTCTACATGCACCGGTTTTATCACCACCAACACCTGAATTAGAAGAACCTGCCAGCAAATAAGAGCCATCACCTTTATCTACCATTAAACTCATGGTATCCGACTTAGTACCCCCATAAATTTTATTCCATTTGTAGACATAGTTACTATCATATTGAATCACCCAAAAATCACTTTTCCCTTTATTTATAGGAGTAACTTCGCCTGTAGCAGACGACGAAGTTGTTCCCCCTAAAACAATACTATAATCTTTGGGCGTTTGCATTACAGAGGCCGCACGATCAATTTTTGTTCCTCCGGCAGTAAAATCTTTTTGTGAAAGCGGCAAGGCACCTTGCCCCAATAGCCTGCTGTAAAAGAGAAGTAAAGAAAATATTAAGTAATAAAGCCTACGCATTTGAACTGCTATTCTAAATAAAAAAAATTAAACTGCAGTACAAAATACGTTTATAAGCCAATTAAGTTCAAAAAATTAATCGAGGAGTTTTACGGTAAACTTGTAACAAAGAAATAGGATAAAAAAGTTAAGCGACATTTTTAAATTTCATTAATTGTTCCAATTCACTGATAGTTAAATTCCCTAAAGCAGAGTGTTGTCAGTCTCTGTTATACCAAGTTTCAATCTACTTAAAAATTAATATTGTGGCTTGATCTCTTGCTCAATTCTCCTGAAAAACGGAGTATCTGTTATTGTAACTCTTCATTAATCCTAACCAGAGGAAAGAGTCTGAAATCAACTGTTCCATTCATTCCACTCACACCATTCATTCCATTTCTCCCATCTCTTCCGCTATGTGAGCGTACCAAAAAATTAATTATTTTACCTCCTTTAGTTTCTGCATTCTCCATTCCATCACTACCTGAAGAACCAGCAATACCAGCATGACCACCTAAACCAGCGTCTACATTAAAAGAGAAATGTTGAAAATATCTGTACGAACTTGAATCCGTCACCACCTGAATCCTTCCTCCATTTCCGCCATTCCCTGCATGTCCGCCATCTCCGCCATCACCGCCTTTACCTATCTGATTTTTTTCATTGAAGTCTCCGCCGTTACCGCCTTTTCCACCCTCTCCGCCATCGCCCCCCCTTCCTCCTGCAGACGAAATGAGAGCTCTTGCTTTTCCATATTGCTGAACCTGCCATATCTCCTTTGCGTTGCCCGCTAAATGAAAGAAAACCAAAGTATCTTTTTCATATATTTTCACACTATACCAAATGGTAACATCTGCACCCATTGTTCCATTTGACCCACTGCCTCCATGTGATCCTGCAGTTCCGTCACCACCATTATTATAACTTGAATTTCCCCTATAACCATTTGACCCAATTGCTCCATCGGCACCACTAAAATTCACTTTAAAAATGTCAGAATCAATGCTAAGGTTTTTCCACTTAGTGGATAAAGTGCTATCTAAATCTCCTACACGTCTGTTATTTTGAGAAAAAGAAGCAAGATGTAAGAAGGTAAATAGTACGATTATTTTTGTTAAATGCATGGGATGTAGTTTAAAATAAATCGTGCATCAAATATAAAGCCAATCGAAATAGAAATTATATTGATTTTCGACGCAAGAAAAAATATTTTACTGATGTTGTACAAAAAAATCACTGTAATTTTTCTCTGTTTTTCATTTTATATAAGATATTGATTTGTTTCAAATTTCCCTTAACTTATTATCTAGTCAAATCTGGCAAGTCCAATTAAAAGATCACCAAAAAAATCAAACTATTTTTCAAATTGCTACATTTGCAACCTAATCATGTTAAAAATGGAACTATCCCAACTTACCGCAATTTCCCCTATTGATGGCCGATACAGAAGAGTAACAACCGAATTGGCTGATTATTTCTCGGAATATGCATTGATTCGCTACCGAGTTCTGGTAGAAGTTGAATATTTCATTGCGCTATGTGAACTTCCCCTTCCTCAACTAAAAGGAGTTAGTAAAAATATTTACCCTGCCTTAAGAAAAGTTTACACTGATTTTTCAATTGCCGATGCACAAAAAATTAAAGACATAGAAAAGGTAACCAATCATGATGTTAAAGCAGTTGAATACTTTATTAAAGAAGCTTTTGATGCTTTAAATCTTGCTGAATACAAAGAATTCATCCATTTTGGATTAACCTCTCAGGATATCAATAACACCTCTATTCCTTTATCTATAAAAGATTCGTTGACCAAAGTGTATTACCCATTATTGGAAGAAGTTTTAACGAAATTAAAAACACAAGCAAAACAATGGAGCAATATTACTTTATTGGCCAGAACTCACGGACAACCAGCCTCTCCTACTTTAATGGGAAAAGAAATTTATGTTTTTATAGAAAGAATTGAAGAGCAATTAAAACAACTTAAAAATATACCCTTTAGCGCGAAATTTGGCGGAGCCACAGGAAATTTCAACGCACACAAAGTTGCTTTTCCTGAAAGCAACTGGATAGATTTCTCTAATAAATTTGTGAACAAACAATTGGGATTAAATCGTTCTCAAACCACTACACAAATTGAACATTACGACAATATGGCTTCATTATTCGATGCTTTAAAAAGAATCAATAATGTGCTCATCGATTTAGACAGAGATATGTGGGCTTACATCTCCGTAGATTATTTCAAACAACAATTAAAAGAAGGAGAGGTAGGATCTTCTGCCATGCCTCACAAAGTAAATCCAATCGACTTTGAAAATTCTGAAGGAAACTTAGGAATAGCAAATAGCGGATTTGAATTCATGGCTGGAAAACTTCCTATTTCAAGATTACAGAGAGATTTAACCGATAGCACAGTATTAAGAAATATTGGTGTACCAATGGCACACACTTTAATTGGTTTGGCGTCAACATTAAAAGGACTAGGTAAATTGATTATTAACGAAGCTAAAATTAAATCGGATTTGGAAGAAAATTGGGCCGTGGTTGCGGAAGCCATTCAAACCATATTAAGAAGAGAAGGATATCCTAAACCCTACGAAGCATTGAAAGGACTCACAAGAACCAATGCGAAAATCACGCAACAAAGCTTGAGTGAGTTCATTGATACACTAGAAATATCTATGGAATTAAAAGAGCAATTAAAAGGTATTAGTCCGCACAACTATGTAGGTTATAATACTCAATCATTAATTTAATTAATGATGTAAAAATTGAATTTGTATTTATATTTGTTTACTAAAAAAATAAAACCCAATAAAACGATGAAAACAACATTACAAACCCTAGCATTAGCTTCTGTATTTGCTTTGGCATCTTGTGGAGAAGAACAAGCACCTGAAGCAGTAACTGCTCCGGCTGAGCCTATTAAAAAAGACAGTGTAACTACAGCTCCTAAACTAGATACATTTACGGTACAAACAGATTTGAGCTCTGTAAACTGGATGGGTTCTTCACCAGTAAAAGGTCACAAAGGAATGTTAAAACTATCTCAAGGATGGTTAGGATTCAACGCTGGTAAAATTGCTCAAGGAGCTTTTACTATTGATATGAAATCAATTACCAATAGTGATTTGAAAGATAAAGGAAACAACAAAAAACTAGTTGATCATTTATCTGGAAAAGATTTCTTTAAAACCGATTCATTCCCAACGGCTGAATTTATTTTAACCAGTGCTACTGACTCAACGTTAACAGGAAATTTAACCATTAAGGGAATAGCAAACTCTGTAACTTTCCCTTACAAAGTATTCCCTGCGGGTAACGATTCAACTTTCATCGCTCATAGTAAATTCTCTATTGACAGAAGCAAATGGGGAATAGAATATGGTGGTAAATCGGTTGCTGGAATAAAACCAAATGATATTATCTCTGATATGATTGAATTATCAATTTCTTTGAACGCGAAGAAAAAATAATTTAGAACAGAAAAATAAAAATCCCCGGGGATTTTTACCCGGGGATTTTTATTTTAATACTCCCAGAAATCCTGTTCCATATTAAATATTCCATCTTTAATTTCTTTAGCTTCCAGAAGAGCATCCAAATTGCTGCTGTATTCAGAAATTCGCCTTTCGTAAACATTACTTTCTTTGTAGATATAGCTACTAAAATAGCGTTTCCAAAAAATATCTTCTAAGGTTCTACGCTCAGAGTCGCTGTATCTATTGAATACTTCCTGATTGGAAAATATATGTCGCGCTTCATCAAAATAAATCCAAAACAAAGGCATCTCTCCTCTGTATTCTCCATCCACCCAACTTTCCATCACCGGACAAATACCAATGATTCTAACATCCATTACCGAACGTTGTTTATCAAAAAACCAATCTTCTTTCAGGCGATAGCGCTTAATATACTCAGGAGCTAAAGGAGTAGTAGTGGGAACAGCAACAGTCTCTCCTACATCATTAACATAATAAGAGGTATCATACTTTACCAACATATTATCAATTTCTGATTTGCTTAAAGGGATTTTGAATTCGTCGTTCAACGAACTGTAGGCGGTGAATCCTGTTAGATCAGTACTTCCTTCTTTTACTCCTTGCAAAACAACCTGCGACAAAGATTTTCTGCTTCCGTTGGGCTCGGTAGGAAAATACAAAGGGTGATTCATTTTCTCCCGAAGATCAAGAGTTCTCCAAATTCTTTTCGACCACATTACGTCCAGTTCACGGATGGGAGTATAACCCACCCTCTTTCTTGAATAAGAATTTTCTTTGGTGTAAATACCATCTCTTAAATCAGAAGTTGGTTGAGAGAAAGCAAGAGTACTGCTAATAATAAGCAATATTAACACATGTGGAATTTTGTAATTAGAATTCATATCACCAGAATTTTTAAATTATTATGAAATTTGAATTCATAATACCGATGATAGCTTAGCGTTACAAAACTTTATCATTTAATGAACGATTTGAAAACAAAAAAGCCTTTCGTAATTTACGAAAGGCCTTCTGTATCAACATTTATATCTTAATCCTGATCTTGGATTGCCGGAGCAACTTTTTCTTCTTTGATACCCGCTAACTCAGCATCCACTAAAACTCTACCGCAGTGTTCACATACGATAATTTTTTTTCTCATTCTGATATCTAATTGTCTTTGTGGTGGAATTTTATTGAAGCAACCCCCACAAGCATCTCTTTGAACCGGAACAACTGCTAAACCATTTCTAGCATTAGTTCTAATTCTTTTGTAGGCCAAAATTAATCTTTCTTCTATTTGAGATTCTGCTTTTTTAGATTTTTTCAATAAGTCTTCTTCTTCTTTTTGAGTTTCTTCAACAATCTCATCCAATTCTTTCTTCTTATTCACTAAATCCTCTTTTCTCATTGCCAAAAGCTTTTTCGCTTCATTAACAACATCTTTCTTCGCATCTATTGTAGCAGAGAACTCTTTAATTCTTTTTTTAGCCAACTCAATTTCCAAATTTTGGAATTCAATTTCTTTCGATAAAGAATCGAACTCTCTATTGTTTCTAACTTTACTTTGCTGACCTTCGTATTTTTTGATCAATGCTTCCGCATCTTTCATGGTGATTTTTTTGTTGGCAATCTCTTTATCCATGTTTTTAGCCTCTTCGCTTAAATTAGCTACACGAGTTTCCAAACCAGCCAATTCATCTTCCAAATCACGTACTTCCAAGGGAAGTTCACCTCTAACGATTTTAATTTTATCTATTTTAGAATCAATTTGTTGCAAGTTGTAAAGAGCCACTAATTTCTCTTCTACTGCGACGTCCTTTGCTGCTGTTCCTTTTGCCATATCTTATAAATAATTTATCGGATTCGTGTTTATTTTGGATAAACGGAGAGCAAAAGTAGGAAATTTTTCCCTAAGAAAATCATAAATCAGCTCTTTAGTGAATTTTTCCGCTTCATAATGTCCGATATCGGCAATAACTATTTGGTTTTCAGAATCAAAGAACTGATGGTATTTAAAATCAGAGCTGATGAATACATCAGCTCCCTGTTTCATGGCTTCTTTCAGCAAAAAACTACCAGAACCGCCACAAAGCGCAATCTTTTGAACCTTATCTTTCAGCACAACAGTATGTCTTAAAGAACCTGCTCCAAAAGAACTTTTAATCCTAAATAAAAAATCTTCTGTTTTTTCAGCACTTTTCAGTTCTCCTATCATACCGGAACCGCTATCTGTACTTCCCTTTTTGCACAAAAGTATTTTTCTGTTTTCCAGATGAAGTACATCACAAATTTTAGCATTTACACCATGTATTACATTATCGAGATTGGTATGTAATGCATAAACTGCAATATCATTTTTAATGGCTAAAGCCACTGTTCGCTCTATATAAGTTTCATTGGTTATTTTTTTTAAACCCGAAAAAATTAATGGATGATGGGCAATAATAAGATTTGCTCCTTCAGCAATAGCCTCCCGAATTATTTCCTCAGTACAGTCCAAAGTAATCAATGCTGATTTCACTAAGGTGTTTTTATCACCCATCAACAAACCACAATTATCGTAACTCTCCTGTAAGTTAAGAGGCGCCAAACCTTCTAAGTATTCAGTAATCTGACCAATAGTATAAGTCATAAGGAAGCGATTAAATTTTTAAATAACGAAGTTAATTTTGGTTCTGCTTTACTCGCGATGGCGATAATTTCTTCCAAAGAA
This sequence comes from Flavobacteriales bacterium, assembly GCA_023251075.1. Lineage (GTDB taxonomy): Bacteria > Bacteroidota > Bacteroidia > Flavobacteriales_C > JAHEZL01. Next base: position 45,311 of record JAHEZM010000019.1, on the reverse strand, counting down.
ACCGGAACGATTTCACCATAACAAACATCAGTAACAATCGAACAAGCGAAACATGGCAGACTCATATGGCGAGCAGCAATAATTTCGGGAATAGTTGACATTCCCACTGTATCGGCTCCAATAGCTCTTAAATACTTATATTCTGCAGGAGATTCAAGCATAGGGCCGGATACTCCTGCATATACGCCATTTCTTGCAGTAATTCCCAATTGTAAAGCAACAGCATTTCCCTTGGCTATCAAGGTTTTATCGTAGGGAGCGCTCATATCGGGAAATCGTGGTCCCAGCTCATTGATATTTGCACCTATGAGAGGATTAGTAGGAAAAAGATTAATATGGTCGTTGATAATACATAAATCACCTTTTTGGAAATTAGGATTAATTCCTCCGCAAGCATTTGAAACCAAAAGCTTTTCGATACCCAACAACTTCATTACCCTAACAGACAGCACAATATCCTCCATACTATAACCTTCATAAAAATGGAAGCGACCTTGCATAGCCACCACATTTTTACCAGCCAATGTTCCAAAGATTAATTTACCGCTATGACTTTCTACTGTGGATACCGGAAAATCAGGTATGGAATGGTAATCAATAGAAACTTCTATTTCAATTTCTTTTACCAAACCACCCAATCCGGTACCTAAAATAATTCCGAACTGAGGTTGGTTTTTAATTTGTTTCTGAATGAATTCAGCTGTTAGCTTTATGCGCTGAAAGGAATTGGAAGATTTTGTCATCGAAAGAGCTATTTTCTTTGTGAAATTTTATTTCAATTGGAATATAAAATAAAGGTAATTTTTCCAGGATAGAAAGCAATGAATTATCTTTTAACCGCATGGCATCCTTCTCGGTAGTAAGAAGAATTTTTTTACTGGATATCAACTCTTTAAAAGTAGAAGCTATCCGCTCTAAATCTGAAGTTTTAAAATCATAATGATCGGGAAATTTTATCTCTAAAACTTCTCTGGCCTGGTGATACAAGAAATCTTTCAGGGGTTGGGAATTAGCGATACCTGTAAACAATAGCATTTTGTAATCGGCATAATCCCCCATTGTTTCAACAAAAGCTTTAGCACCTTCGGTTAATGGTTTAATTCCCTTGTATTCAATAAAAGAAAAAAATAAAGATTGATGCTCCAAAGGATTGATGATTTCTGTGAATCTTCTTTTTTCCATAGGCGACAAAATCTTTGGTGACTTTGTCATAATAATAATATCAGCTCTGGTTTGTCCGCTAGGAAACTCCCTAAGCGTACCTGCAGGCAACATAAAATCATGCTCTTGAAAATGATTGTAATCCAATAAAAGTATCGATAAACCAGGCTTTACCCATCGGTGTTGAAAGGCATCATCCAACAAAACAATCTCTGGTTTATTCTCCGCATTTAACAATGATTCTATGGCATTAGCCCTTTTTTCTCCCACTGCAACAATCGCATTAGGATGATTGAACTTAAATTGCTTTGGCTCATCACCACATTGATCGGCAGTAGTAGTTGATTCTACCAACAAAAAACCTTTTGTTTTTCTTTTATACCCTCTGCTTACCGTGGCCATTTTATAGTTGTTTTCCAATAACGAGAGTAAATAAAGTACATGTGGAGATTTCCCTGTTCCTCCCACCGTAATATTTCCTACCGAAATAACCGGAACATCAAACTTTCGCGATTTAAGTATACCCCAATCAAATAGCTTATTGCGCAGGGCTACAACAAGGCCATACAGGTAAGAAATGGGTAATAAAAAAAGCTTCAGTAGTAACATAAGCTAAAAGTACTAAAAATAATTCCGTCCATTTCCTTTCCATACCCAGATATGTTGATATTTTTGTACTGGCTCAATAAATTCTATATGAATAAAAAAAATGCATCCGTACTTAAACAAGTACAAAAGTTCGTGATTTTCACCATTCTTTTCGCAGTAATAAGCTGTGGAATGGCTGCTAGTAAAGAGAATCCTCAAAAAGGGAAAACCAACATTACAGTACAAGGCACTATCAAAAATGCCGGAGAAGAGTCGATTATCATTGAAAAGCTAAGCGCTACAGGAAACAATACCAAAGATACTTTAGCTTTAAGCGGAGAAGGGAAATTTACTTTCACCACAAAAAGTGATACTGCTTGGTTCTATAGATTTATCCTTTTGAACAAGGGACATTGGGTGCAAGTTTTAATTCACCCTGGCGACAAATTAAGCATAAGCGGTGATGCAAATGATAAACTCACTACTTTTTCTATTAGTGGAAACCCTAAGGCAGAAGCTTTTCAACGGTATTTATTGAAAGAAATTCAATACAAAAATACTGCTGACTCTATCCGCTACGTATACCAGGCCGCAAATAATGAGAATAAAGGACACTTGGTTTTCGACAAATTAGATGCTCGTTACAAAGCCATTTCAAAAGATTTAGAAAACTATTCACTAAAATTCATCAATGAGCAAGCGAATAACTTAGCAAGCTTAATTGTTGCCAATAATATCGATCAGGATATCAACAACAAAACCGCAGTAGAAAAAATGATTGCAGAAATTGGAAAAGCGTATCCAAAACATCCCTATCTGACAGACTATGCCACAAGAATCAATGCGCTTTACGCAACCAGCATAGGTGGCACTGCTCCTAATATATCTCTTGTAAATCCGGAAGGAAAAATAGTTGACTTAGAAAGTTTAAGAGGAAAAGTAGTGTTAATCGATTTTTGGGCAACATGGTGCGGACCATGCAGAGGAGAAATTCCTTACCTTAAAAAAGCTTATGCACAATACAAATCAAAAGGATTTGAAATCTATAGTGTTTCCAGCGATAAAGATGTGAATGCCTGGAAAATGTTTATTGAAGCCAACGGAATGAACTGGACTCATGTGATTGAAACACAAAACGCGGAAGCTTCAAGAACATATCAGGTGAGTTCTATTCCAAGAACTTATTTGCTTGATAAACAAGGGAAAATCGTTGCCATGAATCTGAGAGGGGAAAGTCTGCTAAGCAAATTGGCAGAAATTATAAAGTAACATAGAATGAAGAAATCGCTATTGTTTTTAGGAGTATTATGTTCCATCACCTCCTCTCTTTTTGCTCACTGGCAGCAAGAAGTGAATTACAAAATCAATATTAGTTTAAATGATGAGCAACATCTTCTAACCGGAGATATTGAAATTGAATACATCAACAATAGTCCTGATACATTAAATTTTATTTTCATTCACCTTTGGCCCAATGCCTACGAAAATGAAAAAACACCTCTTGCCCAACAATTAATTGCGCAAAAAGAATTGGATTTCCATTATTCAAAATGGAGCGATAAAGGATATATAGACAGTTTGAATTTTCAGGAACAAGGAATAAAAGCAAATTGGAGTTTTCACGAAAACAGCAATGATATTGCGAAAGTAGAATTGAGTTCTCCTTTACTTCCTGGTAAAAAAGTTTTGATTTCAACCCCTTTCAAAGTAAAAATCCCGTGGGGAAAATTTTCGCGCTTAGGACATATTGATCAAACCTATCAAATAACCCAGTGGTATCCTAAACCAGCGGTTTATGATTTAAAAGGGTGGCATCCAATTCCTTATTTAGATCAGGGTGAATTTTATTCTGAGTATGGAAGTTATGATGTAAAAATAACTTTGCCCGATAATTATGTAGTAGGCGCAACAGGAGATTTACAAGGAGAAGAAGGCAAGAAAGAATTAGAGTGGTTGGATTATAAAATAAGTGATACTAAAAATAGATTAAAAAAAGCGAAAGAAGGAGATTGGTTTAGTGTTTTCAATAAAGTAAATGATAGCACCACTACTCCATCTAGTCAGCATTTAAAAACACTACATTACCACCAGGAAAACGTACACGACTTTGCATGGTTCGCCAACAAAGAATGGAATGTATTGAAGGGAGAAGTTTTATTACCACAATCACAAAGAAAAGTACAAACATGGATCATGTTTACCGATCCTGAATCATACTTATGGGAAAATGCATTGGAGTATGTTCACGATGCAACCTATTATTATTCTTTATGGAATGGTGAATATCCCTACAATCAGGTAACTGCAGTAGATGGCGCTCTTTCGGCTGGAAGTGGAATGGAGTATCCTAACATTACTGTAATTGGCGAAACAAGTAGTAAAATGACTTTAGAAGAAGTGATCATGCATGAAGTGGGTCACAATTGGTTTTATGGTATTTTGGGCAGCAATGAACGTCGCTACGCATGGATGGATGAAGGAATAAATTCATTCAATGAAATGCGATACATGAAAATGAAATTTCCCGATAAAAAAGTTTCTGATTTTATTTTGAAAAAAGCAGCTATTCTTTTTGGCACTAGCGATCCAAAAATGTCGGAAGTATATTACCTCATGTACCTATATACTGCTCATAAAGGATTAGATCAAAAATTAGATTTGAATTCTGATGAGTTCAGCTCTTATAATTATGGTGGAATGGTGTATTCAAAAACTGCTGCTATTTTGAATTATTTGTTTAATTATTTAGGACAAGAAGAATTTGATTATTGCATGAAAATGTATTTCAATCAATGGAAATTTAAACACCCTCAACCCGAAGATTTTGAAAAAGTATTTACAGAAAATACAAAAAAAGATTTGAAATGGTTTTTTGATGGTTTGATTAAAACCGACAACAAATTAGATTATCAAATTTTATCCCAAAAACAAATAGGCGACTCTATTGAAGTAGTGGTGAAGAATACAGGAAAAATAAATGGACCAGTTTTAATTTCCTGTGAGTTAGAAAACAATATTTTGAATGAATACTGGTTTAATGGTTTTTCGGAAGTAAATAAATTGATGATCCCCGCGGGTAGTTTCGATAAAATTGAAATAGATGCTCGTCATTGCATGCCAGAAGTCAACAGATCAAACAATATTATCAGAACCAATGGAATTTTACCACGAGTAGAACCTCTTCGCTTACACTTGATTGCCAACTTAGAAAATCCAAAATACAACGACATTTATTTTTTGCCTACTCTGGGATTTAACTACAACGATAAATTGATGGCCGGTATGCTTTTTCACAACTACCAATTCCCCATGAAAAAGTTGAGTTACTATTTGAATCCAATGTATTCTTTCAGCAATCACACCTTAAATGGTGATGCCAATATTTCTTACAGAATAAATAATCCTTGCTCATTTACAAACAATATAGAAATTGGAATTAAAGGACGTCAATACAGTATTTCTACTTCCAATCCCGATCCTTTTCAATTTAGAAAAATAGAACCCTACATATTGATTTCTTTCAAAAAGAAATCTTACAAATCACCTTACTCTTATCAACTTTTAGTGCGTAATATCAACACACAAATAGTTTTACAAGCAAGTGACGTTATTGCAACAACATGGAATAATTATATTGAAACCAAATACACCTTAACCAAAACACATCCCTTGAATTCATTTAAGATTGATGCTGTTTTTCAGGGCGGACCGGATTATTCGAAATTATGGATGACGGCAGATTTCAAATTCCGATTGGATAAAAAAGGCAGATTATTTAAAGTGCGTATTTTCAATGGCGCATTCTTAGGTGATGGAACCAGTGTGGTTACTCAACAATTTACTTTAAGAGGACATCGTAACGAGGATTATTTATACGATGAGACAATGATTGGAAGAAATGTAAACGACAAAGGGAATGTGTTTTCTCAGCAGATGTATATGGCCGATGGTGGATTTAAATTTGGTTTATTCAACGGAAGAGGAAATCAGTGGATGTCGACCATTAATTTAAATTATCAATTGCCTTTAAAATTCATTTCCCTGTTTGCCGATTTAGGATCTTCAGATGGAGTTTTAGCAGCCAACAAAAGCAAAGTGTATTACGATGCAGGAGTTCAGTTAACTCTATGGAAAAACATGGTGGAAGTATATTTCCCATTGGCGATGTCGAAAGAATTGAGTGATACTTATGAAATCAACGGATACACTTATATGCAAAAAGTGCGTTTCTTGTTGAATATCTCTAACATGAACTTATTGACTTACTTTAAAAACATGTAATGAGCGAACAAAAAAACATATACTTTTTATCTGATTTTCATTTGGGAGTTCCCAACTATGAATCAAGTTTAGAAAGAGAAAAAAATGTTGTTCGTTTTTTAGATTCTATTAAAAATTCTGCTTCTGAAATTTATTTGGTTGGCGACATATTTGATTTCTGGTTTGAATACAAAACAGTTGCTCCTCGTGGTTTTGTTCGTTTGCTGGGAAAACTGGCAGAACTTTCAGACAGCGGAATTAAATTGCATCTTTTTACAGGAAATCACGACATGTGGATTTTCGATTATTTACCCAAAGAAATCGGAGCTGCTTTATACCGCGCACCTGTTGAAAGAACGCTGGGAAATAAAACATTTTTGATCGGACACGGAGATGGATTAGGCCCTGGAGATAAGGGATATAAATTCATTAAGAAATTCTTCGCAAGTAAATTTTGTCAGTGGATGTTCGCAAGATTACATCCTAATTTCGGTATTTCACTGGCCAATTTCTGGTCGGGAAAAAGCAGAATGGCCAATCAAATAAAAGATGCTATTTATTTAGGTGATGATAAAGAATTCATTACCATTTATTGCAACGAAACATTAAAAAGAAAAAACTACGATTACTTTATTTTTGGTCATCGTCATTTACCACTAAACATTCTTCTCTCCAACCAAAAATCGAGATATATCAATTTGGGAGAATGGGTAGTAAATCCTCATTATGCGGTGTGGAATGGAGAGGAAATGAAATTGATAAAGTGGGAATGATAAAATAATAGAATATAAATAGTACCGGTGAACAATTATTAAAAAAACATGAAAACAAATTTATTCCTTTTTCTATTCTCGATGAGTGTATTGGGATATTCACAATCCGTTCCTAACAAAGAAGCATTAAAATATTTAGACCTAGCTACAGAAAAACAATTTTCTAAAACTCTTGATCTAGACTCAGTAATTATTTGCTTTAATATCGCCGACTCAATTTCCCCTAACAATGCACTTGTTCTTCATGAAAGAGGATTATTTAAATGCAATATGGGAAACTACAATGAGGGTATCATTGACATTAACAAATCAATAGAATTGACTACAGATGATAAAAAGAAAGAAATCAGATACTGCAACAGAGGGCTTGTTCACATGGAAAACAAACGATTGGATTTGGCCTGTAAGGATTGGCAATTCGCTGGAAAAAAAGGAAAAGAATACATAGTGAAATATTGTAAATAACGTTATTCCTCGTTTCAATATCCCGAATAAATAAAATCAATAAAACCCAACACTTACCAACAATTGCGGATAAAAATACATCGAGTTGTTTTCCTGATATACTGATACTCTGTATCCCACATCAAACAAGTAAGAATAGCGCAGGAAATTCATATCGGCGCGAATCTCTGCTCCATAAGATTGTAGAATTTGAGTATTACCATCCAAGTCAATAAGATTAGCATAATCATAATGAAATCCCATTTTAATTCTTTGAATGTAAGTGAGCCATCCTAAACGAACATCAGGATAGCACAAAGGAAATTTATAATCTACTTTTCCAGAAAGAATGTTGTTGTAATAATATTGTCCGTTAACATTGATATATCCGCGGGGTAATTCCACTAAATTATTAGGATAAATTCCAGAAGAACTTGAATTTTGCCACTCAGCCCAATATTGAATTCCATGATGTTTAGCTATTCCCGGAGAGAATAATTTTAAGGAAGTGTAAATTGAATTTGAAATAAATGGTTGTTTCACCACAGGATAGCGACTCCAGGCTGTAGCAACATATCCCCAGCGGGCCAGTAAATCTCTTTTGGCTTTTCTGGTTACACCGGTTAAAGTAATTTGCGCATCTACCACATCTCCCCTCCCCTGCTTTCCATCACTTCTGTTTAAATAAGTATATCCATAGCGCAAAGTAGTGTAAACAAATTTTTGGAAATAACCTCTGGTTAAATTCAACTCCAAACTTACATCTCCCGAAATCATCTGTCGATTTAAACTTACCACAGTACTATCATCAATAGAAATATTATCAACTCTTTGTGTAGTTCCCTCCAAAGAAAACTTAGGGAAAAACGCCATGTATTGCACTTTTACAGAATTAGTTTGCGTGAATTGCTGAATATTATAAGTGTAGTTGTAGGAAGTAAGTAGAGTGCTTAATTTATTTTGCGACAATAATGAAAAACCAAGAGCAGCCTCTCTACTATCGGCGTTGATAGAGACAGGACCCCAACTGTGAATATTAAACAGGTGTTTCCATTTTTGATATTTCGTTGATTCGAAATGCACAAAATTATCATGAGAAAAATTCACCTTTTTTTCATCTTGCAGAGCATTAGAATACAGCAGTAAACCCTGACTTACAAAACTTGTTGATGGAACTTTAAATGCTGGATACTTTCTTTTTAGCACCACGGCATTCATCCCTTTCGCAGTGTATTCACTGTAAAAAAGCTCTCCATCACTATTCACACTAGGATAAAAGGCACCAAATCGAGAAGCAGTAATTTGAATAGCTTGTCTCATATTCAATTTCACTTTATAAATATTATCGATTCCGTTTTGTGAAGAATGAAAATAAACCGCATCATTCCCCATAGCTAAATGAGAAATAACAAAAGGTAAATCGCTTAAAATTTCATCCACTATATTCATTTCCATATCCCAACGTAGCAAATGTTGATATCCATTTTTTTTAGCCACAAAATAAATATCATTGTGTTTTCCCCAAACCGGAAAATAAAGCATATCCATTTCAGGAAACTCTTTAGTTAAATAGCATTTATTGGAATCAATGTTATAAAAGACCAAAGAAGGAATATTGGCTTTCGACAAAGAAACCGCAACAATATGATTATCCTTCGATAAATTAGGAGAAAAAACCCTTTCCTTTTCGGTAAAACGAATTCGTTTTTCTTTTTCTAAATCGAATAAAATAATATCTGAAAAAGATCTGTACTCCCAACGTAAATCGGGAAATTCTTCCACCCAGGCTGCATACTTTTCGTTGGCGTGAAATGAGTTTTTATCGTGAACACCCATTTTGCTCAAGCATCGTTCTTTATATCCGTTGATTAAAACCACTTGAGATACATCTCCAAATCCTTCTTTCACAGCAAGAGTACCCTTGAAAGTTTGAATAGGGAAAGAATAATTGGTAAATGTTCTGCGGTTGGTATCATTTAAAACGAGGAAATCGGTGTATTCTTTCTCGTTTATTTCCATTATCCTGTTCCATTTTTCTTGCTGATATTGCACCATATCCTGATACATTTCTGAAGTCGTTTTTCCGGTATAATGTTTTAAGGAAGAGGAAAAAGGAAAAGGCTGTAAGGGAAATTTCGCAATGCGATTCAACACCGAATCCCAAACCGTGCTACCGTATTTTTCTTTTACATAGGAAGTCATGTGGTAACCAAAAGGATATCTGCTAGGGATCATATGTTTGTAAGAACCAAAAGATGCTTTATCGTAATTAAATGCACCCAATTGAAGCAATTGTGCACGCGATTGCATATTGAAAGAAGGCAATCGTCCGCGACCATAACCCGTACTAAATGTTTCAAAACCTACTGCATCCCCTTCAAAAAACCACAAAGGTGTGGTTGCCCCAATTACCAATCCAACACCTTGTTCGCCCAGTAGCCAATACAAAACCCTGGTCATTCCTTGAAAATATTTAGAAATTTGCACTACATGCCGGTATTCATGCACCGCCAACAAGCTCATCCATTCCAATCCTTCATCATCTTGTGGAGGAGTAGTAAAAAACTCTGATCTCCACGGTGCAAGGGTAACAAATCCATTGGCTTCCACTAAATCATTTTGTAAAATAATGGTGATTTTACGGGGTTTTACTTTTAAAGTGGAATTGGCTTTTTCGTAAACCCTGCTTAATAAATTAGCAGTGTATTGAGCCTTTAGTTCAAAAGTATCGGTATAAATTAATTGAAAATGTTCTGTTCTAATCTGCTTCCAATGAAGAGCGCTCGAATTTTGTCCGCGGAAATAGTATTGTGAATACCCTTTGGCAGTAAAAATCATTAATATTAAAATGGAGATTATTCGCACTATGCCGCAATTTAGGAACAAAAAGAATAACAAAAAAGGCATCCGCCGGGAAGCAGATGCCTAAAACTTAACATTTAACCTTTCATTGACTGGAAGTATAAGTAAAACAATCCAGTTACTTAAAAGTTACTCACAATGTAAAATATTTGTTTTTTGGTATGTATTTTGGCAAAATAAAGCAAAACGGAAGTATGTATCTTGGTCGACTCCTTATCGCATTAACACTAGTATTTCCTTATTGGGCAGGCGCTCAATCTGCTGAGTTTAAGGAATGGGAAGAAAATTACAACGACCATATCTGGAGCTTCGAAAAAAACCTCAATGATGAGCTAAGTGGCAAATTGCAACAAATTCCCGATAATTATTTTAGTCAGGACACCCTTCCTACCTGGATGTTCACCTGGAATCCAAGTGCTGAAACAGGTATAAATAGTGTGGGTATTTCCGATCCTTTTACCAATTCGGAAAAAGCATACGAACAGGCCTATAACAGAGCTATTTTTCTCTTATCGGTACAAATTTACACATCGGTAAACGGAATGAATGAATTGTTTACCAAACGTGATGATGAAAGTGATTACAACAGTTCAGTTTATACTCAGTATTACCAGCTTTTTTCTAAATCGCACATCAACCAGGAAAAAGTAAAAGTGGTAGAAAAAACATACTTAAAAACAGGAGAATGCATTGTGAAAATAAGGTATAATCTGGATGAATCTTTCGACAAAACTTTCAATACTTATGTAAGTGTAGATTGGTATTCACAAGAAAAAAACATGGATCATGCTTACTCCGATGTAGAAAAGCTAATGAGTTCAGGAAATACTTTATCGAAAGCGGGGTTATCGGGTTCATGTGCTTATACCTATAGAAGAATCGACAATAAAGAAGAGGTACTTTCTGAATGTCCTGAAAACTACGAATATTATGTTCCTTTTTTTCAATACTATTTTGAATCGGCATGGAGAAAAAGCAGCAAAGGCTTATGGAATAGTTATTTTCATAATTACATTCGAAAAATTGTAGTAGCTAGTCAGTTGGCTCAAAACACGGTGAAAAATGTATCGGATGGCTATCAAAAATTAGAAAATAATTTAGCGCGGAATATTGTATTAAATCAAAACAGTTTCTACATCGCAAGAACCGATAGCAATTTCAATTTTGTATTGTACAATGAGCCAATAGCAGATTCTTCTATTGTAGATATTAAAGAAGGAAGTATTTTAGAATGGTATCCGAATGGTGTTAAAAAAAGAGAATTGTATTATGTAAATGATCACTTAGATGGTGTTCAATATGAATGGGCTCCTAATGATCATCTTATTTCTGAAATCAATTATAAAAGTGGGGAGTTGGAAGGAATGTATCAAACTTGGCACGACAACTATATTCCAAAAGAAAATGCCTTCTACAAAAACGGAAAGATATTGGGAGAGCATAGCAAATGGTATTACGACGGACGAGTACAACTACAAGAAAACTATAACGAAGAAGGCAAACAAGACGGTAAATTTCTGGAATATTATGAAGATGGAAGTTTAAAAAACAAAGGGAAATTCAAAAACGGATTGAAAAAAGGTTGGTGGAAATCGTACGACGAAAACGGTAAAAAAGAAATTGATTTCTATAAAAAAGGAAAGAAATTGTTTTAAGTCTCTTTGCTCGTCATTGCTGATATTTTTGTACTCAGAAATAAAGCAATCTTATTCATCAAAAACTTACATCGGTTTTAACCGACGGAAAAAAGAACATATACAGGGCTTTAGCCAAAAAATATTGTTCGGCTAAAGCCTTATTATGAAAACAATCAAATCCGTCGGTTAAAACCGACGGCAATTGAAATTAAAAACATTAGTATGATTGCTTCATCCGTCGGCTGACGGATCTCGCAATGACGAACTATATTTACTTCTTCTTCGGAATAGCGTTGTATTTCACACTTAAATTTCTAAAGAAAGGCAAAAGAACAAGGTAGAGTACAAACCCCATCAATATTGCAGTTTCATGAGCACCTTCAACAATAGTATAATAATAATCATACCCACTGTTGTTATATGTTGTTATTTCTATTCCAGGAACAAGCAACTCCATTTCCTTACAATACATTAACAAATAGTCGAATAAAAAAGGAATGGTGAGTTGTACGGCCATTAAACAAATTGCTGCAAACCAGGAATAATATTGTTTATATGCTCCCTTTATACCCCAAAAAAGAGCAAGTATAAAACACAATAGAATATAATTCATTCCAATGTGATCTTCGTTATAATTAACAATCAACACAATTAAAACCGTTGAAATAATTGAAAATGGAAGAAAGAAAATAGGCACCAGAATAAAAGACTGCCAGCGGAAAAATTTAAAAACCAAAAGAACATTAGATATGCAAATAAAAAAAATGAAGTAAACCCATAAAGTTTTCCCTTCATAAATATTCAAATCAAAAGTGTATAAATCAGCCTGATCCTTTAAATCCCAATCATTGTAAACGTAATAATTATTACGACGAATACTAGGCCCTATATAGATAACACTTCCATTTTCAACCACTTTAAACAATTCACATTTCTTTTGGTGAATCATGTAAATTGAATCCACGGACATGAAATAATCATTTGATAGTTTCTTATTTACAACAATGTATTTCTCTATTTTTGCCTTTATAGAAGAGGCATTTTTGTTTTCATATGATTTCTTTAAATCACTTAAAGTTTTTATTCCTAATTCGTTTTCCTGCACAGAGTCAAAAGCATACGGATAATATCTGTGCAGATAAAAACTATCTACAATACATGTATCGCTCCATTCATTTTCACAATCAATATTAAGCTCTCCACAATTTATAGTGTTTTCAATAAAATACGGATTGCCCTCATTCAGGGCATCAATATCATTTCTGATTTTACTTACATCTGTTTGCTGTTTTTTTAACCATAACATAGTCGTTGGAACGGTATAAGATAAAGAAGAAAACAAGGCACAAACCAACATTATAGAAAAGAAAGTTTGTAATACTTTCCACTTACTCTGCTTACCATTTTCATTGGCTAAATTGAAACGCAAAAAAATCGCTATCCAATAACAAAATGCTAAAACAATAATAATATACGATACTCCATATACCGTATACACTTCCCGCGTTTTATCGGGAGTAATGTTAAACGCCAAAACAAACAATGTAACCACCACATGAGTAAGCAAAACAAAGTAGGCTACCCAATGCAATTTCACTTCCCATAACAAAGGATGATTCTCAAGTAAATACCGATCAATTTTATTCATCGGTTTTTTAAGGGTTGAAATAAAACTCATGTCTAAAAATATTTTTTGGTAGAATTGCTAATGTCTCTGAAATACTCTAATGCCACATCATTTTGTGAGAAGTATTGAAGTAATTTTTTGGAGGTAAAATCGAGCGGACAATGCAACAAATACAACATCCCTTTTTTGTCGATAATAATTGTAGGATGAAGCGCTTTTAATTTTTCTAAATCGCTCAATTCAAATTGTCCGGATATCTCGAACATATTCATTTCACGATCTTTTCCGATGTCACTCACCTTTCCAATGTATTCTGCTTTTCCTTTTCTTAAGAATATAATTTGATCGGAAACCGCTTCTACATCATGCAATTGTTGTGAACTTAAAATGATAGAAATTGGATTGGCTTCTGATCGTGCTAAATCCTGTAAATCTTCCAAAAAATATTGTTTTGCATTTACATCTAAATTGGCCAGCGGTTCATCTAACACCAATAAACGTGGATGTTTCAGCATAATTTTTGCCAATTGAAATCGCAATCTATATCCTGTAGAAATTTCCGACCATTTGTAATGTTTGTATTTCGATAAGCCTAAACGATGAATGTAAAAATTCACCCATTCGTCATTTTCTTTTCCTGCTACTCCATGCAAAGAAGCATAGTGTTTCATATTATCGAGAAGAGTTCCGTACCAACGTGGAATACGTTGAGGAATGTACGACACCGCATTTTTAATTTCTTCCCACTCCTTGTATCTGCCATACGAAAGCTCACCATTGGTAACGGCTAATTCGGCGGCCACCATTCGTAAGAGAGTTGTTTTTCCATTTCCATTTTCGCCTACTATTCCAGTGATTCCACCTTTATTCATAGAGAAATCGCAATTATCCAAAGCAAATGAATCGGGAGAATTGCCATAACGCTTAGTCATTTTTTCAGCTTTAAAAACAACCTCATCAAAATCGCTTGCTTGAAATTTTGGAGAAATATTGGGTGGGGAATTCAGAAAACCATTAATGATATCTAACGCATCTTTTTCTTGATTAAAGATTTTCGATTGCACTTCAAAAGAAGCAAAATCGTAGTCTTTGCAAATATCCAAAAAGCGTTTCACCAAACGTTCCTGTAAGCCAGCCGATTGCAATTGACGCAATTCATCCAGTCGGGCTTGTAAATTAATTAAAGTAACATCCATGGAAAGAATTTATGGCGGCAAGATATAAATAAAAATGTAGGATGATGGAGATGTAGAAAAATAAAATACGTTAAAACGTTTCTCAGAATAAACTTCCTTGCACCAAAATTTTTTCTATTTCAGTTTCTAAAACTTCAACAGTAATAACATAACCGGAATGCTTACGCAAATTAATTACATTGCCATTGGAGAATATTAGATATTGTCCGCGAATACCTTGTAATATACCTTCCACTATAGGCTCTTTATCGAAGCCTATACTTTTAATTTTATCTAAATATTTTTCTACCGGATATTGAAGAGTAGTTATCGTATCATCATCATCGGCATATTCCATTAAATCTTCAGGAAGCTGATCGATCAGTTGATTTTTCAACTTCACTAAATCCACTTCTTCTCCCCTTTCATCTTTCAGCATTTTTTGCCAATTCGTTTTGTCGGAAATATGTGCTTTTAAAGCTATTTCAATTTCCCCAGCCAACTGACGATAAGGAACCAAAGCCAGCTTTATTCCGCAACGTGCGCCTTGGTCGATCCAACGATTGTACAAATTGGTGGCACGTGTCACTCCCACTTTCACATCACTGGTTTGAGCAATATATACATAGTGAGGAACATTATGATTTTTTTCTTCCCACTCAGGATCTCTACCTTCATGTTCATGAGCTTTACACAATTCCGGACGAACGATACATTCTGCATTTTCAGGGGAATTCATGAAACAAGGATAACAAAAACCTTGTCCGAAAGATTTGCTGGTCTTTCTATCGCAAGCCACACATCTTATTTCATTTTGAAATTGTAATCGGATATTTTTACCTATCAGGGAATTAATAGAAAACTTCGAATGATCCTCGGCTAAAAAATACTGAATAGGAGTATTAAGCTCCACCGCCATTTTTTCTAATTTACCTTGCCACACTATCATAACGCAACAATACCTTCTATGTGAGAAACTCTTTTGTAGCCGTGTAAAACATCGTCGGGAGAAAAAACAATTACTAAAATAGTTACGCTAACATAATTGCCTTTGCTTGATGGTTTCTCGGTAACAACACCTGTTTCAAAATGAGGCTTAACTTGTTCTACCTTATCTTTTGGAACGATAAATTTAAACATGTATTTAGAAGGAAAGCTTATTTGCTGTTCCAATTGTTTGCGCAGGTATTCGTAGCGATCATCAGACATATCCTGCAAAGATAAAAATTTTGTGTAGGAAGTCCAGACCAAATTCAGAACCAAAACAAAAATAAATCGTATTCCTTTCTCTTTTGGACCAGCATTTGTAAATCAACAAGAAACCAAAAATCATTTTTATGAAAAAAATACTACAAACTACCCTTCTTTGTTTTATCGCTAGTTTATCTTTTGCAGCTGAATTGAATTACAAATGGAAAGCCGGCGGCATTTACAATATTCAAATGAAAGCGCAAGACGATATTTCAACCAAAATAAATATGATGGGAATAGCGCAAGACATGAAAGAAAGTTATTTCACCAATACCACGTTAAAGCTTAGTATTGTATCGGTAGATGCCAACGGAACGGGAAAAGGATTTTTAATCATTGATAAATTTGACATTACAGATAGTAAAAAAGTAAAAGTAGCTGGACTCAGTTCTATTCCACCTCAAGCATTAAAGGCAGAAATATCAGTAGATAAAAAGGGGCATTTCACCTTCTATAAAGAAGTATATATTCTGGCTACTGCAACTGGCAATATCTTGGTTTCCGGAAAAATTGAAGGAGATGGCACCAGTACTTCAGCTACTGCCACTGTAGGTAATCAACAGGTAACAGTATATGCTAAATTCGATCCTAAAACAGGTACATTAAAAGCAGGATACACAGAAAAAACAGTGAGCACTCCTAAACAAGAAACAATCAAAATAACACAAGAGGATAAAAAACTAGATATCCTACCTTACGATGTGCTAGCTATGCTTGAGTTACCAGAAGGAGATACTAAAACGGGCGATAAATTCGACGTGCAATCGGGTTACTATAAAACAACCGTTACCACTAATGAGGTAACTGCAAACAATGTGAAAATGAATATTTCAATGATTACAGATAAAAGCTCTTCTGCTGCCGCTACCAATGTAACAGGCACAAGCACCAATGGTACTGGAACAGGTAATAATGTGGGAATGGGTATGAGTGGTATGGGCGATATGGGTACTGAAATGAAAGAATTTGATACTCAAATGAACACGCCCATGGAAACTGGAATGTCGGGTGCAGGTGGAAATACAACACCATCCGACATGATGCCTACCATGACAGCTAATGTTGATGTTAATTTCAATATTACCAAAGGAATGTTTGATCTTCTAACTGGAAAAACAAGCACCAGTCAGAATATGATGGGAGTAGAAATGAACACCAATAGCATTGTTTCCTTAACTATGATTGAACAACCCGCTGCACCTGCAACAGTACAACAAAAGAAAAAAACAACACCACCTGTAAAAAAATAAAATAATAGTTATAAAAAAACCCGAAGGAAAATTCCTTCGGGTTTTTTGTTGCCATCAACTCAAATAGATTAATTCACTATAAATTGAATTTATTATTCTAGAATACTCCCATTTCTACAACACCTTCCACTCCATTCTTCTATTATTGGCTCTACCTTCTTCTGTAGAATTGCTATCAACAGGAACCTCATCAGCATAACCTTTAATACTCAATCGTTCAGCATCAATTCCTTGCTTAATTAAATATTTTTTGACTTCGCTTGCACGATTTTTAGATAATAATAAATTGTGTTCTTTACTGCCTTGATTGTCGGTGTGGCCCCCTAACTCAATTTTTAGAGTTGGATTATTATTTAAGAATTCAGCCAGTTTATCTAATTCTACTTTCGATTCGTTCTTTAATAAATAGGAATCGGTATCGAAAAACACATTCTTCAAAACATTGGTAACACCAGGGGCCACCTTCTTCATCGGCACATCTTTTTTATAAACCAATTCACCTTTAGCAGGAATAGTTAATTCGAAATTCTCCGAAAAGAAAGTATAATTCCCATCGGCAGCCTGAACATTTAAAGCATAATTTTTCTGTGTGGGAAGAGCCACTAAAAATGATCCGTCTTTTGCTTCAGAAGTAGAAGAATAAACTTTTTTGCCACTGGCTAAATCAATCAATTCAAAATTAGCCACCATAGGGGTTTTGGTTTGCGCATCGAAAACAAAACCCTTCATATAAGTTACAGGAATCGGACGAAGTGCCGGAGGCATTTTAAATTGATAAATATCCAGATCCCCCACTCCACCTGCTCTGTCGGAAGCAAAGTAAGCTACTTCCCCTTTGGCATCAATAAACATTGAACGTTCGTCGTCGGCAGTATTAATAGGATAACCTAAATTTCGTGGAATTCCCCAAGAACCATCTGCTTGTTTTTTACTCATATAAATATCCCGTCCGCCCATTCCTGGCAATCCGCTCGACGCGAAATATAAAGTTTGATTATCGGGATGAATAAATACTCCATCTTCAAAACCATAGGTATTGATATTGGCTCCTAAATTTTCAGGTTTCGACCAGCCTTTTTCAGTAAAATGTGTTACATAAATATCAGAGCTACCATAGCCTCCGGCGCGCGAACTTGCAAAATAAACATCTTTACCATCGGTGGAAACGGAAGGTTGAGCGTCGAATTTCCCACTATTTACTTCCGGGCCTAAATTCTTTAGCACACTCCATTTTCCATTATTTAACTTCTGAGTATAAAACAAGTCACAGCTCCCAAAACCAGTTCGCCCCTTACCCCAATTTCCCGTTTTTTCACAAACTGTTAAAATCATCACATTACCATTAGGAGAAAGCGATATTGCACCTTCCATCACTTCAGAATTAATGGGCCCACCTACATTATTAGCAGGAGTCCATGCATTATTATCCTTAAAACTTACGAAAAGATCCTCTTGTCCGTCCTTAATCATATTTCCCAAAGGATCTCTCACCGAATCTGTCCAAATGGTTCTGGTTAAATAAAAAGTTTGTCCATCTAAAGTCACAAAAGGATTATAATCTTTCAAAGTAGAATTCACATTTGAGCCCATATTCACCGGATTAAAAGGAACAGGATTTTTTACTGCTTCTTTGGCAAAAGCACAACTCGACAATAATTTCTCTGCTTTCTTAATGGATTCAGGAAAGGGTCGAGAATTTGATTTTTCTTTTTCTAGGTATGTTTTTAATACCCCTTCAGCCTTATCATAATTCTGAATATTGAAATACAAACCTCCCAGATCGAGATATAAAAATGAAAAATTATCAGGATCAATTTTAAGCGCTGTTTCTTTATCGGCAATCGCTTTATCAAACTGTTTCAGCTCTCCATATACATCACCTCTAACTGCCAGAGCTTCGAGAAACAGAGGGTCTTTAGCCAGTGCCTTATCCAACAACCCTATTGCTTCCGTTTTTTTATGCTCTCTCAAAGCATAAGTAGCCGCATCAAAAAATTCAATTGCTTTTTTCGACTTGGTATGATACTTCACTTGTGCATCAAGTACCAGGGAAGAACAGAAGAAAAAAAGAAAGATATAAATCGACTTCATGAGCGTACAGTTTTTACATTGAACATTGAACTGAAAAGCTTGAACTTAGTTACGGTATCCCCATAAATTTATGGGTTTGTAGTGATATATTCCACTTTGGATTTTTTTGAACGTAATCTATAATATCCTTCAACACTTCTTTGCTCTTGCTCCATTCGGGCTGTAAATACAGTCGGCAATCGACATTTACTTTAGCAGCATGCTCTTCAGCCCATTTGAAATCGTGCTGATTGAACACAATTATTTTTAATTCATGGGCTTTACTATAAATTTCCTGCATAGGTGGAGCTGTTTTCTTGGGAGAAAGACAAATCCAGTGCCATTTTCCGGTTAAAGGGTAGGCCCCTGAAGTTTCTAAAAAAACACGCTTTCCATGTTTAATCAATTCATCTGTGAGATAAGTTAAATTATAAATGGTAGGTTCTCCTCCCGTAATCACTACATCACTAGCGGGAAAAGCCAAAGTTCCCTGCACTACTTCATCTAAATTTTTTAAGGGATGTAAAGCCGGGTTCCACGATTCTTTAACATCGCACCAATGGCAACCTACATCACAACCACCCACTCTAATGAAATAAGCTGGTTTACCAGTATTAGCCCCTTCTCCCTGAATAGTATAAAACTCTTCCATCACCGGAAGCATTTTACCCTGATCAAGTAATTTCTTTTCTGAATCGTTGAGATGAGTGAGCTGCATGAATCAAATGTATTTATTTTTTGTTGAACCCTAATGAGAAATAATCTTTCTAACCGTTAATAAGTATCTTGAAAAATAATTCACCCTACTCTAACGTGATTCATTTCATAAGTTTATTTTTACGCCATGTTCGCATTGTTTAGCAAGGAAATAAAAAGCTTTTTTGGTTCTCTCATTGGATTTGTAATCATTTGCACTTTCCTGATTGCCACTGGTTTGTTTTTATTTCTAATCCCCTCTTCTGATAATTCAAACATTTTAGAAAACGGATTATCGAGCTTAGATCCTCTTTTTTCTATGGCTCCGTGGTTGTATTTACTACTCATTCCAGCCATGACGATGCGATCTTTTGCCGATGAAAAACTTTTAGGAACACTGGAATTGATAGTAACCAAACCTGTTACCGAACTTCAAATCATTTTAGCAAAATACTTTGCCAATGTTGTAATTCTTGCACTTACTTTATTACCTACCATTGTTTATTTCTACACTATTCAATTATTAGGTGCACCCGCATGGAATATAGACACAGGTGCTACTTTGGGGTCATACATCGGATTGTTTTTGTTAGGCGCTCATTTTATCGCCATTGGAATTTTTGCTTCTTCCATCACTAAAAATCAAATCATAGCGCTCATTCTATCTGTTACCTTGTGTATTTTTTGGTACATAGGATTTGAATTTATTTCACAGCAAAATCTTTTGGGTGAATTCGATTTGCTAATTGATAAATTGGGTATCTCTTATCATTATTATTCTATTAGTAAAGGACAAATTGATTCTCGCGATATTATTTATTACCTCAGCGCTATTGCCTTCTTTATTCTTTTAACAAAATTAATTTTGAGTGCTAGGAAATGGTAAAGAAGAAATCCATAAAACGAAAAGAAATAGGATTGTTCTTGCTTTCCTTAGGGGCCATTTTCCTGTTGAATTTTGTTGCCAACAAGAAATACTTTCGTTTAGATCTTACTCAGGATAAAAGATTTACTTTGACTGATGCCACCAAATCGGTGATTACCAAACTCAATGATGTGGTGGAGTTCAAAGTGTATTTACATGGCAACAACCTTCCTGTAAAGTATGTTGAATTTAAAGAAGAAATACAAAACCGACTAACAGAAATAAGAAACTTGAATCCAAACAATATCGAGTTTGAATTTATTGACCCTTACGCTGCTGAAGATCCTGCCGAATTTGTAAAATCGCTGCGAAAACAAGGACTGCGTTTCACCAACGATGTTGAAAAAACAGAAAATGGTGTAAACCAAATTCAAGTGATTCCGGGAATGATGATTTATTATAAAGGAAAATCATTGCCGGTGAATTTATTGAAATCTGATATCACTAAATCGATTGAATCCATTGAATACGAATTAGTCTCCACCATTAAGATATTGAGCAATGGCAGCAAAAACAGGAAAAATGTAGGTTTGCTTCAGGGGCACGGAGAACTTTTTCCGGAAGAAATTGGAGATCTTTCCAGTGAAATCATAAAATTCTACAACCCCGCTTTAATACGCTTACGCGACTCCACTGGTAAACTTGATGTAAGTAATTTATTTCAATCGGATATTTTAATTATTGCCAAACCCGTTGCTCCTTTTTCACAAGATGAAGTATTTGCTATTGATCAATATGTAATGAGAGGTGGGAAAATCATTTGGATGCTTGATCAGGTGGCTGCCGATGAAGATAGCTTACGCGACAAAAACTTTTTCATCGCCAATATCAATCACTTTAATATAGAGGATCTATTGTACAATTATGGAGTACGGGTAAACGCCAACGTAGTGCAAGATATGCAGTGTAGTTTGATTAATGCACAAGTGGGAGTTGAAGCCAACGGCGAAAAGAAAAATCAGGTGATTCCCTGGTTCTACTCTCCTATTGTTTCTTCATTGAACAATCATATTATCAATTACAATCTCGATCCGGTTAAAATGAATTTCGCCAATACCATTGATACTATTCCATCACCTGGTGTTACCAAAACAGTTTTATTAACCACCAGTATGAATACCAAAATAGTAAAGGCTCCTGTACGTGTGGGTATTGATTTTTCGGTGAATGCTTTACAAAACGGAGTAGATAAAAAATTATTCAATGAACACGGAAAACCTCTTGCCGTATTACTGGAGGGGAATTTCAGTTCTTACTTCAAAAACAGAATAGTTGATCCTAATATTCAAGTGATCAAGCGAAGTGTGGAAAATAAAATGTTAGTAATTTCCGATGGCGATTTGGCCAGAAATAAAATCAATCCTTACGACGGAAGAGTGGAGCCTTTGGGAATGGATAAGTTTTTAAGATATCAATTCGACAATAAGAAATTTTTATTGAATGCATTAAACTATTTATCGGGAGATGAAGATATGATTCCAGCACGATGCAAACGAATTCAAATGCGCTTGCTCGATAAAGGAAAAATAAAAGAGAATAAGAAAATGATTCAAATAGTAAATGTTGGTTCTCCAGTAGTGGTGATTATTCTATTTGGAATCGTTTATACTTTCATAAGAAGAAGAAAGTACACCAAAGCATGAAAAGGAAAATCATCATCGTCGCCCTCTTAATTCTGGTGGGTGCAGCAATATATTTTTGGATGAATCCCAATAACGAAAGTGGATTCAAGGAAGATAGTCGCGATTTCGCTGTGCACAACATCGAAGCAGTGGATGAAATAACCATTGTTGATCAGGAAGACTCTGTAACGTTGATAAAACAAGGAGAGAGCTGGAAAGTGAATGGATATTTTTTAGCTCGTCCCGATTTGATTAAAAATCTTTTAAGTACCATCAACAAAGTAAAAGTAAGAAACCGAATTGCAAAAGAAGGACTGCAACAAATTAACACCTTGATGAAGGCTCACCACAAAACAATTTATATCTACGCTAATGATGAATTAATTAAAACTTATTGGGTAGGTGGAAAAACAATGGATTCGAGAGGAACTTACATGTTGTTGCAAAATAAAGAGAACGAAAAAAATCCTATTCCTTTTGTCACACACATTGAAGGTTTTGAGGGTTTTTTAAGTGAACGTTATGTTACTAAAGTTGATCTATGGCGCGACACTCATATTTTCTATAATCCAGAAAACAGTCCACGTTTAATCAAAGTGGAATACCCTCTTAACAAAGCAGAATCTTTCTCCATTACAATCAAAGGAAATGATATTGAATTGATTGATGGAAGTGGAAATGCTGTTGAAAAAGTAAACCTAGCCGCAGTAAAAACCTACATCTTAAACTACAAGGAAGTGGTTGCTGAAAGCTATATTACCAAAGAAAATAAATCGAAACTGGATTCACTAAAAAAATTAGTTCCCGATTTTATCATAACCATGGAAGATCAGGAAGGACACTCCTCTTCTGTAAAAGGATTCAAGCGTAAAACCTTGCCTGATGAAGTGAATTATTTAGGACAACATACTGAGTTCGACGTAGATCGTTTGTACGGCATAACCATGGGCGATCAACAATTGTGCATGATGCAGTATTACATCTTTGATAGGCTCACCAAGAAACTCAGCGATTTTAAGAGCTTATAAACCCTTATTTATAACTTGTTAATAATTTGTAGTTTCCTTTACCAGTTAGGGAAAATGAATCATTTATATTTGTGGGGTATCCATTAAAAAATGATTTATGAAATTTATTGTATCCAGCGCCTCTTTATTAAAGCAATTACAACTCACCAGTGGTGTATTAAATTCGAATAACGCACTACCTATTTTAGATAATTTCTTGTTCGATATTAACGGAAGCGATTTAAATATATCGGCTTCCGACTTAGAAATTACGATGACTGCTAAAATGCAAATCGAATCTAAAGAAAACGGTAAAGTAGCCATTCCGGCAAAATTATTAATCGATATCCTTAAAACCTTTCCTGATCATCCTCTTACTTTTTCTGTAAGCAAAGAGAATTTTGGAATTGAAATCTTAAGTGATTATGGGAAATATAAATTGAGCGGATTTAATGGTGAGGAGTTTCCTAAAACGCCATCTATCGATCAGTCTTCAACGGTTGAAATCAATTCTAAAGTATTATTGAACGCTATTAACAAAA
The DNA here is from genome assembly GCA_023251075.1 of Flavobacteriales bacterium. Classification (GTDB taxonomy): domain Bacteria; phylum Bacteroidota; class Bacteroidia; order Flavobacteriales_C; genus JAHEZL01. Next base: position 21,421 of record JAHEZM010000019.1, on the reverse strand, counting down.
CCCTTTTCGCTGCGGGCAACGATGAACTTCGTCCGGTAATGTCGGGAGTGTTTTGTGAGCTTTCTACCGACAACATCACTTTCGTTGCTACCGATGCGCATAAGTTGGTTCGCTATAAAAGAAACGACTCTAAAGCAGGTAAAACCTCTTCATTTATTTTACCCTCTAAACCATTAACCATATTAAGATCGAATTTAGGAACTAAAGATGTGGCGGTTAAGGTAGAGTACAATACTTCAAACGCATTCTTTTCTTTCGATAACGTGAACTTAATTTGCCGCTTAATTGAAGGTAAATATCCCAACTACGAAGCGGTGATTCCAAAGAAAAATCCGAATGTATTAACTATTGACAGAGCTTTATTGTTAAACTCTATCAAACGCGTTTCTATTTTCGCTAATAAAACCACACACCAAGTAAGATTAAAAATTCAAGGAAGTGAATTAAATATTTCTGCTGAAGATCTTGATTTTTCTAACGAAGCGAGCGAAAGATTAACCTGCGCTTATGAAGGTGATGATATGGAAATTGGGTTCAACTCTAAGTTCTTAATTGAAATGCTAAACAATATGGACAGCAGCAGTATCAACCTGGAAATGTCGGCACCCAACAGAGCTGGAATTATTATTCCTTCTGTAGAAGAAAGAAATGCTGATGAAGATATTTTGATGTTGGTAATGCCTGTAATGTTGAACTGATCATTGAACAAATTAATATTAAAAAAACCGTTAGCGTTGCTAACGGTTTTTTTATGTTCAATTAAAACGCTATCCCTAAAGAGAAATTGGTTTGAAGAGCGGGTAATATTTGTGTTGGTCCGTTCACCGTAATTGTTCCGGAATTTACCTTCATTACATACCCTCCAAATAATGGGTTATTGTTAAGGGTGTTTGTAAAATTAGTAGCATCATCAATAGCTTGTACACTCACTGCATTGTAAGTAAAATCCAAAGTAGTGGCGTTAACTCCTAAACCAAAAAAATTCCAGTCGATAGAAACTCTTCCACCTATTAACCACTGGTATCCAATTAAAGCTCCAATGCCTTTAGTTGCAATTTTAATGGTACCATCAGTAACCAGGCTATTAGCGTCGGTAATTGTGTTGGTCATCGAATAACTTCCATAAGTAAGATTAGGTGCAAAATAAAATCCACGAGGAGCATCTCCCGAATAAAATCGGAATTGAGGCATAAACAAATATCCTTTTAAATCTGCCGTATTCAGTTTTGTAGTGCTGGTATTGTAAGGTTTAACCCAACCGGCTATATCGTGCGATAAATAGCTCAAATTCAATGCAACAGACTTCCCTCCTGCTATTGCACGTTCATAAGTAAAATTCCATTCTCCGGCAGCTATAGATGCAGGACGAATTTTTATCACATTTTTTTGTGCGGATAAGCTTAATGCTACAAAAAGCATAAGCGAAGTAAAAACTAATGTTGTTTTTTTCATGATGTTGTTTTTATAGTTGTTTATTAGATACTACTTAAAACAAATGTTTTTCAGCATGATAAGAAGAACGAACCAGGGGTCCGCTTTCCACATACTTAAATCCCATTTTCAACGCATCTTCCTTGTATTGTGCAAACTGCTCAGGCGTAACAAACTCGGCTACCGGAAGATGTTTTGCGGTGGGTTGCAAATACTGACCTAAAGTTAAAATATCCACCTTCACTGCCGCTAAATCCTGCATGGTTTCATAGCGCTCTTCTTCAGTTTCCCCCAAGCCCAGCATTACTCCCGACTTGGTTTTCATTCCCCCTTTTTTCAAACGCATCAGCAACTCTAAACTTCTATCATATTTCGCTTGAATTCTAACCTCTTTCGTTAATCTTCGAACTGTTTCTAAATTATGAGAAATAATCTCCGGAGCAGCATCAATCAATACTTGCAAATTTTCCCATTTTCCCGCAAAATCAGGAATAAGAGTTTCCATAGTGGTGCCCGGACTAATTCTTCTCACTGCTTTGATAGTTTCAGCCCAAATACCAGCACCACCATCTGCCAAATCATCACGATCTACAGAAGTGATAACAGCATGTTTAATCTCCATAGTTTTGATGGATTTTGCCACTTTAACAGGTTCAAAAACATCAACATTTTCTGGTCGGCCCGTAGCCACAGCACAAAATCCGCATGAACGTGTACACACATTACCCAATATCATGAAAGTTGCTGTACCAGCGCCCCAGCACTCGCCCATATTGGGACAATTACCGCTCTGACAAATGGTGTGTAATTTGTGCTCATCCACCAAACCTCTCACCTTTTTGAAATTCTCACCGGTAGGTAATTTAACCCTCAACCACTTCGGTTTAGCTACTCTGGGTTTTATATTGTCTTGTTCGCTCATGATTATCGATACCATTTTTTCCCATATGATACTCCTACATAGAAGCAAGCATAAAAAGGGTAATTTTTTGTGTCAGCCAAGATAGGAACATCTTTGTAATAAATATCAAAAGTAATTCCTGTTTCCAATGATCTTATGTGATGATAAGTTCCTGAATATTCAAATGCTACGGCCGCTTTACCATAAGCACCGGGCATTATTGATAACTCATTGTATCCCATACCAGGTGCGCCACCACGAATAAAATTTTTGTTGCCATCATTAAATCTTTCATAGGTGATTTTTCCCTGTTTCTCTATTTCAAAATAACTGGGCTTTAAAAAAGATAGCGACAATCCGCCCAAAGTAAGCAAACGTATTTCCACATTATTTCTCAACATTTTTCCTGCTAATAATTTATGAATGCCGTACCCCAAACGCCAAACAGCTACAGAATTTAATTCTCCATAAACATAATGATGGGTTTCACTGATTTGACTCGCAGGAATTACAAAATCCTTAGCGTGAGTCATGGTGCATAAATCGCTTTCAAAAATTCTTTTCTTATAGGCCGTAATATGATATCCTTTACGCAAATTCAGTCCTAAGCCATGCGTGTGAACAAAGGCCATGCCTGTAATTTCCTTATGATAAGTGATTTGATTTTCAAGAGTATCTTCTTCTTGAGAAAAAGAGAAAAGCGGAATAAAAATACTCAGCAGAAATAATATATTTACCTTGAAATTCATTTAAACAAATATAACCAAAATTGAAATGTTATGGCTACAGCTCTTGTTGAATATTCAGGGAACTTACGAACGCATTCTACACACTTAAAATCGGGAGTGAGCATTATTACCGATGCTCCGGTAGATAACCATGGAAAAGGTGAAGCTTTTTCACCTACCGACTTACTGAGTTCTTCCTTGGGAAGCTGTATGTTAACCATTATGGGCATATCTGCAAACAATCATGGAATTGCTTTTAACAAGGCATCCATAGAGGTAACGAAAATAATGGGGGAAAACCCAAGAAGAGTTTCTGAAATTATTTGCAAAGTGAAAGTGAAAAACGAAAATTACGGGGAAAAAGAAATCAGGATTTTAAAAGGTGCCGCATTAGCTTGTCCGGTGGCTAAAAGCTTACATCCCGACATTAAACAAGAAGTAACTTTTGAGTTCCATTAAATTAAAAAACACAGAAGTTTCCCTCCTGTGTTTAAATTCTTTAATTGTCTTAAAGTGCTTCGTTCTGTGATTTCTCTATTGGTTTAGAACCGCCATAAGCAGGACAAACCTCATGAGTTGAACCACAGGATTGCGTTAAAACGCCCAACGCAATAGTCAATAAAATTAATGCTCCCGCCTTTTTCATTCATTAAATGTTTAATTTTTATTTTCTCCTTTTAAATGATTTCAGATAAGAATTGCCCGTTAATTTTTACCTATTTTTGAAAAGGAAAGTTAGTAAGATAAGATTTTTTTTGAAAAATGACAAAGATTAGCCCTGAAATAGAAGAAAGTTGGAAACAAGCTTTAGAAGGTGAGTTTAAATCAGAGTACTTCAAAAATCTTAAATCCTTTCTGCTGGAAGAAAAAGCCAAACACCTTATTTATCCTCCCGGAAACAAAATATTTGCAGCTTTTAATTTACTGCCTATCGAAAAAGTTAAAGTGGTAATTATTGGTCAGGACCCTTATCATGGCCCCAACCAGGCACATGGTTTATGCTTCTCTGTTCAAGATGGAGTAAGGATTCCACCGTCATTACAAAATATTTATAAAGAACTTAACAGCGATTTGGGTATTGCACCTTCTCCATCGGGTAATTTAGAAAAATGGGCTAAGCAAGGTACATTTCTTTTAAATGCCACCCTAACTGTTCGCGCCAATGAAGCAGGATCACATCAGAAAAGAGGATGGGAAACTTTTACCGATAAGGTGATTCAAACCTTATCAGAAAAAAAAGAAAATCTCGTTTTCATTTTATGGGGTAGTTATGCTCAGGCCAAAGAAAAACTCATCAACACACAAAAACACCATATTATAAAATCGGCTCACCCCTCTCCTTTATCAGCTTACAACGGTTTCCTGGGAAGTAAACCTTTCTCTAAAACCAACGCATTTTTAGAATCAAAAGGATTAAAAGGAATTGATTGGAATTTAAACGGATGATGAAAAAAAGATCATATCAAAAAAGAATATTGACTTTCATTGGTCTTTTCTTTTTTGCGTTCTCCTTTAATCTCCTCAGTCAAAACAATAGCTATAAAGCAATATTTCGCAACGATTCCCTAAATAAAGATATTCTCAAAAAAATAAGTCCCGCTAAAAACTTAACAAAAGATCAGCTCAATAAAAGTTTGCAAAAATCTTTACTTGATTTATATGATTTAGGATATGTAGCGGCCTCCTTCGATAGCGTTGTTTACCGCAACGACAGTGCGTTAATTACTTTCAATTTAGGATTTCAATATGTGGTAAAAAATGTTGATTTATCGGAAATCAATTCTCTCTTTCTCCGATCTGTTGGCATTAGAGATAAGGATTTTAAAAACATGCCTTTCAACAACAAGCTCATTAGTGAAGCGGGGTTGGCACTCATTAAATATGCTGAAAACAATGGCTATCCTTTCGCTAAAGTATTCATCTCTGAAATCAATTTTAAAGATGGGTTTACAGATATTAAATTAAAAATGAATGAAGGTCCGGTCATTAAAATCAAAGACATTGTGATTCATGGTGACTCAAAAATAAATGCAAAATATTTACACAATTATTTAGGAATTAATGTGAAGGACATATACAATGAAAAAATAATAGCCAACATCGACAATCGTTTACGGGAACTAGCATTTCTTACACTTAAAAATCCAACAGCCTTATCGCTCACCGATCAAGGAGCGATTGTTCACTTATTTATAGAAAATAAAAAAGCCAGTACCTTCAATGGTGTGGTGGGAGTTTTACCCAATAACACCAATACCGCAGGAGCCACCAAACAAACTAGTTTGGCCTTTACGGGCGACATTACCATGCACTTAGCCAACATTTTAAAACAAGGCGAAGTAGCCGATTTAAAGTGGAGAGGATTACCCAATCAAACTCAGGAATTAGATTTAAAAATGAATTACCCTTTCCTTTTTTCACTGCCTGTGGGCGTGAGTGGAGCTATTAATATTTTCAAACAAGATACCTCCTTCATCAACTACAACACCAGTTTAGGAGTGAGCTATTTATTAAAAGGGAACAATTATTTAAAAGCATTTTGGAATAATAAAGGAACTTCTGTAAACAATCAAAACACTACCAACACCACCAATGTTCAAAACAATGCCAGCTCTTACGGATTAGAATTTAATTATGAAAAGTTAGATTATCGATTGAACCCTACCCAGGGATTCGATTTTACCATGAGTGCGCAGGCAGGAAATAAAACAATTAGAGGTACAGGATCTAATGGATTGATTAATATTCCCATTAAAGGGAGCGATAATATTGCCGTTACCTTACAAATTCCGGCAACTTCTATTTTGTACAACATTCATGGAAAAGCAAATATGTATATCCCTTTTTTCAAAATCACTACATTAAAGTTGGGACTTCAGGGGGGCATGCTCTCCAATCCTTATTTATTTAATAATGATTTGTACAGAATTGGAGGAATTAAATCAATGAGAGGATTTACCGATGCATCGATTTTTGCCTCTCAATATATTATTAGTACTGCGGAATACCGATTGTTATTAGAGCGAAATAGCTTTGTTTCTTTATTTATAGATTATGCCTATACAGAAAAAATAACCCTTATAGAAAGAGTGATTGATCATCCTTACGGATTTGGTGCGGGTTTGAGTTTTGAAACAAAAGCTGGTATATTTAGTTTGAATTATGCAGTAGGTAGTCAGTTAGGAAATCCTGTTGATTTTAGCGCTGCCAAAATACATTTCGGATTTTTAAATCAATTTTAATGAAGAGATTATTTCGTAAAAAACTAAGTTTAGTGCAGTTGCTGGTAGCTGCATTTTTAATTCTTTGCACTTCTTTTCAAAATCCAAATTTGAACGAACTCAAAAAACTCTGTGCGAGCAATTACGGAACAAAAAAACTAAATGATTTCATCTATATTTCGGTAAGTGATCAGAAATTATACTTGTACAAAAACAGTTCTTTGGTGAAGAGTTATTCCATTTCCACTTCCAAATATGGTATTGGAAATGGTGAAAACAGTTTAAAAACCCCTTTGGGAATGCACTATGTAAGAGATAAAAATGGAGGAGGTGTTCCCGTAGGTGGAATTTTGGTGAATGGAAAATATACGGGCGAATTAGCCAGCATTGAAAAATCGCCTAAAGACACCGGAAAAGATGATGTTACCACTCGTATTTTATGGTTAATGGGTGTTGAACATGGTAAAAATCGCGGACAAGGAAATGATTCTTACCAAAGAAAAATATACATACATGGAACTCCTGAAGAAGGCTTAATTGGCAAACCTGCCAGTCATGGTTGTGTGAGAATGAAAAACGACGACGTAGTTGATTTATATGGAAAAACTACACTGGGAATGTATGTTTTAATTAAATAATCGCAACTCTTTCGTATTTTAGAACAATGGAATTTCTTTACCTTATTACCGGACTTCTTATTGGTAGCATTGTCGCCTTTGTTTTAGTGAAAAACAAAAGTGCTGCTCTTGCTCAATTACAAGTGGAGAAGGAGGCCATTCAAAATAAACTAGATCAGCAACAAGTACAACTCAACAACAAAGAAAAAGAACTTACCCGTTCACTGGTTGAGTTGGAAAATGCTAAAAAAAATGAAAGTTCTACCACCGAACAAATCAATAATTTACAAGAGCAATTTAAAAATCAATTCAAAGTAATTGCCAATGATATTTTAAAAGAAAACTCTAAAGAATTCTCTACCACCAACAATCTCATGCTGGAGCCTTTAAAAGAAAAATTAAAAGATTTCGAAGAAACCGTTCGCAAAAAAATTCAGGAAGACACTAAAACTTCTGAATTTTTAAAACACGAATTGCACTCCTTAAAAGATCTCAATAAAAAAATTAGTGAAGAAGCTCACAACCTAAGCGTAGCATTAAAAGGAGACGTTAAAACACAAGGAAATTGGGGTGAATTGATTCTAGAAAAAGTATTGGAGAAATCGGGATTGGTTAAAGATATTGAATACAGAGCGCAAGTGAGTTTGAACAATGCCGAAGGAGATAAACTACAACCCGATTTCGTAGTGAATTTACCCGATGAAAAACATATCATCATTGATTCTAAAGTTTCATTGGTAGCGTATGAAGCTCACGTTTCTGAAACAGACGACAGCAAAAGAGCAGCTTTTTTAAAAGAACATATCAACTCTGTTAAAGCACACATTAAACGATTAGGAGATAAAGATTACCCTTCGGCTTTAGGAATAGCTGCACCCGATTTTGTACTGATGTTTATTCCTATTGAATCGTCATTCAGTGTAGCAATCAAAGAAGATGTGGAGTTGTTCAATTACGGTTGGGATAGAAATATTGTAATGGTGAGCCCTTCTACCCTGCTCGCTACATTACGCACCATCGCATCACTTTGGAAACAAGAAAAACAAAGTAAAAATGTAATTCAAATTGCTGAAGAAGCCGGAAAATTGTACGATAAATTTGCAGGCTTCGTAGAAGATTTCAAAGCTTTAGGAAAAAACATGGAGCGTTCGCAGCAAGCCTACAACGATGCTCTTTCCAAGTTATCTACAGGCAATGGAAATATTGCCGGTAAAATTGAAAAACTGAAAGAATTGGGTGCGAAAACGAACAAACAAATCGACAAAAATATTTTAGAATAATTGAAAGTTATACTATACATATCAATACTTTGTATCGCTTTATTTTCTTGTAGTTCATCACAAAAATCATTCGATAATTTAGCTTCTACTTTTTCTGAGAACGACAATTATTTTATTAATGATTATGCCGTTTTTAATACCAATGATTCTATTTCCGAACTCACTCTTCAAATCAATCAAAACAAATTACTATACATTAAAACTCCCGACAATCCTATATTTTCAGCACACTACGAAATAGCATACAGAGTTTACAGTAGTTACAGTGATGAAATAATTGTAGATAGCACTACTTTTGAATTTGCATCCAATAAAGAAAATGCAAACGCAGCTTTTATTCACAAAATAAAATTCATTGCCCCTAAAGGGAAAAAATATTTTTTAGAAATCATTGCCAGAGATTTACAACGAAATTCCCAATTCTCAATCGTCACTGAAGTTCTTAAAACAATGAATTCCTCTAGAAATTATTTCAGTGCCGCACAAAATAATATCACCCTGAAAAATACTTTCGTGGTAGATACCGGAGTTCCTGTTTTTATTCAAAATGAATATTTAAAAAATGATACTATTTATTTAAAAGCTTACTTCCGTAATTTTAAATTACCGCTTGCCCCCTACGATTTATCAGCCAACGAAAAATTCAATTCAAATCCCGATTCATTAATTCTTTTGTACAGCGACAGCTTAGGTTCTTTCTCTTTCACACCTTGGAACAGAGGATTTTATTTTATGCAAACAGATACCAGCAGTAAGGAAGGTTATACCGTTTTTTCTTTTAATGAAACTTATCCTTATATCGTAAAGAAAAATCAACTCGTAGCTCCATTACAGTATTTATGTACCTCTGTGGAATTCAAAAATATTTCTGAAGCCACAAACATTAAAAAAGAGGTAGAAAAATTTTGGATTGAAAGCTGCGGTAGTAAAGAAAATGCAAGTGAACACCTCAAGCAATATTATTTACGTACCGAGCTCGCCAACAAATTCTTTTCCTCCTATCGCGAAGGATGGCGTACCGATAGAGGAATGATTTTCATTATCTTCGGTGCTCCAAAATATATTTTAAGAGGCGACAATAGCGAAAGATGGGTTTATGGTGATGATAATAGCGTGATGAGTGAAGACTTTATGTTTTATAGAATCGATACCCCTTTCTCCTCTAATGCTTATAGTTTGGAACGAAGTACTTTATTTAAAAATTCATGGTTCAAAATGATTGAAGCCTGGCGCGATGGAAGACTCTTTTAAACACAAAAACTTAATGATATTTGGCATTCATCCGGTGTTGGAGGCCATAAAATCGGGACAAACTTTCGACAAAGTCTTGGTACTAGAAAATTTCGTGGCGGATCATTTCAAAGAAATTAAAAATTTCTGTCGCGAAAATGTGATTTCCTTTAACGAAGTTCCCAAAGACAAACTCAATAGAATTACTTCTAAAAATCACCAGGGTGTTATTGCATTTTTATCTCCTGTAGAATTTCATGATGTGGATGATATCCTGGAACAAAAATTTAGTGAAGGAAAAGACCCCTTCATTTTAGTTCTCGATAAAATTACCGATGTTAGAAATTTTGGTGCAATATGCAGAACTGCTGAATGTGCTGGAGTTGACGCTATTGTTATTCCTAAAAAAGGAGCCGCTCAAATTGGAGAAGATGCTATAAAAACAAGTGCCGGAGCCTTACTCACTATTCCCATTTGTAAAGTAAAAATACTCACCGAAACCGTTCAGTTTTTAAAAGATCGCGGATTAAAAATTGTTTCCTGTACTGAAAAAACAGAACATATTTTCAATCAAAAAGATTTAAGCGGACCAATGGCGATTGTAATGGGATCGGAAGAAACCGGTATCTCTCGTGAAATAATCAACAACTCTGATATTGCAGTAAAACTACCCATGCACGGAACCATTGAATCACTCAATGTTTCTGTAGCTTGTGGAATTATTGTGTATGAGGTTTTGCGACAAAGAGCTTTATAAAAAAGCTTATTCAATATTTAATTGATACTTATCCAATAACCCTGCAATTCCAGCGCTGGAAAATTTTGCGCCACGCACTTTATTCTTTTCTAAATCGATAGAAAAATTACGCGCAGTTCTAAAATCTGTTTTCTCCAAAATACAACGTTGGAATATAGAACGTGATAAATCGCAATTCACAAATTCAGCGCCACTCAAATCAGATTCAGAAAAATCAACTTCCTTGATCGAACAATCCTTAAAAATAGTTTTCTTTATTTTCTTTTTCTGCATTACTGAATAATCCAAAATACATTTTTCGAAAACGAAAGAGAGTAAAAAATCTTTACAACGGGTAAAATCGAAACCCAATAATTTACAAGCTACAAACGACACATCTTTCAAACCGGTTTCATTCAGCTTTACTCCACTGAAATTGCAATCTATAAAGGTGCATTCAATAAAATCAACTTCACGTAAATTGGCTTCAAAAAAATTACAATTGGTAAATTCACAATTGTCGTAAACATTGCCCGATAAATCCTTACCTGAATAATCTTCTTTTGCGAAATTTCGTTCTAAATATTCCATAAAAGGTGAATGTAGGCTAAAAATCAAGAAATAAAACCATTTGTCCAAAACTACAGAATCTACCCCTCCGCAATTTCTTATTATATTTACTACTTACTTTAAATCCACAGGATGAAAAGCAACAATGAATATAGTGTACAACCTTTTACGCTGGAGCGAAAGCTGGTAGAAGATGCCAATCGCATAGGGCAAACTATTCCTTTCATTCATGGTATTTTTGATGCAGATATCACAGAGGTACGCAGTAAAATAAAAGAGCTGAGAAACAGCAAAAAAATAAATCTTTCGTTGAGTGCTTATCTTTTGCATTGTTTCGTAAGCACTATCAACGAAACAAAACAGGTACAAGCTTGCAAAAGCTGGAACAATAAAGTTTATACTTTCAATGAAGTAGATGTGTTCTTCCCTATCGAACTGGAAAATAAAACAGTTAAACCACACATCGTACGATCGGCAAACCAATTGAAGGCTTTAGAATTGGAACAAAATATTATAAGCGCTAAAAAGGAAGAAAAAATAAAGATCGATTCCAAACAAAAAACTTTCATGACCTTCCCTTCTTTTTTAAGAATACTATTTTATAAGTATTGGATGAAACGCCCTTTAAAAAGAAAACTATTCTTTGGTACCGCTTATTTCAGTGCAGGAGGCATGTTTTCAAAAGGACAATTATGGGGAATTCCTATTCCGATGCAAACCATTGGTTTGTTTGTGGGAACCATTGAAAAAAAACCTGTTTTTGAAAACAACACCACCACAGAAAAAGAATTTATTTGCTTGACTTTAAGTGTTGATCATTCTATTGTAGATGGTGCACAACAAGCAAGATTTATTTCCCGACTCAAACAAAACATTGCCACATTGATTGATCAGATTTAAAATGGAAAAAAGAGAAGAAAAATCAATAGCTAGAAAAATCCCTGTTCTCAATCAATTGGATTTCTTGAAATGGCTTCCTTCTCTGTACAAAAATCCTCTAAAAACTATCGTTAAATTATTGGCTAAAAATGGCGATGTAGTAAACTTCAAATTATCGAATGACAAAGGGTTGATTATCGTAAATCATCCCGATTATATTCAGCATATTCTTAAAACCAATCAAGAGAATTATTCCAGAAAACGGGTGATGCTCCCTTTACACGATTTTTTAGGTGATGGTTTATTTGCCAGTGAGGGCAAACTCTGGGAGCAACAACACCTTTTACTAAAACCAACCTTTCACGATAAATTTGTAAAAGATTATTTTCATGTCATCAGTGAAGAAACTAAAGTTTTAATTGAAGAATGGAAATCCAATTCAAAAAAAAATATAGCCTGCGATGTTGAATTTGATGTAAATATTTTAATGCTTCGCATCTTATTAAAAACACAATTATCATCTGCTATAAAAGTAGATTACCGCGAAATCATTCGTTGCCTGCGACTCATTTTGAAAAACTCCAGCTACAAAGATCAAAATATTAAAATGGCTAAAGACAAAATCAGAAAGCTATTTTTAATGAAGAAAATTTCTGATGCTCCTATAAAAGAAGCACTTCAATCTTTGGAAAATATTGTGGCAAATATTAGAGCAACGGCTATTGAAAACCCTGAATCGGTAGGCTTGGCCTTACAAACTTTAGAAAAAGCAAAAGAAGATGGATTAATTTCTGATAAGCAAGTGCGTGATGAAATCATGAATTTTATTTTTGCTGGATTTGACACCACGGCATCGGCTTTAACCTGGTCGCTGTACTGCTATGCAAAAAATGGTTTTTGGTCGAATCAAATCAAACATGAAATCGATCAAGTGCTACAAAACAAAGTTCCCGAAATGGAAAACATTTCGGAAATGCCTCACACCAAAATGTTTATTCAGGAAGCCATGCGTTTGTATCCTCCCGTTTGGTCTTTACTGCGTTTGAGTCATCAAAACGATGAAATTAATGGTTATCATTTTCCCAAAGATTCATTGGTGATGATTTGTATTTATGCTTTGCATCGTCATCCTGAATTTTGGGATCAACCAGAACTATTTAATCCCGAACGCTTCTTACCTGAAAACATGAAAGGAAAAGCTTTTGTGTATATTCCTTTCGGACAAGGAAAGAGAGCCTGTGTTGGAAAACCTTTGGCTATGGCCGAATTACAAATTATTTTTCCTCTACTACTTCAATATTTCAAATTTGAATTGATAGCCAAAAAAGAACCTGTTATCAATGCTGATGTAATCATTAAACCTCAAAAGCCTTTGATGATGAAATTAACTTCAATAAAATAATTAGTGATGAAAAAGATTTTATTTGCTTGTGTTATTTTAACTATTGCGCAATTTTCTCTTTCTTGTTTTTCTGATGATGAAGCTAATTCAAATTATTTCTGCGATAAAGAATATCGCGATAGCAATGTTACTTTATCTCAACAATTAACTCCCGTTAGCGAGTTAATGAAAAGCAAAACCGGTGTTTATCTTTTAGAAGAAGGAGACGCTGCAATGATAAGCAGAGCATGGCTTAGCGAATACGCTGAAAAAACAATTGATATTCAATATTTTATTTTTTCTGCCGATAATGTAGGATTAATTGCTACCGATTTTCTTTTGCGTGCTGCAGATCGCGGAGTGAAAGTTAGGATCATTGTAGATGATATTATGGTAGAAGCAGAAGCGGAGGAATTATTGGCTTTAGATGCACATCCAAATCTGGAAATAAAAATTTACAATCCCACTGCCAATATTGGCAAAAATCTCGTGAGCAAGTTGTACAACATGACAAAAGATTTTAAAGGATTCAATCAACGCATGCACAACAAAACCTTTATTGTAGATGGAAAAGTAGTGATTACAGGAGGAAGAAATATCGCCGATGAATATTTTAATTACGATCACGAATACAATTTCAGAGACAGAGATGTCCTTCTATTAGGGAAAGTGAGTGAACAGGTAAATAAATCTTTCGAAATATTTTGGAGTAGTAAATTGAGTGTGGATATTGATGAAATTGTTCATGTATTTGACGAGTTGAATGCCAAAGAAAAATATGAATTTTTACACCAATATGCCTGTAATCCTGAAAATTTCTGGCCTCAGGTACGCGATAGAATTAAAGATATTCCCTTGAGCTTTCAAAAAATTCAAGAATCAAAAGAACTCATTTGGTTAGACAATATTCAATTTGTATCCGACGAACCAGGGAAAAATAAAAGCGATGGAGAATTGGATGGTGGTGGACTATGTAGCGATACTTTATTGAGTTTAATTTTGAAGGCTAAAAAATCAATTATTATTGAATCACCTTATTTAATCACCACAGACGAAAGCAGAAAAATCTTACACGATTTGGTGAAGAGAGGTGTAGAAATAAAAATACTAACCAATAGTATGGCCTCTACCGATAACCTGGAAGCTTTTAGTGGATACCAACGTGATCGTGAAGAACTATTGGCCACCGGAGTAAAAATTTATGAATTCAAACCCGATGCAGCAGTACGCAAAAAATTACTTACCGGTGAGTTGCAAAAAGATTCAACGAACTATCCTATTTTTGGATTGCATGCTAAAACCATGTTGATTGATGATTCTGTCTCTGTTATTGGCACCTTTAATTTTGATCCACGAAGTTTAAATCTCAACACCGAATGCTTTGCTATTATTTACTCTAAAGAAATTGGGAGAAAATTAAAAGCAAATATGTTAGAAGATTTTAAATCGGAAAATGCCTGGCAAACCACCAACACAATGAATCCCGATTCTGTATCGGGCATTTACAAAAGGTTGAAAGTTAAAACAAGAAGAGTAGTTCCGAAGAGTATATTATAACAAGAGTTCTGATGAGTGTCGAACCGATGATATTGAACCAGTGTTCTCTTATATCGCTTGACAATTAAAGCTTTTAGAAGGAAAGAAAAAAGGCATACCTGAGTTAAAATATCAAGTATGCCGCGTTGGTGGAACTAAGCCGAAATTGGTCGAACCAATTACAAACTGTTTTTGAAAAGATTTCAACGATTTCATTTTAATCTATTTGATTTTGACTGATTTTCCTCTGTCATGCTTTTTCCAACAAGGTTTTTAGCCTGTGTAAATTCATTACATTTACTTAACCATTAACAGCCTATCATTACATCTTCATTCCCTCCATTGGATCACTTCCTTTCTTCAATCTATATTCACTATTAATCAAAAAGGCTCCCGAAGTAACAACTTTTTCACCAACTTTTATCCCTGAAAGAATTTCTATTTGCTTGCTATTTTGAGAACCGATGTTTACCATCCTATTTTCAAATGAGCCATCCGCATTTTGAATCCACACTGTATTTCCTTTTGCTTCCTGCAATACAGCATCCAAGGGTAAAACCATAGCCTTTTTTTGAGAAACATTAATTGTTATTGATGCTAACATTCCTGGGAAATATTTATGGTTATCATTACGCAATGGTGTTCTTATAATATTCACTTTGCTTTGTTTGATTAGTTCAGGACTGATAAAATTGATTTTACTTTTTTGTGCTTCCAATCCTTGTCCTTCAAATGTTATAAAAACTTCTTGCCCTATTTTTATTGGGGGTATTTCGGTAGCAAATACCTGTGCTTCTATCCAAACGTTCAAAAAGGTATTGGTTTTTAGTATTGTTTGCCCTTCCATTAAATAATCTCCTTCTTTTATCATTACTTCTGTGATATATCCTTCTACTTTACTTGTAAATGATGTTGTTGCCGAAACTTCTCCTGACAATCCAAGCTGTTTAATTTGCTCTTCGCTCATCCCCCAAAGAAGTAACTTGCTTTTTGCCGAAGACAATAATTGCTTATAATCCATTTCTGTATCGTTGATTTTCTTGGCTCTCTCTAAAGCAATCAAATATTCTCTTTGCGCGGAGGATAATTCTTCGCTATATAATTCATATACAACATCACCTTTGTGGACGTATTCTCCCATACTTTTAAAATTAAGTCTGTCAACACGTCCCATAACACGGGTAGAAATTACAGAAGATTCTTCTTCATCCACAACCACTTTAGCTGTAAATGTTTGTTCTTGAGAAAAATCTGATAGCTTGAGAGTATCTATTTTTATATTGGCGAGCTTCATTTGATTGTCGCTAAATTTCAATGAGTTTGAGTTTTCTTTACTTACTTCAACTTTTGTGAGTTCCATTCTACAAATTGGGCATTTTACGGGTTTGCTTTCCCTAACTTGTGGATCCATTGAACAGGTATAGTAAGAATTATCAGTGGTAGGGGTTTCTACTTTTGAATTACAACTCAGCAGCAGTATAACCGCTAAGGATAGTATCAAAATATTATTTATCTTTCTTTTCATAATTTACTGTTTAACAAAATTCTCGCTATCGATTAAATACTGTGCGTTTTCAGCGATACTATCTTTACTAGAAATTCCATCTAAAACTTCAATCCAGTTATTTACTTTAATTCCAAGAGCAATTTTTCTCACTTTAAAAAAGTTATTTCCTTCTTTCACAAATACCACTGATTCATTTCCAAGATTCAGAACACTTTCTTTATTAATCCAAAGTGATTTTTTTTGCCCCCCATTAATTTCAGCAGTTATTAGGTCGCCTACTTTCCATCTTCCATCAGTGTTATGTAAATGAACGTGTACTGTCAAATACTTCTCAGCACCTTCAAACATCGGTTCTACAAAATCAACAGGGGAGATAATTGGTTCGGAAATACTTTGACTAAATATTTTAACAACATCATTTTTCTTTACATACTCAGCTTGAGCACCCGATAATTTTAGAAGTGCCCAAACCATCTGTGTATTTACAATTTTGAATATGCGTTGTTCCTTCGATAAGGTTTGTCCTTCTTTAACTGATAATTCTTGGGTGGAATAATCTGTTTTAGAATTTTCAGCACCCATCGAATTTTTATTGCTTTCCATTTGTGAAGATATTTTTTCTTCTATCACATATCCATCAACAGGACTATAAACTGTAGTAGTAATCATCGTTTGCTTTGTGGAAGCAAGTTGCTCTGTTTGAGTTTTTGTCATGCCCAATAAACTCAATCTGCGTTTCGCACTTTCAATTAATGCTGTATTGGTTTCATCATTTTTCAATAGGAAAATTAAATTTTGTTGAGCAGTAATTAATTCAGGACTATACATCTCAAAAAGCGCCTGACCTTTTTCTACTTTTTGAAAATTATATTTTACATAAAGTTTTTCTATTCGACCTTCATAGCGCGAAGAGATAGTAGAAAATTGTCGGGTATCGTAAGAAATAAAACCATTTACTTTAAAAATAACTGAAACTTCCTTTTCAATAGGGGAACTTGTTTTTACAGAAGACAGTACATAAGCATCAACAGGTTTAATCAAATCATCTATTCCAACATCTAACTGTACTTTATTATCTGATTTTTTTTCTATCAAGTCCATTCCACAAATCGGACATTTTCCGGGTGTATCTCTTATAATCTGAGGATGCATTGAGCAGGTGTACATTTTTTTATGCATTACCTCAACATGGTTTTCACTTTTTGATTCTGAACACGACACCAAAGTGATTACGAGCAAAATCAAATAAAAAAAATAGCTTCTATCGTTGTTCAATTTCTTTTTCATATTCAGTTTGTAATGTTAAAAGCGTCTGTAATTGATCGAGGTAAGCCAGTTGATTCATTTTAAGCATTTGAATGGCATCCAGCACCATAAATAATTCTTCTGTGTTTTGTTCGTATGAAAGCAGTAAAGCCTGATAGTTTTTTCGCAGCGATGGTAAAATACTTTCTTCATACAATTTTATTTGCTGCTTTTGAAAACCAATTTTACTTTTTAATCCCTCCAATTTCCCCACCGCTTCATTAACAACACCTTGTTTTTGAATTTCTAAAGCATCTATCTCAAAGTCTATTGCTGAAACAGTAGAGGTATAACTTTTACTCGACCACGGAGCTATCGGTATAGTCATCATTCCCATTAAAGTGAACAATTGTGGTTGTGTTCCAAAAGTAAACATGTGGTCATAGCTTACTCCAAAATCAGGTAATCTTTCACTTTTTGCCATTTGTTGTTTTGCCTTCAGTAAATTAATAGATTGGTCAATGGCTTTCAAATCACTCCTTAAAAAAGAAAGTGAGGAAGTATCAATAATTTCAGTGTCATATTGTTTTATAAAATAGGTGCTGTCTATTTGAAAAGATTTCGATTTCTCTCTATTCATAAGCGTATTTAGCATAATCATCTTTTCCTTTATTTCATTTTCATACATCAACAGCATGGATTGAAGTTCTGCGAGCTGTGCTTTTGCTTTATAAATACTTCCTATTTTTTCCTGATTGTATTGATATCTGATTTCTGTTGTTTGTATTACCAGTTTTAATAAATTCTCAGATTCTTTTACAATCTCTTGTTTTTTCTTTAAAACCACCAGTTCATTATAATTTCCTTTGGCTTCGGCAAAAAGCATATTTCTAACAAAGTTTTTATTTTGTTTTTCAACACTGCTCATGCTTTCCATATACGTTTTGTTGGCCTCCAGTTTTTGCGGATTGGGGATCATTTGTTTTATAGATAACATATATGATCCCATACCCGAATTATATGCTGATGGATTAGCTTTCCACATCATAGGATTGTATGGTGTCATAAAGAAACCCGTACCTATTTGTGGCGCATCCCATGCCGTTGCACCTTCTGCATAAGTGTCTGCGGCATTTATTTGAGCATCGTACATTTTTAATTCGGGATTATCCCTCTCGATAATATTTAAAACACTGTCGAGCGTCAAAATTTGTGCGCAACTAACATTAAAAAATAATAGCATTAGTATCGCTGATAATAATTTATTTTTTACCATTTTCTTATTCTTTTGCATCAATTAAATCAATTTTTCCATTGCGCTTAAGTTCTGCTTCTTTGCTTATTTCAAAAACTACAGGTGTTACAAAAAGCACATAAATAGTAGAGGTAATCATTCCGCCAATCAAAGGAATGGTGATAGGAAGCATCACATCGCTGCCCACTCCGTTTGCCCATAGTATCGGAATAAGCCCAAACAATGAAACGGAAACTGTCATTAATTTTGGTCGTAACCGTTTTGCTGCGCCGGCAATAACAAATTCTCTAATGTCGGCATTGGTAATACTTTCTTTTGAATTGCCTTTTGCAGCAACGAGTTGTTGCATGGCTTCATTCAAATAAATCGTCATTAACATTGCGGTTTCAATAGCAATTCCAAATAACGCTATAAAACCTACCGCAACAGCTACCGATAAATTCACATCGTAAAAGTACACCATGAATACTCCACCAATAAGTGCAAAAGGAACAGTAATCATAGTGATTAACGCTTCTTTCACCGATTTGTAAGTAAAATACAAAACCAGTAAAATAATAAGGATAACAACAGGTACAATCATCAGTAAAGTTTCATTGGCTCTAATTTGATTTTCGTATTGACCACTCCATTCTATGTAGTAACCTTTCGGTAATTTTTTCAGCATACCTTCCAGTTTTTTCTTCGCATCATCAACTGTGCTTCCTAAGTCACGTTCTCTCACATTGAACAGCACCGTGCCTCGTAGCATGGCATTTTCAGAATTAATCATTGGTGGCCCTTCTGAAATAGCCACATCTGCTACTGAGGATAGTGGTATGGTTCCGTAATCATCCGTTTGAATCTGTAAACGTTTCAGTTTATTAATATCATTTCTAAAATCCTGAGCATAGCGGGCATTCACTTTAAAGCGTTGGCGGCCTTCCACTGTGGTAGTAATATTCATACCACCCAATGCGCTTTCTACCACCATATTTACGTCGTCAATACTTAAACCGTAACGCCCAATTTCATCGCGGTTAATATTAATGTCAATGTATTTTCCTCCCGTAATAGGTTCAACATATAAATCTTTCACTCCGTCAACACTTATAAGTTCCTTTTTTATTTTTTCGGCTAACTTGTAAATGCTGTCTATTTGCTGACCATACACCTTTATTCCTACATCGGTTCTTATTCCCGTAGAAAGCATATTGATACGGTTAATAATGGGTTGAGTAAATCCATTCACTACACCCGGTATCTGTAGTTTCGAGTTAAGCTCATTAATAATATCATTTTTTGTCAATCCCTCTCGCCATTCCGATTTTGGTTTTAATAAAACAATAGTCTCTATCATACTGATAGGAGAATTGTCGGTAGCGGTATTTGCTCTACCTGCCTTACCCAAAACACTTTCTACTTCAGGAACTGATTTTATGATTTTATCCTGTAATTGTAAAATCCGTTTTGCCTCAGCATTAGAAACATCGGGAAGTGTCACTGGCATAAACAATAAAGAACCTTCATCCAATGGTGGCATAAATTCTTTTCCTAAATCAAGCATTACAGGAATACTTATCGCCAGTGCTATTAAATTAATCCCTATAGTTGTTTTTCTCCATTTTAAACACCATGAAAGAATAGGGGTGTAAATTTTTTCGAGAACTCTTGTGATTGGATTTTCGCTTTCCGGTTTCAGTTTTCCTTTCAGAAAAAATGAAATTAAAACAGGAGCCAGTGTAATCGCAAGTACAGCATCTACAAGTAGAATAAATGTTTTTGTCCAAGCCAAAGGAGAAAACAATTTACCCTCCATTCCTGTAAGTAAAAAAACAGGCAAGAAAGAAGCAATTACTACAATAGTGGAAAAGAAAACTCCAGGACCAACCTGTTGAGATGATTCTTCAATAATTTTCAATCGTTCTGCTTTATCTACTTTGTGGCCAGTCCATTTTTCCGATAAGTGCCGATAAGCATTCTCTACCATCACAATTCCATCATCTACCACAACTCCTATGGCAAGGGCAATCCCCGTTAAAGACATAATATTAGAGGAAATACCAAAGGCCTGTAATAAAATAAAACCTGTTGCTACAGAAATTGGCAATTGAATTAATATTATTAATGCACTTCGCCAGTGAAAAAGAAATAACAATACTACAATTGAAACTGTTATCATTTCTTCTATAAGCGTTCCCTTTACAGATTCAATGGCTTCTTCAATAAGAGTACTTCTGTCGTATGATGTTTTAATTTTTACGCCTTCAGGCAAACCTTTTTCAACATCTTTAATTTTTTCTTTTACTGCATTAATTACTTTATCGGCATTCTCACCGTAGCGCATTACTACAATTCCACCTACAACTTCTCCTTCGCCATTGTTGTCAAATATTCCAAGACGTAAATCTCCACCCATCTGAACAGTGGCAACGTCTTTTATTTTTACAGGGATTGAATTTCTTGTAACAACTGAAATGTTTTCAATATCCGAGCTATTTTTAACATAGCCCAACCCTCTTATAATATACCCCATTTGACTCATCTCAAATTTTCTTCCACCAACATCATTATTGTTGGTACGAACCGATTTGAGAACATCCATCAATGAAACATTATAATAATTCAATTTGTTGGGGTCGATGGTAATCTGATATTGTTTTTCAAAACCACCAAAAGAAGCTACTTCACTTACGCCCTGCACATTCTGCAAAGCAAATTTCACATACCAATCCTGCAAGGCTCGCTGTTCACCCAAGTCCATTTTTTTTGCCTCCAACGTGTACCAAAAAACATGTCCCACTCCCGTTCCATCGGGGCCGATAGAAGGAACTACTTCTTTTGGTAATAATCGTTGGGCGTAATTCAAACGTTCGGCTATCCTTGTTCGCGCCCAGTAAATATCAACATCGTCTTCAAAAATGA
>JAHEZM010000018.1 GCA_023251075.1 Flavobacteriales bacterium | reverse complement strand
TGAACAATATTTGCGTATCGATGAAGACAAAGATTATGTTTTACAAAAAGTTCCTTGTACTTTTTTAGATGAACAAAACTATTGTACTATTTACGAAGAACGTCCGAAAGCCTGCAGAGAATATCCACACACCAATCGTGTAAACCAACAGCAAATCTTCCGACTCACAGAAAAAAATGCAGAAATTTGTCCGGCAGTAGAGAATATTTTAAAGAAGATTGAGGGGAGGATGAAGTAATTGATAATCCCGTAGAGTCGAAATGCTTTCGACTTAAAAAGATTATTTCTATAGATTCAATGGAATATTTTCTATTTTAAGTCGAAAGCATTTCGACTCTACGGGAGGAAAAATTTCTCACTAAAATTCACCAAATACAATTTTTTAGAAGCGCGGGTGATAGCGGTATAAAGCCAACGTAAATATTCAGTATCTACCATTTCATCGCTAAGATATCCTTGTACCACGAAAGCGTAATCCCATTGTCCACCTTGTGATTTATGACAAGTTACTGCATAACCAAATTTAACTTGGAGCGCATTATAGTAAGGATCTTTTTTTACCGCTTCACGAATCTTTGCTTTGGTGTTATTCTCCATCATGTAATGACCATAAACGGCTTCCGACAAATTTTTGCTTTGTTCTTTGGTAAGCGATGGTGCATCAGTCATCAAGGAATCTAAAATAATCTTCACTTCCATTTCTGGTTCATCAGGGTAATCTACCATTTTCACTTGCAAATTCACAAAACGAAATCCAAATTTTTCTTCGTATTTCATCACCCTCTCCACATAAATCATATCACCGTTGGCAATGAATCCGGCTTTTGAATCGGCACCCAGCCAGAAATAATTATTTTTCACTACCATCAAATAATCGCCCGAAGAAATTTCATCTTCCTGCCAACGAATACGATATCGAATTTGTTGGTTGAAATTATTGGCCATTTTATTGGATCGCGTAATTACAATCGCTTTTTCTACTCCTGATTTTGAATACGCATCATTCAGCAATTCTTCTACTTCATAACTACTGATCACCGCTACATCAGGAAAATCTTTGAGTTCTATTGCCGGATAACCAGGAGTTTTCAATTTCAACTGATCGCGAATTTTAGTAGCGTTATATAATATTCCTGATTGAGCGCTTTGCCGCACCACCTCTGTCATTTCATAATCAAATACATTCAAACCCCATTGTGCTTTTAAATATTTAGGATCGAGAGCTACACTCAAACTCATTCCCACCGGAGGCAACTGAGCGGTATCACCAATAAAAACTACCCTGCAATTTTCACCTGAAAAAACAAATTCCAAAAGATCATCCAATAAACTCCTTCCTTTACTCACAAAAGAGCCCCCTAGCCCACCCGAATTAGAAATCATAGAGGCTTCATCAACGAAGAAAACAGTATCCTTATGCAAGTTTTTAGTGAGTGAGAACTGTGCTACGCCATCCTTCACTGAATTTTGATAAATCTTTTTGTGAATGGTATAAGCCGGTCGACCCGAATACGTTCCAAACACCTTAGCAGCCCTACCTGTGGGTGCCAACAAAACGCAGGTTCCTCCCCGCATCGATTTCACGAAAGCACTTACCAGAGAAGTTTTGCCTGTTCCTGCATAACCACGCATCACGAAAACCGGACGAGGCATAGGTATAGTAAAAAAAGTTAGTAACTGATCAATCAATTCCGCTTGTCCGGAAGTAGGTTTATGTCCTAAATATGTTAATACTTTTTCTTTCAAAATTAACTCTCACTTTACAGTAAATTAATCTTCCATTACACTTATTTCCGTAAATTAGCTACGGCTCTAAATTATGAATTTAATGGAAGTACAAGTAGTCAATAGCGAAAAGGAGATGCACATTGTTGATAAACGCATTGCAAACTATCCTACCGAGCAATTACAATTGCATTTTGAAGTGGAAAACAACCTCTTCAAAATTCACATTATAGAACCTAAAGAAAAAGAAATACTTGCTTTTCAAACTATTGACATCAGTACTGAATATTATGAATTCGATGCTGATAAACTTACCCAGTTATTCAAAAGCTCTCCATTGAAGCTAATGAACAAATACCAAAAAGTATCTCTTTCGTTGGTAAGTTCAAAATTCACTTTGGTTCCTACTTCTTTATTTCACCAGGAAAAAGCAGTAGAATATTTGTTGGCAACATGCAGTATCGACGAAGGAAGTGTAATTATTCACCGTGAAGTAAATTTTCTGGGAGCTCATGCGATTTTTGCAATGCCAGGGATTTTGAAAACTATTCTCGATGAACACTTTCCTAGTATTGATTATTTTCCGCATGTAGTACCCACTTATTTATCCTTGTATAACTTATTCAAAGCAGAAACAGAACCTGTTGTATTCGTAAACATTCACTCACAACACTACGATATTATTGTGTTTGAAAACAGTCAGTTGAAATTATACACGGTGCACCCTATTCAAACCACCGAAGATTTTCTTTATTACACTTTCTATACTCTGGAACAATTAAAAATAAATGCATCAAGTACTTCTGTTTACTTAGTAGGTGAAGTAGAAAAAAACTCGGCTATACACGAAATACTAATCAAATATTTCAAAAAGAGTTCATGGATACTGAAAAATGCGCAGTATAAATTAGGTTATGAATTAAACGACATAAATCCTTATTTTTACTTCTCACATTTCAGTCAGTATCTATGCGTATAATTTCCGGACAGTTTGGAGGAAGAAGATTTAATCCACCTAAGAATCTACCCGTTCGTCCTACTACCGATCAAGCCAAAGAAGCACTCTTCAATATCTTCAATAATAATTTTGATTTCGAAAATATTGCCGTGTTGGATTTGTTTGCGGGCACCGGAGCTATATCTTTTGAATTTGCATCGCGAGGTGTAGAGAAAATAACTTGTGTAGATCAAAACTTCAATTGTTGCTCATTTATAAAGGCCACCGCGGCTCAATTAAATATTTCTCCCATCGTTCAAAAAGCCGATGTTTTCAAATGGGTTGAAAATAATAACTCCAGAAAATTCGATTTAATTTTTGCGGATCCGCCCTACGATTTAAAAAACCTGAAAGATATTCCTGATTTAATTTTTAAAGCAGGTATATTAAATGAAAATGGATGGTTTGTACTAGAACATCCGAAGGATCATAGTTTCGCCACACATCCTAATTTTAAGGAACATAGAAATTACGGGAATGTGAATTTTAGTGTGTTTAAAACTACAACAACCCTTCAATAATATTCTCCACACTCACACCATCAGCTTCAGCTTTGTAGTTGCGTAAAATACGGTGGCGCAAAATAGGTACTGCTACTGCTTTTACGTCTTCAATATCAGGTGAATATTTTCCATTGAGTGCTGCACTTACTTTTGCCGCAACGATAAGATATTGCGAAGCTCTCGGACCCGCACCCCAATACAAATATTTCTTAACGCTTTCTGGAGCTTCATCAGAATCTTTTCTGGTTTTTCTAGCCAACTTCACTGCATACTCATAAACATTATCGGCCACAGGCATCTTCCTAATTAACTGCTGATAAAACAAAATATCTTCAGCGCTTAACACCGATTCAATAGTTTCATTGGTGCTAGAAGTAGTTCTTTTCACTACATCAATTTCGTCTTGATAATTAGGATAATCTATCCAGATATTGAATATAAAACGATCGAGTTGTGCTTCAGGCAAAGGATAAGTTCCTTCTTGTTCAATTGGATTTTGAGTAGCCAAAACAAAAAACGGAGAAGGCAAAGGCATTGAATTTCCAGCATTGGTAACATGACGCTCTTGCATGGCTTCCAACAAAGCAGCTTGTGTTTTAGGAGGAGTACGATTGATCTCATCAGCCAAAATCACGTTCGCGAAAATGGGCCCTCTAACGAATTTAAATTGTCGAGATTCATCCAACACCTCAGCACCCACAATATCTGATGGCATTAAATCGGGAGTAAACTGAATTCTGTTAAACGACAAACCTAAAGCTTTAGCGATAGAATTTACCAACAAGGTTTTTGCCAATCCCGGAACACCCACCAACAATGCATGACCGTTACTAAAAACAGAAATCACCACGAGGCGTACAGCTTCTTGTTGACCCACAATTACTTTTCCTATTTCTTTTTCAAGCTTAGCACTTACTTCTTTTAAAGAATCTAAGGCCTTAACATCCGATTCAAATTTTAACGACATCTTAATTACTTTTTTTAATCCAACGTTTGCTTTGTTCACAATGTGTATAGCCTTCATTCACTTGCGAAAAGGTGCTAGGTAATTTTTTCTCTACCCATTTTACCATCGCTTCTTGTTGTTTTATTTGAAGAGCTGCATTTTTAATTTGTTCGTAATCATCCGAAAGATTTGCTCTGTGCGCTTCTTTATAAGTTACTAATTTCAAAATCCGCACTGCATTGCTTCCCGAATAATCAGTGAAAGCTTCAGGCGCTGTAATTTCACCTTCATTTAAATGACTGATTCGAGCGGCTATATCAGGATCTAAATCTTCCGGTGCAAATTTAGTATCACCTGATTGTTGGTTGGTAATCATACCACCATTTCCTTTACTTGCCGCATCTTGGGAAAAACGAGAGGCTAAATCAGCAAATGATCCTTTATTATTCACCAACAACTCATACAAAGAATCGGCACGGGTTTTAGCTTTTAAAATATCGGTAGAATAAAATCTTGGTTTTTTAAGAATATGACGAACACGTAACAATTGTCCTTTACGTTCCAACACCTGAAGAATATGAAAACCAAACTCACTTTCAAAAACATCTGACACTTCTCCAATTTTCATTCTAAAAGCAACCGCTGCAAACTCTGATACTACTTGTTCCCTGCTGATATAACCTAAATCACCACCCGCATCTTTAGAGCCATCCATACTTTCGAATTTTGCCACCATACCAAAATCTCTTCCGTCTTTTACAATATCATTGCGCACTCTTTTCATTTCATTCATTACACGTTGACGCTCAAAAGAATTCATTTCTGGTTTAATTAATATTTCCGCAATTTCATATTTAGCAGGAACAATAGGCAAACTATCAGGTGATAAAGTAGAAAAATAATGACGAATCTCTACGGGTGTAATTTTAATATTAGAAACAATATTAGAACGCATTTCACGCACCAGCATTTCTTCCCGAATCACCGGAGTTTCTTGTTGTTTAAACGCCACTATACTTCCGTAGTGTTTTTCAAACTCAGCTTCCGATCCGCCCAATCGCGCCAAATGATATTGCATTCTGCGGTTGATTTCAGCCTCTACTTCTTTTTCCGAAACCTCCACACTATCCAATTCTGCTTGTTGCAGCAACAATTTCTGAAACATAAAATCTTCAAACAAAGCACATTTAGAAGACTCATCTACCGGATAGCCCTGTAATTTCATTTGCTCGTATTGTATAGTGATGTCCGATTCTAAAACAAGACTCCCCCCTACTTTACCCACAATTCTATCTAAAGGCTTTGGTTGGCTAAAAGCTAAATTTGCTGTACACATTAGTGATAAAAAAAACACTGCTCTCATCATTCAAATATTTTAAAATTCTCTTCTTAACATTTTAATAAACCTCAACATCACCCTCTTTCAAAGCCTCATCATATACTTTAATTTCCATCTCTTCAATCAATTTCAATTTTCGTTGATTGAGAATAATCCTTTTAATTTTTTCTCTTTCAAAATCTATAGGCGAAGCGCTATCTTTAATTTTAAAATTCGTGAAATACATTAAATCTAGTTTCAAAGAATCATTGCATTCATAATACTTCGTAGAACGCAAAAAATCTTCATTATTGTAAGATTTCAAAGGAACTATGTTTCTGAATTCATCGAAAAACACCCAGGTACTATCATTCCAATAACAATCTAATTTATTCTTCGCACAAAAGGTAATAAATTCCTTTTTGGCTTTAACAGTATTAGAAGTTAATAATGATTTAAGCTTTGCTTTGAACTTGATTTTATTTTTGTTCAACAACACATATCGCACTCTTACTACATCTTCCTTCAATTCAAAGTTTCTGGCATTCTGATTGTAAAAAGCAGCAATTTCTTTTTCGCCAACAACTGTATCTAAATTATCACGCACGTACTTTTGTTCGTAGGCATAACGCATTAATGAATTTCTATACTCTTCTAATTGCTTGCTAAATTTCTTTTCTTCTGAGTACAATTCGGTTTCTGCTTTTTGTAAAACAACGTGATTTTTCACCCAGTTATTAATATACAATTTCACCTGGGCAGCACTATCTTTCTCGGGGGTTAATTGAATATCGGCAAGCACATCAGAAAGAAATAAAGTATAAACTCCCACCTTTGCTAATTCTTGTTCGGTAGGATCGGCCGACTTCAAATCAACGCAAGCAAATAAAACAGCAAAGCAACCGGTGAAAACCAGTTGCTTTACATTAAGGATATTAAATCTACTATTTCTTTTTAAGCAAACCATTTAAGACAGCATTGTTCACTTGCACCGGATATTTACTTCTTAACGTTTTAACCCAGGTGTCTTCTAAATAAGTTTGATAAGCTGAAGTAATTACACCTTTAGCTTCATCAATTTTTTTAGATTGTACTGGCAACAAATCAGTGATGCTGAATACATAAAACATTTTATTGTTTTCTGTAACAGGCGAAATTCCTTTTTTCCATTTGAATGTAGCCAAAGAAGGGTAATCTTCTTTACTGTAATGTCCTTGTTGCAGCACTCTCACATTCAACTGAGATTCTTTGTTTATTTTTTCTAAAATCTCAGGAACCGTAGCATGTTTCTTCAACATTTTTCTAACCGACTTAGCCACCTCTGCATTTAAACAAATATAAACATCACCCTTAATTCTTTCCGGCCACATCCATTTACTTTTATTGGCTTCGTAAAACTCTTTCAAACCGGTAGTGTCTTTCACTGCTTTAGTCCATACGTTTTGATCGGTAATTTCAAATTTCAACATACCATCTCTGTACTCTTTCATTAAAGCTTTAAAAGCAGGATAATTTTTTTCTAAGTTTTTGTTTTCATAACCCAATACTTTTTCTTTTCTAAACGACTCATAGTATTGATTTACCAATTGTTTGTAGGTGTTATTCTTTCTCACTCCTTCATGTGTATAGACATATTGCGCGAAATCGTTTTGAGTATATTTCTCATTTCCTATTTCAAACAAAACTTTATCTAACACCACATTCGCAGGTACTTTCCATGTACCCATTACCAAAGTAGTATCGGTAATATGAAACATGATTTTGATGTTTTCAGGATATTCTTTGAAGCCATTTTTTTGCATTATTTTTTGATAAACAGCTTCTTTGGAAAGATTGGATCTATCGTTTCTTCCTAAAGAACGTTTAATTTCAGGCTGCATTTTTTCGAAAGAATCCATTGGTCTTTTCTCGATCAACTTAATGATATGCCATCCATAATCTGTTCTGATAGGAGCTGAAATTTGATCTTTATCTTTCAATGCAAAAGCAGCTTCAGCGAAATCAACCGGATAAGTATCATAAGAAAAGAATCCCAGTTCTCCATTTTTTTTAACCGACTGAGGATCTTCAGAAAGTTTAGCCAATTCATTCCATGGAGTTCCACCCTGAAGTTTACTGTAAATCTCATCAATACGGGTTTTAGCATTGGCAACTTCTTCTGCCGAAGCATGTTGTTTGGTAGTAATCATAATGTGCGCTGCATTGATACTTCCCTGCGTTGGTCTCTTATCCTGAATTTTCAAAATATGATAACCAAATTTAGTTCTCACCGGTTTCGAAACCTGTCCTACCGGTGTATTATAAGCAGCCGTTTCAAATGGATAAACCATTTTCATTGCTGCAAAATATCCTAAATCGCCTTTATTTTCTTTAGCAGAAGGATCGCCTGAATATTCCATTGCCAGTTTACCGAAATCTTGTCCGGCTTTGGCTTTATTCATAATATCTAATGCTTTTTTGTAAGCAATAAGAGTATCTTCAGGCATATCATCAGGGCGACAAAGCACTAAAATATGACTAGCATGCACTTCATATTTCAATCTTTCGTAAGCCTCTTTAACCAATTCTTCTGTTACATTTTTATCGGTCATGTATGATTCAGCCAACTGATTTCTATAACCCGCCAATTCATCCTTAAATTTTTTAACGGTATCCAGGCCTAACCCTTCAGCTTCTTTTACAATAATTTTAAACTTGATATACAAATCAAGATATTCTTTTAAAGCTTCTTCAGGAGTTTTAGTAGTGTCTTGATACGACGATTTTTTATTATACATCGTCATGAATTCGTCGGCACTTATAGCTTCACCACCTATTGTTAAAAGTGGTTGAGCATTCACTAGCGCCGAGCATAAAAACAAAACGGAAATAAATAATTTTTTCATTGCACTATGCTATTTTAGGTTTTAGTTTTATTTACTGCTGTAGTTCGGGGCCTCACGCGTAATCGATACGTCGTGTGGATGACTCTCGCGCATACCAGCAGCGGTGATGCGTATAAATGTACTCTTTTTTAATGATTTTATATCAGGTGCTCCAACATACCCCATACCCGCTCTTAGTCCGCCAATAATTTGATACATCACCTCTGATAAAGTTCCTTTATAAGGCACTCTTCCTACTACACCTTCGGGAACTAATTTTTTTGAATCGCTCTGGTTGTCTTGGAAATAACGATCTTTTGATCCCGACTCCATTGCTTCAATAGAACCCATTCCTCGGTAGCTTTTAAATTTTCTACCTTCAAACAAAATGGTTTCTCCTGGTGATTCATCTGTACCAGCAAACAAAGAACCCGCCATTACCACATCGGCACCTGCTGCTAAGGCCTTCACAAAATCACCCGTATATTTAATACCCCCATCGGCAATAACCGAAACACCTGTTCCTTTTAATCCTTCCGCTACATTTTGAACCGCTGTTAATTGAGGTACTCCCACCCCTGCAATAACGCGGGTAGTACAAATAGACCCCGGACCAATACCTACTTTAACTGCATCTACACCGGCTTTCGCCAAATCCTGAGCAGCTTGAGCAGTCACAATATTTCCTGCAACAATTTGCAAATTTTTATATTTTTTACGAACGGCTTTCACCATTTCTATAACACCTTTTGAATGGCCGTGAGCCGAATCAATCACCACCGCATCAACACCCGCAGCTACTAACGCATCAACCCTATCCATAGTATCTAGTGTAACACCTACAGCGGCGGCAACACGCAAACGACCTAATTTATCTTTGCAGGCATTAGGGCGTAATTTGATTTTAATAATGTCTTTATAAGTAATCAAACCAATCAATTTATTTTTTGGTCCTACTACCGGTAATTTCTCAATTCTATGTTTTTGTAAAATCGCTTCAGCCAAAGAGAAATCGGTTTTCTCATCGGCAGTAATAACGGCTTTAGTCATTACTTTAGAAATATCTTTTGATTTGTCTTTTTCGAAACGTAGGTCACGACTAGTTACGATACCCACCAACTCATTATTACCATTCACCACCGGGATACCGCCAATACCAAATTCACTCATTAAACGAAAGGCATCGGCCACCTTAGCAGAAGAAGGAACAGTAACAGGATCGAGGATCATTCCATTCTCCGCTCTTTTCACTTTACGCACCTCATCGGCTTGTTTTTTAACCGACATGTTTTTGTGAATTACGCCTATACCACCCTCCTGCGCCATGGCAATTGCCATCGCCGATTCGGTAACGGTATCCATCGCTGCACTCACCACCGGAGTTCTAAGCACTATATCGCGGGTAAATTTTGAAGACAAGTTAATGTCGGCTTCTCTGGGAAGCACTTCAGAATAGGCAGGAACGAGCAACACATCGTCGTACGTAAGTCCTTCCTCAATAGAATTTTTGATTGTTTTTGCCATTTGCAACTTATAAAGTTGCGAGCAAATTTAGCAAAAAAAGTGAGAGATAAAAGATAAAGTTGTAATACGAAGAACTATCTGATTCCCGCAATCAAACACACCAATTTATCTTTATCAAAGTATTTTTTCGCCAAACGCTGAAGTTCTTCTGCACTAATGGTTTTGATGGTTTTGATATACTGATGGTAATATTCATAACCCAATCCAAACTGTTGAATTCCCCAAAAGCGATCACATACTTCAAAGGGGCCATCAAGATTTTTTAAGAATTTACCCAACATATAAGTACGGACTTTTTCCAGTTCATCCTCAGCCACCAATTCGGTAGAAAGTTTATCCATTTCCACAAAAATTTCAGCCAATGCTTTTTCAGCAATATCACCTTTCACCTCAGTAGAAATAATTAAACAAGAATCAATTGCTGTAGATTCTATGTAAGAGGAAATGCCATAAGTCCAGCCCTTATCCTCACGAATATTATTCATCAAGCGAGAACCAAAATATCCTCCAAAAATGGTATTTAAAACCAGCAAACCATAAAAATCCTGAGTACCTTTAAAAGGGAGATGCCCACCCACTTTTATAGCACTTTGCATGGCATCTTTTTTCTCTACAAAATGTTTTCCTGCATCAAAAGAAAAAGAAGCAGGAAAAGGTGATTTTTCTTTTGCTGAAACTGGAATAATACCTAAATATTTATCTAACAAATCAATTTCTTTTTGCTCAATTTTTCCCGACAAAGTAATTTGAGCAAAAGACAAATTATAGTATTTGTAAAAAGCCAAAATATCTTCACGCGAAATTTTATTGAAATCATCGGCAGTGGAAGCTGTACCATAAGGGTGGCCTTTAAACATCAGCTCATTCAATTTCTTTTGCGCCACATACGATACCTTTTCCACATCTACCATATAAGCACTTTTTTGATTGGCTATCATGGTATCTAATTCATTCTGCGGAAAGTTGGCATTTTGCAAAATATCTTTAATTACTTCCAATCCTTTATCGAAATATTTATTGAGAATATGTAAGGTTAACGATGCAAAATCTTTGGCATAATCCACACTTAAATAACCACCATAAAAATCGATGTCCTCAGAGATTTGAGCCGATGAGCGATTGGTAGTTCCTTCAATCAACATTAAGTTGGTGAGGAAAGCCTGAAAAGGTTTTTGTTGTCGGATAATACCTGCATCAAAATAAATTTCCAAACGCACTATATCTTGTGTACCTGCATTTACAAAATAAACGGGTACTCCATTTTTGAGCGCTGTTTTTTCGGCTTCAATAATTTTTATTTCAAAAGTATTGCTTACCGCAGGAATAGAAGGAGTAATAGTTTCAGACATTCGTATAATTTAAACAGGTACAATTTTCATTTCTTAATATTTCTTTCGCCACACGAAGCACTTCAGCAGAAGTAACTTCATTGTATTTTTCTTGTTGAGTATTAACTAAAGAAGCATCTTCCAACATTTCGAAAAAAGCCAGGTTTTGGGCTTTATTCAACACATTCATTTCTGAATACACCAAACTTGTTTCCGATTTATGAACGACTTTTTTCAACTCATTTTCTAAAATTCCGTTTTGCAATAATTCATCCATTTCTTTTTGCAATGCAGCCTTCGCCTCATCAATATCTACATTATCGGAAAGCATAGCATGTACCACAAATAATCCCGGATCAACACTACCCATAATATATGTGCTTAACTCAGCAAACAATGGATTTTCTTTCACCAGTTTTTGGTATAATCGCGATGAAGTACCGCGTGCCAATACATCGGAAAGTAAATCTACCGCATAATAATCTTTATGATTTCTTGCTGGCATATGATATACCTGGTAAAAAGATTTTACCGGTACTTTCAAATCGGAATTCAAATCTCTGTACTCACTCTGAGGAGACTCAAAACTGTACTTCTGTCGTTTAATTTCTCCCGAAGGAATTGCGCCAAAATAATGTTCAGCCAAAGCAAATATTTTTTCTTCCTCCACATCTCCGGCAAAAACCAAAATAGCATTGTTGGGTAAATAATAACGGTAGAAAAAATCTTTCACATCTTGCAATTCGGCTTTTTCGATATGCTCAATTTTTTCACCAATAGTGGCCCATTTGTAAGGATGTACTTTGTAGGCAACCGGACGAATTTTTAACCATGCATCACCATAAGGCTGATTTAAATAACGCTGTTTAAACTCTTCAATCACCACGTTTTTCTGAACATCCAAGCTTTTTTGTGTGAACGCCAATCCTTTCATTCTATCGGCCTCCAACCAAAAAGCACGCTCGATATTATCTTTGGGAAACGACAAATAATAATTAGTGTAATCGTTGGTAGTAAAGGCATTACTATCCCCTCCCATGTTTTGCACCAAGGTATCAAAATCGGGAACTGCCGGAGTTCCTCCAAACATTAAATGTTCAAATAAATGCGCAAATCCTGTCATGGAAGGATCTTCATCTTTCGCTCCTACCTTATACAAGATATTTAAAGCTGCCATGGGAGTAGAAGTATCACGATGCGCAATAACTTTCAAACCATTAGCCAATGTTCTTTCTTTGTAGTTAATCATTAAACGATTTTTTTCTTTCTTCGAATTCGGTCATTATCTCTCTTACAATATCTGCAGCAGGTTTAATTTCATGAAAAGTGGAAGCTACCTGTCCGATCTCCAACTCCCCTTCCTCCATATCTCCCTCAAACATTCCTTTTTTAGCTCTGCCTCTTCCCAACAAAGCTTTTAGTTCTTCTGTAGTTGCCCCTTTTTGTTTGGCTTCTTCTACAGATTGAAAGAACTTATTTTTAATTAATCTTACCGGTGTGAGTTCCTTTAAGGTAAGCAAAGTTTCTCCTTCTTGAGTATGAATCACTTTATTTTTAAATTTTTCGTGCGCTGAAGATTCTATCGAAGCCACAAATCTACTTCCTATCTGAACCCCTTCGGCACCTAAGACAAAAGCCGCCAACATAGCCTTACCACTGGCAATACCGCCTGCAGCAATCACCGGTATTTTTACCGCTTCCACTACTTGAGGAATCAATACCATTGTGGTGGTTTCCTCTCTTCCATTGTGTCCGCCTGCTTCAAATCCTTCCGCTACTACAGCATCTACTCCAGCTTCTTCTGCTTTTTTGGCAAATTTAGCCGATGACACTACGTGCACCACCGTAATTCCCTTTTCTTTCAAAAAGCTAGTCCATGTTTTTGGATTTCCTGCACTGGTAAAAACAATCTTCACCCCTTCTTCCACAATGATCTTAATGATTTCCTCAATATTGGGATACAATAAAGGAACATTTACTGCGAAAGGTTTATTCGTTGCCTGTTTGCATTTTTGAATATGCTCTCTTAAAACCTCAGGATACATCGACCCCGCACCAATAATTCCCAATCCACCGGCATTGCTTACCGCAGATGCCAACCGCCAACCGCTACACCACACCATACCGGCTTGTATCAATGGAAATTCAATATTAAATATGTTGCTAACCCTGGTCTTCATTGTAAGAGAAAACATAGTTAGGAATTTTTGAGGAGTTGGGCAATTTAAAGTTGGTGGGAAATGACTTTTCAATATTTTCTAACAACCTCAATTAATACTTTCTTCTTTGAAAAGAACACCGTATTTTTGCCCCTCATTTCTAAAAGAGTAAAATAAAACTAAATACAATGAAAAGAGACAAAGTTATTTTCGACCTTATTGCTAAGGAAAAACAACGCCAATTAAGCGGAATCGAATTAATCGCATCTGAAAATTTCGTGAGCGAACAAGTGATTAACGCAATGGGCAGCATTTTAACCAACAAATATGCTGAAGGACTTCCGGGTAAAAGATATTATGGTGGTTGCGAGGTAGTAGATGAAATTGAACAATTGGCTATCGACCGTTTGAAAAAATTATTCGGTGCTGAATGGGCTAACGTTCAACCTCACTCTGGTGCACAAGCCAATGCTGCTGTTATGTTGGCGGTATTGAATCCGGGTGATGCTATTTTGGGTTTCGACTTGTCTCATGGTGGTCACTTAACACACGGTTCTCCAGTAAACTTCTCTGGTAAATTATACAAACCGAATTTCTATGGTGTTGAAAGAGAAACAGGAAGAGTTAGTACTGATATTATTGCTCAAAAAGCGCGTGAAGTAAAACCAAAATTAATTATTGCCGGCGCTTCTGCTTATTCAAGAGATTGGGATTACAAAACAATGAGAGCCATTGCCGATGAAGTGGGTGCTTTATTGATGGCCGATATCTCTCACCCTGCAGGTTTAATTGCCAAAGGCTTATTGAACAACCCAATGGAACATTGCCATATTGTAACTACAACTACTCACAAAACCTTAAGAGGTCCGCGCGGTGGTGTGATCATGTTAGGTAAAGATTTTGAAAACCCAATGGGACAAAAAACGCCTAAAGGAGAATTGAAAAAAATGTCGCAATGTTTAGATGGCGCTGTTTTCCCTGGAACTCAAGGCGGACCGTTAGAGCACGTTATTGCTGCTAAAGCTATTGCTTTTGGTGAAGCGTTAACTGATGAGTATGGCGACTACATCAAACAAGTACAAAAAAATGCTTCAGTTATGGCTGCAGAGTTAGTGAAAAAAGGATACCAAATCATCTCTGGCGGTACCGATAATCACTCCATGTTAATTGACATGCGTTCTAAAGGCATCAGCGGAAAAGATGCTGAAGCTGCTTTAGGACATGCGCACATCACTGTAAACAAAAACATGGTTCCTTTCGATGATAAATCTCCATTCGTAACTTCAGGTATTCGTGTGGGTACGCCTGCCATCTCTTCTAGAGGAGTGAAAGAAGCTGAAATAGTAAAAGTTGTTGAGTTTATTGATGCAGCTATCGAAAACAGAGACAACGCAGCGAAATTAGCACAAATCAAATCTGACGTTACAGAAATGATGAGCAGCTATCCTTTGTTTGCTCAGGAAGCTTTGGTTTAATATCAAATAAATAGAAAGAGAAAATCCGGTGCTAACAGTTCCGGATTTTTTTTGCATTAAAACTTGTAACGTTTTTGTTTTATCACATTTCTATAACAAACCTACAAGTATGGAAACGGGAAGTGTGATTCGCAGAGCAGTAGATTTTATTTTATTAACCATTGTGGCGGTATTGATAACCTTTCTCACCACAAGCTTTTTTACAGAAGAAGAAATAAGCATTCATGACGCAGTAAACAAGAAACTGATTCAGATTGAAGCCAGCTCCACAGGAAGTCATTCGGGAGAAGCCATCAAATTGCTGATTAAAAACTTAAGCAACAAATCTTGTAAAATAAATATTCCTGCAGGCACTATGTTTGTGGCCGATATCAACGAAGAACAAAATATTTTTGTGCCTAACTCAAGTGTAGTTTTGTTAAAAGGAAATGAAAATAAAAATTTAATTGTAGAAGGATATTGCAGCGAGTCAAGTGATCAATCTCCGGCACCTAATTCAACTTTTAAATTAACATTTACCGACAATAAAAATTTGATCAAGCTAACCCAATTGATGAAAGACAAAAAACTTTCTCCTAGCATTAAACAAGAAGCTGTTTGGTGCGCAGCAAATGGTGATGGCTTATCAAATCTTAACCTCGACAATGATGTACAAACAGCAAGCAATGGAGAGGATATTAGAAGTTTGCGCGAAGCCATTGCCTCAGAAATGAATATTCCTAATAATTGGTACAATACACAACGTCGCACAGAGGTAAATGAAAACAGAGAGATCGTTTATACTCCTGTTGAAGTGAGGGGAAAAATCTCCATCTATGTAAATAAAGCATGCGATGTTAGTCAAAAGGTTATGAATGAAAAAGGAGAAGTTGTTGATAATGGACTAACTCCTTTCCATGTCCCTCGTGCTTTGAACATGACCTATGAATTTTCATTAAAAGTTTCGGGCTGGGAGAAAGGAAAATACTTCGTGATAGTAAACGCTGGAGAAAAAGAAATACTGAAGCAAGAGTTTGAGATTTAATTTAGTGCTTAGAACCAAATCGGCAAAGCTGCGTATCACGCGAAAATCAAATCATCATGCAAGAAGTTTATATCGTATCAGCAGTTAGAACCCCTATGGGAAGTTTCGGTGGATCATTGGCTAATATTTCAGCTACTCAGTTGGGTGCCATCGCTATAAAAGGCGCACTTGAAAAAATCAAACTGGATCCAAAACATGTTCAGGAAGTATTTATGGGAAATGTTTTACAGGCGAATGCGGGTCAGGCTCCTGCCCGACAAGCGGCTATTTTCGCGGGATTACCGAATTCTGTTCCTGCAACCACCGTAAATAAAGTTTGTGCCTCAGGAATGAAATCAGTGATGCTGGCAGCGCAATCTATTATGGTGGGCGACAATGATGTGGTGGTAGCTGGTGGAATGGAAAACATGTCAAGCGTGCCTTACTACCTTGATAAAGCCCGTTTTGGCGCCAAGTTAGGAGATGCAAAAATGATTGATGGATTGGTGAAAGATGGACTAACTGATGTATACAATAATTACCACATGGGAAATGCTGCCGACATGTGTGCCAAAGAATGCAACATCAGCAGAGAAGCGCAAGATGCTTTTGCCATTGAATCTTATACTCGATCTGCTGCTGCATGGAAGGCTGGAAAATTCAATAATGAAATAGTGCACGTTGAAATTCCATCTAAAAAAGGAGAATCTACTTTCTTTAAAGAGGATGAAGAATATACCAATGTGAAATTCGATAAAATAGCAGGATTGAAACCTGTATTCACCAAAGAAGGAACGGTAACTGCTGCTAACGCTTCTACCTTGAATGACGGAGCTTCAGCATTGGTTTTAATGAGCAAGAAAAAAGCCGATGAATTAGGTATTAAACCCTTAGCAAAAATTGTAAGCTTTGCAGATGCAGCACACGCACCGGAATGGTTTACAACAGCACCATCGTTAGCA
Organism: Flavobacteriales bacterium; assembly: GCA_023251075.1. Classification (GTDB taxonomy): domain Bacteria; phylum Bacteroidota; class Bacteroidia; order Flavobacteriales_C; genus JAHEZL01. The sequence continues at coordinate 47,727 of JAHEZM010000018.1, read as the reverse complement.
GTACCAAAAGCTTTAGCTAAAGCAAATTTGAAAACCTCGGAAGTTGATTTTTATGAACTCAACGAAGCTTTCTCTGTAGTTGGTTTAGTGAACATACAAAAGATGGGATTAGATCCTTCAAAAGTAAATGTAAATGGTGGAGCAGTTTCTTTAGGACATCCACTAGGCTCTTCAGGAGCAAGAATCATTGTTACCTTAATTAATGTTCTACATCAAAACAATGGTAAAATTGGCGCAGCTGGTATTTGTAATGGTGGCGGAGGAGCAAGTGCAATTGTAATAGAGAGAATGTAAGCCAAATTCAATTATTGTTAATATTCATTAACGAGAAATAAAGGAAACGTTTTAATAGATACATTTAAGCAGTAACCTTAAATATTTCTATTATGAGAATGAAAATTTTATCCTTCGCTGTAGCTGCAATTGGCTTCAGTATGCTATTTCAACAATGTGCCGTAATCCGACCAGGTGAAATGGGAATCAAACAAACGCTTGGAAAAATAAAAGGAAAACCTGTTACTCAAGGTTTAAAATGGTACAATCCTTTTGTAAGTAAAGTTGTTAAAATCAACATCAGAACCGTAGAGGTTTTCAATAGCTTACCTCTTCCCACTAAAGAAGGTTTGAGCGTAAATGCTGAAATTTCTTTATTGTACCATGTAAATCCCGATTCTGTAAAGAACGTTTACATAAAATTTGGCGAGAACTACGAAGAAGTGATTGTGCTAAGTAACTTCCGTGCTACTGCCAGAGAAATAAGTTCAAGATATTTTGCCAAAGAATTATATGCAACAGAAAGAGATAAAGTGGAAAGAGCTATTTCTGAAGAGCTAACCGCACACATTGCTAAATTAGGATTTACTATCGATGCAGTACTTTTAAAAGACATTGTTTTACCTCCTCAAATGGCGCAAGCTATTCAAGACAAAGTGAATGCGGAACAATTATCTCTTAAAATGGAATATGTGATTGACCAAGCTAAAAAAGAAGCAGAAAGAAAGGTGATTGAAGCTGAAGGGATCAAAAAATCACAAGACATCTTAAATCAATCTATCTCCGATAAAATCATTCAATACAATCAAATAGAAATGTTGAAAAGCTTAGTAAATTCACCCAATTCTAAAATCATTATTACCGATGGTAAAGCATCAAATTTGATTAATACAGGAAATTAGGATGACTGTATAAGAAAGAAAAGCTTCCGTCGCCTAACGGAAGCTTTTTTATTTTGGAATTATCTCAAGCACTATTCAAGATATTATGCTTTAAAAACCGCATTAAAGCCTATCGGAAAACTTGATGTTTTCTTTGATTTGAATTGACATAATCTAAAACGTCTATTCACCAAGGGATTTATAAAAATTTATAATCACTGACTTAGAACTGACAATTCTTCCTTTCTAAGCAAATCCGCACTGACAATAACTTGTCATAGAGTCTGAATCAACGCATGAAATTGTTTTGGATAATACCTTTACAAGGGAGCCCCAACTCCAAAAAAAATGTTAAACAACTAAAAAAACAACGATGAAAAAAATCATTACCCCCTTTTTTATTTGCCTTTTTTCGGCATTGATAACTAACGCACAAACTGCCCTTAACTACGGTGTGAATTTAGCCGGCGCTGAATTCGGCGATGTTTTCCCCGGCGTTTACGATACAGATTACACTTATCCCAGCAATTCAGTTTTAGATTACTATAGTGGAAAGGGATTGAAGTTAATTCGTCTTCCGATAAAATGGGAAAGAATTCAGCCCACGATGAATGCTGCACTAAATACAGCTGAGTTGAATAGAATTACTGCTGTGATTGATTATGCCAATACTAAAGGAATGCAAGTCATAGTGGATATGCACAACTATGGAAGAAGAAGTATTAACGGTACCGAAAAAATTATTGGTGCCAATGGTTTACCAGTGGCAAATATTAAGGATGGTTGGACACGCTTGGCCACTGCCTTAAAAAACAAAACCAATATTTTTGGTTACGACATTATGAATGAACCGCATGATATGCTACAGTCTACTTCATGGTTTTCCATTGCGCAGCAAATCATCACGGGTATTAGAAGCTCCGATTTAACAACTACTATTATTGTAAGTGGTGACGATTGGAGTTCGGGAGAAAGATGGATGCAATCCAGCGATAATCTTAAAAATCTAGTTGACGTGTCCGATAAGCTTATTTTTCAAGCTCACGTTTATTTTGACGCCGATGCTTCGGGCGAATACGCAGGAACTTATGATTCTGAAGGAGCTTATCCTAATGTAGGCGTTGATCGCGTAACACCTTTTATCACTTGGTTGAATACTAATGGCTTGAAAGGATATGTTGGTGAATATGGTATTCCCGGTGATGATGCGCGATGGAATGTAGCCTTGAATAATTTCCTCACATACCTGGCAAGCAACTGCGTGAATGGTACTTATTGGGCCGGTGGAGAATGGTGGGATACTTACAACTTATCCATTGAACCTTTGAATGGAGTAGATAAACCTCAAATGGCTACGGTAAAAAATTTCCTTTCCATTCCGTTGGGAAATTGTCCTCTGCTCACTTCAAGCAATGGAATTCAAAATGATACTAAAGCTTTAAATATTTATCCTAATCCGGCAACCGATCAATTAATGATAAAAGGACTAAATGTAAATGATCGCGTGCAAATCATGAACGTGGAGGGACAGATTGTAAAAGACTTTATTTACAACAATTCTGTTTTTAGTATCTCTGATTTAAATAGCGGAATTTATTTTATTTCTGTGAATGCCGTTCAAAATAGCAAGTTCATTAAAGATTAATTAGGTAAAAAAATACAGCTTTATGAAAAAGTTAATATTCGTATTATTATCGATAGTATATTTTTCTGCCTTTGCCCAGAACACAAAATTATCTACCAAAGAGTTTTTAAGAGATTTTTTTGCGAACCCAGTTGCTATAACAATTAGCGATGCGCTTACTTATAGCACTCAGGTTAGTTACAGCGATGCCAATTCTGTTATGGGAAAAATAAATGGGTATTCAGAATCGGAATTTATAGTTGTAAACAATAATGGAACAGCTAATGGTTTTATTATCATTTCCAAAAAAGAAGATATTGCCTTCAAAATAGAAAGCACTGAAAATGCCGATGTACATTTCAATAAAGCATCTGTTCATTCTTTGTTATGTACTGAATACGGTAATGAAAATCCCTTTCCTCAAAATAGTGAAACCAACACACCTACTCTTGAGGAAATCACTGTGCCTATTCTTCAAAGTCAGCCTGGCGCTAAAGCCGTTGTGTTTCTTGATTTCGACGGACACGCTACACCAAATGGAAAATTATGGAATAATGGCTCTGGCTTTTATTCAACAACTTCTTCTTTTACAAGCACTCAAATACGCGCTATATGGGCAAATATAGCCGAAGATTACGCTCCCTTTAATATCAACATCACCACCGACTCTACTCTATATACAGCAGCTCCAGGATACAACAGAATGAGAGTTGTATTCTCTCCTACCACAAGTTGGTACTCTGGTTATTCTGGTGGTGTTGCCTATAAGGGAACCTTCAATTACTATATATATGATATTCCTTGTTTTATTTTCACAGGTAATTTGAGCTACAGCTCTATTTATTGTGCAGAAGCAGCTTCACATGAAATTGGGCACACCCTAGGCTTAAGTCATGATGGCAACAGCTATACAGGTTATTATTCGGGACATAACGGCTGGAATCCCATTATGGGAACTGCTTATGATTATTCTGTTAGCCAATTTAGTAAAGGTGAATATAGTGATGCCAATAATTTAGAGGACGATATTCAAATCATTACCAACACTCTTTTTGATGGAATGAAAAGTGATGATTACGGGAATACTATTTTAGCTGCACAGGAATTGATTTATACAACAGCCGCAGATGTAGCTACAATAGCTGCTGCTTCAAATAAAGGATTAATCAATACAGCCGTAGACAAAGATGTATTTCATTTCACTACCACCGGAGGAATAGTTAATTTATTATTTAAACCAAGTGGAGAGCAAAGAGTGAATTTAGATATTCAGTTGAAATTATTCAACAATCAGGGAAGTTTAATAAATACCTATACCACCGATCACTTTCTTATTAAGAGCGGAGTAACTATTAACACCACATTGACTGCAGGTAGTTATTATATTGAAGTTGATGGAATAGGTACAGGAGATCCAATTACTGGGTGGAGCGATTATAATTCTATGGGGCCTTATGAAATCTCCGGAACTTTTCCCAGTGCGCAGTCCTTTAATTATGATGTTGCCATTAACAGTATTTCAGGTATTCCGGCATCAGGTTGTGGTAGCTCTATCAGCCCGGTCATTACTATTCAAAATTTAGGAATGCAAACGCTCAATAATGTGCAAGTACAAGTTTATTTAAATGCAGTATTGACTCAAACGTTTACGCACAATACTTCCTTAGTGAACAATGCATCAGAAAACATTACGCTTTCAAATATTGGCATTTCTGTATTTGGCAGTAATATCATCAATGTGGTTTTAAGTAATCCCAATGGAAATTCGGATCAATCGTCGAACAATAATAGTTTGTCGAATACTTTCAGTATCAACGATGGAAATTCCCTCACTTTTAATATTTCAACCGCGTCTTTAAATAGTAATATCTCATGGAACATTAGTGAAAATGGTTCTCCTGTTGTTTCCTCTGCTGCAGTGGGCTCTACAATAAATGGCAATTTTACTTCGCAAAATTTTTGTTTGGCCAACAACGCTTGTTACGATTTCACTCTTAGCAATGCTTTTATAAGTGATGTATGTGCACCGTATTTACCGTGGAATGCTTCAACGGTTTATCAGGTTGGAGATCGTTTGGTTTATTTAGGAAATTTGTATGAAGTAATCATTACGGTATGGGGAGGAAACCCAATCAATTTTCCTCAATATTATACCAATATAAGTGCATGTACTGCTGCAAATGGAAGTGATTATTTTGAATTGATAGATAATAACACTCAAGCCACTTTAGCCACAAGTACACTAACAAATTACACTTCTCCGGCAAATCATTCTTTTTGTTTAGGGGTAGCAACATCCACAGAAAAAGCAAAAGAAAATGTTTTTTATTTCTATCCAAATCCGGTAGAAAATCAAATAGTTTATTTCAATCAAAGTATTGAAAAAGTGAATCTTTTTGATGTGAACGGAAAATTAATTTTATCAGAATCAAACTCTATTCAAATGACTGTGAATACTATTTCTGAAGGGATTTATTTTCTTCAATTCATCAGCAATGGATCTACTCAAACTTCTAAACTAATTGTACAATAGTGATTGATGGAAGCAGAAGACAAACTATACGAGTTAATTCATACACTTGATAAATCTGAAAAAGGATTTGTAAAGAAGCTGGCAACATTGTATTCTAAAGAAGAAGCCAATGGTGCCCGCCTCTTTGATATTTACAATAGTGTTAAAGAGTACGACAAGAAAAAAATTGATCAATTGGTGCAAAAAGAAAAATTTGCAAACAGAATAGCTATCACTAAGCATTACTTGTATGAGCTAATTTTAAAGGGACTTAAAAGTTACTACGGCGAAAAAAAAAATCTATATATTTTAAAAACACAAATACAGTATGCCGAAATTTTAAAAGACAAAGGCCTATACAAACAAGCTTTTACCATTGTGAAAAAGGCGAAGAAAATTGGCTTGCATAATGAAATTTATTTTCCGCTGATAGAACTCATTTCTATAGAACGGGCGATGTTCAGGGTATATGACGCCAATCCGAATGAGTTGGAACTACTTGCTAAATTGAGTATTGAAGAGGAAAAACAATATAAATATCTGATAGAAGGAATTTTGTTTTTTGAGAAAACCTGTTTTCAGGTGACTAAATTTGCACATGATATGGGGCGCGAGGAAAGATTGGCCATCGTTGCTAAATTTGATCAAATACTGAACTCCGACGAATATCAGGATTATCTTTATCTGTCGAGTAAAAAAATAAAATTGCTTCATCAGAATGTTTTGGTTTTCGGTCATTTGATCAAAAAAGAAGAAGAGGCATTTAACACAGAAGGAGAAATCTTACTCAAGATGGCTTTGGATAAAAATCAAAATCATACTTTTAATCAGCGCTGGACTTTACAGTTTGTTAATAATCTGGCAGTAGCGGCCGCACAGTTTAATAATCTGGAATTAATTGCACAATGTATTCAAGGTATTGAATTTTTGAAAAGTGAAATTGATGATTCCCGCGATTTTATTTATCAGTTGGCCGAAACCTGTTTGGTCAATCTGAAATGTTTTGTCTTTTTCCTTTCGGGTGATTATCAGGGTGGCATACAAGACAGCAATACCTATCTTCAAAAAGAAACTATAATTACCGATTCATTAGCCAGCACTTATCTGAACAAAAGCATATTTCATTTTTTACTGAAAGAACATCGTGATGCAATCAAAGCACTTAATGCCATTGAATTGTACACCGAGCAACACACCACTCCTTATGTAGATTCAGAATGTTATCTCATTAAAATTCTTTCACATATAGAATTAGGAAATACTGAAACAGCAGTTTATTTAGCCAAACTATATAAAACACTTTTGGAAAAAGAATCCCTTGCATTTCAACAAAGAAAAATTTTAGTGGAGACTATTATTGAAAATCCATGGGCTGAAAAAATCACGATTGCAGAAAAAGTTTTTCAGCGCATTAAAGAAAATAATATTTCTGCTGACACTTGTTTTGGTGAAATCCTTATTGATGTTTGTTTGTGGTGCGATTGTGTTTGTAATAAAAAGAACTTTACTCGGGAATACCAAGCTCAAAGCACTAAAACAACAATTTACTCCTTGATCGAAGCATAATAATTACCCCTCATAAGTTGCTGATTGTCAATATCTACATATCTCTTTTACTAATATTTTCCACGTAAAAATTTCCTTATATCACTTTTCTTTTTTCTTGCCCTGACTCTAATTTGCGAGTGCAATGAATAAAAAATTACTAGTTATTTCTTTTCTGCTTTTTCTGATGTACAATTCTTTTGCATCGGGAAATGCAAACATCTCGCTCACCAATGCAACAGCTAATGGATCCTGGTCATTTGCTTCTTCGGTTTACACTTTTACCCCCAGTGCTAATAGCTCTACTATCAATACTGCTGATATACAAAATTGTCTTTTAGGAAGCGGATCGTTGGGCGGATCGGGATTGGCTTCCGCAGCCACCAATGGCGCAGCGAGCGTTACAATTGTTACCGCTTGCAGTGGTACAGGTACTCAAAGTGGAAATATCACGATGGCACAGGGAATCACTGCTGCTACAACCAGCAGTACACAGTTTACATTTACGATAACAGCAGCCGGATCAATCACCATCGCATGGGCAATTAATTTAACCCCGGCTTCTAATGCAGGAACAGGTTATCCCGGAAGCAATATGAATTTTAGTGGAGCAACAGGGGTATCGGTGACAGCTATTATTACTACCGACGGGGGAGCTTCTTCAGGAACTTCAACAGGTGGAAAAGCAGGAGATATCACTTTAACTTCTTCAGGCGGAACCGTATCCAACACATGGAATTATTACGCAAGAGGAGCTGCGGGTGGTACTGGTGGCGGTGCTACTGCTCATGGCGGTGCAGGTGGTAATATCACTTTATCTGGCACAAGCGTAACCATTGGTAATGCAGCTATTGATAATTCAGGTGGGGCAGCTGCAGGAACAGCGAACGGAGGTGCCGGAGGTTCTTTAAGCACAACGGCAACAACTGGCTCTATAAGCACATCAAACAGCATTACATCTGTAGGAGGTGCCGGGGCTAATGGTACTCCTGGCAATGGTGGCGCAGGCGGAACAATTATTTTTACAGCTGCTACAAGCATCAGTATTGGCAACAATACTTTAAATACATCAGGTGGAGCAGGTTCAGGAAATGGAAATGGCGGAACCGGAGGCAGTATTACTTTGACAGCATCAGGCGGTGCAATAACAACTTTGAATACGATTAGCGCAAATGGAGGAAATTCAGGTTCGGGTACTACCAATCAAAGTGGGGGGAATGGAGCCAATATTACAATGACGGCCAGCACTACTATTTCTATTGGTCAGGGAGGAACTCTTTCTGCAACAGGAGGAACGAGCAGGGGAACAGGAACATCAACAGGAGGTAGCGTTTCATTAACCGGACCGAGTGGAATTACTTTAACCGCCAATGTTAGCATGACAGCTACTACTACAGGCGGTGATTTATCTATCAATGATGGCAATAGCACAGTTACCAGTAGTGGTGCAAACGATGGACAGGCAGTAGGTTACGTCATCAGCGGTCGTAATCTTACAAAAACAGGTACCGGAACTTTTCAATTGAAAGGAACAAATACATATACGGGTACAACCACATTAACAACAGGGGTTTTGCAATTGGGAGCAAATAATGTTTTGGCCGATGTAAGCACTATGAATTTTAATGGGGGTACGCTTAATGCTTATTACAATGAAACGATAGGAACAATAACATTAAGTGAATATTCGGTATTGAATTTAGGTACAGGCAATCATACTTTTACTGCCGCTGCAAGCAATGGTATAACATGGACCTGGAATAAAACATTAAAAGTTTGTGATTGGCTGGGGGGCTATAATAGCACAGCCGCAGGAGGATCAGATCCTAAATTTGTAACGGGGTCAAGTGCTGAATTGGATGCTTCACATCTATCAAAGATTTATTTTTACCGAGCATCTAACGCTACTAATTATACTGCCGTGCAACTGGCATCAGGTGAAATAGTACCATCAGGAACCCTACCCGTTGAATTGATTTCTTTTTCTGTGCAAAAAGAAAATAAAAATGCAAATATAAATTGGTCAACGGCTTCTGAAATAAATAGTGATTATTTTGAAATATTTCGCTCGCAGGACGGAATAAATTTTGAAAGCATTGGAAAAATAAGCGCTGAAGGAACTAGCAATAATATTATCACCTACTCATTTTTGGATATAGCTCCCCTACCAGGTACTTCATACTACAAATTGATTGAATATGATTTTGACGGAAGGCAACAGGAATCGTCAATACAAGCTATTGTTTTTACTAATTCATCTGATTTCACAACACAACTATATCCGAACCCTTCTTCTCAATTTTCTGCAATTTATTTTGGAGAAGAAAGCAGGGATATTTATAATATATCTATTACTGATCTTAATGGGAAGAATATTTTTTCTACGTCATTTTCCCCGTTTGACGATGGAAATAAATTTATTCTTCCCAATGAATTTTCCAACGGAGTATATATCATCAACCTACATTCTAAAGAAGGCAATTTTTCTTCCTTACGATGGATAAAAAAATAAATAAACTATGAAAATAAATGTACTTATTGCGATATCTTTTTTGAGTTTTTTTTCTGCTTATACTCAATTACCAAATCCGGTTCTAGTAGGTTATTGGGAAGCATGGAGCAATATGAAGCTCTCACAAGTGAATTCCAATTACAATGTTATTGATGTCGCTTTTGCAAAGCCTTCTTTTGGTACAACTGCCAATATGGTTTTTTCTTCTCCATCTTGTTATAGTGGAACAATACTACAACAAAAGGCCGCTTTTATAGCTGATATTGATGCTTTACACGCTCAAGGAAAAATAGTGATACTCAGCATTGGTGGTGCAAATGATCCGATTTTTCTTGCGAATAATACAGACAAAGCAACCTTCATCTCTTCCATGCTGCAAATATTCTCTGATTACAGTTATAAGTTTGATGGAATCGATCTGGATCTGGAAACCACTTCTTTGAATTTTGGTGCGTGGACTATGAGTGCACCTGCTGTTGGACAAACCAACATGGTTACTGCAGTACAAAGCATCATGAGTTCGTATCAAACTCAAACAGGTAAAAAAATGATTCTTACAATGGCTCCCGAGTGTGTTTATGTGCATGGCGGACTTTCAACTTGGCAAATCAATAATGCCAATGGAGGAGCTTACCTTCCCATTATAAACGGATTAAGAAATGAATTGGATTTGTTGCATTGCCAACTCTATAACGCCGGAGGAGTGAATGGAGGAATGTTCGCTAGTAACGGGCAAGTTTATTATGACACAAGTCCGAATTTTATTACTGCCATGACCGAAACCGTGATTAAAGGCTTCACTTTGGTTGGCGGAAAAGGTACATTCACAGGAATTCCTGCCAATAAAGTTGCCATTGGATTACCCGCCAATTCCTGCTCTGCTGCCGGAACAGGTTATGTACTTCCATCTGATGTTTGTTTAGCTGCAAAATATTTGAAAGGTGATATTTCAAAACCTGCCGGTTGGACTTACACCCGAACGGCAACTTATCCTAACCTAAGAGGGTTGATGACTTGGTCGATCAATGAAGATAATAAAACCTGTGACGGTGCTTGGTCGTTTGCAAATAATTTCTCTTGTGCGTTTGCTGTTTCTACAGAAATAGAATCTTTATACGAAATTGATGAAAACAGCATTTATCCTAATCCAAGCGCTAACAATTTTAATATGCAAACTACTACAACAAGCAGTATTAAGGTTTATGACCTATCAGGAAAAATAATAGAAAAAATTTCTTATCCACCTGGAAATATTTCCTTCGGAGCAGATTGGAATAGTGGAATTTATTTTGTGAAAGTAAAATCTGCCGCCAGCGAAAGTAATTTTAAAATAATAAAATATTAAATAAGTTCTGTCTTACAACTTGAACTAGTGAGGAAAAGCCTCCCAAGAAATTGGGGGCTTTTTTTTTCAATAAATTATTCCGGAATTATACAGATGATTTTTGGGTAGCAACTTGAATTCGAAAATCTATTTTGGCTTTCTTTTTTTCGCAGCTTTTGCTTTTTTATTAAACTCCAAACATAAGCTTATCCAATAGTCGAACTGTTTTTGGGTTTTCAATCCATCTTCATTCACAAACACATAGCCCTTCATTGGTTTACCTGTAAATTTCATTTCGCGACAACCTTCTTTTTCAAGAGCTTCTTCATAGATCAGCGGATCAATACGACACATCATTTCATCTTTAACTACCCCTACACACATTTTTCCATTCAACATAAAACAGGTTCCACCAAACATATGTTTTTCCTCAATATTTGGTAAATCCGCAATTGCTTCGCGAATTCTATCGTTTAATTTTTCATCGAATGCCATTGTAAATTATTTTTCAGCTAATTCTTTAATATTGGAAAGAATTTTACTTTGAATTTTACTCATCATTCTTTTCATCATCAAAGCGTTCATTATTTTTGCAGCAAAGGTAGCTGGCTCGTAATAAGACTCGTTGATAATTTTAGTTTTATTCTCTCCTTCTTTTTCAAGATAGAAACAAAACCGGGGATCTTTAAGCATTTTAGCCATTCCCATGGTATCGTTTTCAATCGCCCAAACTGTTTTCTTTTCGTGAACAAGCTCAACCAGTTTTTCGGTCATGGTACCTTTTCTGCCTTTATTATTCATTTCACAGGTTCTGGTTTCACCTTGCTTGTCCATTCGCCCCGATGCTTTAATAACACCCGGGTTTATTTTAGGTAAAACATTTATATCAGTAATAATTGCCCAAACGCTACTTATGGGAGCGTTGACAATGGCTTCGTTTCTTGCTTGTAATTTGCTCATGCTTGTAATTCCAGTTTATTTTGTTTCTGATTCCTTCTTCAGTTTTTCTTCTTCCAGTTTTAATTTTTGCAATTCCTTTTCCTCCTTCTCTTTATGTTTTTTCTCACGCTCTAAACGGGCCTTTTCTTCAGCCTCCTGCAAATGTTTTAATTTTAATTCCTGAGCGCTTAAGCCAGATTCTGCCTTTTTTATTTCTTCTTCATATTTCTTTTTACGTTCTTCCTCTGCCTGTTTTCTTGCCTCTTCTTCCGCTTTTTTCAAATCTTCAATTCGTTTAGCTTCTGCCTCTGCATCCGCTTTTGCTTTTGCCTCTGCATCTTTTTTAGCTTTTTCCTCGGCCTCAAATTTAGCTTTCAATTCTGCTTCTTTGGCTTTTTGTTCATCACGAAAACGTTGCGCTTCAATACGCACACGAATTTTCTCTTTCTCGTCTTCTAACTGTCGTTGATATTCTTCTTCTTCTTTTTTAGCTTTTAATTTCGACTCTTCTTTAAACTTCGTTACTTTTTCTTTAAGCTCTAACTCCTTCTTCTTAATCTCATCCAATTTAACTTGCTCTTCAGCACTTCTCTTTTTATTATCAATTAATTCTTTTTCTTTTTCAATCTTCTTATTGATCTTTTTTAATTCTTTTTCTTTGCGAATACGAGCCTCCTCTTCTGTTTCCTTTTTATTTTTTTCTAAAGAAGTTTTATTTAAATCATCCTGAATTTTATTTTTTGCCTCATCATATTCTTTCAGCTTGTCCATTCTTTCTTTAGCTCTTCTTTCCGCATCACTAATTTGCTTATCGATCTTCTCTTTTTCTTTTTTAAAACGTTCCTCATCCAGCTTACTTTGCTTATCTTGGTTATCAATACGCGCTTTATACTTATTCTCAATTCCCGAAATTTTAGCTTTCTCTTTTTCTTGCTTTGCTTTTATTTTTTCTTGCTTTGCTTTTTCGGCTTTCAATTGTTTCTCTTTATATGCTGCAGCTGCTTGCTCGGCTTTTTCCTTGGCATCTTTGGCGGCTTGTTCTTTTTTAATTCGCTCCATTTCAAGCTCTAAATCAGCTTTCTTTTTGGCTTCTGCTTTTTCTTTGGCTTCTGCTGCTACAGCTTCCTGTTCTTCAATTTGTTGTTTTTTAAGAGCCTCAGCTTCCTTTTTCATTTTCAACTGAGCAGCATATTCCTTCTTTTTCAATTGAGCTGCTTCTTTTTTTGCCTTTTCCTGCTCTTTCAATTGTTGTTTTTTCAATTTAGCTTCCTGCTTCAAATCAGGTTGCGCATAAGCAACAGATGGCGCAAGGGTAAAACCCAATAAAATCATCAGTATTATCAAAACATTTTTCATCATTGAACTTTGCATTTTATCTGTTTAAACAAATTTATCTTTAATGCTTAGGGAAGTAAAGCCCCTCTCGGTTTAGTTATTAACACCAAACCTGCAAAAAGTTACGAAAGAAAAAAAAGCCTGTTACCATAACCCAAAAATAATTTTACTTTTGAGTGATAACCTTTTCAACTATGACCATAGAAAAAAAAGAACTTTCATCAGGATTTAATTTACTGGTTTTCGTGGCTGCTTTAGGATATTTCGTTGATGTTTATGACATCGTTTTATTCATGATGGTGAAAAAACAAAGCATGATGGATATTGGTGTTCTTGGCAAAACGGAATTGTTCGACACAGGAATTATGCTGCATAACTGGCAAATGATTGGAATGCTGGTGGGTGGTATTTTTTGGGGAATATTGGGCGATAAAAAAGGCCGACTTAAAGTACTGTTCGGTTCCATCATCATGTATTCTCTGGCCAATGTTTTAAATGGTTTTGTTGAAGATGTAAATACTTATGCCCTACTAAGATTTTTTGCCGGAGTAGGATTAGCTGGTGAATTGGGGGCTGGTATCACTTTAGTAGCAGAAACGATGACCAAAGAGTCGCGCGGAAAAGGTACCGCTATAGTAGCTGCTATTGGTGTTTCAGGTGCCGTAGTAGCATTTTTAGTAGTTAAATTATTTGACTGGAGAACTTCTTATTTTGTGGGGGGTGGAATGGGATTTATTTTATTGGCCCTTCGTTTTGGAGTATATGAATCGGCCATGTACGAAAACACCTCACATCAAGGAGTAAAGAAAGGGAACTTCCTCAGGCTGTTTTCCAACTTCCAGGAATCAAAAAAATACATCAGCTTAATTTTAGTGGCAGTACCAGTGTGGTACATTGTAGGAGTAATCATGAATCAATCTTCTCAAATCTATGAAGAACTAAAAGCTTCGTTTGTTCCCGAAGATGGAAAAGCTGTAATGTATTGTTACATAGGATTGGCATTAGGAGACCTTTGCAGCGGAATATTGAGTCAGGTATTAAGAAGCAGAAAAAAAGCAATGCTCATCTTTATTATTTTCTCGGTAGTAACATGGATTTCGTTTTTCACTATTGCACTACAGTCGGAAACATTGTTTTACATCTGCGCAGTTGCCTCAGGATTTGCCGTAGGATACTGGGCAATTTTCATTACCACATCGGCGGAAAGCTACGGAACAAACTTGCGCGCTACGGCAAGTACCACTGCCCCCAACTTTGTGCGTGGAGCACTTACTTTATTGCTACTTGCCTTTCAAGGATTAAGCGGCTCAATGGGAAAACCCAACGCAGCAATAACAGTTGGTATAGTTACCTACGCATTTACCTTTTTAGCGCTATACAATTTGAAAGAAACATTTGGAAAAGATTTATCTTACAACGAAGAATAAAAGGCACAATTTTCGCCTTCGATGGTGAAAAGAATATTATGCGACTAATTTTAATACTTTTCGTTTTTCTAACATTTAAAAGTTTTGCTCAGGAAAACAATCCCCTCCCTCCTGGCCCTTCTAACATTAACGGACAAGTTGTTGATTCCAAAAACAAAGCTATAGCCAATGCTGAAATCACAGTCCTCTACACCGACAAACAACAACGACCCTGTGATACTTTTAAAAGCAATATGGATGGGTATTTCACGGCCTACGTTTTCAGGTATGATCAAAGCCATATTGATTTGGAAATAAAAATCAATGGTAAAATTTGTCAAACTATCAGAATCGACCACCCGGGAATGGGATTCGTAATAATGGTTCCCGGTAACAAAATAATTTGCCAATAAAAAAGCCCTCAATGAAAATCGAAGGCTTTTGTCGGGGCGGCAGGATTCGAACCTGCGACCTTCCCGATCAAAATCGGGACGCGACAAGCTTTTGCTGCTTTTTCGTATAAAAGAAATAATTTTATGAGTGATTTAATTGGATAGATAAATTTTTATCCTAAATTTGCCGTCCCATTAAAAAGTTCTTTCGGGGCGTAGCGTAGTCCGGTTATCGCGCATGGTTTGGGACCATGAGGTCGCAGGTTCGAATCCTGCCGCCCCGACAAACAAAGCCTGCCAGTTTTCTGGCAGGCTTTGTTGTTTCAACGATACTCATAAGTAAGGGTATATAGATATTTCTTGTGTGCATCGCTAACTTCTATCGATTGAAGCTTATTTTTAAGATCATACATACAGTTGTAATACAGTGTTGGTTGAGTAACTTTAGGATCGCTCTCTTCCTTCTCCAGAAAGCTGTTTTTCATTAATTTATTATGATCCTTTTGCAAAACAACACCCGTACTACTGGATTCATCGCTGAAAAAAAAGTGCTTCAGATCATTATTCATTATCAAATTATAGGACAAATGAGTATAATCACTAGAATAACCAACTCTACAAAATGAAGAATGTTCTCCCGTTAAAGCCTTATTGTTTTTTATAGTACATGAATTAAAATAGACATGATTGCTGTGACCAAAAAAGAATATATTTTCTGAATCTACTATGTTATTCAAAAACTCACACTGATTAAAGTACAAATGCTCTGAATCCCTACTCTCTAAAAGAGTCTTTGTACATTTTGTTACATTAGAATGATCCATAGAGAAGCCCAACACCTCGTTTAGCTTAATTAAATTCGTTGAATACCCTTCTAATTTACAGTTTTTGATTGAAACGGTTTTACACTTTGAAAACGATAAAAGAGCTAAAGGACTATCATTAAAAAAAGTATCCTTTGCGAGCGATAAATTCTCCAAACTTATATTTTCAGAATCAACAAATTGAAAACGAAGGTTATTATAACTTTTATCAAACATTTTAGTCTTGATTTTCACTCCCCCTTTCACAGTAAGATTTTTCACATTTTTCACCACAAGAATGACATCGTAACTATAAGGATCTGACATAACGCTATCTTCAAGGGAATAATATTCTCTTTCACGCTCTTCCTCTGGAATAATTGCGAAAAAGTCTTCTTCAACAACAAACTGTTCTTCCGTAAATTCTATAATCCTATCTGAACCAATAGCAGAAAGAAATTCTTTCAAATTATCCACTTTATAAATTTTTCTTTTTTCATCTAAAGAATTACTAAGCAATTTATTCGAACTCACTTGTATCCATGTGTTCAAAGGAAAATCGTAGTAATCATTCGTTTTCTCAATACGAAAAGTAATATAATCGGTAATGCTGTTATGCTCGTTAAACAAAACATGCCCTGTTTCCTTGGTTTCAAAAGAGGTATCCAGTTTCAACATATAATTCTCCGAAGAATCTTTACCGCTATTAAACAAATGTGATTGTAACTGGTCGTTTTTATAATACTCTATTACCGGAGTGTAATTCGGAATATCATAACCCACCTTTTCCTCCTGAAGAAAAATGGTGTGTAACAACGACAATGTATCTTCGTTATCTTTCCCCTTAAAATTCACATACAATATACTATCCTGACCCGATAAGATGATTTGCTGATAATCCACATTATTCTTTTTCACCCAAATCTCTCTACTTCCTTCTGTGTTTTTAATCAGATGTTTTTCCAACTGCGCTGAAACTTTAAAAGAAATGAAAAAAATTAGTAGAAAAAGAATTGAATTGATTTTCATCGTAACAGTTTTACACTGTTAATCGTGAAATAAAGAGAAAGGTTCCAACTAAAGAATAGAAACTGGTTTTTTATTTTCATCAATGGCCACAAAGGTAAAAGTTCCCGTAATAGCTTTCTCTCTTTTATCCGAATACATTTCTTCGGTAAAAATATCTACCCTAACTTTCAAACTGGTGTTACCTACATGAGTAATATTAGCTATCAACTCAATGATGGTTCCGGCTTTGATGGGTTGAGTAAAATCTATTTTATCACTGCTTATAGTAACCATCTTTTTTCGGCTGAAGCGGGTAGCGGCAATAAATGCAACCTCATCCATCATACTCATGGCAGTACCTCCAAATAAAGTATCGTAATGATTGGTAGTATTGGGAAACACTGCCTTGAAAACTCTTGTTTCAGCTTTTATTTTTCTTTCCTCTACAGTCATAAAATAGAATAAAATTAGTCCCGACCTTAATCGGGACTAATATATTAATAATTAAGAAAGCACTTCTTCTTTTACCGATAAACGCAGCATTTTAGCTGCACTCACCATTTCTGTCAATGCTTTTTTGGTTTCCGGCCAATGGCGTGTTTTCAAGCCACAATCGGGGTTTACCCACAATTGTTCTACCGAAATAACGGCTTTTGCCTTGTTGAGCAAATCCACCATTTCTTCCTTGGAAGGAACACGCGGCGAATGAATGTCATAAACACCCGGACCGATTTCATTGGGGTATTTAAAATCGGCAAAGGCATCTAGCAACTCCATTTGAGAACGCGAGCATTCAATCGTAATCACGTCGGCATCCATATCGGCAATATTTTGAATGATGTCGTTAAATTCAGAATAACACATATGTGTATGAATTTGCGTTTCGTCTTTCACTCCCGATGCAGAAACACGAAAAGCTTTCACCGCCCAATTCAAATAATTATTCCAGTCGGCTTTACGCAAAGGTAATCCTTCACGAATGGCAGGTTCATCAATTTGAATCACTTTAATGCCTGCATTTTCCAAATCGCAAACTTCATCGCGAATGGCCAAGGCAATTTGAAAAGCAGTTTGCCAACGTGGCTGATCATCACGTACAAACGACCATTGCAAAATAGTAACCGGCCCGGTTAACATTCCCTTCATCAATTTATTCGTTAACGATTGTGCGTATTTACTCCAGTAAACCGTCATCTCTTTCGGGCGAGATACATCACCAAAAACAATGGGGGGTTTCACGCAACGCGACCCATAACTTTGTACCCATCCATTTTTTGAAAACACATAGCCTTGTAGTTGCTCTCCAAAATATTCTACCATGTCGTTGCGCTCAAACTCACCATGCACTAAAACATCCATGCCTATTTCTTCCTGCCAACGAACTGATTCTTCAGTTTCTTTTTTCAATAAAGCATCATATTCTGCAGCAGTGAGTTCTCCTTTTTTAAATTTAGATCTCCAGCTTCTTACTTCTGTAGTTTGCGGAAAAGAACCAATGGTAGTAGTTGGAAACAAAGGAAGTTTTAAAGCTTTCACTTGTTTTTCTCTTCGTAGCGAAAAAGGATTTTGTCGTTGTGCATCTTCTTCTCTAATAGAAGCAACACGCTCTTTAACTTTAGAACTATGAATCAAAGTAGAGTTTTTGCGGCTCTCCATTGCTTTTTTATTTTCCTCTAAAAATGCCAACTTCTCTCCTCTTGCCAAATAATTAAGAGCAACTATTTCATTCAGTTTTTGTTTGGCAAAAGCCATCCAGTTTTTAATTTCTGAAGACATTATTGTTTCTATATCCAAATCACATGGAGAATGAATCAATGAACAAGAAGGAGCAATCATTACTCTGTTATCTCCCAAAGTAGAAATGGCTTTATAAATAAAGCCCAATGACTTAGTAAAATCATTTTTCCACACATTTCTTCCATCTACTATTCCCAGCGATAAAGACAGTTTAGAAGGTATTATAGATAAAACCTTATCGAGTTGCTCAGGGCATCTTACCAAATCAATATGCAAAGCGCAAACAGGTAAACTTAAGGCCAATTCTGTATTGTCTTTTAATCCGTCAAAATAAGTCGCCACCAAAGTTTTAATTTGCGGAAACTCCTTTTTTATTTCACTATAAACATATTGATAAGCTTTTTTTGCTTTGGCAGAAATATCCATTGCTAAGAAAGGTTCATCAAACTGAATCCATTCTAAATCGAGAGGCTCCAATTTTCTTAAAATCTCCAAATAAACAGGGAGTAAATTTTTAATCAAATCCAGTTTATCGAATCCTTCCTCCTTTTCTTTACCTAATAGCAAATATGAAACCGGACCAATGATAACAGGCTTCGTAATAATTCCCAATTGCAACGCTTCATAATAATTGTCGATGATTTTTGTTGACAACAATTTAAACTCCTGATTTTTATAAAACTCAGGAACGATGTAATGATAATTGGTATCAAACCATTTTGTCATTTCCATCGCTTTAATGTCGATACCATTTTTTTGATAACCACGCGCCATCGCAAAATACAAATCCATTTCAGAATTTTCTTTGTTGAGTGCCACAGCGTGATACCTTTCAGGAATGGCTCCAACGGTAAGCGATAAATCCAATACCTGATCATAAAAGGAAAAATCATTGGAAGGAATCCAATCAATACCCGCTTCTTTTTGAAGTTGCCAGTTTTGCTTACGGATGTTTTTACCCACCTGTAAAAGGTTTTTGAGTGAGGTTTTGTTTTGCCAGTATTCCTCATTGGCTTTTTTGAGCTCTCTGTGGGTACCAATTCGCGGGTAACCCAAATTGTGTGTTTGCATCTTAAAAAAGATTTAGTTTAACAATGTGTTCTTGTTAACCTGCAATCACGAATAAATAAAAAGTAAGGACGTGTTTTTTCCGCTTTGTGAGGAAAGGGAAAAGGTAGTGCCTGACTCTTGCTTCATTTCGCGAAAGCAATGTCAATTTTGTTTTAGGCAAGTCTCCTGACTTGTAACATCTTTTCCACCCTTCTCGCCCCGATATATATCGGGACAATGGATATTATTGGAAAGACTTCATGTTACTTACAGTTGCGCGACAGTCTGTGATTTGCACACAGTTCCTTATTAATTCCCGTTAAGGGAAACCTGAAAACAGCATTGATGGTAAAAAAAGAACTATCGCAACGAATGTACAATCATTCTTGTTATTAAAAAAAATATGAAGAGAAAAAACTTATATCTGTTTTGTATGCATTACAAATTATATGAGAAACTTAAAACAAGAGATTTAATCTCCATCATTATCATTAAAAGTTATAGTAACACCTAAATTATCTGCCATATCAGCCTTGTATAAAATTAAAAGATCTCGAATTTTAATGTATAAATCTTCAACATCCGTTTTTTGAGAAACAACTGCTTCTGATAAAGGTGAAGAGATTTTATCCAAAGCGGCAAAACACTCTGCGAATTTATTGTCTATTGCTGCCGACAATAAAATATCTCCTTTTTTTGCTTCATTGTAATTCAATAAGTCTCTTAATCCTTTGCCGCTATTGCCATCGAAAGAACAAAGATATGCTTCCTGTATTCCGGCAAGATTGATTCTGATGTCATTCAACGATTCTTTACTAAGGTAATCCTCTACCGATTCAGGCAAAGCAACATCGCCATTTGATTTTCCCAATGGATAACCCAATTTAGTATTCACCATTTGTTCGAGTAAAGCTGCCTGAGCATTAATTAATTTACTCACTGAACCATAAATATCTGTACGATCAGTAGTTTCAAAATCGGGAAGATAATCGCTCCAAACCTGTAAAAGGTAAGTTGCTTTAGTTTGAAGATTTAAGCTGAGTGCAAGCAAATAATCCATTCTTCTCGTGGCATTAATATCGGTGGTGAAATTTTTCAAAACCAAAGAATCTCCGCCCGTATTAAATACCAAATATTCAATTGCAGAAAATCCCTTAGCCGTAGAGCCCTGTGATTCTACAAAAGCTTCATTTAAAACAGCACTTCCTGAAATATTATTATCTATAAAAGTTTGATTGGTTGGCCATTTATCAATTTTAAAGTTGATATACAATTCGGCTGGTGCACCCAATATATAAGCCTCACACTGCTTCCACCAATGACGGGTTTCTTTCCATTGAAATTGATAGGCAAAAAGAGTTGCACTATCTTTTTGTGTAGAAAAATTTTGTGCTGCCATTACTAATTCTCCACATTCTTGCATAAAACGTTGGTGAAGTGGTTTAATCACTATTTCACCCATATCGTGAAGCATTGCCTTTTTATCAAAAGGTGTTTTGACCTCACTTTCTTTCTTTTTGCACGAGCCAATAAATAAGGCAATCAATACTAAAAAGAGAAAAATAGTTTTAAATGTTTTTGTCATTATAAAGAATTTAAAAAACTGATCAATGCATCTCTGTCAGCTTTTGACATTGCAACAAATTTATTTCTCGCCACACCTGCTTCACCACCATGCCAAAGAATAGCCTCTTCCAAATTCCTTGCTCTTCCGTCATGCAAATAAAAAGTGTGTCCGTTTACTGTTTGAAACAATCCTATTCCCCATAAAGGAGGAGTTCTCCATTCTCTTCCGGTGGCTAAAAAATCACTGTGATTATCGGCTAATCCTTCACCCATATCATGTAAAAGAAGGTCGGAATAAGGATGAATGGTTTGATTGGATAAAGCTGATATTGTAGGATGCGTACCCGTAGTTATTGTTGGCGCATGGCAAGAAGCACAACCTGAATTAATGAACAATTGTTTTCCCTTCAATACGGTTTGATCTGTCCAATTTCTTCTTGCCGGTACAGCTAAAGTTTGGCAATACAATACCACCTTTAATAAATCATCTTCATCAATTTCAGGATTTCCTCCGTTAGCTAAAGAAGAACAATCACCTGTGGTACAATTTTGAGAATTGTATAATGAAGTAGAAATACCAATATCTTCATATAAAGCCGCTGCGCTTTGTTGATACAAAGAAGGATGCTCTGCCTTCCATCCAAAACGACCTATAGCATTTTGCTGATTTTTATAATCCCATACATAATTAACTTTCCCTGAAATGCCATCACCATTTGCATCATTTTCATCGGCACGGGAAAGTATCGTTGCTTCGCTCAACGCTTCTAATAATCCTAACCCAACCATTTGTCTTGCCACACGAGCGGAAATTTGAACAGAAGCATCCATTGCTCCATAATTCAAATTATTGATTTGGTATTCCGGTTTTCTCAAGCTATAAGCAGTTCCATCACTAAAGGTGCCCGAACTTTCAGTATATAGAATGGTATAGCTTCCTTCTTTTAATGTCGAAGAAATTGCTTGATCTTGTAGCTGTTTGCCATAAAGAGGTTCATTTAAAGGCTCACCGTGAGAACCTGTTCCGGGAATACTTAATCGCAAAACCAAACCACTTGAAACTTCTCCATCAAAATTAGGCGCTCGTCCGCGACCATCTTTAAAATGGCAGCCCGAACAGGAATTAGAATTAAAAAACGGCCCCAATCCATCTCTTGCTGTGGTGGAAGAAGGAGCGGTTACCCAATTTTGGGTGAAAAAAGCATGACCAACAAAAAACAAAAGTTCATTATCTCCTAATAATCCGGGAGCTTGTGAGCCAAAAGCACTGGGCGATTGATCGAAAACAGTTACTTGTCCGCCCGAATATTGTTCATTCTCTTCAGCTTTCAATGGTTGTTCCTCTGTTTTAATTTCCTTTTTACATTGTTGTAAAAAGAAAACTAAAAAAATTAAACTACAGATAATAACAGCCTTTCGCATTGCACTTCAAATATTTTATTCAGGTGTAGCGGTACTGATTGTAATTCCAAAAGCCTGAGCAGCTAAAACAAAATCATCTCCTAAATCCTTAAGATTATTGACTGCTTCTAATACTGCCGGACGAGAGTTTGCATCGGTTATAGCAAAATCAAAAGGAATAGCTGTTTCATTTACTTTTTGTAAAGCAGTATTCAATTGATTCATCACTTGAGTAGCCAGAGTAGGATTAATAATTTTCAAAAGATCATTTAGCGATTCTCCACTCACCACACTAATTCCATCGGCACGAGTGTAATTTCCGGTGTATATATTTCTAATTCCCATAGCATTTAAGCGAATATCGCGATGTGTATTATCACTAAAGCAAGAATGTTCGTCTTCCTGATCCTGATTGTCGTAAGCTGTGAAAATACGTTGTCCGGCCAATTCCGATTTACTCAAAGCACCCATTCCGGTCATCATATTTTTAATAGCATCGTTTGCACTTAAAGCTAAAAATGTTGCTCTGTAATTATTCGAAACAGCAGGATCCCAAGCGTTTTTAACATACTCAAGATGATCTACTAAAAGATCGGCACAAATAGAAAGGTATTGTCTTCTGCGCGATTGATTAGCAGCCGTTCCTCCATCTACGAAATCGGTATTAGGACGTTGGCCTGGAGTTTTAGCCGATGGTGAAGTTAAATCCTGTCCCCACAATAAAAATTCTATCGCGTGATATCCCACACTAATATTTGTTTCACCTCCTACTGTGTTCAAAGAGTCCAACATACTTTCACTAATAGTAGGATATGAAACAGTGTTGTTAATAATTCCGGAATTTGCATCACCATTTACATAATCAATATATGCTTCATCCAATGGCCATGAATTCAACAATCCTTCAGGTCCGTTGGCATCATCAATTGGTCCGCCAGCAAATCGAAAAGCTTCTGTTTGTCCGTAAGATTCACGAGAAAGGAGCCATGCTGCTTTAGCTTCAGCAAATTTTGTAGTATTGGTAGGATCACTTGTAAAAGCATCAATAGCAGTTTTTAAATCTACCGCTTTATTGTAGCTATCGAGATAAGAATAATAGGCTATATTGGCATAATTTTCAACAATACTTTTTTTGAGTGCCGCATTAGGATCAACAGTTACTTCTTCCTCCTTTTTAGGTTCTTTTTTACAAGAAGTAAATACCAATGCTACCAATAAAGTGAAAACAGAAAAATATTTCATGTGTGTTTATTTTAATTACGAAGCGAATTTATACCGCATTTACCACTTCTGAAATACCTAAAAAGTGGTATTTACATAAAAAGAAAAAACCTTTCGTTTACTTACGAAAGGCTTTTTTATTGAGTGATAAAATTTTAATTAAACATTAAATCTAAAATGCATCACATCTCCATCTCCTACTACATATTCTTTTCCTTCGATAGCTAATTTACCCGCATCTCTGCACGCTGCTTCAGAGCCATATTTAACAAAGTCCTCGTACTTAATAACCTCGGCACGAATAAAGCCTTTTTCAAAATCGGTATGAATAACTCCTGCTGCCTGTGGCGCTTTAAAACCTTCTTTAATAGTCCATGCTCTTACCTCTTTCACACCCGCAGTGAAGTAGGTACTTAACTTTAACAATTTATATGCTGCGGTAATTAATTTGTTTACGCCTGGTTCTGATAAACCTGCATCCTGCAAAAACATTTGACGTTCTTCGTAGCTTTCCAATTCAGCAATATCTGATTCTAATTGTGCACAAATCACCATCACCTCTGCTCCTTCTTCAGCAGCCACTTTTCTTACTGCATCAACATATTGATTTCCATTGGCAGGTAAACTCTTTTCATCAACATTACAAACATACAATACAGGTTTAGCTGTAATTAAATTTAATTCGGCTAAAACCACGGCTTCATCTTCCGACAAGCTCACTGATCTTGCCGATTTACCTTGTAGTAAAGTTTGTTTTACCTGATCGAGAATAGCTACCAATTTAATAGCATCCTTATCGCCATGCTTGGTCATTTTAGCAGCTTTCTCCAAGCGCTTGTCTATAGTATCAAGATCTTTTAATTGCAATTCGAAATCAATGGTTTCTTTATCGCGGATAGGATTAATAGAACCATCAACGTGAATAACATTATCGTCATCGAAACAACGAATAACATGCAAAATAGCATCGGTCTCACGAATATTTCCTAAGAACATATTTCCCAAACCTTCACCTTCACTGGCTCCTTTCACGAGGCCGGCAATATCTACAATCTCCATCACATTGGCTTGTACTCTTTCTGGTTTCACCAACTCTTCTAATTTATTTAAACGAGCATCGGGAACGATGATAGTACCTATATTTGGCTCTATCGTACAAAACGGAAAATTAGCCGCTTGTGCTTTGGCACTTGAAAGACAGTTGAACAAGGTTGATTTTCCTACATTTGGCAATCCTACAATTCCACATTTTAATCCCATACAAAAAATTTAAGGAGGCAAAAATAGTAAATACCGATTACTTATTGGCTATTCACATTCTAAATACTATTTTCGTAAAAAATTTAACCGACATGGCAGACATCCAAAAATTAGAGCAGATTGTTTCACAAGTTCGTCGCGACATCGTTAGAATGGTTCATCAAAACAACTCAGGTCACCCTGGAGGTTCATTAGGTTGTGCCGAATATTTTGTGGCTTTGTATAACGAAATCATGACTCACCAGCCAAACAACTGGGATATGGATGGCCAAAATGAAGATATTTTCTTTTTATCGAACGGACATATTTCCCCAGTTTTTTACAGTGTTTTAGGAAGAGCCGGATATTTCCCTGTGAAGGAAATGGCCACTTTTAGAAGCTTAGATTCACGATTACAAGGACACCCCACTCCTCATGAAGGATTGCCGGGAATTAGAGTTGCAAGTGGTTCACTCGGACAAGGTTTGTCGGTGGCACTGGGTGCAGCGCAAGCGAAAAAACTAAACAAAGACAATAAATTGGTTTTTTGCTTAATGGGTGATGGCGAGCAGCAAGAAGGGCAAATTTGGGAAGCAGCTATGTACGCCGCAGCTAAAAAAGTAGATAATATCATTGCAACCATAGATTATAACAAAGCACAAATTGATGGTAGTACCGACGAAGTTCTTTCACTAGGAAATTTAAAAGCTAAATGGGAAGCTTTCGGTTGGACTGTTTTAGAAATGAATGGCAACAAAATGGAAGAGGTAATTGCTACTTTAAATAAAGCAAAAACTTTAACCGGAAAAGGAACTCCAATTATGATTATGATGACTACTCAAATGGGTAATGGTGTTGATTTCATGATGGGTTCTCACAAATGGCATGGTGTTGCTCCTAACAATGAGCAATTACAATCGGCATTAGCGCAAAATGCTGAAACTTTAGGCGACTATTAGCATTATTATAGAAAATTGAGGTATAAGGTTTGCTGAGTAAACAATACTTTAAACTTTGTACTCTGTAAATTATCATGAAGAAGATTGCAGGATCTATATTATTCTTATTACTCTTCTCCATATCGTTTGCACAAAAGCATCCGAAAAAAGAAATAGCGAAAGATTCTGTAATTAAAACACGCATCCTATTTATTTTCGACGCTTCACAAAGTATGTGGGGATTGATGGATGGTGAAACTAAAATCGCTATCGCCCAACGTTTGCTTTCTACTGCTATCGACAGTTTAAAAAACATTGAAAACGTTGAAGTGGCTCTTCGTGTTTACGGAAACAGAAAAGATATTAATAGCGGTCCGCAAGATTGTGAAGACACTCATTTAGAAGTTCCTTTCGAGAAAAATAATATTGAGAAAATAAAACATGTTTTAAAATCTACTCAGCCTAAAGGAACCACCTTAATTGCCAAATCACTGGAAGCCTCTGAAGCAGATTTCCCTCCTTGCAAAAACTGCAGAAATATTATCATCTTAATTACCGATGGAATTGAGGCCTGTAATGGAGATCCTTGTGCAGTATCAAGAGCATTACAGCAGAACGGTATTATTTTAAAACCTTTTGTGATTGGAGTGGGAATGGATCAGGATTATTCGGAACAATTTCGTTGCATGGGTGAATATTATGATGCCAGTAATAAAAACTCTTTTAAATCTATTTTATCTATTGTTATTGCCGAAGCATTAAGCACCACCTCTTGCCAGATTAATTTATTAAATGTTAATCAGCAGCCCACAGAAACCAACGCCAACATGACTTTCTACGATCAGCATACCGGAGAAATAAAATACAATTTAGTGCATACCTTAAATTATAAGGGAAATCCTGATACTATTTCCATCGATCCTTTGAGCACCTATAAAATAGTGGTACACACCAAACCCCAAATGAGGAAAGAAAATGTTCGCTTTAAACCCGGAGAACACACCATAGTAAATATTGATGCACCACAAGGATCTTTACAATTTAAATCGGCAGGTAACACCAATAATCAGTATGGTTTTGAAGGAATTATTATTCAAAGAGATTCTTCTAAAATACTGAATCATCAAAAATTTGAAAGAGTAGAAAAGTACATTGTGGGAGAATACAATATTGAGTTACTCACTATTCCACGAATTAAAACCACAGTACAAATCGCTCAAAGCGAAACCAAAAAAATTGAAGTTCCTCAACCCGGAAGAGTTTCTTTCAATGTAAACACCTTTGGATTTGGAAGTATTTACCAGTTGGTAAATGGAAAACTGGAAATGATTTACGAAATGAATGTAGAGAGTCCGGCAGAAACAATTTATATGTTACCCGGTACTTACACCGTTGTTTACCGCACTAAAAATGCTAAACGAAGCATTTATACTATTGAAAAGAAATTTAAAGTTGAATCAGGAAAACAGATTAAGGTTGATTTGTTTTAAGATCCCCGTAATTTCAGATTTTGCGAAGCGAATCTGAAATCCCCATTTTAGCGATTTTTAATCGCGATAGTTATACTTTAAATAGCACGCATCGGCATTACAAATGCCTGAAATGAAGATTTCAAATTCGCTTCGCAAAATTTGAAATTACAGCACTCCGCTAAATTTGAAATTACTTACTCAAAGAAAAGCCCTTTTAATTACCTCCCTTTAAAATATGTTCTTATTTTAGCGCCACGAAAAAGAGATATGAAAAAATACGAAATACAAAATCAGCAAGATACTCGTTCAGGATTTGGAGCGGGATTAACAGAACTAGGAAGAACCAATCCGAATGTAGTAGCACTTTGTGCCGATTTGATCGGATCATTAAAGATGGATCAATTTATTAAAGAAAATCCTGAAAGATTCTTCCAAATTGGTATTGCTGAAGCCAATATGATGGGGATTGCTGCCGGCTTAACCATTGGTGGTAAAATTCCATTTGCCGGTACTTTCGCGAATTTTGCAACGGGTAGAGTTTATGATCAAATTCGTCAGTCGATTGCTTACTCTGGTAAAAACGTAAAAATTGCTGCTTCTCACGCTGGTTTAACTTTGGGAGAAGATGGTGCAACACATCAGATATTAGAAGATATTGGATTAATGAAAATGTTACCAGGAATGGTAGTGATTAATCCTTGTGATTTCAACCAAACCAAAGCAGCAACAATTGCTGCAGCTGCATACGATGGTCCGGTTTACCTGAGATTCGGCCGTCCGAAAGTTCCAAACTTCACTCCGGTAGATCAAACCTTTGAAATTGGAAAAGCAGTAATATTGAACGAGGGAACAGATGTCACTATTTTTGCCACTGGTCATTTAGTTTGGAAAGCTATACTGGCAGGAGAGATTTTAGCACAACAAGGTATCTCTGCCGAAATAATAAATATACACACCATTAAACCTTTAGATGAAAAGGCAGTCCTAGCATCAGTACAAAAAACTAAATGCGTGGTAACTGCTGAAGAACATCAAATGAATGGCGGTTTAGGAGACAGCATCGCTCAGTTGTTGGCCAAACAACTTCCTACTCCAATTGAATTTGTTGCGGTAAACGACAAATTTGGTGAAAGTGGAACAGAAGAACAATTGATGACGAAATACGGAATCAATACTCCTAACATTGTAGAAGCCGTTCAGAAGGTAATCAAAAGAAAGTAAGCCTTTACTACGCTCTGTAGCAGAAAATGGAAAAATGGACTGACAGAGAATTACTAGAAAAATTCAGGAATCGGGAAACCCGAAATCTGGGATTCAACCTCCTCATGCAGGAATATAAGCAACGTGTTTACTGGCATGTTCGAAGAATGGTAATTGATCATGATGATGCCAACGATATTACTCAGGATATCTTTATAAAGATTTGGAACGGACTGGATTCTTTCCATGAAGAATCGAAATTATTTACCTGGATTTATCGCATCGCTTCCAACGAATGCTTCACCTTTTTAAACAAAAAAAGAAAACGCTTTTTTATTTCTATTGTAGATATAGAAGAACAATTGATTGCCGCCATTGACAATAGTGAAGGATTCTCGGGAGATGAAATTCAAAAGAAATTACAAAAAGCCATTTTAACGCTTCCTGAAAAACAAAGAATGGTTTTTAATATGAAATATTTCGAAGAAATGAAATACGAAGAAATTGCTGAAATAACAGGCACTTCCGTAGGTGCTTTAAAAGCATCGTACCACTTGGCAGTAAAAAAAATAGAAGAATTTTTAGAGAACGATTAAACCAAATCATTTATTAAAAGTCATAAGACAAATGAGCAAAAAGATTAACATAGAAGAAAATAAAATCAACCACGGATTTTCTGTTCCCGAAAATTACTTTAATGAATTAGAAGTAAATGTTCAGAGTAAAATTCAAGAGAAAAACAAAGGTTCTTTTTTCGCAAGATTTAAATATCCACTTTTTGCTTTTTCAAGTTCGGCAATGGCATTAACCATTTGGTTTTTCACCAAAAGCACACCCGTTGAAAATACTGTTGCTCCTGCTCAAACAGGGATAGATTATGTTTCTTATGTAAACGAAAATATTGAAGAATTCGACGATGAGCTTATTTACGAAAGCATTGGCGCCAGTGCTGAATTAGTAAGCAAAACAGCCAGTGCAAAAGACGAAGCTGTAGAAGAATATCTTCTCGACGAAGGAGTAGATGAAGAATGGATAATAGATGAATTGTAAAACTTAAAACTAATTTTTATGAAAGGAAAATGGATGTTGATGTTTGCCATGATCATAGGATCAATTGTAAACGTAATGGCTCAGCCAGCCAAAGAAAAAAAGCAAGAAAAACGAGAAGAAATAAAGGCGATGAAAATTGCTTTTATCACCGAAAAATTATCGCTTACTTCTGAAGAAGCTCAAAAATTTTGGCCAGTTTACAACGATTTTCACGATAAGCTGGAAAAACTACACAAAGAAAGAAAAGCCAATCACAAAGCAGTAAAAAAAGGAATCGATAGTTTGAGCAATGCCGAACTGGAAAAGAAAGTAGATTTAGAATTGCAATTTGAAGAAAAAGAATTGGCGTTAAAAAAAGACTTTCACACCAAAGTAAAAACGGTACTTCCCATTAAAAAAGTGGCCTTGCTGTACGAAGCAGAACATGAGTTTAGAAAAGAAATTCTAAAAAAGGCAAGAGATCAAAAAGGCCCTGGTAATGGTCAGCACAACCCTCCTCCCCCTCCTCCAGGTGGCCCCGAAGATGATGAATAACAAAATACAGCAAAAGAACCAGAGTTGAAATATACCTGGTTCTTTTGCGTTTGAAGAGTAAGATTGTAACTTTAAAGCATATCTTAATGTTTTATTAAAAGGAATGAGGAAGTACATCTACATATTATTTTTTCTGTGTGTATTAATTGAAAGAGTTGACGGGCAAACTACTTCAGGCGGAAATTTTATCATTAGTGCAGGCGCAAGTAAAAATTCATATTTCCATAATGCCTTTCGTTCTCAGCCCGTTCCTGCCGCAGTTTTCGAATTTCCTCTTTCAATGGAAATTATGGCTTCACAAATTAACTCGTTTGGTATTAAAACCTCTGTTGGACTAATCAATGATATTTCGAATTCTTATCTCGAAAACAATAATTCAGCTTTAAAAAATCACAACACCGGTTATCTCCTTTTTGGTAGCGCAAATTACAATTACTACGCCTATAACGAAGACAGATTGTTATGGAAAATAACCATTGATGGTGGTTATGGATACATGGATAAAATTAAATTCATTAATGATGTAAAAGGTGAATTAAAAGGTCAGGGTTATATCTATGGCATTGGTTCGAGTTTAAGGTATCATTTAGGCAATGAATATGGCGATGTGTATCCGGCCTTTTTTGAATTGGGAATTTCTACAGAAAGACTAAATATGAATATTAAAGAAAACACCAATGGAGGCAAAGTGGTTGCTGCTACTGATGCTTCATGGCAACCATTAAAATTCAACACTTTAAATATTTGTTTATCTTTCGGGTACCGATTTGGTAAAACGAAAAAAGCAAATGAATAACCGACAATTATTTCTGCAGTATCAGGCGCAAACCTCCCCTTTCCCTCTACAAATTGAAATTGAAAAAGCTCAAGGAAGTATACTATACTCTCCCGATGGGAAAGAGTACATCGATTTAATTTCTGGAATTTCTGTAAGCAATGTTGGGCATTGTCATCCTCGTGTGGTAGAAGCCGTAAAAAAACAGGCAGAAAAATTCATGCACTTAATGGTTTATGGAGAATTAGTTCAAAGTCCGCAAACAAAACTAGCCGAAAAAATAGCACAACTTTTACCTTCTTCTTTAAACAATATTTATTTCGTTAATTCAGGAAGCGAAGCCATTGAAGGGGCTTTAAAACTAAGTAGGAGATATACTCAACGCAGTGAAATAATATCTTGCAAAAATGCTTATCACGGAAGCACAACAGGAGCATTAAGTATTATTGGATCGGAGAAATACAAAAATGCATTTCGTCCGCTAACACCAATGACACGCACAATCACCTTCAATAACCTTGAAGATTTAGAACAGATCAGCACTCAAACAGCAGCCGTTTTCATAGAACCCATTCAAGGGGAAGCAGGCATCATTCTTCCCGAAAAAAACTATTTAAATGCTTTGCGGAAAAAATGTGATGAAACAGGAACACTTTTGGTTTTTGATGAAGTACAAAGTGGCTTTGGCAGAAGTGGGAAAATGTTTGCTTTTGAACATTACAATGTAGTTCCCGATATTTTGGTTTGTGCCAAAGGAATGGGTGGAGGAATGCCTATTGGTGCCTTTATCAGTTCGAAGGAAATAATGAGTAGTTTGATGGAGAGTCCGATTTTAGGACACATTACTACTTTCGGTGGACATCCAGTTTCCTGTGCCGCCAGTTTGGCTTGTATTGAAGTGATCGAAGAAGAAAAATTATTAGAAGATATTGCCGCTAAAGAAGAATTATTCAGAAAATATTTAGTACATCCTAAAATAAAATCGATTCGCGGAAAAGGTTTGTTCCTGGCTGTAGAGTTCGAATCGAAAGAATTTAATTTTGCAGTCAATCATGCCTGTTTAGAATTAGGCGTTTTTGTAGATTGGTTTTTATTCAATGATCACTCTATGCGAATTGCACCCCCACTTACTATTTCAGCATTGGAAATAGAAAAGGCTTGTAAAATTATTCTACAAGCCATTTCAAATATCCGATAAAATTTAGATTTACTTTACCCAAACTTTCGTGGAAGAAGAATCATTTTGATTTTGAATTTTCACCAGGTACAAACCATTGCTTAATAAATCTTCATTGCTTGTAATTGTATTTTCTCCTTTCACAACATTAATTGATTTTTTATACATCAATTTTCCTTCCATTGAAAAAACACTTAAATCGAAAACTGCCGATACTTCTGATGTGATTTGCAATTGATTATTACTCCATTGTTTTATTTGAATTCGTGAGTTCGTTTGCAAAGTAGAAACCGAAGAAGAACTTCCACAATCATTTATTTTCAGGTACAATGCATCGGCTAATTTTGATGCACCATATTCACTTAAATGGGTTGGATCACCTGGAGCCAACATCGTAGCATCAGAAATTTCAGCGCCATTAATCAAACATAAATTATTATCGTTCAACATTTTTTCAGTAACCACTTCCGCCACCATCGCTCTAAAATCAGCAATAGTATAAGGCGCCGAACCATCATTATCAGCAGTATAAATAGGAGTAATACAAAATATTCTTGCCGTAGGTTGATACGCTCTTAAAGAATCAATCAATTTTCCGTATTCCGCTTTTTTCACCGATAAAGGATCGCTGGTATATTTCCAATCGTTGAAACCAATTTTAACTGTTATGAAGTCGACATGTTTACCTTTAATATTCAACGCAATTGCCCAACCCAACGTAGATCCTGCTACCGCTATATTATGTAAATCCCAATCCATCTTTTTTGCCAGCAAAAACGGGTAACCTTTAGCTGCAGAGACATACTGTCCGGTACCATGCGTTATCGAATTCCCAATAGAAACATAAACAGGTTTATTCAAAGCACCCGGAGATTCTAAAGCATAAGTATCATCGATTTGCATTCCGGTAAAATCAACCGCCCATAAATTAGGCAAGGTTACTTCAAAAGTATTGGATGTACCCGGATTGGGGTTATTGACAGTGAAAACAGTATCAGAGAAAGTTGCTGTTTGTACACCATTTACAAAAACCGTAAAACCAGTTGAAGGCAATGAACCTATTGTACCTCCTCCTATTCTTTTTCCGAATTTTAAATCAATCGTAGGACTAGCTGTTTTAAATCTAATGCGAACCCCCGTTTGTGTAATTACCCATTGATTGATCCATGAACCGGCAATACCCGATTCCCAATTGTTAATCATAGAAGAAAGATGACGATTGAATTGAACCTTATTGGAAGTAATCACCGGATAAAAAACACCATCGTAAGAAATATTAGGATCATCTAAAGAGATGGTCACTTTAGAAAATGAAGAATTGTAAAAAGTAAGAAATAAAAAAACGAAAAGAATTCGTTGCAGTAGTTGTTTAATTGTTTTCATGGTAAGTAGTTTTTAAATTATACAACCAAGATATCGGTGATTCTGAAAGGTGAATTTGTTTACCATGAAAAGTAGTTGATGTATTTGCTATTATTCGCAAAATACAAAAATGCAAAGTGAAAAAACAAGGAATGCAAATTACTTTTCGTCGCGAAATTGTTTTGGACTCACCCCTACCTCCGTTTTAAAAACTCTGTTGAAATGAGAAATATTGTTGTAGCCAGCGCGATAAGCTATATCTGATATGGGTAAATCACTTTCTTTCAGCAAACGCTTTACTTCGGCCAGACGAATTTGATTCAAATAATTTTTAAAAGAAGTATTTAGTTTTTCTTTTAACAAAGTACCTATCTCACGAGTAGAAATGCCCAACTCCCTTTGTAGAGCTTCTTGATCTAACTCAGGATTAGAATAATTTACAGCAATGTATTGCATTACTTTATCTAATTTATTTACCGGAGCGTCATTCACTTCATTGGCTATATAAGGAATAAACACTTGTTTCTTTTGACGCATGTAATAATAGATCACTAAAATACTATAGAATACAATAAGGATTATCGCTATAAGTAAATACCATTTACCATTGTTATTTACAAAATCTAAAGACGACACCTCAATTTCATCTTCTCCGCCTGCACCTAACAACTGACAAGAGCCTATAATAAAGAAATTGGCGCGGGAAAAATCTATGTTTTTAAAATCCTCAGGAGTTTTGTGATGATAACGGTACCACCAACTTTGTTCTTTAAAATCATTCAGAGAAATTTCATAGTCTCCCTCCCCTTTATAATCTACCAAAGCAGTATAAGGAACATATTGAAATTCCTTCTGTTTAGAACTAAATCCATCATAATCAAAAGTAATAGTAAGCGGAATTCGCTTTGCCTTAATTGATTTCAAATGAATACGCAAAGTATTAAAAGTACTCACATCGAAAAAAGGAGGTAAAGAATCTTTTTTAGAAAAATAAACCCCTGTAAATGGTTCTTCTAACTTCTTACATAATTTATAATTCAAATGTAAAGCTCCTTTATTATCGGTAGTAATTTTTGCTTCGCTATAACCACTATCAATCGATTCTCGAAAAGATTGATAATTAAATTGAGAAGATTTAGAATAGGGAAGAATAGAAAAAGTAGAAAAATTCAAACTAAAAAACAAAGCAATAAGTACAAAGAAAGTAGTACCGAGAGCAATCCATATTAATTTATTTTTGAGTAGCACAGTTGAAATTTAATTAAAGTAGTTCATAATAACACTATCTACACTTTGCATTTTATGAAATTGACTTTGCATTTTTGTATTTATCAGTATCTACAAGGGTTTTCCATTTAAAACAAATTTAAAAAAAACATTGGGGTTTAACTTTGAACCATAACCAATACCCACTTAAAATGAAAACAAAAATAACCCTTATGATGAGTATCGCACTATTGGTAAGCACAAATTTAGTGCAGGCACAAGCACCCACCATTACTGCCAATGATACCAAAATTCAATACTCAGGTAGAATTGATTTTGTAAATCCCTTACAACCCACTTACATCTACCCAGGTGTTTCTATAAAAGCAAAATTCAATGGTACAGGAATTAGTGCTACCATTTACGATTACGGAACAGGTACTGCTCAAACCACCAATTACTACAAAGTATTTATCGACGGACTAATTGCTACCGAACAGTTGGCTATGATACCGGGATTAAATACTTACACTCTGGCCAGTGGATTAACGGCTGCCGACCATACGGTTGAAATTATGAAAATTACGGAAGGGGCATCAGGCAAAAGTTCTTTCAAAGGTTTTACGATAATAGGTAACAATCAAAGCCTTTTAGATCTTCCTGCCAAAACCAATAAGAAAATTGAATTTATTGGTGACTCCTGGACTTGCGGATTTGGTAATCTTTCACAATACAGTACCGGAAATGCATCAATGGTGAATGGAAATTATGTAGCGGCCAATGAAGACAATTATTACGCATGGGGGGCCATTACTGCTCGGGCACTAGGTGCTGAATACCGCGTTACCGCAACATCAGGCAGAGGTTTGTACAGAAACAATACCGGCTCTATGAACAATACCTTGCCTTTAAATTACGATAATACCTTAGAAGACAATTCGTCTCCCGCTTACGATCACTCTACCTTTCATCCCGATGTAGTAGTAATTCATTTAGGAACAAACGACATGGCACAAGAGGAAGGCGGTTCTCAATACGCTTTAGATGATGCTGCTTTTCAATCTACTTATATTGCCTTCATCAATAAAATCAGAGGCTATCATCCTTGTGTGAATATTGTTATTTGCTTCGGAAACTCTAAATCAGACTCATGGCCAACATGGACACATCAATTGACACGCCTAAGAACTATAGGCAGCAACATAGTGGCGCATTTTGGCAGCAGTCATATTACCACTTGTGAACTGCCTTATACTGCTGAAAAATGGACTGGTAATCCTTCTGATGATTGTGGTTATGGTGATGCATGGCATCCTTCAAAATGTTCGCATCAAGAAATGAGCGCAGTGTTGCTTCAAAAAATTAATGCGATGAATATTAACTGGGGCGAAAGTGATTGTGGCACAAGTACAGGAACGAGTATTGAATTCAATTCGTTAATCAAAATTTTCCCCAATCCTGCACAAAATCAAATTTCTATCAATAATCTACCCAGCAACGCTTCTTACAAAATAGTAAACACAATGGGGGAAGTGATTATGGAAAATAACAATGTAAATTGTTCTATTGAAAATTTAAATGCAGGGATATACTTTGTTGTTGTTACAACGGAAAATAAAATATCTACCACTTCATTTGTGAAAATGTAAGGATTCAGCAAGTCGGCCTAAACTCCGGCTTGCTTTTTTCGTATATAGAAACATGATAAAAAAACTATTACTCATTTTTATTGGTTTATTAGTATGCTTTGAAGGACAGGCTCAAACATTCAAAAAAACAGGATATATACCCGATTACCGATGGAACGACATTGGTAATATGGATTTATCAAAACTCACTCATGTTTTTGTAGCCTTCGTTAATCCTGATACTGCCGGCACTATCACTTTCTCTCAAAACATTAATGGATTAGTTAATATCGCCCATAATCAGGGGTGTAAAGTAATTCCATCTTTTGCCGGTGGAGGCAGTTACAGCTGGGGTGCCGACACTGCTATTTATAAAAAATTAATCGATCAAAATCAGAGAAGCAATTTCATTCATAAAATGATGGATTATGTGCGACTGCATAACCTGGATGGTATTGATTTAGATTTAGAAGGATACGCTCTACAACTTTCTGATTTCAATCTCTTCGCCCAGGAAACTGCCGACAGTGTTCATGCAGCCGGATTAGAAATAAGTGCTGCATTGGCTTTGGGATGGAATAATAGTTATGCCTTAGCAATTAGCGACCTTACTTTACAAAAAATGGATTTTATTACCACCATGTCGTATGGCGGAGTGGGTAGCTGGAACTACAATCAACCCAGTGATCAATTTCCTTATTCAGGCTTTACCGACGATATTGATTATTGGGTTTCCAGAGGAATGAACCCCCATCAAGTAGTTGGAGGATTGGCTTTCTATGGAGTTGAATTCCCTATGTCGCCTCAAAATACTTATTGGCAATTTAATCTCGACTTATGTAGTATTTACACCAACCCTTCTTACGCATCGCAAGACCCTTTGCACAACGACATGGTAACTACTTCCAATCAGCATCCGGTTTATTACAATGGCTTACCTACCTTTAAGAAGAAAATAAAATATGCTGCAGATAATGCGGGTGGATATATGATTTGGGAATTGGGTGGAGATTGCTTTTCAGGTAATGTTAATATTTTAGATTCTTTAAATACCTACGTTTCCGAAGCTTTAGAAATAAATGCAGTGAACAACAATACAACCATATCAGTTTATCCTAATCCCTCGAACAGTGAAATCACGATAGTAAGCACCAATGACTTACCGCTTCAATGGACAATATACAATGGCTTGGGGGAAAAAGTTGTTGAGGGGAAAAACAAACATTTCTCTATCGCAAATTTATCATCGGGTTTTTATAGCATTCGCATCTCGCAAAACGAAAAAAACACCACCACTGTTTTAATTAAAAATTAAGAAAGATTAAAAACAAAAAGTATTGAATACCAAGCTAGCCTGCATATCTCCTGCTTTCACTTTTTGCTCAGCGAAAATGCAATTTTTCTGAAGAGGCTCTACACCTTGAACACGCATGAAATTGTAGTATGCCACCGCTTCATCGTGATTAAGTTCTATTGCTACTGAAAAATCCTTTATTGCCTGCTCATATTTTTCTTGTTGTGCGTAAACAAAACCTCGCGCCATATAGGCTTGCATGTTTGATGGATCTAACAATATAGAATTGCTATAATCAGAAATAGCAATATTGTTATTATTCAAATCAACATATAAATTGGCACGATTGAAATACACCTCAGAATTGTAAGGATCGAGAAAAAGCGCTCTATTAAATTCTGCCAACGCCAAATTGAATTTATCCAATTCATAATACAATTTCCCTAAAAGAACATGCACTGAAACGCTATTAGAATCAATAGTTAAAGCACTCATATATGCATCTTCAGCAGCCAATAAGTTGCCTTTTAATTCGGCTGTTTTTCCTTCGTTAATTAATATTACCAAATGATTATTTACCTCTTGCGAAAACGCAGTGAGAGAAGAAGTGAGAAAAAATATACCAACTAAAAACTTACTCATGTTAAAGCATTATTGTTCTGGGATACGCAAAATAATAAAAATGAAAAGCCAATGTGTAAATTTTCCTTGAAAGACATTCAACACCCGACTAAAGCAGTAAATTTACCGACAAACGTTTTTACTTTTATACTAGGTTAGTTGCTTTCTAATTATTTTGATATTTTTAGTGCTCAATCCATTCAGTAAATGAAGTTTCTGCTATTTATTCTGCTTAGTATTTTCCTGGTTGCTCTTCCTGCTTTTAGAATTGGAGGAACGGTGGAATTAAGAGGTATAGTAAAAAATGAATGTGGATACCCCGTAGATAATATCATAATTTCTATTTGGAAAGATTCTACTAAAATTGATGAAGTTAAAAGTAACTACAAAGGTGTGTACGCTTACACTTTGCCCGAAGATGGAGAATACGATATAAAAGTAGGAATCAACAACAGATATTATTACTTGCTTCAAGATTCAAATATTGATATACTTCCTATTCAAATATTCAGAAGAGATTTTGTTTTACAAATCAACCGACAAGAATTACAACATAAAACAACACGATTGAATGAAGCTTGTCGCCACTTGGTTTTAAACCCAAAAAATGTTCCTTACAGAGGAATTTTCTTTAGTCGCTTCCCCTCTACTTTAGACGAATTTCTATTGTTTTTTAGTCCACTGGTACCCTACGACAATCTTAAAAAAGAAGGTAAATCTGTTATTGGAAAATATTACGGATTCAAATTGGTGAGTGACACTGCTTATTTCAGCAAATATATTGAAGTGAATAAAGCTTACATTCCTGAAGTTGACATGAAATTATTTAAAGATTTTTCAAAAGGAATTATCGATTTGATTGCGAAAAATAAAGAAGGATTTGTAGGAACTTTAAGCTACTACAACAACCAGGAAGTGAAAAGTACCTTTACCAATTTATTGAAGGAAATGCCCAAAGACTCTACAAAAGGATTTATTAATAAACTACAATACATGGATGCACGTATATACACTATAGCAGACGAGACTTCATCAGAACAAAAAAAGAAATGAAATATATTACACTATTGCTTTTCTCCTTTATCATCAGCACTTCATGCAATAGTGATTTGTATATTGATATAGAATTGAAAGGTCAATGGAATGTAGATGATCTTCATGTAGTGGCCGACTTCTCTGGAAAAAAATCGGAATACTCTCTAAAAAATGCAGGTGCCTACACCTTCAGTTCAAAAGGAGAAGGGAAGTATATCTCTACTGCCGACACCAGCTACGACACTCAGGATATTCATTGGGAAACCGTAAAAAAGAAACACATAAAAATCACTTATTTAAAAGATAACTCGGAAGAAACATGGCTGATTACCAGCGATGTAAAAAGTACCCAAACCTGGGAATGCACCAAAACCGTGATTTACAGCTCAGGTGGAGTAAGCAGCACTGCCAACATCAACAAAAGAATGACTCTTCGCAGATTGTAGAATTTGTTAAAAACTTTTTAAAACCAATTTCCGCCTAAAACACTCTACAACTCTATACTTTTAATCACCTCTTCCAATACAATTCAACTATTCTCAAAATTGCTTCGCTCAAATGCACCTATTTTACTATTTTCGCGTAAGAATGCGAGTGGCGGAAAGCTAGGTGGTCAGTATTAACAGAATTATATTGCAGGAATGACTTCTCCCGAAAAAGGAAATAACAGTACCAAAGAACTATCACTCGCTGAATTCAAAGAAGCTGTATTGGCTGATTATCGCTTAGCCTGTGAAAGCAGAGAAGCCAGCTTACTAGGACGAAAAGAAGTACTCACCGGCAAAGCAAAATTCGGAATTTTTGGAGATGGAAAAGAAGTAGCTCAAATTGCTCTTTCCAAACAATTTAAAAATGGAGATTACCGAAGTGGATACTACCGGGATCAAACCATTATGTACGCCATTGGTGAATTAACCCACCAACAACTCTTCGCACAATTATACTCGCACACCAGCATTGAAGCAGAACCGCATTCAGCTGGCCGACAAATGAATAGTCATTTCACCACACGATTCATCAACGATGATGGTGGATGGAAGGACATGACTAAATTAAAAATTACCACTACCGATCTATCTCCTACTGCAGCGCAAATACCAAGAACTGTAGGTTTGGGTTTAGCATCAAAATTATTCCGAAAAAATAAAGAATTACATCAATACACCACTCTTTCCAATTTAGGAAATGAAGTCGTTTTTTGTACCATTGGAGATGCAAGTACTTCTGAAGGAATTTTCTTCGAAGCATTTAATGCCATGGGTGTTTTGCAGGTTCCTGTGGTTTTATCGGTTTGGGATGATGGCCACGGAATTTCAGTGCCAACCAAATTACAAACCACCAAAGAAAGTATTTCAAGGGCTTTAGCTGGTTTCCAAAGAGATGAAAAATTTAAAGGTTGGGAGATCATAACTGTTAAAGGCTGGGATTATGCCGCTTTATGCCTCACCTACAAAAAAGCTGCTGAACTCGCACGTGAAAAACATGTTCCTGTTTTAGTACATGTAGAAGAATTAACTCAACCCCAAGGACACTCCACCTCAGGATCACACGAAAGATATAAATCGGAAGAAAGATTAGCCTGGGAAAAAGAATTCGATTGTAATAAAAAATTTAAAGAATGGATTCTATCACAAGGTTTTGCCAGTGAAGAAGAACTTAAAAAAATTGAAGACGAATCGGTTGCTGCCGTAAAAGCAGG
The DNA here is from genome assembly GCA_023251075.1 of Flavobacteriales bacterium. Taxonomy (GTDB): domain Bacteria; phylum Bacteroidota; class Bacteroidia; order Flavobacteriales_C; genus JAHEZL01. The sequence goes on along the minus strand of JAHEZM010000018.1, from coordinate 6,968 downwards.
GAAAGATGCCGCATGGAAAGCCTACTTTACACCCATCAAAAATGAAGTAAGAAACCTTTGTCGCTTATTCGATCAACTTGCTCTTAAAAGTGAAAACAAAGAACATATTCTTCAAATAAAACAGCGCTTGTTAAATGGTATCGATACCAACGTAAAAGATTTAACTATTGCCGCTAAAAAAGTTTTACGCGAAGTAAGCAGAGAAGAAAGCGATGAGAAAAAAATGCTTTCCGATTGGCTTACCCAAGAAAATGTTGCCAACTTCGATCGATACAATTCATTGTTGTATAGTCATGATGCACATTCAGCCATCAATGTAAAAGAAATAAAACCTTTGTACAATGAAGATTCTCCTGTAGTAGACGGAAGAATTATCATTCGCGATAACTTCGATGCTTTATTAGCAAAAGAACCTAAACTGGTGATTTTTGGAGAAGATTCCGGAAAAATTGGTGGAGTGAATCAAGGATTGGAAGGACTTCAAAAAAAATATGGTGAACCACGTGTAAGTGATACCGGGATCAGAGAAGCTACTATACTGGGTAAAGGTGTGGGAATGGCCATCAGAGGTCTTCGTCCGATTGCCGAAATTCAATATCTCGATTATTTGATTTATGGTTTAATGACCATTAGCGATGATTTAGCTTCATTGCATTATCGAACTAAAGGCGGACAAAAAGCACCTTTAATCATTCGAACCAGAGGACATCGTTTTGAAGGTATATGGCATTCTGGATCTCCGCTAGGTATGATCATTAATTCTTTAAGAGGAATTTACATTTGTGTTCCGCGCAACATGACTCAAGCTGCAGGAATGTACAATACTTTGTTGAGTGCTTATGATCCAGGTTTGGTAATTGAGCCTTTACTCGCTTACAGAAGAAAAGAAACGTTACCTGCCAACTTGGGTGAATTTAAAGTTCCTTTAGGAGTTCCCGAAGTAATTGTAGAAGGAAAAGATCTCACTCTTGTAACGTACGGTTCATGCGTGAGCATTGCTATTGAAGCGGCCGAACAGTTAAAAGAATTCGATATTCACCTTGAAATTATAGATATTCAAACGTTGCTGCCTTTTGATACAGGAAAGAAAATTCTAGAATCGGTTAAAAAAACCAATCGATTAATTGTGATGGATGAAGATGTGCAAGGAGGAGCTACCGGTTTCATGTTGCAACAAATTATAGAAGAACAAGAAGCCTATTATTATTTAGACTCTGAACCTAAAACTATTGCTGCGCAAGATCACCGTCCGGCGTACGGTTCTGATGGAAATTATTTTTCGAAACCAAATGTTGAAACAGTTTTCGATAAAGTTTACAAAATGATGAGAGAAAGTAATCCTTCCAAATACCCAAGTATCTATTAAAATGGAATTTAAAAAAACTACCGAAGCGGAATCAAAGTACAGCAATCTTGAAAACATGAGTGTTTCCGATTTGCTGCACAACATCAACAAGGAAGATAAAACTGTTCCTGATGCCGTGGAAAAAATAATTCCTGAGATTGAGAAATTGGTGGATGTAGTGGTAGCCAAAATGAAAGATGGTGGACGTTTATTTTATTTGGGAGCAGGAACCAGCGGAAGATTAGGTGTAGTAGATGCTTCTGAGTGTCCTCCAACATTTGGTATTGAACACGGAGTGGTAATCGCCATTATTGCTGGTGGAGACAACGCTATAAGAAAAGCGGTTGAATTCGCAGAAGACAGTCATATGCAAGGTTGGTTAGACTTACAAGAAAGAAACGTTACCAGCAAAGATGTAGTGATAGGAATTGCAGCATCGGGAACAACACCTTACGTGATTGGAGCCTTAATGAAATGCAATGAGAAAAATATTGTTACAGGTTGTATTACCTGCAACGCCGATAGCCCTGTAACAAAAGTTGCTCAATATAAAATTGCTGCAGTGGTGGGTCCGGAATTCCTAACAGGTAGTACACGAATGAAAGCAGGAACTGCACAGAAATTAATTCTGAACATGTTGTCTACTACCGTGATGATTAAATTAGGGAAAGTAAAGGGCAACAAAATGGTAGACATGAAATTAGCCAATAATAAATTGGTGGATCGAGGTGCCCGAATGGTGATGGAAGAAACTAAAGTGGATTACGAAAAAGCAATGGAGCTTTTAAAAATTCATGGAAGTATTCGCGCTGCTATTGAAAATTACCGACCGTAATTCTAATCACTCCACCGAACTCAAAGGTTTTCTATCTTTTATCCCTTTGCTTTTGTAATCGCTCACTGTGTATCCTGTGATTTGTTTGAACTGATTACTCAAATACTGAACACTGGAATATCCCATTAAATAGGCAATTTCGCTCAATGATAGTTCGCCATAAGTAATGAGTTCTTTTATTTTTTCAATCTTAATCAGAATAATAAATTTCTCTAGAGTATTTCCTGTTTTATCAGAAAATACTTTACTTAAATAAGGATAAGGGTGTGCTAAGTGTTCGCTTAAATAATCGGAATTTCTGATTAATGAATTGGTGTTACTTCCATAAAAAATATGTTCGATCACTGCTGTTTTAATTTGTTCTACCAGCCTTGCTGAATTATCGCGCAACAGTTCAAAACCATTTCTTTGTAAAATAGTATCGATGATATCCATGCTAATTACCTGGGCATCATACTTAATTTCAGCCTCACCTAATTTAACAGCAAGTACTTCAACAAATCCTGTTCTTTGTAATTCTTCACGCACCACTTTAATACAGCTATTACCCACCATATTTTTTATGGCCAGTACGGCTTGAGTAGTAATGAAATTATTTTGCATGTAGTAGATCTGTATCCTTATAAACGCAAAACAATAAAAAGGGATGCCTTATTTCTAAATTTTTTTAAAACTAAAAATGATAAAAGGCTTTTAAATACAATCCTTCATTAGAAAATTTGTTGAGAGCAATAAATCCCAGGCAATCAGAAGAACCGAACATCAAATATGTTTTTCCAACCATACCACTTAAACCAAGCGATAAGTGTGCTTGTCCGTAACCACCATAACCTGCTCCTACATGTAAATACCAGTAAGCAGGTAATCTGAATCCAAGGGTGGCTGTAGCACGCGGAATGTATGATCCCCAATTTTTATATTGAATAGAACCCAAAAACTGAAATCCTTTTTCGAAATACTTGTAATAATCGGCTCTAAAAGTCATGGGTAATAAAGTTAATCTTGATGCTGATGAATTATGGGTATAATCATTAAAAACATTTTTGCCAGAAACATTAGTAAACAGAGAATCCTGAATGGAGAAAATATTATCCACTTTCAAGCCATCGAACTGTACAGAAGTATCCACATTAGTGCGCACTGTTGCAGAATTCCAATACATAGCCCCCACATTGCTAGCAGAAAAAACCAAGTTGGAATTGTCTTTTAAATGGCGATTGTATATTAAATTCAAGCCGGCTCCCATTCCGTTAAAGGAAGTAAAATCGTTGTGGGTGGTATCGCTTCTTACAAAAGAACCATTGGCAACAACATCTAAATAACTTCCCGAAGGTGCGGTGTATACTGATCCTTTATTGACAGAGAAATCGTAATAATTTTGTCCTTTAATTAAATTTAAGCCTACCGTTAAATAGTATTTATCGCTTGATTGAATTAGTGAAAAACCAACAAACTGACTGGTCATCATCTTGAATCGTGTATCAGAAAAATCAGCGGTTTTATTTTCAAAACTCTTATTGCCATAAAAAGTAAAATTGAATAAATCGGAACTGAATTTCGCAGCAAAATCGATAGTATAACCTAGCGAAATAGCGTACGAAAATTTATTCTTGAATAAAGCAGGAGATCCACTATGATAATAAATAGAGGAATTGAATTCTCCACCTAACAAATTATTAGAAGTGAGTCGGTTTTTAACCTGATCTTTTAGTGATTGATCAATAAAACCACCCTGATATAATTTAGTGTAAAAAGCAGATGTAATAGCAGTACTATTTACCTCAGCATTAGACAATAGCCAAACAGATGGCGATGGCTCAACGTCGTAATGACTATAGGTATCGAGCATTTCCGATAAATTCCCTTTTTCTACATCCTCTTCATTTTCTTGCGCAAAAACATTGGTATTCACGATAGTAATCGCGATACCAAAAACCAATAATTTTTTCCTCATTCTTCCTTTTAACTTAATTCTTCACTCTAACTTGATAACCAAAATCACCTGCCAATTTAAAATCAATTGAATAATCGGTGTATACTTTAATATAATCACTTCCTGGTTGAGCCGTATTGAATTTTGCAATCACTAGCAATTTCGATGCATTAAAAAGTTTTTCCATTTTAGTTACATCAACTGGGAATGTGATTTCCGATGATTTTTTAGAACTTACTTTCCACTCTGCCCCATCCAAATAAATATTTGCTGCAGGAATATTTCCATGAGAAAAAATAGAATCCACTACATTATTATTTGCATCTAACATGTAAATAGAAACTTCTGTAGAAAATGGAAAACCATTATTGGTTAACAGAGTGAAAGTTCCATTTTGATAACCCTGTGTTGCATCGCTTTTGGTAATACTGAAATCGATGGTATCTGCCAGCACCAAATCTTGAGCAATCATTGATAAAGGAATTTCAATATTCATACTTACATCTACTCCTGTGGAATTATAAGCAAAATTAGGAGGTGAGGTTAAAACATCGGTGTAAGTAGGTGGAGTAACAATATCAGAATTCAATCGCACTGCCATTTTGTAATCAATTCTATCAGGGAAAACTTCCACAAACTGATCAATATTCGAATTACCTTTATCCAAAGAAATTACTACTTTTTGAGGTGTAACAGGTAATTGTCCTTGTGGCACTTTTAATGCTTTATCAATTGAAATAGGCGAACTAATAGTAACATTAGAAAGAGCCAATGAATTATTTTGTTTTGTGTTTACTGCCGTAATATTATCAACATCAACATCGAGTTTAGCGCCCAATCCATTGGTTACTTCTAAATCTACTTTAACATCTTCAAAATTTACCGATCCGGAAACCATTTTATTAAATACAGAAAGCGAAGTAGAAGACGGACCAATTTGCATGGTGTCATTTCCAATATAACCTTCACCATAAGCAGGCACCAGTGCACGCAAACCAGCATTCACATAAAAGGTATCGCCTATGGTTAGAGTAACCATTTGATTTTTTGCTTTGATACTTCCCAATAATTTCTGAACAAAAGTGTTTACTGTATCGGGATCGTAAAATCCGTTACCATTAATATCCTCACCTAAGTCATCTTCAATTCCAAAACCTCTTAAATTCAAAGTATAATCTTTAAAAGGATAAGTGTAAGAAAATGAAGTAGTGCTATTAGGCAGTGCCGGAGGAACAAAAGTATCTACCTGAAATGGAATGCCGCCTGAGCTGGCACTTGGGATTTCGTAATGAAAAAAAATGGTGTCGCGAATACTACTGAACACTTCTACATGCACTTCACCCGATTTCACTTTAATTTCATTCAACATCATTTTAGATAAAGCACTCAACTTAATTCCTTCAATTTTCTTAAAAACTTCTTGTCCGGGAAAATAAGCAGTGGCCGATTGAGGTTTAAGATCTCTGATTTTAATAATTGCAGTAACAGCATTATTCGTATCAATAGGCACCGCACCCACAGAAGCATCGGTATTCATTTTAATGATTTTACCCAGCATTTTGCTTTTTACCGATTTACCATCTAAAGGAAAACTCATCAATTGAGAACCTCCTGAAGGAATGAGAGGAAAAGTACCCGAAGCTATAGTATCACCACCTAACAGAATATCATTTTTTAGCAAGAAATCAAGTAAGGAAATATCTACTGGTAAATTATTGTTGATTCTAATATCCAAGAAACCTGTTAAAACGTCTACCGATTCAAAAAAAGCTCCACCATCCATAGCTATATCACTCGATGAAATATCCGTCATAGCTGGGAAAGGAAAAGGAACTCCCTGATTGCTTAGGATAAACGGACCAATAAATCCGCCTTGTTCACGTGCAATTTGCCCTAAAGTAATAGAATGTACTACAGAATCATTACTTAAAACCAAGGTTTGTAAGCTGGTTCCATAGGTATAAGTTGAATCGGGAAATTTAAAAAGAGAATCGGTATTGGCTGAATAAAGATGCTGGTTGTACACCACTTTCAAAGAATTATCATTGTTTTTTTGCACCATTGTATCGCCCAACAAATCATCCAAAGACATGCTTGATTTAATAAGAGGAGTAACTACCTGAGTATTCCAGCTCGATTCAGCAATATCGCGTCGGCAACCAAAAGAAAGCACAACAATAGCAGCTAATAAAGTAAGAAATTTATTCATAAGTAAGTTAAAGTTTAAATATAGTAAATCATCAATGCACCACAAAGCCCCTTTTTCTAAGACTCAAAAGAATTAAAAGGTTGCCTTTTGATATAAAGAATGAGAAAGACATTTTTTTTATAAGAATTTTTGCGATTTAAAAGATTGTCGTATGTTTGCGGCGGAGAAGTGGCAGAGTGGTCGATTGCATTAGTCTTGAAAACTAACGTACCGCAAGGTACCGGGGGTTCGAATCCCTCCTTCTCCGCTGAAAGGGACTTTACAGAAAAAATGTAAAGTCCCTTTTTTATTTTCTTCCAAATCCTTTGTTATTATTGATTTTTAGAGAATTCTGTTTTTAAAAATTGATGTTCGAACTTTTTTGAGGGTTTTCAATAATACTTTTATTTACAGTTGATTAAGTGTTCGAATCCCCCCTTCACCAAAAGCAAAAGAACACAAGAAAAATATCAAACTTCATTTTACATCTTTAACCCTAGCCAGTATTACAAAAGCTGAAAGCGCTGTCAATATTCCAATAGCGACAATTGAAATATTTAATCCAAAATTATCGGCTAGAAGCCCTGTAATAATTGCACCAATGGCATAGCCTAAATCTCTCCAGAGTCGGAATATTCCTAAACTTTCAGCTCGCTGTGTTGGATGT
>JAHEZM010000017.1 GCA_023251075.1 Flavobacteriales bacterium | reverse complement strand
AATTCTATCGTATATATTCCCGGAGTAGAAAACACAACATTCGACACAGTACCCTTCGTGTTTACAATACCACTTCCCTGATTAAAATTCCATTGCGATGTTTTTGCTGTGCTATCTGAAACATCTGTAAAATTAACCACTAGCGGTGTACAGCCATTTAATTTATCAGCTGAAAAATTGGTTTTGGCTATATTCAGTATTTTTATCTTATACTCTGCAGTGTCTTTGCACCCTTCGTTCATTTGATAATCTATTGTATAATTTCCTGGGGCTAATCCTGTAGTAGAAAAATAGCCATTCTGATTAATTCCTGTTCCAACCCAAACACCAGGTGCTTTGTTGTTTTTTTCTGACAATTGAATTCCTGATACATTAATACACACTACTGAATCACCTGTAATTTCCGGATTAGGTTTTCCTTGTATCACTATCGTTTTAGGAGAAGGAGTAAAACACTGGTAGGGCGTGATATTGTAATTCACCAAAAAAGAACCTACTCCTGATTTTGTTGCGTCAAATATTCCTGTTAAAGCATCAATTGAACCGGGTTTTGGAGTATTACTCCATGTTCCTGAAATAGTTAAACCATAAACAGAAGGATCCACCACATTTCCTTTATACAGAAATTGATGTGTAAAAGCACTGGTTTGTGTTTCACAAATGGGCGAAGTACCCATAATGTTTTCTGTTAAATCAGGTAGCACAAAAATATACAATGAAGCACTATCTCCACAATTACCAGCCAATCCATACGCAACAGCATTTTTACCTAAACTGGCCTTCGATGGATCAAAAACTCCTGTTACCGGATCTACACAAACACCACAAGAAGAAAAGAAAGTACCACCATTGTCTCCCATTTTGTTGATAGAGAATGGAGTGAGTGATTGACACACGGTATTTTGAGACGGAGTAATACTAATGGCGGGATTGAAAGTAGTAATCACCTGAAAGCTAGCAGTATCTTTAGCGGTACATCCTTTACTATTGGTAATAGTAAGATAATAATCACCGGCTGTATTTACAGTTATTATTTGTGTATTACCTGTAAATCCGCCCGGACCAGTCCATGCATAAGTTACCCCGCTAATACCCGCATCTAATTCTGCTGAGGGGTCTTTTACACACCACACTTTATCAGAAACAATTGGTTTAGTAATACTGTTCACCGTTAAAGTCATTGTATCTTTACCTGTGCAACCGCTGGCATCGGTAACAATTACCTGATATACTCCAGCATTGGCAGGAGTTACATTATTGATCGCAACAACTTTGGTGTTACCTGTAAATCCACCCGGACCTGTCCACGCATAAGTAGAGCCTGGGTTTCCTGCATCAATATTCAGCGATGCTCCTTCACAAATTTCTTTACTATCAATATTAACCGACACAGCTCCTGATGCATTCACATAAACAGAAAAAGTAGTATCACTAGCACATCCTATCATGGAAATTAACGCGAGCTTTACTGTGTATGTTCCTGAAGAAGTATAAGTGTGTGAGGGATTACAATCAGTAGTAGTTTGTGAATCACCAAAATCCCAAAAGCAATTTACATCTGTATTAGAAGTACTTGTAAAATCAACGGTTAGTGAAGATGCACATCCCGAAGGAATATTTGTGGTTAAAGAAATAGAAGGATTAGGCCCCCCCACTGTAACATCGGCCGTGGCACAATCGGTACCGGTACCATTTACTAAATTTCTAAAAGTGTATTTTCCGGCTGTGAAATTATTGGCAGAAACATTAAGAATAGAGTCGGTTTGTCCGGCTATGGCTACTCCATTTTTATACCATTGGTATAAGCCATTTTTAAATGCAGGATGAGCAGTAATTTTTAAATCGTGGCCACACATCGTGCCGGAAATATTGGTGGAAATACTAGCGGAATTGGGTATTAATTTCGACTCATTTAAAATCATGTTATCAATTAACAGATATATTGTACACCAGTCGTATTGCGGTACGGGTAAAGAACAAGGGGGACCAAAAATTATCGCATTAATATTAACGGTGGGTGTAAAAGTTATGGTTATTGTACTCCATGATGTATCTGGTGAATAATTAACCTTGCCTAATTCAACCCATCCGGGATCAAGCTCAGATGGACACTTACTAGCTGAACCTGCTATGGGAAATGAGGAACAACTGGAAGAACCAAATAAAGACACATCTAAAGAAGGAACAGATTCGGGAGTGGGACCAAAACACGTAAAAATATCTCCTGCCATACTCACTGTTAATGTATATTTTGTTCCTGCAAGCATGGGACTAGTTAAGCAAGTACCGATATACTCTTTCCAAGCGCTTTGCACATAAACACCTGCATAGCCGTTTCCAGACGGGAGGGGCTTTTGAACATGTCTCCGTATAGGAGGAAGATCATACCCACAAGAATTCAAATAGTCGGCAGTAGTAGATTCTATTCCCTGCTTCCAGTTACTGGCGCAAAATGGATCAAAACCACTAACTCCGTTTAAAGGACAGCAATCCTTATCCTCAAAACAAGAATTAGATATCAGTGAAGGCGTACTGCAATCAACAACTTTTGAGCAGCTGCAATCTGTAACATCATTCAAATCAATTAGGCCATCATTATCATCATCAATTCCATTGGCGCAATTTTCCTGTGCAAATACAAAATTGAAAAAGCAAAGTAGGAAACAGAACAGTAATTTTTTTTTCATAGTGACAGATATAATAGTAGATTCCTCCAAAAAGATAGTTACACCAACTTTTATGGTGAAAACAATTAGTTGAAAAAATAATGAAGCGAGTGTTTGTTTTTCCAGAGAACATTTCTGTTCTAACGTAAGTTGGAAATAAAAAATAAATGCAATTCAAACCGCAAAAAATAATGTGTAGAACAATTGCACGGCAAAAAACAAAAAACTTTCTGGTTTGGGGACCAGAAAGTTTTTTAAACTACTACTACAAGACACCGTCAATAGGACAAAAGGGTATCGGTTCTAGACAAAATCAAGATTACGACGGTGTAACTGGAGTAAATTTATTGCTTTTACTTTAACTCTTCTGAACAATAAAATTGATAAATAATGAAGTGACATTCTGTTTTTGAAAAAAAACACCTCTCGATTAGAGGGTCGAGAGGTGTGTAAATAATCAAAATCCCTTTTAGAAATTAATACTAACTAAACTACTACTTACATGAAGAACTAAAAGGTGAAGTGAATTTATTAGAGATTTTTTTCAAGAAAAAAATAACTTATTCAAAAAATAACGATTTAACAAAACATTAGCTATCGTGATATAATAAGTTTATGCAGTGATTGGTTACCCTCAGTAGTTTGTAACATTAATACATACACTCCTTGAGATAAGGAAGATAAATCAATCTTTTTGTTGCTTTCCAAATTACCAATACACACCAGTTCTTGTCCCTGAATATTACTTATTCGTAAAATAGTTCCTGCACCTACAAAATCAAATTGAATATAGTCGGCCGCCGGATTAGGATAAAATATTTTCTGTTGTGTTTTAAATTCAGAAACTAAAGAAGGATCTTCAATGGTACTGAACTCCACCACCTCCGACCACTCTGAAGAATCACTTTGATTGTAGCTTTTAGTACGGGCATAATAGGTAGTGTTGTATTGCAAGCCTGTAGGATTATAATCAATACCTACCTGATCTTGCACCAGTACAAAATCCAACGAATAACTTGAGTAAATAGGTGAAGTAAATACGCTGGTATTTCCTATTTCCAAATAGTGAATATGAGTACCTAAGTCATGATTTACTACAACAGGTCCATTTATAGGAATAGGAGCTGCTAAATTTAAAGGCGATTTGATTTTACCCTTACTAACTGTAGTAAAATTTCTAATTTCAGAAGGAGTGCTACCTTGTAAATTTCTGGGTGTCACTTTCCAATAATATTTTTTTCCAAAATACAATTCCATTATAGTATCACCCAATACTGTTCCCGAACTGGTAGTTGAGTAATCAACACTACCTGCAATAATTCTATATAAAGGTGAATTAAATGATTGCGTAGTATCCATTTCTAGATCATAATAGGTGGCTCCGTTGATATGAGTCCAGAAAAACCCAATTTCGGTTGGTGCGTTAATAGAATCATTTGCTGGAAAAACCAGTACCGGACTATCCGCAAAGACAGGTGAATAAATTACACTGATTGAAATGATAAGTAAAATTTTTCTCATAGTTAATTGTAGTAATGCAAAATCTTAATAGTAGGTACTCCTGAAATCAAAGATATTGTTTGAAGGTAAGGGGAAACAAATAAAAAAGCAACAAAATAACGAACCGACTATTATCAAGATTCATTACAATCCTTGACATCATTGATATTTATAGCTAAATTAAACCTCTATGGAAGACAAAGATCATTTGCACGCACTGGTACACAGCATGAAAAAAGCCGAACAGTCTTATTTCAAAAAGATCAAATCGGCATTTGGAATAGTAAATTCCTCACTATTACAAATTTTTAAGGCCATTCAAAACCAAGAAGAATACAATGAAGAAGATCTGCTGAAAAATCTCAACAAAGATTCTTTCAGAGAGTTTTTTGCCGTAAAAAAGCATAGTTTATACATTGAAATTCTGGACGTTTTAGTGTATAGTAAATCACGGGCAACAGAAGCGCAATGGCAAATCAATAAAATGATTTCACATGCAATGATTCTAAAAGAAAGAATGCTTTTTGAAGATGCCTACAAAATTTTACAAAAAGCTAAAAAAATATGTCAGGAAAATGAATTCTTCCATCGTGAAAATGAAATCAATCAACACTTTATTGAAATATTGAATCAAAGTAAATCCATGACCGATTTCGGTTTTTCAGAAAGCGTAGAATCGCTAAGAATGAGCATTATTCAAACCAGTGAAAAATCAATTAATGCCGAACAATACTTTATTTTATCCGACCAGCTGTACCGCAAAGGTGAAAAATTAAGATTAACCGATAATGACTCTATTAAAATAGAAATGCGCAATTTGTATGCATCGCCATTACTTAGCAGTGAACACAAAGCATTTAGTAAAACCGCACTGGTTTGCTATCACTTTATTCTGTATTTCAAAGCAAGCAACTACGAAATTGATATTGAAAGTGCCTGTTATCACATGAAAAAACTCATTGACTTACAGGAAAGCATTAAACGTTTTTCCCCAAGAGCAAGAGCCGTACAAATGGGCAATTATATCACACTCACTTCTAAAAACAATAAAAACAAAGAAGCTTGGGAAATGCTTTCTAAAATGGAAAAACTAAATGATGAGCAAAAAGATGAATTTATTCTTAGTTCATATCTGGCTCATAAGGGGTTTTGTGTTAGTAATGATTCCGATTTAAAAACATTCGATGCCTATGTAGATGAATTAGAAAAAGTGCACCAAAAAACAATTGAACAGTTGGCATTTAGTAAAGAAATTATGGACATTAAACATATTTTACTTTGCTATTATTTCCGAAAAGGAAACTTCAAAAAAGCATACTCAATTGCTTCATATCTTGATTTACAATTCGATTTGCACTCATTTAAAAACATGAAATTAAGTGAAAAAATATTGAAACTTTTGTGTGCCATTGAACTAAATGACTATGACTTAATTCAAGCTGAAATAAGAGCAGTGAAATACATGTTAAAAAATATCGATAATCAATTAGAAATAGAAATACACATATTTGAAACTCTGGAAAAAATTTCCAAATCAAATAATATAGAAAACAAAAACTCTATTCTTTCACAATATTTACAAACACATTCAAAAACTCATTCGCCCGACAAATATTCCTTTTTAATTAATGGCTTTGGATTTAATGAATGGGTTGAAGCTAAAATAAACAATAAAGAATTTACATCATTACAATTTAAAATATATTAGCCCTGTTTAATTGTATTCAGAAAAATTATTTTCGAACTATTTTAAAAACCTGTTTTTGATTCTTTGTTGTTACAACCATAGTGTATAGACCCTCTGCAAATTGAGTCATATTAACCTCATATCCATCATACACATAAACCTCTTTTTCACAGTAAATTTCATCTCCCAAAATATTAAAAATTTTAATTTCGCAATTCATCGGTAATGTTTTTATGCGAACAACACCCCCATTAGGATTAGGATAAATATTTAAAGTTAATTGCTCTAACACTTCAGTACCTGTGGTGCTTTGAATACAAAACTGACTGGAAGTTGGATTGGTATATTGAGCCGCTGTTACCAATAGCAAAGAAGTATTTTGAGAAACATCTGTTAATTCATAAAAATCATTCACATTGGCATTATTAATAAAAGCATCGCTCACATTTAATGTGTAACATTTGTTCTCATCTAAACAAAATTTTTGAACTTCAAATCCATTTTCAACTACAGGAGGATAAACTAAACTAATTCCCCAAAAGGTTGCTCCTTGATATAAGGTCCACATGTGCAAAGGGTTTTTCGATGATTGAGAAATTTTATATGAAACCAAATGCCCTCCCGGTGCAAAAGAAAAAGAATAGCTGGCCGTGTCGTCGCCCTTACTGCCATCAATAAATCCATTAGGGTTACTTATTGCAACATGTAATTGATGATTGCCACTTGTTGGAGTGGATAATCCGTTTAAAGTAACTTGAGCAAGTTGATCTTGCGCCAATGATCCCGACCAATGGTAATTAAGCAACGAATTGTTGTCGATTTTAAATGCAAAATCTAAATCAGTTAAAGTAGAATTCCCCTTATTGGCTATAGTAATTTTTGGAATAAAAGTACCACAAACCAAATCATTGGTAACATCGGCATCCACCAAAACCACATCATGGGACACAACAACTGATTGATCATTATAAGTATGCGATTCCCAAATACCTCTTCCAAAAGTAGAGGCACGAATAAGGTTAAGAGTTTGGTTTATTTCAAGATCGGTAACCGGAGTATTGGGAAGATTATCGTCAAAAACAGTCCAAGTCAACATTGTATTATCACGTACATATACTCCCAAATCATTTCCCACATACAAAGCTTTTGTGGCCGAAGTAGCATCAAACTTAATTACATTAGTATAAACTGTAGGTAATCCAGTTGAATAATTCACCCAGGTTTGTCCTCCATTCGAAGAAGAAAAAACAATTTCCCCGGGAGTCATTGGAGCAACAGTTACCCATATATTATCGGCATTTAACTGATCAACCTCGATAGAGGTAATATTATTTAACCAAGGAGTAGTTAGCAACGCAGCATTTCCTCCTCCATTAGTTGTTTTATACAAAGTATTACCATGAGAAAAATAAATAATATTTGAATTTCCTTTAAAAATTTCAATATCACTAATAGGCGTGAACAACGCCAAGGAGGTTAACTTTCCCCAACCATTCGCAATTGTATATTCCCATAAATCCTCATAACCCACCAACACCCTGTTAGCGTTCGGATCTTTTTCGAGGGCGGTCACCCAATCACCAAAAGAATTAGAAGGCAAAGGAACTGTTTGAGTTGCACTGGAAACAGCATTATCGGTAGTAAAAAACAATTGCCCATCCTGAGCCATCCCCCAACGCATCAAATGATTTGTTTCATCCAGTGCCGCCTCTACTCCATCACCATCATGATATTCTTTCCAACTTACTCCATTGTATGAATTCCCTCCATTATCTTGTAAACCTGCCGATAATATATTTCTATTCGATTCTAAACCTGCAATATTATAAATCTGACTGATTGCTAAGTTTACCGACTTACTGGTAAAAGAAACTCCATCATCAGCCGACTTGAAAATTCCACCATCAGTAGCAGCCCAAAGATTACCATTTAAATAATGTAGGTTATGAATATCAACATGAGTATAGGCCGATACTTTAGTGAAAGAAGTACCTGCAGAAGTAGATTTCCAGATATTTAAACAACCAGTAAAAATCATGTTCTTGTTAACCGGAGATGCTACAAATGCTAAATCGTACCACGACTGACTGTTCTCAAAAATATCGGTGCTGGTATTTTGAGCGCTAAATAATGATCCACCATTATTGGACAAAAAAACACCCTTAAAATTATCATTATTGTCACTCACTAAAACATACACATAATTAACATCAGCGGGTGTAACAGCTACCAAAAATTTACTGGTGGAACTAGAAGGAAGGCCGGTTGAAGTAGCCGTAAAATTAACTCCATTATTGATCGAGGTATAAAAATTATTTGCTGTACCAACATAAATAATTTGAGAGTTTCCTGGTTTAAATTCAAAATCAAAAATAATTTCTGAAGACAAGTAAGCTGTCCATGAACTACCCCCATCTACCGACCGATACAAACCCATGTTTGTTGCCGCAAAAACGATATTTGAATTAGAAGGATCAATAGCTACTTTTCCAACCTTAACTCCAAATATATTTCCTGACTTCAGCCACGTACTTCCTCCATTAATTGATTTATAAACTCCATCTGACTGACTATCGCTATGATCAAAATCACCAGTACCTATGTAAATAATGTTTGAATTATTAGGATCAATAGCTATTCCTGAAACTCCTATAGATGGCAATTGGTCACTTAGTGCAGTCCATGAATCTCCTCCATTCACTGATTTCCAAATTCCACCCACTGGTGTCCCTAAATAAAGAATATTGATATTATTTGGATCCACTGCTACTATATTCACCCGACCCACCCCTTTATTGGCCGACGAAGTACCCAAAGGCCCCACAAGCTTCCAGTTAGCATCACCCGTATTTCGATAACTATTTTTCTTTTCTTCGGCCTGCAAAATTTCAGCTAAATAATCTGGTAAAGGAAAACTTCCATCAGCAAGCAAACGGGATTGCCAATAATACTCCCAGCGCTTAAACTGCTTATATCCTTTTCCTTTCTCGTAGGGCTTACCTTTCCATTCCTTATAAAAAGCATCTTGAATTTCTTTAAAACTTGCTCCCTTTTGCATGAGTTTCACCCAGTCGTTGTTCTGTGAAAACAGTGAATTAGTGAACAAAAAAATCACAGACAACATTAAAAATAATTGAAAATTTCGCATACAGAAATAGTTAAATAGTAAAATAGGTGAGTCGAATCTAGATACGCACTTTACCTTTATCAAAACAAATAATTCACAAAATAATGAAGCGACTACAAAAGCATGAAAAACTATAGTGCTACTAGCATTATTTTTAAAAAGCATAAGTAACAGAAAACCGGTTTATTATTTTTTTCATTTTTTATTTTCTCTCCCCTTTTTAATCTCCTTAACATTGATTATACGTTATGCAACTAAGCATCTACTATTAAAAACAAACCAAAAGTTATGAGAAAAATTAATTTACTATTTACTGTGCTACTAACATCAATTCTTATTCCTGTTAAAGCAGCTATTATTTACACCGACGTGAGCCCCGATTTTTCGTACACGCTTGACCCCAACCAAATGTCGGCTTTTAATCTTTACTCCATAGATCTCGATGGAGACAATGTTTCTGATTATGATTTCAGATGGGATGATTATACTTCATTTAATTCAGGATGGTATTCGCATATGACGTTCTCTTCCAGCAATCAAATGGTTTTAAAAGCAAACGCTACCAATCCTTTTGGTGCAAGCTATTTAGAACCATTGAGCTTTAATACACTAATAGATGCAAACAGCAATTGGGGAAATTCTTTTCCAGAGCCATTGATTGGTGATGATACCGATCCTAATTTTATGGGATTGGGTGATGTTTATGTTGGAGTGAAATTCGATATTAGTGGCAGTACACATTACGGATATGTATTATTGTCGTTCGACAATACGCATACTGTAACCATTAAAGAATACGCATATGAAGATGTTGCTGATGCTTCTATTCATGCAGGAGATAATATGACAACCTCTAACTCAAACCTGTCTCAAACTTCTATTTCTATTTACCCAAATCCTTCATCTGATTTCATCTCCTTTAGTAATAATTCGGTTACCACATACGATAAGGTGAACATTTATGCTGCTGATGGAAGAATGGTTTTTAGCCAAAACCTAATCTCTTCTAATGAAAAAATAAATATAAGCTCTTTAAGTAGCGGAATTTATTATGTACAGTTAAAATCAAAAAATGAAAGTGTTACTATCGATAAATTGGTGAAAAATTAATTTTAATTATAGCAACAGTTGGAATTCCAACTGTTGCTATTTGTAGAAAATTAAATAAACACTTCTCTTATATAACAAATAACACCAAAATTAAAACGTCCAAAACAAGAGCAGCAAGTAAGAACAACGACAAACCAACTATAGTAGCTATTGCGACTTCTGCACCAAAATATTTTTCGGGTTTCGAACGGGTTTTAAATAAACCAATTACTGTTAATATTAGAAACGGAACCAAAAGCAAAGGCATTAAAAACACAAGGCCTAATATCAACCCCGGAAATACTCCTGTAAAAAACAATAAGTACAGAAACAAAGAAACACACATCGCCACAATCCCCAAGGTTACAAAAGGATGCATTTTCTTCTCCCCAACAGGATCATCCATTTTTTTTACTTTACTAAGGTGCCTTACTGTATTCAATCCCACTTTAGATACAAAAGTATTGACGTCCTTTTTCACATTAAAAATGTGAGAAGTAATCAACCCCTTTTTTTCAAAAGGTTTTGCTGAAGACAAATACTTACTTTTTACAGTAACTAAACCAATTTCATGATCAGATCCAGTCTTTGCGAATGAAATTGAAGATGTTACTTTTTTCTCGAAATGAACAACATTTTTTTCGATCACAACATCTTTCTTATTCAGATAATTGGAGCTATAACCACTCGAATATTTTTTTTTCTGAAAGGTTGCATTACCAAGCTTCACTGTACTACAAGAAGCAAAAAACAAAATGCTTAGAATTAATAAATTTTTCATGGAATAAATAATTAAGTTTTTAATGATAATATCTAATTCGTCGGAATTTCAATTGCCAACAATTACTTCCAACGAATAATATAAATTATTTATTTTATTGAATTTTGATCATGGCACGAACGATTAAACACAATTAATTTGCATTCGCCATTTTTTTAATAACACTACTTTCAGTAGGCGCTAAATTTATTTTTCAAAACCTCTACTGTCCTTTTCAAAGCTTTACCATCAGCTTGCCTCAAGGGCACTACACAATCTTTATTAAAAGAAGGTGCAAAAGTCCAATTGAATGAATCATCACTCTGCTCGCGAATATTCTGATAAAATATTTTCTTGCCTTTGGCATTGTAAATAAAAACTTCATAAGTCGCCCAAATGCGAGCTGTTCCTAATTTTGTGGAATTAGTATCTCCTAACACTATTGCCTGCATCATATAATGAGCTTCAATAAATGCAAATGCCTGGGCCTCTTTATACATCGATTTCAATTTCGGAAAATTATCGCGAATACTGTGGTCAACAAATGTATATCCTTGCGGAACTGCTGTTCCTTTATATGCCTTAATTAAAGGATTTCTTATTTGCAGATACACCGTGTTACGGATAAGTGTATCACTTTCAAGTAAAGAAAATTTCGCCGACTTAAACATTTCCGCGTAACACTTTTCCTGAATGTTTTGAGCAAAAGAATCCAGCTCCAAAGAATCTAACAATGTACTACCCGCAAACTGCAAAACCGACATTTCATTTCCATTTAATGATTTGTCACAGGAAATAGAAACTACTGCCATTTTTTTTATTTTGGCCATTTCTTTTTTGTTCATCATACAGGAAAAACTTTGCAACGCCATAAAAACAAAAAACAGTTTCTGAAATGTTAACTTCATTTTCACTGCACATCTTTTTTTAAGCCAATGTAATGCTTCGTAAAATCTTATTTTCATTTGCATAATACAGAAAATCAATTAAAAAAAATTACTCTTCCTCTTTTTCCGGAGGAAGGAATTCAATCTCTTGTTTTTTTAATTCAAAGGTACTGCCATTGAATTTATAAATGTAATGACAAGAATGGTTTCTCCTCTTTTCATCTTGAAAAGTATCAGAACATATACAACCACCATTCACATCATCAGAATAAAACAAAACATCAATAACAGTATCTTTTTTATCGTAAGTAACAGTAGTATTCCATGCCCTTGAAGTAGCAAACGAATTAAATTCCTTCACAAAATTTGAATCCTTATATGAAACCAATTCAAAGCAATTACTAACACACGTATGACACGATTGCCCGACACCAAAAAGCAAATATTTGTTTCCTGCAGTTGTTTTTATGGTGTAAATTGAATCATATCCATTCTCCTCAAATGGAGCATTGGGATCACCCGATTCAGCAATATTGTACACAGGAAAATGATTTACAACACCATTATGTTCCGATCTGTAGTGAATAAAAGTACGAAAGAATGCCATGCTCCCTCCATCATCTTCATAGTATTTTAAAATATACAATCTACCATCTTCTGATTTCGCTACCTGTACGTGGTGTAACAACCCCACTAAATCATACTGTATAATAGACGGGTAATTTAATATGCTTTGAATATTTTCATTAATTCTATCTCTGTAAAACGACATTACGTTAACCTGAAGAATAACATCCGTATCCGTCGCTATTGGATATCCTCTATAATCTCTAATCCTCTCATCTGTATGAGAAAGGCCATACTCTTTTAAGGTACAATTTTCCAATGGACTCATACTAAAGAGAACATCAAGCAATTTATTGGTTTCCTTTACCAATTTATTAAAGTCCTTGTCCTTTTTTTGAGCAAAAGATGGTAATGTCATCAAAACCATCAAACATACTATTACTTTTCGCATACTTTTTTTTTAGTCTCAACAAGAAACAAAATAAATCATTAACCTGCGTTAATGATTTATTATTCGATATACTCCAGCTATTATCTGTGGATATAAAAACATCTTGTGCAACTCCTACTGAATTGCCAACTTTATTGTTTCAATACTTTCATTATTGTTTAGTTGAACAAAATAAACTCCTTGCGATAAAGAACTTACATCTAAAACACTATTAGATTGATTAATTCTGCTGCTCAACACTAGCTTCCCCATATTATCAGTAATATTAACCATATAATTTGCATCTTGCTTAAGTACAAAATTCACTACACCATTTTCTGATGGATTAGGAAACAGCATCACTTTTTCATCTGCAACATCTCCCAACGATGTGTTGTTGGCAGAAGTTAAAACTAGATCATCTACCAACAACTTTGCAGTTTGTGCGCCCTTGCTATTTAACATCCCTATTGTAATCATCATGGAATCAACCGCATTTCCATTGGGTAAAATATCAACAGAAATTTTTCTCCAGCCATTAGTTGTTCCATAAGTTTGTGCACCTGCAGTAATTATATTTTTATCATCACTGGTTTTTCCTTTGGTATAGGCAACAGAAACAAAAGCAGAATCATCAACACCCCCTGTTAATTTTATATACCCCTCTAAACGCGCTGAAATACTATTACAGGGTTCTATATCCAAAACGAAAGGCTCTACTGCATGAGCCGGATTGTATTGAATCCCTAATGAATAAGCTCCTGCATGTGCGTCTGTTGACTTAAACACCCATAAATTATCTAAGTTACTTGGATTCATTCCCATTAAACTATAAACAAGAATATCTGCAACATCATAGGGCGCTCCCCATATATGATCCATATTTCCAGGATAATTATAATCGATGTAAGGAACCTGTTGGGGATTTTTTACAGAAACCTTTGTCCATGATTCAAAATCATGATTGGTGATAGCACACTGGCCATTCATTAAATTAGTAATCATTAAAGCAAATGATACAAGAGTAAAAGTTAACTTTTTCATTGAAAAGAATTTTATAATGTTTAGTGCTTCAAAAGTATGTAGAGCAAAAATCGCGTGAAAAATAATTAATACAAGAAATAATGAAGTGATGATAAATACACCTCATATCACCCTCCATATTTAAAATTAAATTGCTTTATTACCCAATAACCGGTACACTTGTATCCGCACAATCTAATTTTTACAAACATGAAAATTTTGAAATTCATTTTTACTTTAATCCTAATGCTTCAAGGCTTCACCATACTTTGCCAAACAGGAGAAGAATATCTTACATTGGCAAACGACACCTTAGAAAAAAACCCATCTGTAGCAAAAAAATATTTTGAGAAAGCTGCCGCTTTAAATAATGCTGAAGCTCATTGCTTCTTGGCGAATAACTATTCGCCATCAGATAGCCTTATTGCTTATCATATCTCCCAAGCAGCTATGTTCGTGGATGAAAATACATTATTTCATTTGATTCATCTTTACACTTTCTATTCTTCAAAAACATCAAACCCCGAATTTGCGTTGCAACTATACAATGCAGCTAAAGAAAAACACCCTGAATTTTCGACCTTAGAATCCTCTACAACAATTCAAATTTTAAAAATATATGTTGAAACCCAACCTTTCAGCATTGATGAATTTGCAAAAAAATACAAGATTAAAAAAGATGAATTAATTTATGCCTTTTCTCTACAAAAATTAGCAGAAGAAGCATCACGCGGCGGAAGGTTTGGAAAACCAAATTTGAAAATAGCATTACAGTTAATATTACGTGATTCCTTTGCTCCAGCCGAATTAGAATCGGCTGTTTTAACTGTTTATGAACATTACAAAAAAAATGAATATTACGAATTCAACATTTGCGACCACGCAACTAGTGGCTATACATCAGGTTTTTGCTCTTCATGGAGAGCAGAACAAGAAAGTAAATTTAGAAATGAGAAAATAAAAACACTTCAATCACAACTCAAAAACAACGCAGGCACATTGTTAAAACCAGCTTACAATAGCGCCAGTAAATTCTTTAAAAAGAAAGCTCTTAACGAAGAATTTCACGGAGGATCAGGAAGAGCTAGTTTTGTGATAGATTCTGAAACAGAACAAATAGAAAATTTTTTGACTCTGGTTGAAAAAGTGAATAATGGAACTTTAACCGATTTCAAAAACGCATCAAATACCGCTGATCGCTTACTCAATGAAACATACCAAAAAGTCATTGTCCGATTAAAAAAATCTCCAATATCCACTCCAAACACCTATGAAGTAACTGAAGAAGGAGTTCGATCGGCACAAAGATTATGGATTAGCTATCGTGACGCTTCAGCTGCATTGTTTTTCAAAATAGACCCCTCCATCAGTCTTGAAAACTGGAAAAACTGGCTAACTGAAATACGCACTGAAGAACTCAATAAAGTGCTTACACTGGATAAAGAGTAATTTGTAATGATAGATCATACTACTTCCAAAATCTCCCACTTTGGATCTTCATGTTTGTGATCTCCATTAAATTCTCTGCATACAATCCCAATGAAAAAACATTGAATTGAAACGAATTCCTTATTGACTCAAACGACTTGTCTATCTCAACAGAATACTGTAAACTTGAGGTAATAAATAAACATGATAACACCACTCTTATTTCTAACATTGAACTGGACAGATATCCTAGATATTCTGTTGGTGGCTATTCTGTTTTATCAGCTCTATAAAATTGTTAAGGGAACCGTTGCTATCAATATTTTTATTGGACTCCTTGCCATTTACTTTTTGTACCAGGTGGTAGATTTACTAAAGATGAAGCAATTGAGTAAAATTATCGGACAGTTTATTAATGTAGGTATCATTGTAATCGTTATTTTATTTCAACAGGAAATAAGAAAATTTCTAATATTTCTGGGCACCAAAAGTTTTTCAGGAAGAACATTATTGTTTAACCGATTGATGAAAAATGTGGAGGGAGACAAAAAAGAAATTCGTCCGGTTTTACAAGCCGCCTATCACCTTGCACAAAGTAAAACAGGCGCACTCATCATCCTGGCCAATCAAAGCGATTTAAGCTTTTATGAAAGTACGGGAGATAGAATTGATGCTTCGTTAAGTGCACGATTGATTGAAAATATTTTTTTTAAAAACAGTCCCTTACACGATGGTGCAGTAATCATTGAAGGGAATAAAATTAAAGCTGCCCGCTGTGTTTTACCTGTAACAGAACAAGAAGATTTACCTGCTCATTACGGTATGCGTCACCGTGCAGCCATTGGTGTTACTGAATCATCGGATTGTTTAGCTCTTTCTGTTTCAGAAGAAACAGGAAAAGTTTCGCTGGCTAAAGGTGGTGTGATTTTTCCAAATTTGAACAAAGAAGAAATGGAGAAATTGATGGAAGAGCATTACAGGTAAGCTGTTCAAAAAAACTCCCGCTAACTTTCGTTAGCGGGAGAAATAAAAATTATTTTTTTGATTTTTTCTCTCTTTTTTCTGCTTTCTTTTCTTTTGCAGTTTTAAGTGGAGCTTTTTTGGTTTCCTTTTTTTTGTCTTGACCTTTTGACATAACTATATAATTTAAAATTAATACGAATTGAAATTTTACTTCACCTTGTTGTTAAACTCAAACTTTTCTTGTTTGATTAATTTACCTTTTTTATCGTAAAGTTTAAAGGTTCCGTGTTTTAAATCATTTACATATTTGCATTCACTTTCTATTTTACCATCGGAATAAAAGGTAGTCATTTTACCATTTAATTTTCCAAACTGATAAGACATGGTTTGTGCCGGAACTCCATGAGGAAAGTAAACAGTCCATTTTCCGGTTTTGGCACTTTCTACAACTTTATTTTTGTTGATAGTATTGGTTTTAACTTCATAATCGCCTTCTTCCATCATACCACCACGCTCATGGTATTTTTTCCAATGACCAGATTCATTATCGTCTTTATAAAAACCATCTATTTGAGGATTGCCATTAGCAAACCATTTTTTGTATTCACCATTCTTTTTCTTGTTAGCATATACTGCAATATATTCAGGTTTTCCATCTTCATACCAAGCTTCCCATCTTCCATCAAGATCTCCCATATTAAAACTTCCTTTCTCATGAATTTGTGCGTTCTTAAACCATGAGGTCCACTCGCCATTTTCTTTGTCATTTTTAAAAGTTCCTTCATGTTCCTTTGCTCCGTTTTCGAAATAGGTAGTCCATAATCCCTCACGTTTATCCTCTATAAACATTCCCTTTTTTAGCACTGCTCCTTCAGAATAGTAAAAAATCCAATTACCATTTTTCAAATCATCTTTAAAGAAACCAATATGCTCAATTTGTTTGCCACCCGGATAGTAGTAAGTCCACTGTTTATTTCTTTTACCATCAATAAAGAAACCTTCAATTCTTTTTTTACCATTGGCGTACCAGGTCCAGTTGCTATCCTCCACTCCCATTTTATAAAACCCATCACTTTCTCTATCTCCATCATAGGTGAAATTCTCCCATCGGCCATGTTCTTTATTGTTGCTGTAATTAGTACTTTCCTTTAGTTTTCCATTGGTGTAGTAGGTTTTATAAATACCATTTAATCTACCAATGCGGTATTGAATTTCTGTCCACAACATTCCATCTTCATAATAATTTTTTGCGATACCATCAGGAAATCCGCCACCAATTGGAATAAGTGATTTTTTATTTCCATTGGCATAAAACTCTTCCACTACTCCTTCACCATCTTTCACTGTTTGTTTTTCTTTAGCATCCCAGAATTGATCAATTTGTTCTTTACCTTGAAAGAAACGCGATTCTTTCATTTTTTTTCCGTTGATATACCAAAAATGAAAAGCATCATTTTTTTCTCCATCCACAAAATTTCCTTCCCATTCTTTTTGTCCGCTTTCATAATAAGAAACAAATTTCCCTGATCTTAAATCATTTTTGTAAGAACCTTGTAATTTTATGTTACCATTTTTGTAATAGCTGGTATAAGGCCCCACTCTTTTAGCCAAATAAAAAGAACCTTCGTCTTCTTTTTTACCATTATCGTAATAAACAGTCACATTACCATGAAATCTACCCGCCAGATATTCTGCTTCCTGACGGATATTTCCGTTAGCATACCAATAGGTCCATTTACCCGTCTCTAAACCATTTTTGTAATCACCTTTGGCTTCGAGTTTTCCTTTGCTGTAATAATTCACAAAATGCTGAAGCGAATCATTCTTTTTAAGAGTAAGGGTTGAATCTTGTGAAAAGCCCGTTAATGCTGCACAAAACAATACAGTAAACAATAATTTCTTCATACCAATGGTTTATGAGTTCTAATTAACTCAATTAAATGTAGCGAATGGAAAACGTTAGCACGTTTTTTTTAACACGGTTATAAACACTTAATTCTTGAGAGCCGATGCAAAACGATCTTTCTCGTAAAAATCTTTGATAATTCTCACGTCTGAAAACCCTTCTTTCAAAAGTAAATTTTCTATTTCTTTTCCTTTATTTTCATGTATCTCGAAATACAATTTTCCGCCTTTTTCTAAAAGTGAAAATGCTGTTTTAGCGATGGACTTATAGAACTTAAGTGCATTGTCATTGGGAACAAACAAAGCTAGATGCGGTTCATGATCTAAAACATTTTGGGCCATTTCCGCTTTATCACTTTCCAAAACGTAAGGGGGATTAGAAGCTATAACAGATGCTTTAATATTTTTAAACGCCGATGAATTTAATGCGTCATCTTCAAAAAAATCAACAGCCAAATTCAATCGATTAGAATTGTTTTTTGCCACATGTAAAGCATCCAAAGAAATATCACTTGCCAATATTTTTGAAGAAGAAAAATACTTTTTTAAAGCTAAGGCGATACAACCACTTCCTGTACAAAAATCGATGATCGTTGATGGATTAGAATTTTCTTTTTCAATGATACTCACCAACTCTTCTGTTTCCGGACGAGGAATTAAAACACTTTTATTTACATGGATTTCTAAATCGCGAAAAAATATTTTGCCGGTGATGTATTGAATAGGAATGTATTGTTTCAAATCTTTACAGGCATATATTATAGTGAGCAATTGCGATTCCGACAAACGAATATCTCTCTTTCTCTCTTGCTTTGAAACACCCAATAAATCCTCTATCAGAAAAGTACTAAAAATTTCAATTTCGCGCGATGAATAAAATGAAGCAAGATTTTCTTGCAAATAGTGTTCAACCGCGGAAAGGGTATTTTGAGCAATTTTCATATCGACAAAGCTAATAAACTGTTTATCTTTACAACAATGCAGAACGATAAATTATATCTTCAACACTGTATCAATCTGGCACTGAAAGGAGCTGGTAATGTGGCACCCAATCCTATGGTGGGCTGTGTTATTGTACACCACAATAGTATTATAGGAGAAGGTTTTCATGCAAAATATGGTGAAGCACACGCAGAAGTAAATGCCATTCAATCGGTAAAGGATTTGTCTTTGCTTCCTGAAAGTACCGTTTATGTTAGTTTGGAGCCCTGTAATCATTACGGGAAAACTCCGCCATGCAGCGATCTTCTTATTAAAAACAAAATTAAAAGAGTAGTCATTGGTTGTGTTGATTCTTTTCACAAAGTGGATGGCAAAGGCATTGAAAAATTGAAAGAGGCAGGAATTGATGTTGAATTCAATGTTTTAGAACAAGAGAGTCGTTTACTCAATAAAAGATTTTTTACTGTTCACGAAAGAAATCGTCCTTATATCATTTTAAAATGGGCAGAAACCAAAAACGGATTTATCAGCAGAAACTTAGAAGATATTACAAGTAAAGAACAAAACTGGATCAGCGGAGCGGAAAGCAAAATTTATACACATCAAATGCGGGCCAATGAGCAGGCTATACTGGTAGGAACACAAACCGTAAAAATCGATAATCCGGAATTAACCACCCGGGAAGTTGCAGGAAAAAATCCCTTGCGCATGGTAATCGATAAGAATTTGGTTCTTAAAAAAGAAAGTAAAATTTTTAATCAGCAAGCCAATACTCTTATTTTTAATTTGCTGAAAAACGATGCAAAAGAAAATATTGAATGGATTAAATTTGAAGAAAAAGCCTTTTTCAAAACCCTATTCGAAACCCTTGTTCAAAAAGGAATCTCTTCTTTAATAGTAGAAGGAGGAAAAAAAACTTTAGAAGAATTTATTGCTGCCGGCTTATGGGATGAAGCTTTTGTTATTAGAGGAAACACTGAATTCGAATCAGGAATTAACGCTCCGCTTATTGACGGCAAATTAATTGAGCAAAAAATGCTGGGAAGCGATCAATTAAATTTGTTAGTTAACCCTAATAATTCTTATTATTGAAAATGCGACCAATACTCATCATAGCATTCCTTTTCACATTTAGCTTTTCGTGCACAGAGAAACCCTCAAAATGCAGTGAAATTTTCATCTATCATTTGGTTAAAATATACAACGCCAATCATCAGCCATTAATTTTAAACTCTTACTATACCATCAATGACGCTACGAATGATACTCTTCGCTTACCCAAAGTTACGGGCGATAGTTCGCACTTTTATCCTATAATTAGCGACACCTACAACAATCAACTTACTGAAAATGTAAAAAGCCCTTTCACTTTTCATGGAGTTATCAATGGCGACACCATTAAATCGCCTTATGTTTTCAGCTTTAAAAAATGTCATGTTACTTACGAAAGTGGCGCCACTACACTGGTTTACATCCCCTAGTTTTTTTTACTGATAAAAAAGGAAACATTTTTTATCAATAGGAGTTAAAAAAGGTAATTCCTTTATACTAATAAATACTACTCCGCATGAAACAAATCATTACTCTGGCACTATCATCAACCTTATTTTTCACCACCTACGCAGGTAAAAATGTTGATGGAACCTACGTTTTAGGAACTGTTTCTCAAGTGAGCAACAATTTAAAAAACAACCCTAGTCAATTATTTATAAATGGATCAACTTACAATACTTCTATTCACTTCACTAGCGAAAGTGATTTAATTGGAAGTATTCAAGGATACGAAGGTTCGCAATTCATTATCTCTAATGAGAACAATCAAATTAATGGATTTGTAATCTTATCTAAAGAAAACGATATAGCTTATAAATACAGTACTAACGGCAATAATGAAGTAGAACTGAACAGAGTAAGTATAAATTCCATTATGTGTGTTGATTATATCAACAACAGTATCGCAAACATTAAAGAAGTAAACCAAAAAACAAATAGTACCAGCACTTTAGGTGGTGGTGTACCTTTGTTTGAAAGCTTGCCTGGTTCTGCTAATATTTTGTTCCTCGATTTCGATGGTTATGATTTACCGGCAGGTTCGGGATGGAACGGCGGTGTAGCAATGGCCGCAGGAGCTTCAGGTTTTAATGATACAGAAGTTTTTCAAGCATGGAGTGAAATTGCAGAAGACTACTCCCCTTATAATGTTAACGTAACTACCGATTCAACTTTATATGCCTCTGCTCCCAACAACAAAAAAATAAGAATGGTATTTACTGTTACCGACAGTTGGTATCCAAATGCTGGAGGAGTAGCTTATGTGGGCGTTTTTACCAACAACAACGCAGCCTATAAAACCGGATGGGTATTCGTTAATCAAATGGGTGGCGGAGCAAGTAAAGCTAAAAATGCAGGTGAAGCAGGTGCCCATGAAGCAGGTCATACCTTAGGCTTAGAGCATCATGGTGAACTAAAAACCGGTCCTGCCGACACTTTAGATTATTACTCAGGACACGGAAACTGGGGGCCTATTATGGGCGCAGCATACGGTAAAGCATTATCACAATTTAGCATTGGAGAATACAATAATGCCTTTTCTTACACCACCGATAATCAAGGAAACAAAGTTCCTTTTGTACAAGATGACTTAGATGTAGTGTCTAATTATGTAAATTTCTTAGCCGATGAACATGGTGATAATTATGCAAACGCTACCGCCATCGATTTCACACTTTCGGGAAGTGATGGAATAGTAGATTCTGCTAAAAACAGAGGGATTATTAACAACAGAACTGATTTAGACGTTTTTAAATTCTTTACCGACGGAGGAGTAACAAACTTGAAAATTGTTCCATCCGCTGCTTATAAAACCAACTTAGATGTTGAGGTAAAATTGTACGACAGTAATAACAATCAAGTTGGATCAACACTTAGTACTACTCATGACAACACTACCATCAATGGCGTAACGATCAATCAAAATCTTACTTCAGGTAACTACTATTTTACTATTGATGGTGTTGGTTCTGGTGATCCTACTACCGGATGGAGTGATTATAACTCAATGGGTGTTTACGATATTTCTGGTACGATTGCCAATGCAGATGCAACAACAGGCTTGGCCATAGACAGCAAATCAAAAAGCTCTTTAAATATTTACCCTAATCCCTTAGGGAAAAATGAGGTACTTAACTTCTCTACTACTGTGGATGCAGTTAAAATATTCGATGCCTCAGGTAAATTATTACTAACAGATGCCAAGGTTAATTTCGTTCAAATGGCTAATTTTTCTGAGGGAATCTATTTTATTCAGGCAACTACCAGTCAAGAAACCATCACTACAAAAGTGATCAAATAATTACCAGCTACTATTAGGAATACAAGGTTAAAATCCCTCGTCGTTTGACGAGGGATTTTTTTATTAAAAATGTTAAATTTGCACAAGTTTTAAACAATAAAAATTATCCTTTTTAAAATCTAAACGGATTAGTATTTTTGCAACACCTGAGACAAAAAATTATGACTGTAGATTTAACCAAAGCATTCGCATTCAGCATCATTACTATGATGGCTTTGGTTTTAGGCGAATTTGCACTAAGTAAGCTTATGAAAAAAAAGGTGTTTGATTTTTCCGACTCCCTGACCAATCTTGCCTGTGGAATTTTAGAAAGAACTATTTTCTTGCTTTTTGTTGTTATTTACTATGCTTCTTTTCAGTATTTCTATATTCACTTCTCTATCGCACACATTCCGGTAAACTGGATGACCAATATTATTCTTTTCTTAGCCGTTGATTTCTTGTGGTATTGGTATCATCGTGCCGGACACGAAATAAATATTCTTTGGGCAGCACACATCACCCACCACCAAAGTGAAGAATACAATTTCACCCTGTCGTTCAGAGTTTCTGCATTTCAATTAATCATTAGAATGTTCTTTTGGTTGTGGTTACCTATTATTGGTTTCGATCCTGGTATCACCACACTGATTATAGGTATTAACGCTGCTTATCAATTCTTTATCCATACCCGATTAATTAACCGGTTGGGAATTTTAGAAAAAATAATCATTACTCCTTCACATCATAGAGTTCATCATGGAAAAAACGAAGTGTATATCGACAAAAACTACGGAGGTATTTTAGTGATTTGGGATAAATTATTCGGCACTTTTGAAGAAGAAAAAGAAGAAGTTAAATATGGTATTACTAAACCAATGAAGAGTCATACCACCATCGCATCCTGGTTTCATTACTTTTTCGATTTATGGAACGCTGCGAAATACGAAAACGGAATAATGAGCAAAATAAAAATATTCTTAAAAGGTCCGGAAACACTAAGTAATTACTACGAAAATCACAAACAAACAGAAGTTAAGGAAATTAAAGCCGATGAGCGTTTGCGCTACTATTTCATCACCCAGTTTTTCATTATTGTGATGCTCTTCATTTCCATATACTACTATATTGATGTAATGTCGAAAGAAGTACAATACACCATTATCGGATTCATTGTATTTACCACTTTAAGTATTGGCTTTGTAATCGACAAACACAACTTTGCTTTACCATTGGAATTTATGAGATTGGTACTCATGTCGGCTTGTACTTTTATAGTACTTTACTTACTCAATCTATCTTCATTACTAATTTTAGCTGCTGCACCATTGGTGCTTTTTATTCCTTGGTTATTGAAACACAAGGATGCATTAAAAAACAGTAATTAACGTCAGTTCGATATAAAAATAAAAGTAATATCATCCCTTGGTTTTTTATGTGTATGACGATAGTTCCTTCGTGCCTCAGGATGACACCCGCTCCCAAAACTCTTTCTTACTTTGTGTTTTAGCAGCGGGTGTCATCCTGAGGCACGAAGGAACTATCGTCCTGAACTTAAAATACAACCCGGAATTTTCATATCGAACTCACGTTAATTAAACTACCCCCTTAATCCTCTACTATTATCCTAATAGAATTGCGCAATTTTCTATTGTAGGTTTCTAACAACCAATTGAAATAATTTTTGGTGGATTTAGATAAACAGGAAGTATATAATTTCAAACGGTGTTTGATACTATCTTGCAAAAGAATTTGCATTTCCTTTGCTTCTTCAAAGTCTTTCGCATTGAGCTTTATGATCTCTGCGTGATTGATAATGCAATCATCAATAATACGATTGGGTTTTATGCCCATACTTAAAAACTCCTCATACATCTCCACCACAGGGAATTCCAATAAATCCAAAGAGTTGGCAAAACGCGCCCTCATTTCTTCAGGCATATTGTAAGTCATTTCTCGCTGACGCTCAATCTCGTCGAAATATTCTTGTTCTAAATATTTGTCAGGATTTTTAAAAACATCTGGCCAATCGATAGCCTGTTCCCACAAACCAAAACGATGAACATTATTTCCTAAATCTATAATGGTAAATGCTTTTTTATTGGGCAATACCCTTGAACCTCTACCTATCATTTGATGATACAAGGTAAGTGAGCGGGTAGCTCTGTTCAGAATAATTATTTCTACCGATGGCTCATCAAAACCTGTAGTTAAAATTCCTACTGAAGTCAGCACAGCATCGGGTGTACTTCTAAACCATTCCAAAACCTCTCTTCTTTCCTTTTCCCCGAAAGTACTATCTAAATGTTTTACATTTTGAATTCCGGCTTCTTTAAAAAAATCGTAAACCAGCCACGACACCTGAATACCCGGATTAAAAATCAGAGTCTTCTTTCCCACCCCTCTTTCTTTATATGCACTAATCAGTTTGAATTGCATATCGTATCCCGAATACAAACGCTCAGAAGAACTAACGGTATAATCACCATTGATACCCACTTTCAAAGAACCTAAATTTACATCGTAAGTGTAAGTAGAAGGCTCACATAAATAACCACATTCAATTAAAGTAGAAATCGAATCACCACAAACCAATTCATTATAGTTTCCTTTCAAAGGCAAACTCTTATTAGAACTTAAAGGTGTGGCAGTAACCCCCAATAGGGCACAATGACGGAAGTATTGAAATATTTTACGGAAAGAGTTATTGTGCGCCTCATCTACAATTACCAATCCTATGTTTTCCAGAAAATGATCATCCTCCATCAATCGGTTGTTCAAGGTTTCCACCATGGCAACAAAACAAGGATAATCGTGCTGATTTTCTATTTTTTTAATCTCACTATTGATAATGAAATTTTTAACGCTAATGTCATTCAAACGATTAGAAGTTTGAGCCAACAACTCCACTCTATGTGTTAAAATAAGAACTCTTTTGTTTTTATTTTGAATTAAATGACGGGCAATTTCAGCAAACACAATAGTTTTTCCACCCCCCGTAGGAAGCTGATACAACAACTTAAAGTCATCGGCATTTTGATCAAGCTTATTCACAATCGCGTGAATCGCCTGTTCCTGGTAAGGATACAACTTTCTCACCCCACTATCGGGCAATGCTTGAAAATCTGAATTCTCCATCAATAATCGTTAATTTGCAAAAGTACGTCGTTATTGGCGGTATTCCCAAAGAATAGGCATTAAAATTCAATCTATTTTATTAAGATTTCAACAAAATGAAGTTTTACCGGGAAAATTGATGGCTTGAATTAAAAATTCTTAGGAATATCTCCGCTCAACTTTACCTTTCCAAAAGTGGGTGTAAACTGAATAGAATCGAGTAAAGTGGTGTCATTGGCAAAAACCATCATTACATATTTCTTACCCGCTGTATTATCGAACTGAGTATAAGAGCTGAATTGGGCTTCTATAAAATAAGGCAAAGAATGATTTCTTTGCGCATGGTTGCCCACCCATACTTTTATTTTCGATGAATTCTCACTTAAGGATGCAGTATAAGGGGAATAAGTTGTATCGGTATAATGAATAGTATCCATTGTGCCCATAGCCGCATACTTATCGGAATTGTAATTGATCTTCACATCAAATTTAGCCGGAACCTCTAACAGATACCACACTTTATAAATATCTGTGCCTGTATTTTTTTCGCAGGAAATAGTAAAACTCAGCAAACACAAGCCAAAGCATAGCAAAATGATTTTCTTTATAGTAAGTCCTTTTTTCATGAACTGCTTCAACGTACTTTTTTGCTTTTTATTTTTTCAATCTTCTATCCATTTCTCGTTTGGCATCTTTCAATTTCAAGTCTTCACGCTTATCGAAAGTTTTCTTTCCTTGCGCCAAAGCTATCTCTAATTTTGCCAAACCTTTATCATTGATAAACAATCTCAAAACAATAATGGTTAATCCTTTCTCTTTAACCTTTTTCAAAAGTTTATCGAGTTCCCTTCTTTGCAACAATAATTTTCGGTCTCTTTTTTCTGAATGATTGTAGAAACCACCATTCTCATACAAACCGATATGCATACCTCTTACAAAAAGTTCATCATCGGTAAATGTGCAGTACGATTCGGTAAGCGAAGCTTTATTGTTTCTTATCGACTTGATTTCTGTGCCCGTAATCTGAATTCCCGCCACATACTTATCTAACACTTCATATTCGAAGTTTGCTCTTTTATTCTTTATGTTAACGATTTCCGGCATTGCGATTTAAAAGTACAATTTTATCTTTAAAGAGCTTTAAAATAAAAACCACCACAAACTGCAAACCCAACACTGTGGCAATGGCAGCAGAGCTTGCTCCGTTAATTTTATAGGCCAACAAATAACCTAAAAAGGAAGCAGTGACACCAAATAATAGCGCCAGTAAAATCATTGGGATTAATTTACTGCTAATTAAATAGGCTGTAGCAGCTGGAGTAATTAAAAATGCAACTACCAAAATAGCTCCTACAGAATTAAAAGAAATAACTGTAGAAATAGAAACTGCCCCCATCAGCACATAATGCCAAGCCATAACGCTAATACCTATCGTGGCAGCATAAGCAGGATCAAAAGTAGTTAAGGCTAAACCTCTAAAACCAATAATAACCAAAGTTGAAATAACCAATAGTAAAACCAATAATTGGAAAATGGTTGGTTTAATCATGAAGCCAAAAAACGGCTCTTGTAATTCTAAGTACACACTATCTAAATCACCATACAAAACACATTCCTGATCTAAATCTACATTTCGGGTATATAATGAAATGAGAATAATACCAATAGCAAAAAGAGAAGTGAATACCACGCCGATAGAAGCATCTTGCTGCACTCCACCTTTCTTATTAAAAAACTCTATTAAAAAAGTAGTGATTAATCCAAATGCCGCTGCCCCCACCAACAAATACCACGACCCCATTTTTCCTCCCATCATAAAGGCAATTACAATACCTGGCAATACCGCATGTGATATGGCATCACCCACCATGGCCATTTTTCGCAACACCAAAAAACAACCTATGATGCTACACGAAGCAGCAACTAAGCAGGCGGTGATTATGACAGTCCAATCTTCCAACATTTCTTAATACGGTATTTGCTTATTGTGTGGATCTTCTTGTGGATATTGTAATAAATCTTCCAATCGTTTTTCTAAATCGGGAGTAATAATATGTTCAATAGTTTCTGCATCATCGTGCACGTGATCATCGGCAACACGTAAATATTTGGTTAAATAAATTTCCCATAAACGATGGATTTTGGTAATACGTGCACCTGCCGCCATTCCATCTCTGCTCAACACAAACGAATCATTTACTTTGGTAAGTAAATTTAATTTTCTAAGCGAGCGCAATCCTTTCAACAATAAACTTCTTTTAAATTTTCTTGCCATAATTAATTCCTCTGCACTTCTCTTTTTAAAGAAATCGCCATCGTGTTCACCCAATTTGTAAAATGCTTTTAAGATATTATCCTCCAACATCTTTTTCTTGTTTTTCTTTTGTCGGAAATACTTCGCAAAAATTCCTTTTTCAGGAGCAAATACGATAGAGAAAACGGCCACCATAGAAAATATTAAAACGATCCACGGACCGGTAGGCATGTTGGCAAAGAGATAAGAAATAAAAACACCTACCACTCCCGATAGTGCACCAATTACTGCTGCAATTACAACCATTTTGCGCAAATCGTTGGTCCAGTATTTTGCAGTAGCTGCTGGTGTTATCAGCATAGCCGCCATCAATACCACTCCCACTGTTTGTATTCCGATAGCTACTGCAATTACAGTTAAAATCGACAATAAAAACTCATAAAACTTTATAGGCAAACCAATTGTTTTTGCAAAGTGCAAATCGAAAGAAACTAAAGTAAATTGTTTAAAAAATACAACTACCGCTAAAATGATAATGACCGCCAAAGAACCAAAAACATACAAATCAGATAAAACGATTGCGGCCGCTTTTCCAAAAAGATAATCGCTTAATCCTGCCTGATTAGGATTGCCTGAATTTTGAATTACCGTTAACAGAAGTACACCAATAGCGAAAAAAAGCGATAAGTTTAAACCTATAGCAGTATCGGCTTTAATTTTAGAATAGCGTGTAATAATATCAATAAAATATACCGACAACCAACCGGTGATTACCGCACCCACTATTAAGAATAAGGGATCTTTAGTTCCTGAAAGAATGAAGCCCAAACAAATTCCCGGCAATACTGAATGTGAAATAGAATCTACCACCAATGCTCGTTTACGCAACAATGCAAAACAACCAATTACTGAAGATGCTACGCTCAACAACATGGTTCCCAAAACAACATAGCGAACGTTTGCTTCACGCAATAAAATAAAATCTAATATGTTTAAATGCTCATTCACTATTGCTCACGCATTGGAAATTGTTTCTCTTTTATCAAATCACCAATCTTACTCAACAAGGTTAATTGTCCGCCATAAGTTTCTTGCAACAACTCAGTTGTAAAAACTTCCTTTACCGGACCAGAAGCTACCAAGCGGGTATTGATGAGTAAAACCCAATTGAAATAATCGATAGCCGATTGTAAATCGTGATGCACTACCAAAATAGTTTTTCCTTCTTTTTTCATGGAAAGAAATAAATCAACAATCGATTTTTCTGTTGCGGCATCCACTCCGGCAAATGGTTCATCCATCAAATACAAATCGGCCTGTTGCGCCAATGCCCTGGCCAAAAAAGCACGTTGTTGCTGTCCGCCTGAAAGCTGCGAAATTTGTCGGTTTGCATAATCCAGCATATTTACTCTTTTCAAACAATCGGCAGCAATTTCTTTGTCTTCTTTAGTAAATCTTCCAAAAATATTTTTGGGTTTATATCTTCCCATCAAAGCCACATCCATAACACTTGCCGGAAAATCCCAATCTACTGATTCACGCTGTGGCACGTAGGAAATTTTATGACGCACTTTATCTAAATCATCGTTAAATAATTTAATAAAACCACTCGAGGTTGGAACCAAATCCATTAAGGATTTAAGCAAAGTGGATTTCCCTGCTCCATTCGGACCGATAATACCAATCATTTGTCCGACAGGCAAAGTAAAATCCACATTCCACAAAACAGGTTTACTATTGTAACTCACCGTTAAATCGTGAACCTCAACAATTGGATTTTCAACATGTATAATCATACTATTTTCTTATTTCAATCCTGCAACAATCGTTTTCACATTGTGTTCTATCATGCCTATATAAGTACCCTCAGAAGTATTGGCGGCACCCATTGCATCGGAAAAAAGCTCACCTCCTAATTTTAAAGGATGACCTTTTTGGTTGCAATCTTCCATGATCGCCTGAATCGATTTAGGCGACACTGAACTTTCTACAAAAACGGCTGCGATTTTTTGTTCGCAAATAAAGTTCACCAATTGTATTCTATCATTCAATCCATAT
The DNA here is from genome assembly GCA_023251075.1 of Flavobacteriales bacterium. Lineage (GTDB taxonomy): Bacteria > Bacteroidota > Bacteroidia > Flavobacteriales_C > JAHEZL01. The sequence goes on along the minus strand of JAHEZM010000017.1, from coordinate 45,056 downwards.
TCTGAAGCAGTTGATATTCCTTGCAATCCACGAACCTGAATATTGTAAGCTCTACCAAAATAACTGAAGGCATCGTGTGCTGTAATCATTACTCTTTTTTCAAGAGGGATTTTTTCAATTTCAAGGCGAATCCATTCATCAAAAACTTCCAGTTTTTTTACATAGACTACAGCATTTTTCTCAAAAACATCTTTATGCTGAGGATATTTTTTTTGCATTTCATGTTTGATATATTGCACCACTTTTATCCACAACTGAACATCAAACCAAATGTGAGGATCATGACTACCTGCAAATGCAGAATTAGAAATCAATCTCGATTGATCGAAGCCTGAAGCAACGGCTATAACTGTTTTGCTTTTCGATAGATTTTCCAATGCTTCACTCATCTTCCCTTCCAAATGAACACCATTGTGAAAAATCACTTCTGCCTCCATCATTTTTTTGGTATCGCTCTGTTTGGTTTTATACAAATGAGGATCCACACCGGGCCCCATTAAAGATTCTACTGTAAACAAAGTATCTACTACGTTTTTAACCGCATCGGCAATCATTCCTGTAGTGGTGACAATCAAAGGTTTTTCACTTTTTTTCGTTGTTGAATCACAACTATAAAAAGTAAAAAAAACAAAAATTAAAACAACACTATTTTTTATTCTTATCATAAGTCACACTTAAATTTTTACAAACCAAACTGCTCAACATTATTTCATTGCCGCCATTTACTTTTATTAAAACCGATTCATCGAATTCGAATTTATTCAACACCTCCATTTTAGAACCCAACAATAATTTTATACTTTCCAAATACTTTAAAAACTCTCTTGAATCTTCTCGCACACCAATCAAAACAGCCTTTTCCCCTACTTTCAAATCGCGCAAAGCCACTTCTTTTATTTTATGAAAATTTCCATTTTTATCGGGAATAGGATCTCCGTGAGGATCGACTTTGGGATAACCCAAAAACTGATCTAAGCTATCTACCAATTTTACCGAAGTGATATGTTCTAACTGTTCGGCAACTTCATGAATTTCATCCCAGGTGAAATTCAATTTGGTGCATAAAAAAACCTCCCATAAGCGGTGTTTGCGAATTACTTTTATTGCTACATCACTACCTTTTTGCTGTAATGTTACCCCCTGGTATTTTACGTAATTAATGAATCCTTTTTCCGATAATTTTTTCAGCATATCGGTTACCGATGATGCTTTGGTTTCCATTCTTTCTGCAATAGCAGAAGTTGATACACCACTGGAATGCTGAGCACTCAACATATAAATGGCCTTTAAATAATCTTCTTCTGTGGAAGAGTTCATAATGTTTGTTTTAAACAAATATAGAGCACAAATTAGGGTTATGCAAATATATTTTTAGACAAGCCTAAATATGTATTCAAAAAAAACCACACAGAAATAACTCAAAGAAACTGTAATATGTCATGTATGGAGCTGCCGCGAAATTCGGTAATCCTGAAACAAGTCAGGCACGCCCTGTGCTCGCATGAGCTTATCTCCAAATGTTATTAGTGTAAGTTTCTCGCGCGTATCTGTGTGGAAATCTTAAATATTTTATGTTCAAAGAACCTGTAACTAAAATAAATCTTTTAGCACAATTATTGAAGTAATTTGTAAGATTTATTTTCAATTTTACTTTACTTGCATATTTGCTTACATTTGAATAGTATAATTTTAACACCGTACACCTATGAATAGATTAGTTTTAATAAGCCTTTTTAGTTTATTCACCCTATCTTCCTTTGCCCAAAAACCAGGTGCCGAAATCAAGGTAAACATTAAACATTACAAAGATTCTGTTTTGTACTTAGCCAACTATTATGGCAATAAGCAATATATCCGCGATACCGTTAAAGTAATTAAAGGATGGGCAACTATTAAAGAAGACAAAGCTATTGAACCAGGTATATATATGATAGTGCCTATGGATAAAAAAAGCTATTTCGATTTTATTATTCATGATGAACAACACTTCATATTGGAAACCGATACTGGCGACTACCTTAAACACATGAAAGTAAAAGGATCGGAACAAAACACTTTATTCTTTCAATACAATACCTACATCAGCAAAAAAGGAAAAGAAAGAGATAGTATTAATAAATTACTCACCAACAGTAAAACAGATACCGCTTTAGCATCGAAGCTTAAAAAGAAAATGAGCGACGTGGATAAAGATGTAGAGAAATACAAAAAAGACTATATCGTTACGCACCCAAAACATCTTTTAGCTAAACTCTTTATGATCATGGAAGATGTAGAGATGCCAAAAGAACTGACCAACGATACTTTAAAATTCGATTATTACAAAGCACATTATTTTGATAAAACCGATTTCTCCGAAGAGGGGCTATTGAGATCACCTCTTTTTCACAATAAAGTGATGAAATATTTTGATCAACTAACTGCTCAGCATCACGACTCCTTAATTGTTGCGGTTGATTATGTTTTGGCAAAATCAAAAGCCAATCCTGAAATATTCAAATATGTAACGCATACCTTAACTACTAAATATGAGCGTTCTCAAATCATGTGTTTCGATGCCATCTTTGTTCACCTTATTAATAAGTATTATGCAACCAATCAATGTCCGTGGATTGATGAAGTAACTTTAACAAAAATGAAGTCGAGAGCAAAAGCACTTTCACCAACCCTATGCGGAGCTACTGCTAAAGATTTAACCATGCAGGGACTCGATGGAAACTGGTACAAAATGAGCAACATTAAATCTCCTTACACTGTTTTGTGGTTTTGGGATTCTGACTGCGGACACTGCAAAGCCCAAACCCCTAAATTAAAAATGCTAACCGATATGCATCCTTTTAAAGATAGTGTGGTGGTGTTTGCTATTGATATTGAAAATGAAACCCCTGGTTTTAAAAAATATGTAAAAGAAAATGGAATCGGTGATTGGATTAACGTAAGCGATACCTTGCACATGACCCGCTTCAGAGATTTCTACGACATCTACTCCACTCCTGTAATGTACTTGTTGGATAAAGACAAAAAAGTAATCGCGAAAAGACTCGATCCAGATGGTTTGTATGAATTCTTAAAAAGAAAATGGGATTACAATGCCGAAGATACCACCCACTTAGATTCAATTCATAAAATTGAAATGGCCAAACAAAATCCGGAAACCGAAAAAGCATTTCAATTGAAATTAGGAATGATGAAAATGAAAGCGATTGCCAGTCAAAATGAAATTGAAGCAATATTAATGTTAGGTGATCGATATTTAGAAGCATTGCGACAGCAACAAGAAGAGGAAAGAAAAAAGAAAGAAAACCCTGCTCCAACGAACAATGGCACAAAGCCTAACGGGGATAATAAGACACCCGAATCAGGAAGACCAAAACAACATTAATAAGAACAAAAAAATAGCCCCGAAAATTTCGGGGCTATTTTTTTCTAACGCTTGTTATCTATTTAACTCCTTTGATGCTGTGATAAAGATCGATGTTTTCCTGATGGCCGGCCTGACTGTGAGTTGGTCCACAAGAAACAAAAATAATAGAACAAGCAAAAGCAGCTACGATTAATGTTTTAAAGTTTTTCATATACCCGTTATTTTAATATTGTTAAGTTAAGGTATTTAGAAATAAAATCAAAGAATCGTTAATTTTTAATTTACATGAAGACTTATGCCTATATATAGGTGTATTTTTGAAAAGGTCGAATTGAATTAGATTTAAATATTCGTCATTGCGAAAATTTTGTACCCAAAATTAAAGCAATCTCATGGAATTGCCGTTGGTTTTAACCAACGGGAAAAGATTACCTATAAAAGGCTTTAGCCAAAACAAAATATAATTTCGGCTAAAGCCAATTATAAAAACAATCAAATCCGTCGGTTAAAACCGACGGTAATTGAATTTAAAAACACTATAAGATTGCTTTAATTTTGAGTACAAAATTTTCGCAACGACGAACTGAATTTTGAAAATATTTCTTTTGAAGACGAATTCAATTCGTCTCCACAAAATTCAATTTTTCGTTTTATAAAAATCACTTTCGAATTTCTATATTCACTCAATAACATTTTTTTTGAAAAAACTTTTTCAGAAAAATGAAGTGGGAAATAATTGAAATAAAAATTTGATGAATGATTTTTTGTTTGAACTTTGAATCATTCATTTTCAATTTTGAAAAACATGAAAGAAAAATTATTAGAACATCTCTTAGAATTTGTATCCGACAACAAGAAAAAATTGTTCGCAAAAAATATTGAACACAGAACAAAATACATGACACTTGTTTTGGAAGACTTGTATCAACCACACAACGCAAGCGCTGTGATGCGTTCTTGTGATTGCTTCGGAATACAAGACATACACGTGATTGAGAATAAAAATAATTTCGAAGAGAATAAAGAAATTGCAATGGGTTCAACAAAGTGGTTAACCATTAATCGCTATTTTGAAAAAGAAAATAATACACTCGATTGCATCAAGAAATTAAAAAGTGAAGGATATAGAATTGTTGGAACAACTCCTCATTCAAAAAGTTGTTCGCTCGAAGAATTTGATGTGTCGAAAGGAAAATTTGCTTTGGTATTTGGATCGGAAGAACCCGGAATGACCTCCCTTGCGATTGAAAATTGCGACGAACTTATTAACATTCCAATGTTGGGATTCACGGAAAGTTTTAATATTTCTGTGAGCGCCGCGATATGTTTACATCACTTAAGATGGAAAATCAGTAATTCGGAAATACCATATAAATTAAGTGATTCAGAAAAAACAGAAATTTTATTGAAGTGGACAAAACAGGTAGTGAAGAGTTCAGAATTAATAGAGAAACATTTTTTTGAAAACTATCGTAATAAACTTGACAATGAAAATATATTTTAATTACATTTGACTTATCAACCATTTAAATTTTTTAATCATGGCAACAAAAGCAAAATCAAAAAAAGTAGTAGCTAAGAAAAAAACTACTAAAGTAGCTGCTGCAAAAAAAGCGGTTAAAGCTGCTCCAAAAAAGAAAGCTGCTGCTAAGAAAGCTGCTCCTGCAAAGAAAGCTGCTCCTAAGAAAGCTGCTGCTAAAAAGGCTGCTCCTGCTAAGAAAGCTGCTCCTGCTAAGAAAGCTGCTGCTAAGAAGAAGTAATCAGCGAGCAATCGCAAACAAAAAGGTTCAAGTTTACTTGAACCTTTTTTTATGCTCTAAATTTTTGCAATGATGCTTAATGCAGATTTATTGACAAGCAAATAAATTTTTAATTACATTTGATACATCAATCATTAAATTTTTAATCATGGGTAAAGGCGACAAAAAAACCGCAAAAGGAAAAAGATTCAAAGGTTCTCATGGAAATTCCAGACCGGCGAAAAAAAACAAAGTAGCTCCTGTTAAAAAAGAAGCTCCGAAAAAAGCTGCCGCTCCTAAGAAGGCTGCTGCTCCGAAAAAAGCTGCCGCTCCTAAGAAAGCTGCTGCCCCGAAAAAAGAAGCCGCTCCGAAAAAAGCTGCTGCTAAGAAAAAATAATCGCGGTTATTTTAAAATAAAAAAGGTTCATGGCAACATGAACCTTTTTTATTTTTATTTAATGAAATTCATTTTTACATCTCCATAGAGTCGAAATGCTTTTCGACTTTTATAAATCATTTTCCACTTCTTTTTTCTCAGCGGTTGAAATTTCTTTTTAGACGAAAGCATTTCGTCTCTACAACATACTGCTTAAAAGATACCAATAGAAAGCAAAAAATTCTCTGAGGACAGAATAGAAATCCCTCCACTCAAAATAAAACGGACTAACTCCAAAAACATTTTGTACCTCTTTATCTCTCAACATTTTTTTGGTGCGAGTGATATGATAAAATTGCGACACAACAATTAGCGAAGAAAATTTTCTGTATTGATTTAGCTGCACAAAATTCTTTACAGTTGATTCTGTATTATCCCCTCTATTATCACACAATACTAATGAATCGGGAACTCCATTTTTTAAAAAATAGTATTTCATTTTATCTGCTTCGCTAAAGCCTTCATTCCCCACTCCACCACTTACCACGATGAAATTCACTTTACCATTATTATACAACTCCAATGCTTTTTCACAACGTGATTCCAATCGATCACTTAATGTTCCATCTTCATTCACTTTGTTTCCCAGTACCAAAGCAACATCAGCATGTACTTCATCATCGATTAATCCGTCGAAAGAAATAAATGCGGTATGAACTAAAAAAAATAACAGGAAAAGATAAAGTAGCTTTTTCATTAATTAAGGAGCGACTTGAAAAATTTTCCACTCCCCATTTTTATTTTCATAAACAAAACGATCGTGTAATCTTCCTGGTCGGCCTTGCCAAAATTCAAAGTAAGTTGGAATCAATCTGTATCCTCCCCAAAAATCAGGACGAGGAACTTCTTGCGCTTCAAATTTTTTGGTGAACTCTTCCACACGCTCAATCAACTCAGCTCGGGTTACAGGAGAGCTTTGTGGAGAAGCCCACGCACCAATCTGACTTTCGCGCGGACGAGTTTTAAAATATTCATCGGAAGCTTTAGCAGATACTTTCTCTAAAACTCCTTCAATCCTAATTTGTCGCTCAATCTCTTTCCAAAAAAATAAAAGAGATGCATTTTTATTTTCTACAATTTCTTGAGATTTTGCACTGGTATAATTAGTGAAAAAAGAAAAACCTCTTTCATCCACATCTTTCAACAACACAATTCTGCTTTTAGGTTTTTCATTTTGTACGGTCGATAAAGTCATTGCATTTGCGTAGAAAGCATCTGCATCAACAGCAAATTGAAACCAGTGTTCAAATTGCTCGAAAGGATTTTTGATCAGATTCCCCAAATCTAAACCTTCGTTTTTTTGGTAATCCATTCTCTCCGCATTCAACATATTATAAAAGATTTTTAATGATTCTTAAACGATGAGTGTATTGATTCAATTCCTTGTTGAATATTCCCTGATGATCTATCGTATCAATACGAACCTTACCGGAAGCATGAATAATTTTTCCGGGTTCAACTATAATTCCAACATGAACAATTTTACCTGCTTCATTGTCGAAGAAAGCTAAATCACCTGCCTCTGCTTCCTCCACAAAAGAATAAGATGTTCCTAATTCAAATTGTTGGTAAGCATCACGCGGTAAGTTGTATCCTGATAATTTATATACCATTTGAGTGAAGCCCGAACAATCAATTCCAAAAGGCGATTTTCCTCCCCACAAATAAGGAGCATTGAGATACATAAAAGCATATTCTAAAATTTTGCTTTTATTGATATCGTGTGGTTCAATAGATCGTCCGTCGAAGAAAAAAGTTCTTCCTTCAATTTTCATTTCATTTCCTGAAAGCAAAGGAAGAGTGCTACCCAATACAATAGGAATATAAGCATTACCTTCTTGTACTACCTGGGCCAACTCATCAGAAAGGATAAGGGGAGCTGATGCCAGCTCCCCGTAAGTTTTTTGTTCAATTGCAAAATGTTGTTTTCTACAAATCCAACATTCATATTCATCGAAATGAGTTTTTATTTTCACCCATTTTTCCTGCAAATCCAATACAACATAAGCGTCGCCAAAAAGAAGTTGAGTAACCATCTCACTTTTATCAGATGGATCTTTTCTTCCTGGAATATGACTCAACAAACTTATGCCGTACATAGTTTTTATTTTACCGTAGTAACGCGACCTTCTCTTCCTGTTATAGCCACCAATTTCAATGAAACTTTAGTTCCTTTTTTAACTGGCGTTGGTGTAGCATATACATTCCATGTTTTACCATCTAAACTGTATTTCATAGTAAAACCAGGATATTCGGTATTCATATATAATGTATCATTTTGAATTTTTGCGCCGGGATCTGGCAAACGGTAGTTCAATTTTTTAGAGTTAGAAAGATATTCAATTCTTACTAAATCTCTTTTCGCTAAAGTATTTGAAAACTTATTCCACTCTACATTCATTGCTGCTTCTCTTTCTTCCGCTTTAACAATTGATGACCATTTAGGATCAGAAGCCCAGGCTCTTTCGGCCAATGAAATTAATTTAGGATAAGTCATGTATTCCAGCAAATCAGTTCCCTTTACTGTTTCACTCCACAACTGTCCTTGAATACCCAATACATTGGCTTTCCCTTTGGGAGTTAATCTCTCTAATTCCTTGGTATAATCAGGTTTTAAAAGCGCCCCAAAGTTGTTCGTTTTACAGCTGGTGTATATGTTCAAAGGAACAAAATCCCAAACTTTTTTAGCACTAATATATCCACCCCAATAATATCCTGGTTCTCTTGGATCTTTATCTGTAGCTAAGTCAAAATATAAATGATTCACATTCGACATTACCACCTTATATCCTTCATTTGCCAATCGATATCCTCTATCTTCATTCTCCCAACCCCATACAGTATTCCAGATATAAGGAACAAAATTACTATTCACATAATCTTTGTTAGGCGACATTTCCTCTACCCCTTCTTCTTCGTTCATTTGTTTTTTCAAACCAATTTCTTCCCAACCACCGGTAGTAATTTTTCTTTCTGCTAAAAGAGCACTAAATCTTTCAATAAAATAATATTGTAAATCGGGAGCTTTTTTAAACTTCTCTGATGTAGCCATAAAAGCAACACATGCGGGTGACTTTGCCCAGGCACCAGCCGGAACTTCATCACCACCTGTATGCACCATTTTCAAAGTTGAACCAGCTTCAGCATACATCTTCATCATCTCATCAGTTATTTTAGCAAGGAATTTATAACTTGATTCCTGGCAAACATTGATCACATTGTCTTTGTAAAATTGAACGGAGAGATATTCTGATTTATCACCGATTTCATTCAACATAAACTCCTTCGCTTTGTTTGCATCCGACTTGATATACTTGTTGTATCTCGCCTTCATTGAAACAATAGCCGCACGAGCATGACCAGGAAAATCTAATTCAGGAATAATTTCAATATGGCGATCTTTAGCATATTTCAAGATTTCAATAAAATCGGCTTTAGTGTAAAAACCTGTACCATGACCTTTAGCTGCATCGGCCACCGGACCAGAACCGAAAGCCGGATTCAACATAGTACTTTCATCTGCTGAATGCCCTCTTTTAGAGCCCACTTCCGTTAACTCAGGTAAACCCTGAATTTCTACTCTCCATCCTTCATCATCACAAACGTGGAAATGAAATTTGTTTAATTTATAGAATGACATCAGGTTCAATAAGTTCAAGATATCTTCTTTTTTATGGAAATTTCTAGCCACATCTAAATGATAACCTCTATATCCAAAACGAGGAGCATCAGCTACATTGGCACCCGGAACCTTAACAGATTTTCCTGTTTTAACATAAGCATCAACCGGTAATAAAGCTCTTAAACTTTGAATTCCATAGAACACACCTACATTGGCACCACCATTAATTACAACACCTTTATCAGAAACATTTAAAGTGTATGCTTCTTCTGCTAATTTTCCTAACGACAATTGAATACCTACACCACTACCCTCTTGAGAACTAAGTTCAGTACCAATCAACGCTTTGATTGAAGCTTTCAAATATTTCACTTCATTTTCCAATCCTTTGGCAAAGAAAATTTTTGTGTTGGCATCTAAAGTAAAATCACTCGTTCCTTTAGAATACATATTGGGTGTTGGGATAATAGGACAAATTTCGTTCTCCGCTAAAGAGCTATAAATTGTATTGGCTTCAAAACGGGTTTCAGGAGTTGGAATTGGTAATATATCATCAGGATTTCTGTTGATTTGCTCGGGTTTGCTGAGGGCAGCATATTTTACATCATTAATTGTTTCAGCCGCAAGTTCCTTACCAGCAGAATCCTTAAATACGATATAAAAACCAACCGGAAGATCACACTCTTTAGTCATCCAGGCATTGGTTTCAAAATTAATCACTAAATCTTCATTCGATTTCAATGTATCATAATCAGCAGAAGGTTCTATTTTATAAAAATCACCATTGATATTGGTAACGGTAACCGGACCTTTTACCGACTTATCCACCAGAGTTCTTGCCTGATTGAAATAGATCGTCCAATTTTTTAGCAAATCACCTCTACCATTATTCGTAATGGTTATTTCACTATTACTTACATCCGCCTTACCTTCTCTTTTATTGGCTACCATTTCATAATAGATAGATAAATCTTTCGCTTTAGCGGTTTCTACCACTTTTTCGGTTTCCTGACAAGCAGCAAATGTTATTGCAACGCCTACTACCAATGTGAACACTTTTTTAATCATAATTTTATTGAAGTGAGTGAACTACAAAACTAACAATATTCAGGAAGGTAAAAAGAAAATTAACCGCACTTTTACCGCACCACCTCTAAAGAACTGATAACAAGGGAGTTTCATGGAGTGAAACACTAACTTTTTCACTGGAGGCAAGTGACAAAATACAATTTGACTTTTTCTGCGGAAAACTTTGCAAATACCACTTTGAATCAGCGTAATCAACCACTTCGTTTAAAACGCTAAAAGATTTAAGAGGCATACGTATTCCTGTGCCATAGCATTTTGCGAGAGCTTCCTTGCGAGTCCACAGATGCACGAAAGCCGCTTCCAAGTTACTTTGCTTATGCAACCAGGCTACTTCATCTTCTGCAAAAAAACGCTCGGCCAACACTAAACTACCTTTGGTATTTTGCTCAATGTCTACCCCTACTTTCAAGCCTTCAGCAAAAGCCAACACTACCGCTTCATCTGTATGTGAAATATTAAAATCAAATTCTGAGGAGCAGGAATATTTCCCAAATTCATCGCATTGAATACCATTAAAATTGTTCGCTCTTCCCTTTTCAAAAAGCACCTTTCGCAGCATTAATTTGCCCAACAAACTTCTGTTCCAGTCACTTTTAATCTTATATCTGTCGATCTGATTTTTTAATAGTTGGGGCAAACTACTATATGCCTTTTGAAGATCGTCACCATTAGGCCACTCCGTCGTTGTACATATATATAGGCATGCCTCTTTCACTGCGCCTTTATAAAGTAATTTATTTTTTTAGCCAATTGTTCGGCATCACTTTTCACCAATTGAATACCTAACCTTCGCACATTACCCTTATAAGTAAATTCTAAAACCTCCACCCCAATCATCCATGCACTTTGATTGATTGAACTCAAAAAACCTTCTGGTGAACCAGCTTCATATTTCAAGGGAGTACACAACGCAACATCATATATTTTCTCCATTCCTCTTCCCCCAATTTCTTTTACATATCTCAATTCCTTTTCATTGATTTTAATCATTTCTTTTCCTGTTTTTCTCCAGCGTAAAGCATTTAAAACATGAAATTCAAAATACAACCAGAGAGCTAAAAAGATTACCATGAATAATTTATCATTGCGCGAATAATCTAAAAACAATTGAGAGATGATAGCAATACCACACAACGACCAGCCGATAAACCAAACCAAAACCAAATTGTATTTCTTTTGATCAAAAGTTGGAATAATCTCCACTAACAACTCATTGTTTTGCTCATTAAACTGAATATTATTTCCTATTTTCTTCATGGATGTCATTTAAAAACAATGTTATTTCGTTGTACAAATAATCTAATTCTTCTTTTTCGATGCAATACGGAGGAAGAACATAAATCACATTTCCCAAAGGTCGCAATAAAATATTCCTTCCAATAAAATGATTGTAAATTTTATCTCTGATGGGTTCAAAATAAGAAGATTCATTGCTTGTAGAAAGCTCAAGAGCTACTACAGTTCCTATACTCCTTGCTTCTTTCAACACTTTATTTTTCTTCATTTCAGAAGTCCATTGAAGTTGCCAATCACAAATATTTTTAATTTTTAATTTACACTCTTCTTTCTCCAGCAACTCGAAGTTGGCACAGGCAGCAGCACAGGCAATGGCGTTGGCCGTATAAGAATGTCCGTGAAAAAATGTTTTGAATTTATCTTCCGATACAAAGGCATCGTAAATAAAGCTTTCACAAACTGTAGCACCCAAAGCCATTGTTCCACCGGTAATTCCTTTCGACAAACAAACTATAGAAGGAATATTTTTTAATTGATGGATGGCGAAAAATTCACCCGTTCTATAAAAACCGGTAAGCACTTCATCGGCAATAGTGAGTACATTTTTTGATTCGCAAATTGAAATCATTTTATCTAACACCTCAGCGCTATACATTTTCATTCCTGCCGTTCCCATCAGAAGAGGTTCAAAAATAAAAGCTGCTGTTTCATTATCTATTGTAGCAGAAAGTTGTTGAAGCGCTTCTTCTTCAAAACCTTTAAATGGAGCCTGAATAAAATGTACCTCAAACAACATAGAATGAAAAGGTGCAGTAAATTCATTTCTGTCGCCCACACTCATAGCACCAAAAGTATCACCATGATAGCTTTCTTTAAAAGCGATAATTTTTCTTTTGGGTTTTCCAATATTCGACCAATATTGCAAAGCCATCTTTATTCCCACCTCCACCGCAGTAGAACCATCATCAGAAAAAAATACTTTCGAATATGCCGAAGGAAGATGTTTCAATATTTTTTGGGAAAGCTCAACCGCTTTGGGATGAGTGAAACCAGCAAAAATAACATGATCTAATGTACTTGCCTGCTCTGCAATTTTTTGAGCAATGTAGGGGTGACAATGACCGTGTATGCTAGTCCACCAAGAAGAAACTGCATCTAAAACCTTGTCGCCATTTTCTTTATAGAGATACAATCCTTTAGCACTTACAATGGGAATCGGCAAAGCGGCACCATAACTTTGCGTGAAGGGATGCCAGATATTTTGCGCATCAGTGGTGCTTATACTCATTTACTTAATAACTTTTGCAACCCTTCCTTTTCTTTTGCCGGGTTTGCGTTTGTAATAGTAATTGTATTTGAATCCAAGCTCAGCATACGAATTGTGTATTTCAGGGTAGGCTTTATAAGTGCTATACAAGCCCCATTTCTCACTAAAATCATAATGTAAGCCTCCGCCCACCATGTACGATCTGTCTTTATGAAGAATATCATAATGATAGGAACTGGCAAGAGTATCCAGCATTTTCCAATAGCCCCAATTGAAGCCACCCACCGCAAATGCAGAAAGATTCCCTACTTTTAAAAAAGTAAGCTCCATGGCAAACTCGGCACGATATTCTAAATAACGAAACTCACGAGGATACATTAAATTACCTTGTAGATATATATTCACACCACTTTGTGTTGGCAAACAAAAACGAAGGTGAGAACCAAAATCTTTCGAATCTATTAGATAGGTTGCCCCTCCTGAAATAGAAAAATTGGGATAATTATCGTTGGGTTTGTAGAACTGTCCGTAAACAGAGAAAGTCACTAAAAACAAAATGATACTGAAAAATTGTTTGCTCATTTTAACTTATTTCAACAAAGATAAACTTATTGATGTAAAACCTTATTTTCTATAACATACTTTGCTACTTCGCAATGACCCATTGAGGAAAAATGAATTCCATCGGCATATAAATACAAATCATTGGCTTCATGGGTGCTTTTAACCAGAGAAGGAGCGATATCAAAATTAACGATGGATTTTTTCTTTAGCATTCCCTGCATTTCCTGCTGAGGAAGATTGTTTTTAGAATAATTCTCACGCAATTGATATTCGTAAGGCAAAAGAATAAAAGAAATTTTATCTGAACTTACGAATTCAACAATGGATGAAATTTTTGAATCCAGATTATGGAGCAAAATACTATCCTTATATAAGGCCCTATCGAAATCATAATATATTTTTGATCGATCACTCGCCAAACCTTTTAAACCTATATATAGATACGACGAACTTTTTAAAGCTGTGAAAAGCGAAGAAAAAACAGTTTCTTGATCGGCAGCTCCCTTTACTGCTTTTTGTAAATAATTATCGTTTAAACAGAAAAAGAAAAGGATTTGATCGTAATTGGAAAGTGTATTTTCCTCCTTCATTTTTTTTATGATTCGTTCATAATCATTGATATTATAGCCAATCAAAGCCACATTATCAATCTCTAAAGAATCGCAATAGTGTTGTTGTAAACGGGCAACAAAAGTAGAATCTTCATCCACTCCTACTCCCATGGTTACCGAATCTCCAAAAAACAAAACCTTTTTTCTTTTCTTTTTAGAAACACAGGCATTTCTTAAAAAACCAAATTCATTTACGTGAATTTCTTTACCAAAAACATAGCCTTCACTATTGGGTTTTAATCCGGGAGTTGAATAATACCTGTTTTCTAACAATATAGATTGATCGGTTCCCTGCGTAACAATATTGCTGGAAAAAATACGCACACCAAATTCAAGTAACAATAAAATCACCACTACGATAATGATATTGTAAAAAATTAAATAAAGTGCTTTTTTCATTCTGCTTAAAAATAAGGAAAGGTTTTCTATTTCCCTTCAATACTATAAGTGCACAAATGAATATGATTTGGAGCAAGCTCTAAAACGCCTAGTCTATCTTTAAATTCACCCTCATAACCTTCTTCATCACACACCCCTTGCCACGGCTCTAAGCAAACAAAAGGAGCACCCACCGGAGCCCATATACCAAATTGCGGAAAACCATCAAATGAAAATTCTAGACGATGAGGATATTTATCAGATCGAATGGTTATTTGCTGCGATTTCAAACCAAAGAACACCAAAGCATCGTTTAAAAATAAAGTTTTAGTTAAAGGAATTTTATTTCCCTTTAAATAACTTTTTTGTACTTCACCACTTCTAAATCCAGTGGATGGAACCAACAAAACATTATCTGCATCTTCTTCCTGAGAAAAAGAAAGATAAAAATCGCTGTAATCACCCACACTGTTAACCGGACAAGCAAACGCAGGATGCCCACCTACCGAGAAATACATGTTTTCATCACCTGTATTTTTAGTAATGAAAGAGGTTATTAGCTTTGCTTCTTTCAATTCATACTTCACTATAAATTCAAAATCAAAGGGATACATTGAACGGGTATGAGCATTGGAGCTAATCAATAATTCTATACTATCCTCCTTTTTACTTTTTAAAGTAAATTCCATATCCCGGGCAAAACCATGCTTAGTGATTAAGTAATCTACTCCATTTACTTTAATCTTATCCTTGTACACTTTTCCAATTACAGGAAAAAGAACCGGAGCAAATTTTCCCCAATGCTTACTATCTCCACTCCACAAATAACTAACACCGGTATCTTTATTATAATACTTATTTAATTCAGCTCCAAAACTATTGATAGAAGCTTTAGCGAAATCGTTTTCTATTGAATAAATCATGCTTAAAATTTATATGCAAGCGCTAATTTAAGTTGATAAAACGTAGGGAAAAAGTTTAATGAAAAATTTGCTGAAGTTTGTTGTATTGGAGCAAGCGCCGGATTGTAAATTGTGTTTTGATCCCAGGCTAAATCAAATACCGTTAAAGGCACCGAAAAATGAAGACTTGTATTCTTAATCAAAGAACATTCAAAACCTGGTTCAATTTGAAAATAATCAGTCAAATGAGTTTCATCACTAGCAAATGTCATTTCGGTTAAGGGACGAATAGCATTATAAGACAACTGTACTAACACCCCTGCCCCCAAACATGGTTTTAATTTCCAGTTTTTTGAAGAGAATAATTGTTTTGTGTATTTGTATTTCAATCCGTAGAGATTATGGTAATTCTTGCTTCCGTCCGTAACAATAGTTGAACCTCCTGCTTTAGTATTTTCTGTTCTTGAATAATACTCCCTCCACATCAAATTCGCCAATTCAAATTCATGATAATTTCCTTTATTAGTTATAAAGGTAAAAGAAGGAGAAATAGGTAAAATATTAGCTGTGCTAGTCTTTACCATTGTTATGTTTTGCCCCACTGTATTTTCAGTTACAGTTTCTGTACTCACAAACTGAAATCCGGAATACATTTTAACCATAAATTTTTTAGTGGGATTTTGCGCATTACTTACAATGGCAATCAGACAACAAAGTGCAAGAATTTGAATTTTCATAAATAATAGTGTTTAGTACATCCGTTCTGATCAACGACAATTATTTTCTTTTAGTACATCGATTTTTTAAGCATTGCTTATTTCTTCTTATTATTGAGAATGATTTTGAAAATAATTAAAGAGCATAAATATTTCTTTGTTCCCTATTTCTTATTTTTGTCAATAGGAATTTATTTTGCTTTAACTATTGATAAATTAAATTCTCACTTATGGCTAACCAGTTACTATAGCCAAATTACTGATATACTTTTTGTGTGGATTACTAAAATGGCCGAAGGATGGTTTACCATACCCATTTTAATTGCTTTGCTTTTTTACAATTACAGAGCCTTTGTTTTTACTGCTTTATCTTATGGAATTAGTGCCGGAATTACTCAAATACTGAAAAGAGTAGTTTTTGATGAACAATTGCGACCAGTGCATTTTCTACACCAGCACCCTGAATTCCGAAGAATTAAAGATGTTGTAATACAAGAATTCAATAGCTTTCCTTCAGGCCACACCACTTCAGCCTTCTCTATTTTCATTTGCCTGGCTTTTTTAGTAAAAAACAACTATTTAAAACTACTTTGCTTTTTGGCAGCCACAATTATCGCTTTTTCAAGAGTCTATCTTTCACAACACTTTTTAAAAGATATTATTGCAGGATCTATAGTAGGAACAAGTATTTCAACACTATTCTATTACTTTATTTACGAACAGAAAACTTTACTTAAGCACCCCATATTTAACAATTCCTTAGCAATTTTTTTCCGTCGTTCAGGCAACTAATTACTCTTTTTGTGTCTTATTACTAAACTGAAAACATTTAAGAGTCAGGGGTCACAAAAAAAAGCATTTGCGAAGCACTGGAGACCCAGACTCATAAGCTTAAAACCCCTCTATCGAACATAGAGGGGTTTTATATTTTATTGTGTAGCTATCAAAAAATATATTTTTAAAAGTATTAAGCAACCTATTCAACTTTTCAGCATCTTATATACAGAAACTAAAAATATTTGATGAGCTGAGAATCACAAAAAAAAGTTTAAACGAAGCACTGGAGATATACAGCTCTCGAAACAAAAAAAGACACATACACCTAATGTGTCTTTTTTGTTGTGTATAAATGACATGATGATTCCCTACTTTTTATTTATAAATTTGCCCCAAACACAGATTATTTAAAAAGTATACTATGATTATTGAACCAAGAATGCGCGGATTCATCTGTCTTACAGCCCACCCTACCGGTTGTGCTCAAAACATTAAGAACCAGATTCAATACGTTAAATCAAAAGGTGCCATCAACGGTCCTAAACGAGTTTTGGTAATTGGTGCTTCTACCGGATTTGGTATGGCATCTCGTATTACCAGTGCTTTTGGTTGTGGTGCTAAAACCATTGGTGTTTATTTTGAAAAACCAGCCAGCGAAGGCAAAACTGCTTCTCCGGGTTGGTACAATACAGCCGCTTTCGAAAAGGAAGCTCAAGCTGCCGGCTTATATGCTAAAAGTATCAATGGTGACGCTTTCTCTAATGAAATAAAACAAAAAGTGGTGGATTTGATTAAAGCAGATCTGGGTCAAATCGACCTGATCATTTACAGCTTGGCTTCTCCCGTTAGAACAAATCCTGTTACAGGCATTACCCATCGTTCGGTTTTAAAACCAATTGGAACTACTTTCAGCAATAAAACGGTAGATTTTCACGCAGGTAAAGTTTCTACTATTTCTATTGACCCTTGTAATGAAGAAGATATTGCAAATACCGTTGCGGTGATGGGGGGTGAAGATTGGGATATGTGGATGGATACTTTAAAACAAAATGGTTTGTTAGCACCTAAAGCAACTACAGTGGCTTATTCTTATATCGGACCAGGATTAACCGATGCCGTTTATAGAAAAGGTACTATTGGTCGCGCTAAAGATCACCTAGAAAAAACCGCTTTCAGTATTAGCGATAAATTGAAAGATATTGACGGAAAAGCATATGTTTCAGTAAACAAAGCCTTGGTTACTCAAGCAAGTTCGGCCATTCCGGTTATTCCATTATATATATCGTTATTGTACAAAATAATGAAAAGGGAGGGAACTCACGAAGGTTGTATCGAACAAATTCAAAGATTGTACAGCCAAAGATTATATACTGGTGGTGCTATACCTCTTGACTCTGAAGGAAGAATTCGTATCGACGACTGGGAATTAAATCCTAAAGTACAGGAGGAAGTTTTAAAACTGTGGGAAATTGCCACCACCGAAAACCTTTTAGAAATAAGTGATTTGGAAGGTTACAGAAATGATTTCTACAATTTATTCGGATTTAAAATTGGGGGTGTTGATTACACCCTTGATACCAACGAATTGGTAGATGTACCGGGATTAGTTTAAAAATCAGTTCAAATAAAAATAAAGACTGCCTGAAAGGGCGGTCTTTTTTATTTTATTGATTACTCACCGATGGATTGCACATATTAGTGAAAGAGTTCGATTTAACGAGAATGTCTCGCGCCTCTACTATTTCGATTGCGACATGGGTATAACTTACCGGTTGAATAAAAAAATTCATTTCTCTTTAGATTACGTTTATATCGGAAGACGTTCCTACCAACAACAATTCAGCTCTCGACACCAATATTATTTCGATATAGTAGTGAAACAAAAATGGAAGCGGTTTTCCTTAAATTACAGAGGAATGATACAAATGGAATATAAAGACGTATGGTCGAGTGAAACCGGAATGATTCCCGACTTTATTCAAAGAAATAAATTTACACTTAAATATAAAACACCTTGGTTTACACCCTATTTGGCTTCAGAGATATATGTACAATTAACAGGGCCTTATGCCCTATTATCCAATAGAACCAGATATTTCGTGGGCATGTTTTATGAAATAAACAAAGTAGATGAATTAGAATTTTATTTTCTTTACGAAGACAATTACATGAATAACAATTCCCCTAAAAAATATGTGATAGGGATTGGTTTCGCCCATACGTTTTATTAAACACCTATATATTTCTACAAGAAAATAATTTCATTAAACTAAAGTTTTCTCCTTTTTTATTATGGAGATATGATCTAGTAAAATCTTTATTCAAAAGGCATTTTCCTTAAATACCCCTTTTTATTTTCTTTAAAATTCCACCTTTTCAAGTCTTAAGTTTCAGCATTTTTTATTCCTGAAAACACCTGCAACCGTACTATTTTCAAGGCATCTTACAAGGGAGAGTTCACAATTACTAATTAAATACAAACAATTTCATGAAAAAATTACTCTACCTATTCACACTGCTGGGTTCGCCCTTATTTTCGCAACTCAGCATTGATCCTGTATCACCTGTTTGTGCTTCATCTGAAATGTTTATTTAAGCATTCATGGAATTGAAGGAAATAAAACAAATATTAAAATCGTAAATGTTTTAGGTGAAGAAGTTTATTCTCAAAACAATGTAAACAACAGCTTAATTAATATTTCAACTGAAAATTTAAGCAATGGATTGTACTACATTCAAGTGTTGAGTAATTCAAATTCTCAAAGCATTCCGCTAATGATTCAACATTAATAACTCCCTTCCTCAGCCCCTGAATTATTTCTTCAAGATTTTCAAAGAAAAAGTGAATTATTTACAAGGAAAATAAATTTCTTTACCTTGTGCCATGACTAAACCAGGAATATACCGCCATTATAAAAATAAACTGTACAAAGTATTGGATACCGCTACGCATTCAGAAACACTGGAACAATTTGTAGTTTACCAACCTCTTTATGGCGAAGGTAAAATGTGGATCCGCCCTGAAGAAATGTTTAATGAAGAAGTGGAAATAGAGGGGGAAATGGTAAAGAGATTTGAGTTTATTCAATCGTAACCACCCTTCAACTCCAAATTTGCAAAATTTTGCAAATTTGGAGTTGAAGGGTGGTTTTCACAAATCACAAACAGCCTTCCAATTCATTTGCTCTACCGCATTTTCATAGGTTTTCTCAACATCACCACGATACAAAATAATTCCACCATGCTGACGATATACCTTTTGAAACCAAGCTAAATTTTTGATATCGGAAGCATTTATTTTTTTGGCCGACTTAATTTCAACAGGAATCAATTCTCCGTCTTTCTCTAAAATAACATCTACTTCATTCCCCGAACTGTCTCTCAAAAAATACATTTCACCGGATTGTTCTTTATTGTAACG
The DNA here is from genome assembly GCA_023251075.1 of Flavobacteriales bacterium. Lineage (GTDB taxonomy): Bacteria > Bacteroidota > Bacteroidia > Flavobacteriales_C > JAHEZL01. The sequence continues at coordinate 24,934 of JAHEZM010000017.1, read as the reverse complement.
ATTTTTACGAATTTCTGAAACAATAAAATTTTCAAAAATATGTCCGTAAAAACTGCTTTTCTCTATGGCCGATGTAGATTTCAACCCTAACAAATGTGACAATAAGCCTACATCATGAAAGTACAATTTTGGGGATTTTATCATTCGTTTATTGAAATTCTGATGATAAGGCTGCAATAAAAAAATGATATAACTACTTTCTAAAATAGCCAGCCAAGCCTGAATTGTCTTGTGGTCTACGCCCACTTCAATAGATAAGGAATTGATATTTAAAATTTGTGCTGCTCTTCCAGCACACAGCTTTAAAAATTTAGTGAAAAGATTAGCGTTTGAAATATTCCGCAACAAACGAACATCTCTATCTACATAAGTTTTAATATAATTGGACAGCCATCTTTCAGGTGATGATTTTTTGGTTACAATAGCTGGATAAAAGCCATTCAACAACAAAGAACCCACAACATCATTTTTCACGATTCTGCTTCTTAACTCGCTACAACTAAAAGGCAATAGTTCAATATATGCGGTTCTGCCTGCCAACGACTGAGAGATACTTTGTTGCAATAAAAAATTGTTGCTGCCAGTAAGTACAAACTGATTATTTTTTCCTTTAGCGTCTACAATACCTTGTAAATAATTAAACAAGGAAGGAACACGTTGCGCCTCATCGATAACAGCTCCCTTTGGAAATTTATTCAAGAATGCTCTACCCTCTTTTGTTGCTTCTTCTGCCACATCAGGATCTTCTAAAGTAACATAAGGCTTATCTTTAAACAATAATTTGCATAAGGTTGTTTTACCCGATTGACGCGGACCAGTTACACACAAAACCTTGAATTCTTTAGCTGTTTGAAGTATCTCTTTGGTTAAAACACGTTGTATCATAAAGATATATTTAATCCAAATATACAAAATATTGCATATTTGGACTAAATTCCAATTTTGCAATATTTTGTATATTTGGAATTAATACCTACTACAGCACTAAATTCATTCAGTTAAGTTTTCAACTTAGCTGAAAGCTTGAAGAGAAAATTCCGATAAGTTACGCTATCGCTAAATTTGACAGGAATGGAAGAAAAACAATCAAAGTGCACAATCCCCGACAATAAAAACCCTTTTGCTAAAAATTGAATTACCAATTGGAATACTTCTGCCTATAGGAGATTCCGTATCAGATTCATGAATTTGATAAGAATAATAACACCAACCTCTATCATCATGACCAATATCAACAACCCTTTTACCATTTATCTGTTCAATAGAGATCGAAGTACAATCTATTTCATCAAGCAAATCCTCTATGATTTCAAATTTATCTTCATCCCATCCGTAATCAAACATAAAACGCTCTAATTCTTTGGAATCTTTATCTATGTTTATTCTCTTTATTTGGCCCGATTTCTTTATCACAATCTCAGCTACACCTTGCTCATTTTCTTCAAAACTCAATAACTCCACTCCATCTTTAGGCAACAAGCGCACAAAAGAGTAATACAACTTTTCGAAATCCTTTTCATGAGTGCTGTAAGTTTCCTTCAGTTCTTCCACACTTCTTCCATTATCCAGAAAGGTAGAAACAACGTATAAATACAACCCTATTAAAAAAATAAGTGCAAAAAAAACTAAATGGTACCATCTCATATATTCAAATCTTTCACCAGAATTCTAGTCTTCCACCACCACACCAATAAGATCAACACCCCTCCTACAATCACATACCACAAAATACTAGGCTCCGACATGTTTTCAATTTTCTCTTCCAAATCCAAATGCTCGCCTGAATTGAGCACTTCTTTTTGTTTGTGATACAACATCTTTTCTTGCGCTTCGGTTTCTACCACTAGGAAAGCAGTGTATTTCGATAATAAATGTGAATTGAAACTATTCTTTACTGTTTGCAACCATATATCAGTTTCAGGATAAAGCGTTCTGTATTGTTGTCGCTGAAACATTGCCAAACCTTCCTCCCACTGATTTTTTGAAGTCAATGCTGTTAAAGCAATATGCTTACAAATTACTGAAGATTGGCCATCGTTAGGTACATACCAATTCTTAGTTCCCCAATTCAATTGGAATACTTTAGATACCTTCATTTCTTGAAATGACGATGCACTTTTTTCTCCTGTTAAAAAAGACGTTTTTTGTAAAGCATCTCCCTGCGAATAGGTGAAATAATGATGTACATCGGGCGATGCAAAAACAAAATCATCCATTCCTTCCAAGAAAATTTCAGTAGCTGAATTCTCTGTTACCAACACCATTAACTGAGCACAATCACTATGACTTACATGAGTTTGAGCCAATATCTTTTTCATAGTGTATTCAGGAAAAAAGCCACCTACAGAATCGATAGTGTAAATTTCATTTTCCCAATTTTTTCCCAAAAGATGTTCACTATGATTCACTGCGAAAATCCGAATTTCATTTCCCCGTTTTTTAAAATGCTCATTTACTTTTTTGGCCAATTGAAGAATCGTTTTAGGATCGATGCCATTCGACCAATCCACCAAAATATTCACTTGCATTTTTCGTTGAACTTCTTTCAAAGTTTTTTTAGCTTCCTTAGTGACATAAAGAACGTCGCCTTTATCAATCACAGCATTTTCAGGAGCAATAGCCTTTCCCAAATTGAATTCCAAAGAATCGAGTTGAATTTTAATTGCTTCTTTATGAATGATTTCAATTCCTGTGCTACGCACTAAATTTTCAGATACAGGAAAAACAGAAAGCGAAAAATTATTAGGGGAAATTTCCTGAAGAATAGCCGGATCTCGCCGCGTTTTCACAATATTATTAAAAATCCAGTTTGCCGTTTTCTTTTCAGCTAAAATTCCAAATTTCCTTTTACCCTCCGGCATATCTAAATAAAAATTACTGATAAAAGCCCCTTCCGGAATACGCAAATAGCCCTTAAACATTACTTGATTCTGGTTTTCAGTACCCAATTTCAAATGCAAGGTACTTCTCCATAATTTTGATTTATCGTCGTATTTACTTTCAATCTGTGATGATTTTATTTTAGCATTTACGGAGGGATAACGCCACGATCCATTCCACCAACGTTGCTGAGAGATATAATGGGTACCTGTAATAATATTTTGTAAATCTTTCAATTTAGCATCTGATAAAATAAGGTTATCGAGCACCAACCAATTGTAATACGAATCCAAAAATGGCGTATTCTTCATTACTCCTTCTTTTATTTGTCCAACTTTCTCCAGCAAATGTTCTACTCTGTCTTTATCAAAATCATTATCTACCTCATCAAAATAAGAACGGGCATACAAATGGTTCAAACACTTATCCAATTCGGCTCTATCCTTCATATAATCCGTAGTAATACCAATAGGAATAGTTAAAAAGGAAATCACAAACAATGTCGCTAATAATCGTTTAGAAAAGTGTTGTTGCAAATCTTTGTAATCAGTATTGATGGCACTTAGCTGATAGGCAAAAATCAAAATCGGACTCATCATTAAAAATCCCAATCCGAAAAATATTATGGCAAGCAACGACAAAGGCAACCAAGGTAAAAACACCATGAAGAAATAAAGTACGTAAACCATGAAAACAGAACGAACTAAAAATAAAAGCAAGTGCAGCATTTTATTTTCGGGATTGGGAATCAATAAAACAATTCCATTGACAATCGCAATAATAAAGTACAAAGGATGATCAAAAGTGCCAAACATACCTCCAGAAATAGAATTGCCAAACCCTCCATTTACCAACAATCCAACAATTGGAAAAATCAAGCAAATCAAAATCTTAATTACCGAAATAGAATCATTTTTCGATTTTCGGTAAAAAGTAAAAATGAAGGCAAATCGAAAAATAAAAAACAAGAAAACACAAGTAGATGCAATAAAAAAATAGAGAAAAACATATTTTCCCAAATGGTCAAAGTAATCCAAATCGAATAAATTAAAAACCAATACCAAAGCCACAATTGACAAAGGAATACAAAAAGCCCAAAGCAGATTTAACCCATACTTGCCTATTTTCTCTTCATCGGTAAATTGCACCACTAAAATAATTAGAGCGTGTATGGCACCCAACATCAGAAAAGCGTAAGGATAAATTTCCAAATCTTCTGAAGTGTACATCCACTGAGGAATATCAAAAGGCAAAAAAGAATTACTGAAATAGAAGAAAAGAGTAATATTTAAAATATGAATCAATAGAGAGATAAATCCAAAAGCTATCGATAAAGGTTGTTTGCGCACCCACTGAATAGCACCGTAAGCAGAATAAAGAATAGAAAGCGTAAGCAGATAAACACCAAAAAACTCCCATTGCTCTTTTTGCTCGGCATCTAGCAAAGTTTCTATTACACCATAGGCAACACTAAAAAGATACAGCAATAAAAGCTGCGGTAAAACAGTAGTAATAAATAACCAAAAAGGTTTTTTAAGAAGATCCATATCAACAAATTTTTGATTTTTGATTTTTAACCATTGTGTAAAAAAGCACCATACTCAATAAGAAATACAACACCCCCATCAATTCGTGAACGATATGATTAGGGAACCATGAATGGGCTAGTGAAAATATTTGCAACTTAATGCCTGTAATAATCCGAATTGAATTAACCAGCAAGGTAAAGAGGTAAGAAAATAAAAGAACCAATGAAACAGAGCGAATACTTTTTTTAAGATTCACACTTTCAGAAAACAAGAAATAGGTTACGATGCCCAATAAAATGAGCATAGTGAAAAACGTAAAGCCAGAACAACTTTTCTCAATAGCAATAGGATATTCATTGCATAAAAACCCGGCAACATCAGAATAAGAAAAGGTAACTCCCAAAAACTCACCCACCAAAAAACTTACTGGTTTAATTAAAAACAAAACCTGAACAGTAGTGAGAATACTTTGTATATAATTCCCCGCAAGCACAAAGATTACAGCAAAAGGCAGAAGATATTTGAGTCGATTGTTTTTCAATATTCGTATTTTAAAAAAGTACTTTGTATTTCAAAGTTAAAATAAAAATAACAAAAACAAAAAATATTTTTTTGCGAATTGATTTTTTGAAGGAGCCCTTATTGAATATATTTCTCTAAAAACTTAGCCCAAACATCATAGCCTTCACCATTGAGGTGCAAACCATCATAAGTAAACTCGGCTTTTAAAAGCCCTCTCTCATCCGTCAAAACAGGCCGCAAATCAAGATATTCACAAGAATATTCTTTGGCAATTGATTGAATAGCTGAATTAATGGTCGAAATTTTTCGGGTATCGATAGGAGGGTAATTTTCCGATCGCATATCAAGATTCACCGGAAATATAGCATACAAATAAACTTTGGCTTTGCATTTATGAGTTAATTCATAAACGATAGTTTCGTAGTTTTCAATAATAGTTTTTTCATCCACCTTGTGAATAATATCATTGATTCCTATTTCCAAAAAAATCTTACTTGGATTTCTAGTGGTAACTTCATCCAGTCTGGCCAGCAAAAGATCAGTTCTCTCCCCTCCTATCCCCCTGTTAAGAATATCGTTGCGTTTCAATAATTCGTGCCACTCACAATACTGAGTTAAGCTATTTCCTAGAAAAATAATCATGCTGTCGTTGCTTTGATATGATTGGTATTGATTTTTGAAATTGTAATAATTGTAAGGAAGTGGTAATTCCTTCGGTGCACTGAATTTACTTACAACATAATCACTACCACCTTTTCTCACTACAAACGTAATTGCAGCAACAATGAGCAATAAATTCAGAGCTACAGAGATATTGAGTATAATTTTTTGCATCTGCTTGCAATTTAATACATTTACTACAAAGATACGCAGCAATGCTATTCAACTCACTCGACTTTTTTATTTTTCTTCCAATCGCTTTATTGCTCTATCAGTTTGCTTCGGCAAATTACAGATGGGTGATATTACTCGCAGCCAGCTACGCCTTTTACGCCTATTACGAACCTTGGTATTTCTTTCTTTTATTCGGTTCAACTGTTTTAGCTTACTACCTTGCAATTGCTATTGATTCCGCAAAAAACACACAACAACGAAAACTATATCTCACCCTTAGTATCGTAAGTAATTTAGCTACGATTTTCTTTTTTAAATACTTTTCATTTTTCGAAAAGGAAGCAGGATTTGATATCGGATTTGATATTATTTTACCTGTTGGGATTTCATTTTATACTTTACAAACATTGGGTTATACTATTGATGTGTATAGAGGAAATCATCCTGTAGAAAAACATTTTGGATATTTTGCTTTGTATCATTCTTTCTTTCCACAATTGGTAGCTGGCCCCATTGAACGATCCTATACTCTATTGCCTCAACTGCGAAAAAACACCCCCGTAACATATGAAAACTTAGTACTGGGTTGCAATTTAATGATTTGGGGATTTTTTAAAAAGCTGGTCATTGCCGATCGCGTAGGAATTTTTGTGACACACTTTTTTGAAAATCCGGAAATCTACACCGGTGGAGATTCATGGCTCTCTACTCTACTTTTCAGTTTTCAAATTTATTGCGACTTTTCAGGGTATACTGATATAGCAACAGGTGTAGCACTTTGCTTTGGTATTTCTTTAATGAAAAATTTTGATCGTCCGTATTTTTCTACTTCTATAAAAGAATTCTGGACCCGCTGGCACATCTCTCTTTCCTCGTGGTTTAAAGATTACGTGTATTTCCCCTTAGGTGGAAACAGAGTTGTAGCATGGAGATACGCTTATAATATTTTAATTGTTTTTGCGATAAGTGGATTGTGGCATGGCGCCAATTGGACTTTCATACTTTGGGGTTTACTGCATGGAAGTTTAATGATTATTGAACATTTTATTTCACCTCCGCCAACACAAAATAAAGGAATGAATTTCTTAAAAGGTATTGTTGTTTTTATTGCAGTTTCTCTACTATGGATATTTTTCAAAGCCAATTCTATACACGATGCAATAACGACATTTTCTCAACTAACACAGGGAGGACCAGTTACCGGCTTCACTAAAAACTTTACTAAACTCGATTTACTTATCAGCTTTATATCCATTGCTTTTCTTTTGTTTTGCGACATTTATTTGATGAGGACTAAAAGCAAATTATTTTTCGAAAACAGCTCTACCTTTTTTAGAATAATAGTATTGCTTATTTGCATCAACTTATTGTATTTCTTTGGAGTATTTTCTTCTGAACAATTTATTTATTTTCAATTCTAGTGAAGAAGTATAACATCATATGGATATTGATTTTCTTAATAGTGGAGGGAATTGTTATTCATTGGTGGATTAGTGAAAATAGCGGGGACAATTATTTACAATTGACTAAAAAACAAAACACTGTTATTTTGGGAGACTCACATGCTTTATTTGCTTTCAATGCATTGAAAAACGATTCAATAGCGAACTTTGCCCAAACCGCAGAACTCTACCCATTCACCTATTTCAAATTAAAAGCACTGAAAGAAAACAACTCTCTTCTCAACAAAGTTTACCTAAGTGTTGGTGAACATAACTTTGCAAAAGTGTGGGAAAGAAATTTAAACGATGAGGAGAAAATTATTGAAATGATTAACCGCTATAGAAAAATAACACCTGAATATTTTTTCAAAAAACATCTTCACAGTACTTATATTAAAAACTACTATTATTCCAAAAAAGTACAAATACCAATAGAATTACATAAAGATGAGAAATCTTTTTTCCACGATTTATTGGGATTTAAAAATGCAAAAAACAACCCTTACACAGAAGAACCCAATTGGAGTAATGATAAAACAAACATAGAAAAAACACTAACCAAAAATTTTGGCGACAGTGTTTTAGTGAGTAATATCAATGTAATGTACCTCGACAGTATTATTGTTTTTTGTGCTAAAAATAATATTTCACTCATTCTCTTTAAAACACCTACTCACCATCAATACGAAGAAAAGATAAATGCATTTTTTAAAGCCAATATGAAAGGATTGGCTGCCGAAAGAAAAATTACGATCTGGAGAACTTCAACAAATTACGATCAACTGTTAATGGATGCCGATCATTTAAATAAAGAAGGAAGTAAAAAGTTCATTGAAGAATTTCTCCTCCCGTAGGGGCAATGTCATATAAAAAAATCCCTCGGTTGTTCACCGAGGGATTTTATATTTGAATAAACTAGCTTATTACTTTTTCTTAGCAACTGCTTTTTTTGCAGGAGCTGCTTTAGATGTAATTTTTGCCGTTTTAACAGTTTTGATAATTCTAGCAGCAACTTTATAAGGATCTGCAGCAGAATTTGGTCTTCTGTCTTCCAACCAACCTTTCCAGCCATTTTCAACTGTAGCGATTGGAATACGGATAGAAGCACCTCTATCAGAAATACCGTAAGAGAATTTATCGATAGATTGAGTTTCGTGCAAACCAGTTAATCTTAAGTGGTTATCAGCACCATAAACAGCGATGTGTTCTTTAACTACCGGAGCAAAAGCCTGGCAAATTGCATCGTAAACTTCTTTTTTACCCGAGCTTCTCAACGCAGTGTTAGAGAAGTTAGCATGCATACCAGAACCATTCCAGTCGGTAGCACCTAGTGGTTTACAATGCCAGTTAATGCTAATACCATATTTCTCACCACATCTTTCCAATAAATATCTAGCTACCCAAATTTGGTCACCAGCTTCTTTAGCACCTTTAGCAAAGATTTGGAATTCCCATTGTCCGGCAGCAACTTCAGCGTTGATTCCTTCAATGTTCAAACCTGCTTCGATACAAAGATCTAAATGCTCTTCAACGATATCTCTACCGTAAGCATTTTTAGCTCCTACTGAACAGTAGTATGGACCTTGTGGAGATGGGTATCCGTTAACTGGAAAACCAAGAGGTTTGTTGATTTCGTTATCCCACAAGAAATATTCTTGTTCGAAACCGAACCAGAAATCATTGTCGTTATCTTCGATTGTAGCTCTTCCGTTAGTAGGGTGAGGAGTACCGTTTGAATTCAATACATCACACATTACCAAATACGCTGCTTTTCTAGCAGGATCTTTACAGATAAATACAGGACGTAAAAGCAAGTCAGATGATCCACCGGCAGCTTGTTCAGTTGAACTTCCGTCGAATGACCATACATCACATTCTTTCAGTTTTCCTGAAAATTTAGAACTGTCAACGATTTTAGTCTTACTACGAAGACTTTGAGTTGGCTTGTAACCATCTAGCCAAATGTACTCTAATTTAATCTTGCCCATTGTATTAAGTAATTATTTGTTTGCAAAAATTTTGCACGAAAATAGAGTTTTTCGGCGAAGTATTGAAAAGACTGTTAATAATTTTTGAAAGTTTTTTTCGGAAACAATTAGCATTTGAAAATTACTGCATAATCTAAGAAAGGAAAATCCGTTTTTGTTTTCTTTTTTTCGAACAAAAGCAATTCATTGCTTACCCCTCGTACATTGACTATTTGCCTTGGTTTTGATAAAATTATTTCATTGATTTCTTTTGCCTTAATTAGTATTTGATGGTATTGAGTTTCGCCAATTAGAATTGGCTTATTGAGTTTCACAAAATACCAATCTTTTTCCCACGAAATCAATTCACGAGATTGGATAACCCCATTTACCGGCAAGGTCTCTTTCAATAAACTCTCTTCACGAAACACCGAAATTTCAATATTTTGGCCGATGATTTCTTTTAAATTGAAATACTGCGGATGAATGCGATGACTATTAATAAGAGTATGCCAATCCCAAAATGAAATGGGCGCCCAATAATGCCTAATTATATCAAATTTACTTAAACTAAAAGTTAAAAACACCAACAAAAATGAGCCCTGTAAAGCATCGCTTATTAATATTTTATTGGCACTGGATGCACCATATTGCAACGACACTACAATGTATTCAAACATAAAAACAAAAGACAATCCGTAAAGTAAATAATCATTTAAAGTTCTAGGATCGTAATGTTCCGATCGTTCGAAATTCGAAGAATTGTTCATGCAGTTGTTGATCATCGACGACCATACAAACATGCCTATCAGCAATTGAAAGAAAGTAATCATGCTAAACTTACTTGCTGTTTGATTGATCAGCCAAAAATCATAAAAGCCGTGCCACACAGCAACCACAGCCAAACCTATAATAAATGTTTTCCATTGTTGATATTTAGGAATATATTTCCCCAACACCATTGCATAAGCTATCAAAGAAGAATTGAATAAATGAATAATGACTGCGGAAATTGCTCTTCCCTGAATACGTTGCAAGCCCCCTAAATCGAAGTAGAAAATATTTTCAATAAAGGCAAATCCCAAAGCCGAAACAGACGAGTAAATAATATAATCAATAGGTTCTTTAATTACCTTCCCCCATTTGAGCACCAAAAGAAAAGGAATAATTTTAATCATCTCTTCCACCAACCCAATACCTACTACACAATAAAACAAATCGTGCAGCAACTCTCCATTCAAAGTAAAATGCCAGGAAAATTTCAGGTAATCACTGAAATAAGAAGTTAGAAATGCAAAGGGCATTGCCAAAAACAAAGTGATGATTATAGGCCGCCACCGCTCTTTTTGATAAAAATCTAATTTCACCAAATAATTTAGCCAAACCAATAAAATAAGCAAGGCACCACCAAACCCATATACATTGAACGCTTTAAGAAAACGCTCAAAAATAGATTTAAAATAAGCTCTCAAATCACCCTTATTAAAAAACACTTTCCGTTTCACATAAACACTCATGTAAGGAGAACTATGCTCATTGGTTGCCAAACGATACAGCTCATCTATATTGTCAAGATTTAGTTCTATCAATCCCTTATAGGCGCCTTCCAAATAACCATCATTGGCAATTTCATCTTCAAAATACTGAGAAGCCAACAAAGAATCGTTTTGCATAAAAACGCAACCGAACATATAATTTAAATAAGGTAATTCGGGATTTACAATTTGCTTGAAATTGGCGTATGCCGAATCAAACTGATCGGTTTTATAATAATACATGCCCAATCCAAAATGCCCCATATCCTGTGCTATAATAGAGGAACGCAGCAAAAATGAACGATAATAAATTTGTACAGAATCATCGGCAATACTAATGTTTTTACCCAATTCCTGAGACACTTCATTATCGCGATTAAAATGGGCTGTTACTAAATTGAAATGATAATATATGTTGAAAGTATCTTTTTGTAAAAGGCCACCATAAAAATGTTCCTGTTTTTCATAATCTTCGCTTTGCAAATAATGAATCTCTTCTTCCTCCAATGAATTAAACTTTGGTTCACCAATAAAAAAATTCACGAAAATCACCAACAACAACGCAACGGGAATAATATAGAGTATAAAATTGCGCATTTATAGAATATGGTCAGATCGAAATAAAAATTAATTTTTGTTTAAAATTCGATGCAATAATACCTAAAAAAAAAAGTTCTTGCCGTCGAAACTTGTAATTTGATGGGTTCACCAAATTTACAATAATACTAATATCAATGAAGTTCAAATTCAATTTTATTCTGCTTTTCATTTTGTGTGCATTACGTAGCTATTCACAGGATTTTACATTTAGTGGTTATGTTCAGGACAGTAAAAGCGGGGAGAAAATTTTAGGGGCCACCATCATCGACTCCATCTCCGGAAAAGGAACCTCTTCCAATAATTATGGCTACTACTCTCTCACTCTCCCTAAAGGAAAAGTAGTAATTAATATCAGTCATATTTCCTTTAACGATATACAAATAGACACAACGTTAACAACAAACATGAAAATGAATATTGATTTGGAAAGCAGAACAACATCTGTAAATCAGGTTAATATTACTGCTACCAAAAGTAGAATTCACGAAACAACGGAAATGAGTACCATTAGCATTAGTGGCAAAGACGTAAAAAAAATACCTTCCATTTTAGGAGAACCCGATTTAATAAAAGCATTGCAATTGCTGCCCGGAGTTCATGGCGGAAGTGAAGGTAGCGCAGGATTTTATGTTAGAGGAGGTGGACCCGATCAAAATTTAATGCTTTTAGATGGGGCACCTTTATACAACGTATCACATTTGTTTGGATTCTTCTCCGCTTTTAATCCCGATGCCATTAATAATGTTACTTTAATTAAAGGCGGTTTCCCTGCACGCTATGGAGGAAGGCTATCAAGTGTGGTTGACATCAGTATGAAAGAAGGAAACATGAAAGAATATCATGGAGAAGGTAGCATTGGATTAATTGCTTCGCGACTTATGATAGAAGGACCCATCATTAAAAATAAAGCATCATTTATGATTTCGGCCAGAAGAACTTATTTTGATATTCTTACTGCACCTTTTATTGCTGCTTCCAATGATGGAATTACCACCGGAATTTATTTCTATGATTTAAATGCCAAAATAAATTACAAAATCTCTGATAAAGACAGAGTCTTTTTAAGTGCCTATAATGGGCAAGATAAACTTTACATGAAAGAAGCCTATGGATCTTCTACCGTGAAAATTAAAAATGAATTGTGGTGGGGTAATTTGTGTGCTACTGGCAGATGGAACAGAATTATTAACCCGAAATTATTCATGAATACAAGCTTAATTTATTCAAGATATAAATTCGATGTAAACGGTACTTATGAGTTCAACTTAGGTACAGTTAACGCAACAAAATCATCGGCAGATTACCAGTCGGGAATTTATGACTGGATGGCAAAAGTAGATTTCGATTACACCCCCAATCCCAATCATTATATACGCTTTGGGGCAAACCATACCTATCACACTTTTACCACTGGCGTATTAACTCTAAAAGAAGAAAACAATACCAGTAAATATGATACTGCTATTGGGCCAAAACCATTTTTCTCGAACGAATCTCACCTTTACATTGAAGACGATTATAAAATTAACAATAGAATTAAAGCAAATATTGGAATGCATTTATCGGGTGCATTATTAAGAGATAAATATTTTCCAAGTATTGAACCTCGCGCCAATGTGCGTTATTTATTGGATTCGAAAACCGCATTAAAAGCTTCATACACCTGGATGCGACAATATGTGCATTTATTAAGCACCAGTACGATAGGCCTGCCAACCGATTTATGGGTACCGGCAACCGACCGTATTCCTCCACAATATGGATGGCAGGCTGCACTGGGAATTGCAAGGCCAATTACTATCAAAAAACAAGTATTTGAATTAAGCGTGGAGGGATATTACAAACAAATGCAAAATGTAATCATGTACAAAGAAGGCGCAACTTATTTCAATTTTAATAAGTCTTGGGAAGACATGGTAGAAGTTGGAAAAGGAAATGCATACGGTGCTGAATTTTTATTTCAAAAAAAATACGGAAAACTCACTGGATGGGTGGGGTATACCTTATCATGGACCAATCGTCAGTTCACCAACATTAATCATGGAAAAGAGTTTCCGTACAGATACGACAGAAGAAATGATATAAGTATAGTTGCTATGTACGATATTACCGATAAAATTTCCATTTCAGCAACTTGGGTTTACGGCACAGGAAATTCAGTTACTTTGCCAGAATACCAATATCAAATTCCAAATGCTAATGGCAGTGGATACACGAGTGTGAGTCAACCCAATTCAATTAACGGATTCAAAATGCCCGCAACACACCGTTTAGATGTAAACATCTCCGTGAAAAAACAAAAAAAACATATACTTCAAACCTGGATGTTTGGAGCCTACAACGCTTACAATCGCCAAAATGCTTTCTACTTGTACAACGATATGGGTACGCTCAAACAAATGAGTTTATTCCCTATAATTCCTTCCCTCAGCTACAACTTCAAATTTTAATAAAATGATTATGAAAAATATTATTGCCTTTTTTCTTTTTTGCATCCTCCTTTATAGTTGCCAAAAAACTGTCACAGGAATTGAAGTCCCCCAGCACACTTCTAAAATCACAATTTCAGCAAATCTGATTCTTGGAGATACTGTTACAGCAAATATTGGTAGTAGCTTATCGAGTTATACCTCAAAAAGCTTTCCCAATTATACAGATGCCAAAGTTTATCTTTTGGAAAACGATGTAGTGGTAGATACACTGCTTTACGCTTATGCCAATACTTATACAGGTAATCATATTATTAAACCGGGAGAAAAATATACAATAAAAGCATCAGCAGCTAATCTTACAGAAGCAGAAGGTAGCACTGTTGTTCCATTACAATGTTTCACCATTAACAACCTCACTAGTAATATTTCTACTTTCAATCAATACGGTAGTTCACAGAGAAGTGGAGATATAACATTTACCTTAAATCAACTAGTTAATTCAGGACAAGGCTATGTCATATCACTTGTTGATAAAGGAAATGAAATGAGTGAAGGTTTTTTTCTGACTAGCACCAGCCCCATATTCAATGATGGCGAGGGGTTCTGGAGCAGTACAGAATTAAAAACCTACGCCAGTAACATCGGTAACAGTGCTCAAATCAAAATATCAATTGACACAAGCTACTATCTCCATGAACTTGATGTTACCGATAGTTTAATATTGCAAATAAAATGCTTGAATACAGATAAGCTACTTTTCGCTGAGTCGATGGAAAAATACCAAAACACTCAGGACAATCCCTTTGCAGAAGCAGTGTTAATTTACAACAATATACAAAATGGTTATGGTATAGTGATGGGAGAATACAATCAAAAAATAATGATTAAACCTTAATTCAAAATAGAATCCACAAAAGTTTTGGTGGATTGCGCCACATCATTTGAATTGCTCACCGCTTTCACAAATGCACTCCCTATAATAGCCCCATTGGCATATTTACATGCCTTTTGAAAACTATCGCGATTGGAAATATTGAATCCAACTACGGTGGCCGATTTTAAATTCATTTTTTGAATGCGTGATAAGTAGTCCTCCGCTCCATCAATTCCTGTTTTTTTACCAGTAGTACTTGAGGAGGAAACCAAATAAATAAAACTATTGGAATTTGTATCGATATAGCGAATTCTTTCTTCTGTAGTTTGAGGAGTTACCAAAAAAATATTTTTCAAATTGTACTGATCGAAAGTACTTTTATATTCTTCTAAATATTGCTGCATCGGTAAATCAGGAATGATAATTCCATCAGCTCCGGCTTCACTGGCATCTTTCGCGAATTTCTCAATTCCATACTGCAAAACAGGGTTGATATAACCCATTAGTAAGATGGGAATATTCACTTCTTTTCTGATTTCGCGTAACTGCTGTAAAAGCAATTTTAAAGTCATACCATTGGCCAAAGCCACTGTACTGCTATCCTGAATTACCGGACCATCGGCCAAGGGATCAGAAAAAGGAATTCCCAATTCAATAAAATCAGCACCTGACGCTTGTAATTGTTTTACTATAGATGCAGTATCATTCAACTTTGGAAATCCTGCAGTGATAAAAATAGAGAGTATGTTGTTTTTCTTTTTTTGGAAAAGAGAGTCTAAACGATTCATAATTCTTGAAGTTTAGGACGATAGTTCCTTCGTTCCTCAGGATGACAACCAGGGCATAGATGAGTATTGTTTGTCATCCTAAGGAACGAAGGAACTATTGTCTTAGTGTCATTTTTTTTCTTGATCAAAATATTTAATGTACGTAGCCAAATCCTTATCTCCTCTTCCTGAAAGATTCACCACTACCACATCGTCTTTTTTAAATTTTGCTTTCTTTAAATAAGCCAACGCATGAGCCGATTCTAAAGCAGGAATAATTCCTTCCAAACGGCACAATTCAAATCCGGCTTCCACTGATTCATCATCGGTAGCACTCACAAAAGTTCCTCTTTCGCTTTTGAATAAATGTGCGTGAATAGGCCCGATACCAGGATAATCCAATCCTGCAGAAATAGAATGTGGCTCTACAATCTGACCATCTTCTGTTTGCATTAATATGGTTCTGCTGGCATGAATTACACCTTCTGTTCCGCGAGCAGTGGTTGCCGCAGTTTTATCGGTATTCACTCCTAAACCAGCTGCTTCTACCGCCACCAATTGTACTTTTTTGTTATCGAGAAAATGATAAAAAGCACCTGCTGCATTGCTTCCTCCACCCACACAAGCCACCACTACATCAGGATAATCTCTGCCTATTTTCTCTTGTAACTGCCATTTAATTTCTTCGCTGATTACCGATTGTAAACGCGCAACCAAATCAGGATAAGGATGTGGCCCCACTACCGATCCAATAATATAATGTGTATCCACCGGATTGTTAATCCAATCGCGAATGGCTTCGTTGGTAGCATCTTTCAGGGTTTTACTTCCACTTTCAGCAGGCACCACTTTAGCCCCCAGCATCAACATTCTTTTCACGTTGGGTTCTTGTCGCACAATATCCACTGCCCCCATATATACCACACATTCCATATTCATCAAAGCGCAAACGGTTGCAGTTGCAACGCCGTGCTGACCAGCACCTGTTTCTGCAATGATTCGGGTTTTACCCAATTCTTTCGCTAATAAAATCTGACCGATGGTATTGTTTACTTTATGAGCTCCGGTATGATTCAAATCTTCCCTTTTGAGATAGATTTGAGCACCATACTTTTCCGATAGCCGTTTAGCAAAATACAAAGGACTAGGTCTTCCGACATAGTCCTTCAATAAGCCACGAAATTCTGTTTGAAATTTTTCTGAATTTAATATTCTTAGGTAGTTATCCTCGAGCTCTTTTACATTTGGATAGAGCATTTCAGGGATAAAAGCGCCTCCAAATTGTCCGTAAAATCCTTTCTCGTTAACGCTGAATTCTGAATGTCCTACTTTCTCTATCATGCTTTTAAATATTCCATAAAAGTGTAAACCATGTCTACATCTTTTATTCCTGGTTCTTCTTCAAATTTGCTGTTAAGATCAACCGCTTTAATGAATTTATAAGGTAATTTTTTAATTTGAATGGCATCATCTAAAGAGATACCACCACTAATAATTACCGGTTTTTTTAACTTATATTTCTTCAATAATTTCCAATCAAATTTTTGTCCGCTTCCACCGTAATCCTTCGTTTTGGTATCAAACAAAAACCAATTCACATCTTTCTCATATTTTTTCAATTTCTCAAAATCGAATTTGGCATCAATACCAAAAGCTTTGATCACTTTCGCTACTTTTCGCACCTTAGCACAATAAGCAGGCGTTTCTTCTCCGTGCAATTGAACGTATTGAAGATCCATGTCTTCCACATCTTCCAGTACGGTATCAATATCTTCGTTCACGTAAACACCTACCTTATTAATTCTTCCAGTTAAGGATTTAATATAATTGGCATCAACGAAATCACCCACATACCTTTTCGATTCAGGATAAAATATCAATCCTATAAAATCCACCCCTAAATCAACAATTTTGTTGATATTTTTCGGGTCGGTTAAACCACATACTTTAATGTAAAATCTGTCTTCCATTACTCTTTAATTGAATCTATAAACTTTTTGCACGTTTCGCCCGGATTGCTCTCTCTCATGAAGTTTTCTCCAATCAAAAAGCCTTGAAATCCAGCCGCCTTTAACTGTTTTATGGTTTCAGGCTTGTAGATGCCACTCTCACTTATCTTTAGAAATTCATTGGGTATCTCTTTCACCAGGTTAAGTGATGTTTGGACATCGACGGTGAATGTATTAAGATTTCTGTTATTTACACCAACTGCATCAATAAATTCGCTAATAAATTTTAACTCCTCTTTGTTATGAACCTCTAAAAGCACATTTAATCCTAGTGTTTTAGCAAATTTAGCCAGTTTTTTACAGGCTTCAATTTCAAGGTTCGAAGCGATTAATAAAATGATATCGGCACCCATCGATTTAGCCTCCACAATTTGAAACTCATCTATCATAAAATCCTTACGCAAAACAGGAATTTCATTGGCTTTTCTGGCTTTGATCAGGTTTTCATCAGATCCTCCGAAAAACTTTTCATCGGTCAATACTGATAAAGCAGAGGCTCCCGCCGCCGCATAAGCCCGCGTAGTTTCAACAACATCGGCTGTGGCATTGATTATTCCTTTTGAAGGCGATTTCCTTTTGAATTCAGCAATAACCCCTGAACGGTTTAACAAAAACTCTTTGAAAGACAATACCTTTCTGCCAAAAAGCTCCCGTTTCTCTAGATCAGCATAGGTGAATTGCTTTTTCAGGGCTTCTACTTCCTGCCTTTTATTGATGATTATTTCTTCTAAAATGGTCATTAATTATTAATCGTTAAAAGTTTTTTTAGTACTTCGTTAGCTTTGCCTGAGGCGAGAATTTCTTTGGCTTCAGCTATTCCATCAATAAAGGAAATATTTTTAAAAATACTCAAAGCCAAACCAGCATTGGCAGCAATCACCTCATTTTGTGCTTTAGTGCCTTTACCAGTAATAATATTCTTTAAAATCACAGAGGCCTGCTCTACCGTTTCTCCACCATCAATATCGCTTTGCTTGGTTCTGCTAAAACCTAATTCTTCAGGGGAATATATTTTCTCACCCGATTTAGAAAGCACCAAAAACTCATTGGTTAATGATATTTCATCATAAACATCCAATGAAAAAGCAATAGCATAATTCTCCGTTGCTCTATCTAAAACGTATTTATAAAGTGGTAAAATCTCTTTGGAATAAACACCTGTCAATTGTTTTTTCGGACGAGAAGGATTTACCAATGGGCCCAATAAATTAAAGTAAGTTTTCATACCTAACCCTTTTCTAATCGGACCAACATGTTTCATTGCCGGGTGAAATAATGGAGCATGTAAAAAAGTAATTCCCACCTGATCTAATTCCTTTTTCAATTGATTTGAATTGTTGGTAAATTTATATCCCAGTGATTCAATTACATTAGAAGAACCAACCGCTGAAGACACCCCATAGTTTCCATGTTTGGCCACTTTCACCCCTGCAGCCGACAGTACTAAAGACGAAATAGTGGACACGTTGAAAGTGTTTTTTCCATCACCACCTGTACCGCACATATCTATAGTATCAAAATCAGAAAAATCAACGGGAATACAAAGTTCTAGCATAGCAGCACGAAAGCCGTCTAACTCTTGTGGTTCAATTCCTCTATACATAAAAATGGTCAAAAAAGAAGCGATCATACTATGATTTACTTCCCCTTTTCCTATTTTCAATTGAGCCTCTTTCGCTTGCTCAAAAGTGAGTTTATTGCCTTTTATTATATGTTCTAATAATGCTTTCATACGTTCGAAAACAAGTATACTTAATTTATTGGTATTTGTGAAGTATAGAACGGCAGTTCCTTTGGAGCCCGTCAACCGACAAGTGACAACCACTCTCAAAACTCACTCTCACTACTTCCCTTCCAACCAGTTTTTCATAATTTGTAATCCATGCTCGGTTAACACCGATTCAGGGTGATATTGTACTCCCACCACATCGAATTTACGATGACGAATAGATTGAATTCCGCCATCATCATCCAATCCGGTAATGAGCAACTCAGGAGTAATCGACTCCTTTTTAATTTGCCATGAATGATAACGCCCCACTAAAAAGTTTTTAGGTAATCCTTTATAAATTACATCCTCTTCTATAACTGTTAAAGGTGTTGCAATACCATGAAGTACCTTCGACATATTTTCCAACTCACAACCAAAAACTTCGCCTATAGCCTGGTGTCCTAAACATACTCCCATGATTGATTTCAGCGGAGCATACTCGCGAATAACATCATGCAGAATTCCTGCTTCTTTTGGGATTCCCGGACCAGGAGATAAAATTATTTTATCGTATTTATTGATTTCTTCCAACGCAATTTTATCGTTGCGAAAAACCTCCACATCACTATATCCCAACTGTTTCACATAGTGAACCAGGTTGTAAGTGAATGAATCGTAATTATCGAATACTAATATTTTCATGACTGAATTTCTTTAAACTAATTCTTCTGCTAAATCCAATGCTCTATGCAAAGCAGCCAGCTTGTTATACACTTCTTGTTTTTCGCTTTCATCTACCGATAAATCAACAATTCCTGCTCCTGCCTGATAAAACAACTGGTTGTTTTTACTCAAAAAAGAACGAATTATAATGGCGTGATTAAAATCGCCGTTGAAACCAATAAAACCAATACAACCACCATAAATAGCACGTTGGTTTTTTTCGTATTTATTAATCAGCTGCATCGCCATGTGCTTAGGTGCTCCCGATAAAGTTCCTGCTGGAAAAGTATCACCTACAATTCGTAACTTATTGGTGGCTTCATGAATTTTACCGCTCACTTTCGACACCAAATGAATCACATGAGAATAATATTGAATCTCTTTATAAGTCTCTACTTTCACATGTTCCGAACTTCTGCTCAAATCATTTCTAGCTAAATCTACCAACATTACATGTTCTGAATTTTCTTTAGGATCACTCAATAAAACCTTAGCCAATTCAGCATCTTTCTCGTCATCACCCGTTCTTCTAAATGTACCGGCAATAGGAAAAATAGTAGCAGTATCGCGATGGATTACAATTTGAGCTTCGGGAGAAGAACCAAATATTTTGAAGGTTCCATAATCGAAATAAAACAAATAAGGTGATGGGTTCACACTTCTCAGTGCGCGATACAAAGTAAAATCATCACCATCGAATTTTTGAGAAAACTCTCGCGATAATACCAATTGAAAAACATCTCCTCTTCGGCAATGTTGCTTGGCTTTATCAATTACCTCCAAATAACTTTCATCGGTAAAATTACTTTGTTGTTCTCCTTTCCTGGTAAACTTTTGTGATGGTGGGGCAATGGTGGTAATCAAAGTTAATATCTCGTCTATAGGAACTACATTAGTTCCAGAATTTTCACAATGATGTTCAAATAAATATAACTCGTTCTTGAAATGATTAATCGCTATTATGTTTTGAAAAACGAAGTAATGCATATCAGGCACTTTCTTTTCTTCCTTCTCTTGGTAGGTAAATTTTATGTCTTCAAAATGTTGAACAGCTTCAAAAGAAGTAAAACCAAATAGTCCGTTAGAGATAAATTTAAAATCGTGACTATTATCAGGAATAAAACAATCGATAAACTCCTTCATTGAATCCAACACATCATTTACTTCAGTGCTCTTCACGGTAAAAGTGCCATCGGGCAATACCGAAGTGATTTTTTGATCTTCTACTTTAAAAGAGGCCATTGGATTAAAGCAGATAAAAGAGAAGCTGTCCTTATTTCCATGATAATCGGAACTTTCTAAAAGAAAGCTATTTTGAAAACGCTTGCGAATATTGAGATAAATACTTACTGGCGTAATAGTATCGGCCAGAAGCTTCTTGTATTTTGTGCTTATTTTATACTGTGCCATTGTTTTATTTTTAGTGATCCGCCAACTGGCGGACAAATATTGTTTAAAAAGTTGAAAAAGAAAAAAGCTCCGATTCCTCGGAGCTTTTTCATGTATTATAAAAGCGCGAAAAGAATCATCCTCCTAAGAAAGTGAAACTTGCCAACGCCATGTATTTGTGTTTAAAATCATGGGACTAAAATAAAGGGAATGATTTAGAATGCAAAATAAATTTTAAGGATATTCTTATTGCGCTTCAAAAAATACGGTACTCGAAATACCATTTTCATCAATAAGGGTAAGCTTATGCTTACCTTTGGCCGGACAAAGCGATACCTGATGAATCTCCATCGTTTCAGCAATAAAATCATCGTCGAGATGCCAGTATATTTTTGTTTTTAAATTTCGGTGAGTCGCCTCAAAAATAGTTTTACCCCTTTTTCCATCAATTTCTAAGGGCACATAAATTTTACCATTAGGCTTAGGGTACTGAATTGCAAAAGCCCTATCGCTTACTTTCGCCAAACAATCGGCTTTGTAATCGGGTAATAATTTGTAATTAGGATGATTGCTTTTATAGAAACGCTCTACTACGGGCGGCAACACAAACCAATTCACGTGCTGCATATTAAAAGTACTTTCGCAATCACTATCTACACGATGTTTACCGTCTTTCGACAAATGTATTATTTGATGGTATTTACAAGGTGCTGATGACAAGCAAGTATTAGGCATCCAAACCATATCTTTCGTTTCACATAAAGCCGAAGCTCGGTGACCGCTTTCGTGACAAACCTCTATTTTGCTCATCTCCATTAAAGGGGACGTAAACCAAAATTTAGCTTTAGGCAATTGAGCAAAAATATCGAACAACAAGGGCGCTGCTGCTTTTACACCTGTAAGACCCGGTCGCCCTTCCCCATCTGCATTTCCTATCCACACAGAAACCACATAATCGGGTGTTACGCCTATCGCCCATGCATCGCGAAATCCGAAACTGGTTCCTGTTTTCCACGCAATTTTTTGCGCCGATGAAAAAGCACGCCAGTTGCCTTCTTCATCCGGACGATTGACATCGATCATTGCTTCAAAGGTTTGATAAATACAGGCGCGATTGGTGATAGGCAATATTTTTTTGTGTTTTATTTTTTTCTCATTCACCAATAATATATCGTCGCATTGTGAATATTTTAGTTCCTGTGCCATTTGCACATAAGCTCTATTCAATTCAAAAAGCTTAGCTTCTCCCCCTCCCAGAATTAAAGACAAACCGTAATACATCGGTTGTTTTTTGAAAGTAGTAAATCCGTATTTTTTTAAATCGGAATGAAATTTCGACAAGCCATAATCATTCAGTAAACGCACCATAGGAATATTTAAACTGCGTGCCAGTGCCTTATTAGCCGGAATTGCTCCATCGAAAGACGATGCGAAATTTTTGGGAGAGAACGATCCAAATCTCGAAGGAATATCTACCAACAGCATAGAAGGCGTAATCAATCCATCTTCCAAAGCTTTAGCATATAAAAATGGTTTTAAAATACTCCCCGTACTTCTGGGGGCCTCTATACAATTTACATCCTTACTGAACTCTGCTTCCGTAGTATTAGTATTACCAACATAAGCCAACACCTTGCCCGTTTTCACCGAAGTAATCATTACTGCTCCATTGAAAATTTTATTGTCTTTTAAAATATCGTAATGCTTTTGCAAAAGCTTCATGGCTTTTTCCTGCAAATTTTTATTGATTGTACTTTGAATCGTTTTTCCTTTTCTTCCTTCTGCTATCAACTTACTCAAAAGATGAGGGGCCAGTTGAGGAATCCGAATGGGTTTATCGGGTAAGGGTTCTGCCAATGCTAAGTAATAAGCATTAGAATCAAGAATATTTATATCCATCAAACGGGTAAGCAAGCGATTTCTTTTTTTCAATAATAAATTGTGATTTTTCCCGGGGTAAATTAATCCTGGTGCGTTAGGTAAAACTGCTAAGGTGGCGCTTTCAGCCCAACTTAAATATTGCGATGATCTTCCGTAGTAGCGCCAGGAAGCCGCTTCTAATCCCACTACATTATTTCCAAAAGGAGCATTGGCTGCATAAAAAGCCAATATCTCCTCTTTCGAATATCTTATCTCCAAACGGGTAGCTATGGCCATTTCAATGAGTTTTTCAGGAATGGTTCGCGGTGGATTTTTACGCATTATTCTCGACAATTGCATAGTAATAGTACTTCCTCCACTCACTACTTTTCCTTTGCTGAAATTTTGAGAAATTGCTCTTCCTATTCCTTTAATGCTAATTCCATAATGATCGTGAAATCCTCTGTCTTCAAATTGCAATAAACAGGTAGCAAATTTATAAGGAACCGAATCTGCTGCGCTAAAGCGCCATTGTCCGTCATCGGCTATTTTAGCCCCTAACATTACTCCTTCCTCATCCAATAAAACTGTAGAAGTACTATCTGTAAACAAAACCGATGGCAGGCAGCAACAATACCAAATGGTGAAAGAAACAAAAACTGCTATCAAAAGGTATTTGAACACCTTTTTGATAGCTGCTTTTTTTTGCTTGTAAGTAAGAATAAACTTTGCGACCATTGATTTCAAAAGTAAAAGAAATGCTTGCGCCCAATAAGGCATTTTATTATTCGTAGCTTTTTACTGTGAAAGTGTTTTATATCTTTGATTATATTGAAGGGGATGAAAAAAGAAAACAAATATAAAACTCGTCATTGCGAGGGGGAACGACGAAGCAAACTACCTTCACTTAATAGGTTTGCTTCGTCGTTCCTCCTCGCAATGACGTATAGGGTGATATGCAGCCTCACTCTCACTCTCACTCTCACTCTCTTCTCTCACTCTTCCTATTCTCAGGCCTATAACTTCCGCAACTACTCGGTAAAAGACGGTGTTGCTCAATCACAGGTTTATGGCCTTTTACAAGACTCCAGAGGTTTTCTTTGGATGGCTACCAGAGGAGGGGGAATCACTCGCTTCGATGGAACAAATTTCAAAACTTTTAGTGTTCGTGACGGACTAATCAACAACTATGTTTTTTGTATTAAGGAAGATTCTGAAAACAACTTATGGATTGGCACCAACGACGGACTATCGAAATACAACGGAATAACTTTTACCAATTATAAACCTTCGGGCAACAATCAGGTTTGGATTCAGGAAATTGCCATTGATAAAAAAGGCAAAAAATGGCTCGCTACCAATGAGGGGGTTTTGGTTTTTGAAAATGGGAAATTCATTAATGTTACTTCACAACTAAATATAAAAAAGACTGTAATTAATGCTATTCATGTGGATAATTACGACAACATATGGTACGGAACTTCAGAAGGATTGTATAAAATCAACAATGGAAAACAAGGATACAGCATTGTGAAAAAGGGAAAAAATACAAAATTTATTTACAACTCTATTACCACTATCAAAGAAGATCAAAAGGGAAATATTTGGATTGGAACTTATGGCAACGGAGTTTTTAAATTCGATGGTTATCAATTCTCGCGTTTAGATTCTAATGAAATTCTGAATAAACAAACTGTACTGGATATATTTTTCGATCAACACGATAATGTTTGGATGGCCACACTAAGCAAAGGTATTGCGCAATACAATACGGTAGCTAAATCAACCACATGGTTGAGCGAAAATGAAGGATTAAGCAACAATCATGTTCGCGCTATTATTCAAGACAACAGCGGAAAT
>JAHEZM010000016.1 GCA_023251075.1 Flavobacteriales bacterium | reverse complement strand
AGGGTTATGATTTTTTAGTTTTTGACAGATGGGGGGAATTGATTTTTGAATCCAAAAATCCTGGAGAAGGCTGGAATGGCAGAAGAAATAATAATATGCATGAAGCGCAGGTGGATGTATACGTGTGGATGTTGGTGTATAAAGAACATTTTGATGGAAAAATACAACAACCCGTTATTGGAAGAGTGAGTTTGGTGAGGTAAAATAAATTAGGAAAACGACTTACTGTAGATTATTTTCTCCGGAATGGTTTTTTAAATCCGCTTTTCTTTTTCGGACTCATTTCCCAAATGGGTGCTTCGCCTAATTCTGTAGGCAATGGAAGTTTCGGGAGTTCGCGTTCGATTAATTTTTCAATGCGAACAAATTTGTACATGTCATCGGGATTCACCAAAGTAACGGCATTTCCTTTCGTGTTAGCACGTGCTGTTCTTCCTATGCGATGAACATAATCGGCAGGTTCGCCAGGTACATCATAATTGATTACCAAGTTAATATCTTTAATATCTATTCCTCTGCTCAATACATCGGTAGCTACTACAATACGTAATTTTTTACTTCTGAATTGCGACAATAAATTTTCTCTTTCTTTTTGATCTAATTCCGAAGAAATTCCATCTACTTCATAGCCTCTTCTTTTTAATGCACTAACAATATTGAACACTTTACTTTTGGTGGAAGTAAAAATAATAATGCTTTCAAATTCTGTTTTGTCTTTAAGTATCGAATGAATTAATGCATTTTTTTGATGATCAAAAGTTAAATAAACATCCTGTTCAACTCCTTCAGCGGGTTTGGCGATAGATAAACTTATTTCAACCGGATCATTAATAATTTTATTGGCAAATTCTCTGATCTTTGGATGCATGGTTGCGCTGAAGAACAAAGATTGTCGGCTTTTTGGAGTGAGTGATATAATCCGCAAAATATCGTTCACAAAACCCATATCCAACATTCTGTCGCCTTCATCTAAAATAACATGTTCTACCTTTTTAAAATTAACATAACCCAAATTAATGTGTGCCAATAGTTTTCCGGGAGTAGCCACTACAAAATCAACCCCTTCACTTAATGATGCTTTTTCACCATCCCAGGAAGATCCATTTCCACCGCCGTAAATAGCAATTGAGCTGGCACCCACAAAATAACCAAAGCCTTGAATTTGTTGTTCGATTTGAATGGCTAATTCTCGAGTAGGACAAAGAATTAAGGTATTTACACCATTGGGTTTTTTATGGGCAATTTTATTCAATATAGGTAAAAGAAATGCAGCAGTTTTTCCGGTTCCTGTTTGTGCACAGGCAATTAAATCTTTGCCGGCTGTTATTACAGGTATTGCCTGTTCCTGAATGGGTGATGCATTTTCAAAACCGCTATAGGAAAGGGCTTCTACTAATTTTTCATTAAAATTAAATTCACTGAATCTCATTACGATTAACTAATTAACGAAGCAGTGATTTTAAGTTTCTCAATAATTTGTTGAGCAACATTTAATGCTTCGTAGCCATCCTGAATAGTTACCACAGGGTCTTGATTTTTATTGATGGCTTCGGCGAAGGTAGTTAATTCTTCCTTGATAGCGTTAGTTTCTTTAACATCAGGGGAACTAAAGGTAATCTCTTTCTTTCCTTTATCTTTTCCCAAGTCAATCACCAAAGAAAAAGGATCTGTTTCTCCCTTAACTTCATTGAGTTGGAAAATGCTGGTTTTTTTCTCTAAAAAATCTACCGTGATATAAGCATCTTTTTGGAAGAAACGTGTTTTACGCATATTCTTCAATGATATTCTGCTGGCCGTTAAATTAGCCACACAGCCATTGTCGAATTCAATTCTTGCATTGGTAATATCTGGTGTATCACTTACTACTGCTACGCCACTTGCCGATATTTTTTTAACCGGAGAATTTACTACGTTCAAAATAATATCAATATCGTGAATCATTAAGTCGAGTACAACTGAAACATCAGTGCCCCGTGGATTGAATTCAGCCAAACGATGACATTCAATAAACATAGGTTGTGTGAAATAAGGCAAGGCTGCAACAAAAGCAGGGTTGAAACGCTCTACGTGTCCTACCTGAATTTTAACATTGGCTTCATGCGATAAGTGCATTAAATTTCTTGCTTCATCTAAAGTATTGGTAATAGGTTTTTCAATGAAAATATGTTTGCCTCTTTTCAATGCTTTCACTGCGCATTCATAATGCGATAGAGTAGGAGTAACAATGTTTACAACATCTACTTCATCAATCAATTCTTCCGCCGTTGCATAGGCTTTTATTCCAAATTCTTTGGATACACTTTTCTGGGTTTCGGGATTGGGATCAAAAAATCCTACCAACTGGTATGCTGAAATATCCTTGAGGAGTTTCAAATGAATTTTTCCTAAATGCCCGGCACCAAGTACGCCTATTTTTAACATTGTTGTGTTTGTTTTTTGTAAAAGTAAATGAATTAGCTGGCGGCGATCTTTCTATCTTCACCAAAGAATCAACAAATATATTTTAATAACTGTGCAAGATACATTTAAACATAAGGGTTTGCGGAAGAAGATGGTGGAGGAGCTACGCACGTTGGGTATTTCCGATGAGCAGGTTTTAACAGCTATTGGAAATGTACCACGACACTGGTTTTTAGACAATGCCTTTTTGGAGTATGCTTATCAAAATAAGGCTTTTCCTATTGGTTCCGGACAAACAATTTCTCACCCTTATACAGTAGCGTATCAATCGCAGGCTTTAGAAATTAAAAAAGGAGATAAGGTTTTAGAAGTAGGAACAGGATGTGGATATCAAACTTCAGTATTGGCGCAGTTTGGCGCTAAAATATTTTCTATCGAACGCCAGCATTCTTTATTTGTGAAAACCAAAAAATTTTTAGATGAAGCGAATGTGCATGTGAAATTATTTTATGGAGATGGCTATCAGGGCGTACCCACTTTTGCTCCTTACAATAAAATTATTGTTACTGCCGGTGCACCTTATATTCCTGATGCACTAATTTCTCAATTAGCAGAAGGAGGAAGATTGGTGATTCCAGTAGGAGAAGGAGAAAAGCATATTATGACTATCGTAGATAAACATAAAGGAGGTGAGCTAAAAAAATATGAGCTAGGAGAATTCTCTTTTGTGCCGCTGTTAGAAGATAAGAATTGGAATCATTAGTAAATTTATAATGTTTTTAATTTCAATTGCCGTCGGTTTTAACCGACGGATTTGATTGTTTTCATAATAGGCTTTAGCCGAATAATATTTTTTTGGCTAAAGCCCTATCTGTATTCTTTTTCCCGTCGGTTAAAACCGACGGCAATTTACTGGAAGCTTTTTATGAATAAGATTGCTTCATCCTTCGGCTGACGGATCTCGCAATGACAAAGAAAAAATGCCTTGAAATTTTTCAAGGCATTTTTTGTTTTTTATTTGAAGTGAAATTTATTTCATTTCTACATTCTTTTTAATTCTGCTTAATCCTAAATCGAAATCTTTACCCAACATTGCATCCATGTCCATAAACATACAAATCACTGCAGGTAATGCTGAATATTCAGTGTTGAATCCCCAGCGAAGTTGAGTGCTGTCGCCAACCGTTGCTACTTTAAAATAAGTGTTGGCATGACTCTCAAAAGGTTTTTTAAAATTAAGGTCGATAGTTACAGAAGAATCAGTGATGGTTTTAATTTCTTCTTTTCCTGCACCCACTTCATCATTTCCTTCCCATTCGTAAGTAGAAGCTACTGCTCCGTCAGTTCCACCTAAGGTGATCTTTACATTAGGATCTTTTTCCATCCAAGGCGACCAATCTTTTGATGCTTTGAAAGATTTAGCGTAATCCAATACTGTTTGTTTATCGGCTTTGATCATAATAGATCTTTCTACATGACCTTCTCTTGGAGCAATAATCATTAGAACAACAAAAACTAATACAATTAGTCCGATAATAATTCCTAAAATTTTAACGAATTTCATAAATAAGATTTTAATTATTTTGTTCAGCTAAGCTAAAGAATCTTTGAGATAATTCACGATTTCATTTTTTTGAGAAGGCTCAAACCATTTCGCTTCTTCATTTTTTTTGAACCAGGTAATTTGACGCTTTGCGTAATTTCTGCTGTTCTGTTTTATTTTATCTACAGCGAAATCTAGAGTACATTGATTGTTCAGGTAATCGAATAATTCTTTGTACCCAACCGTTTGAAGTGCATTGTTGTTTTTATGTGGTGTGAGATTTTTTACTTCTTCCAGTAAACCTTGCTGCATCATGATGTCTACACGCTGATTGATCCTGTTGTACAAAATTTCTCTATCGGTATTGAGCACCACTAAAATAGTTTTGAATTCTCTATACACTATTTTTTTTACCCGCAATTGTGAGTAAGGCTTTCCTGTTACTAAACATACTTCCAATGCGCGAACCACTCTTCGTGGATTTTGCATGTCGGCACTTTGGTAATATTCAGGATCTAATTTTTGAAGTTGTTGTTGAAGAGATTCCAGTCCTTTTTCTATCAACTGAATTTCCAAATCATTTCTAATTTTTTCGTCGCTGGGAGGGAGGTCATCCAATCCGTATAATATGGCATTGATGAATAAACCCGAACCGCCCACTAAAATAGCGAGGTTGTTTTTTTCATAAATACGATGAAGAGTTTGTAGCGCTTCTTCCTCGTATTTTCCCACGTTGTAAGTATCGTTAATGGAAATATTATTGATGAAGTGGTGTTTTATTCCCTGCATTTCTTCTTCAGAAGGTTTAGCAGTTCCAATACTCATTTCTCGGTAAAACTGTCGGGAATCAGCAGAAAGAATTTCGCAATTAAATTCTTTGGCAAGATCAATAGCTAACTGTGATTTTCCGATGGCGGTAGGGCCACCAATCACAATTAGGTATTTTTCTTTTTGCATTTTTATAAATCGTGGTCGTCGATATTATCGAAGTTATCTGCTTCAAAAGAGAAATCATCATCACTACCGGCAAAATCTTCTTCGCCTTCAAAGCTTCCACCAAATTCATCATCATCATCGCGGCTATTGCTATCGTAATCGTCTTCAAATTCGCTTTTGAAATCATCATCGTCATCCGCTAAAATACTTCCTGCCATTGCAACACATAGGGGATACAAAGCATTTTTCTTTGGTTTTTCTTCGCTGATTTTGGTAACGTGAAAAGTTTGGTAGGTTAAGAAATCGTAAACATAAATTAATTGATCAACATTTTCGGTGGTTACTTTACTAATGTTCACTTCACTCATCACCAGGTTTACTACTTCATGCTCTTTCACTTTCATATCGAATAAAGTAATTTCTACTCCTTTATTCCATTCTTCATCACTTAAATAGAACGATGCCATTTCTCCGGGAGTAATTTCAAAGGCATCTAAAATAGAATAATGTAAATCTTCAAATGATTGGTCTTCTCGGATAGTAATATCTCTATAAATTTCTTCTCCGTCTATTTCTTTCTCAGGTGTAATTCGGTAGGTAATGGCCTTCATTGCTTAAGTTTTTATTTCGACGACAAACCTAGTTCTTTTCCTTTTAAAATCATAAAATTCAGTGCCTCTTTTCTATCATTTTTAATAACACCTTCGAGGATGGCTTCGGTAATGGCATCTTTAATAATTCCAATTTGTTTCCCTGGAGTAAGGTTAAATGCTTTCATAATATCTTCTCCGCTCACAGGTGGTTTCCAGTTTCGGAGTTGATCTTTTTCTTCTACTTCTTTTAATTTTTCACGAACGATTTTGAAATTTTTCATGTATCGTTCTACTTTGTCTTTATTTTTTGAAGTGATATCGGCATCACATAAAGTCATTAAGTCGTCGATGTCTTCTCCGGCTTCAAACAACAATCTTCTTATGGCAGAATCGGTAACGGTTTCTTTTACCAGGGCAATCGGACGCAAATGAAGCAGTACCAGTTTTTGTACATATTTCATTTTTTCGTTCAATGGTAATTTCAAATGGGTAAAAATAGTGGGTACCATTTTCGATCCTTTGAATTCATGACCGTGGAAAGTCCACCCCGTTTCTTTATAATATTTTTGAGTTGCAGGTTTAGCAATGTCGTGCAAAATTGCTGCCCAACGCAACCAAAGATCATGGGTGTTTACTGAAATATTGTCTAACACTTTTAAAGTGTGGTAAAAATTATCTTTGTGTGCTTTTCCATCTACTACCTTTACGCCTTGCAAGTTGGCCATTTCAGGAAAAATAAGATGCAATAATCCTGAATCGAAAAGCAAGCGAAAACCAACCGAGGGAAGAGGAGATAAAATAATTTTATTCAACTCATCGGTAATTCTTTCTTTGGAAACTATTTTGATACGTTCTTTGTTTTTACCAATAGCATCGAAGGCTTCTTTAGTAATGGTGAAGTTGAGCTGACTGGCAAAACGTATGGCACGCATCATGCGCAGAGGATCATCGCTAAAAGTAATTTCCGGATCGAGAGGAGTTTTTAAAATACCTTCTTTCAAATCCTTCATTCCATTAAATGGATCTACCAATTTCCCAAAATGTTCATCGTTTAAAGCAAGAGCCATTGCATTAATCGTAAAATCTCTGCGGTCCTGATCTTCTTTTATGCTGCCGTCTTCTACAATAGGTTTGCGTGAATCACTGCGGTAACTTTCTTTTCTGGCACCAACAAATTCTACTTCCCAGCCGTCGTAAGTAAATTGTGCTGTTCCAAAAGATTTGAAAATATTTACATTTTTAACTCCCACCTTTTTAGCTGCAGCTTTAGCTATTTCAATACCGCTTCCTTCCACCACAATATCAATATCTTTCGATGGTCGGTTTAAATACAAATCGCGAACAAAGCCACCAATAACGAAAGCATTTACACCCAAATCTTTGGCTGCATCTTTCACTGCATGAAAAACTTTATGTTGTAAATGTTGTTCCACTAATCTCTTATCACAATAAATTCGCCTTCGTTATTAATCTTCAAAATTCGAGAGGGTTCAGCCACTCTATCTTGTGAAGCGGGCAAATTTACTACATAATCTACCCCCTGCAAAATGGAGGCGCGAATATCGCTAAAAGTGGAGGGGGAAGGTTCTCCGCTAATATTAGCAGAGGTAGACAAAAGAGGGAATTTCACCAAGTTTATTAATGCATTGCAAAAAGGATGTTTTATTACGCGAATGGCTACAGAACCATCTTCGGCAATAACACTTTTAGGAAGATTTTTTGCCTGTGGGTAAACTATAGTGGTAGGACGATCGGATGAAATTTCCTCTTCCCATTCCTTTCTATAATTAGTTACCAGGTTTTTAATTTCTTCGGCACTGTTCACCAAAATAATATAGCTTTTGTTTTGTTGTCGGTTTTTCAATTTCGCAATTCTATCAATTGCTTTATCGTCGTAAGCATTACATCCCAAACCATAAACAGTGTCGGTAGGATATAATAAAATGCCTCCCTCTATCAAGATGTTGGTAGCAATCTTAAGTTCGTTGGTCATAAGTTTTGTTTTTCCTCTTCTATGGCTAAAATAGGAATATGAAAACAGTAAATAAAATTTATGTTAGCAAATTGAGTATCCGCATTTAAAATGTCCTAAGGGGCATTCACTCTTTCCATGCAATCCACAAGGCCTGCAAGGCAATTCTTCTTTTATTTCTTTAATGGTAGAATTGTCACTCAAAGGATAAAATCCAAATTCAGGAATGGTTGAACAAAAGAAAGCAGTGGTAGGTGCATTCATTGAGGAAGCCAGATGCATAGGAGCCGAATCGTTAACATAATTCATCTTTGCCTTTTCCATTAGGGCTGCTGATTCCAATAGGTTTAATTTTCCGCTTAAGGATTGTATTTTAGAGTGCTTCGATAAAGTGATGATTTCATTGCAGAGTGCTTCATCACCAGCAGATCCCAATAAATAAATTTGTTCTTGCGGATGTTGTTGTACCAATTCAACCCATTTTTCTTTGGGGTATTGCTTGGTAAACCACACTGATGCCGGAGCCATACATATATAAGGTGTTTTTTGCAGTGGTTCTACTTGGGTGAAGTGTTTGGGTAATGGATATAATTTTGGTTTGCGATCACCTTTTTTTACCCATTCTTCTATCAATTCCAAATTTCTTTCTGTTTCGTGTTTTCCATTTCCTATTTGGTGAATTATGGAATGGTTGAATGTGAAGCTGAACGGACTCTTATCGAAGCCTACTTTTGTTTTGGCTTTGGAGAGGGCAGTTAACAATCCGGCATTAAAAAATCGCTGAACACAAACCACTAAATCGTAACGGTTTTTTCTAATTCTTAATAGCAAAGAAAACAAGCTTTGGTATTTCTTTTTTTTATCCCAAATCAGCAGGGAAGTTAGTTTGGGATGATCTTCTAAAAGTCCTTCATTTCCTTTGCGTACTAAAAAATCGATTTGTGCTTGAGGAAAGCGGTTTTTCAAATTCTCAATCAGCGGTGTTGCCAATATCACATCACCTATAAATGCTGTTTGTATGATTAAGATTTTTTTCACTCCTACAAGGATACAAATATTTACGATTACTTTGTATCTTCACCCAATGGCAAGAGTTTTAGCAATTGATTATGGTAATAAAAGAGTAGGACTGGCGGTAACCGATCCCGATCAAATTATTGCTTCAGGATTAACTACTGTTCATTCCTCTGAATTAATGACTTTTTTACAAAATTATTGTGCTAAAGAAAAGGTGGAGGTGTTTGTGGTGGGAGATCCCCGAAGGTTAAATAATGAAGCCAATGAAATGACCAAAATAGTAAACGATTTGGTAATTAATTTAGGTAGAAAATTTCCCGATAAAAAGATAGTGCGTATTGATGAACGCTTTACTTCTGTTATGGCTGCCCAAACCCTAGTGATGAGTGGCTTGAAGAAAAAAGATCGTCAGAAAAAAGAACTGCTCGATGAGGTGAGCGCTACCATTATATTGCAGTCGTATTTACAGCAAATAGGCAGGTAATTTAATTTTAAGATTCATACTTTCAACAAATTAATTATTTTCGCAGCATGATTATTCCGATAGTGGCATATGGCGATCCTGTTTTAAGAGAGCTTGCACAAGATATCAGCAAGGATTATGAAGGGTATTCTGAGTTTCTGCAAAATATGTGGGATACTATGTACGATGCCGATGGTGTGGGTTTAGCTGCCCCTCAGGTAGGTAGAGCCATTCGTTTGTTTGTGGTAGATGCCAGCACCTTTGCAGATGAAGCTCCTAAATTGGCCGATTTTAAAAAAGTGTTTATCAATGCTGAAATACTGGAAGAATACGATGAAGAATGGGTGTTTAACGAAGGCTGTTTAAGTATTCCCGGCGTGAGAGAGGATGTGAAAAGAAAGTCGAAGATTAAAGTGAAATATTTAGATGAGCATTTTAACGAGCACACCGAAGAGTTTGATGGAATGGCAGCTCGAATTATTCAGCATGAATATGATCATATAGAGGGAGTTCTTTTTACCGACCATGTAGGACCTCTTCGCAAACGCATGATTAAGAAAAAATTAGAGGATATTTCAAAAGGTAACGTGAAAGTTGGTTACAAGATGAAATTTCCGTTACTTAGACGAAGCAAATAATGAACTTAATGAATACCATGAAATATTTTTTAGCATTAACTATAGCGGTAACATTGGCAGCATGTGGTGCCAATAAAAGAGTTGAAACAGATGTGATGAACGATTACAAAGCGAAAAAATTCGTTTTCGATACCGATTGGGATGGCGGTAAGGTAGAACCTGAAAAATTAAAATTGGAAAGCGACAGTATCTTTATGATTGCCGAAGAAGTGTTGAATGATCATGCTGAATCAAAAAATTTACCTGAGATATTGGTAGGTGCGGGCGATGTAGCGTCTAAAATGCAACAATACCAAAAAGCAGCTGATTACTACGCTAAATTCATGGAGAAATTTCCTAAACGTGAAGATGCTTCTTATGTGTTGTGGTTGTTGGCTTATCAATATGAAATGCTTCCCGATGTAAATAAATCAATTGAATTATTGCAAAGAGTAAGAAAAGAATATCCTGAAAGTCCTTGGGCTGATATGGCAAAAACAAAAATTTTAGATCTTAAAGCTGCTATGGAAAACCAAGTTGGAGCCGATGCGGCAAAAGCATCGCTGGATTCCATGGATGCAAATAATAAGTAACAAGATATTCTACGAACTGATAATCCTGCCTAGCGCAGGATTATTTGTTTACATAAGTTATTTTGGTGAGTGTAATTGGCGCGGTTTTTATGGGCTAAATCAAATCTTAAAATTTATTTATGGCGACTAATTTTTTAAATTTCATAGTGGTGCTTTCTCTTTCCATTTTTGTGGCTTGTAGTGCGGCAAAGAAATCGGAAGCCGATTTAATTAAAGAGCTAAAAGAAAGAGCAGAGAAATTTGATGCCAGGGTGTTGGCTCAATCGAAATCACCTTATAAAATAGCACAAACATTGAGAGATTCTCTGAAGCTACATGCCGACACTCTTCAAATGTTGGTAGAGGAATTGAAAGAAGAATACCCTGAAAGTAAGGCTTTGCCTTTTATGCTACATACAGCAGGTGCGGTTTCTGCGGCTATTGATGATAAAGAAAAGGCCGTGGAATATTTTAAGGAAATAGTACAAAATCATCCTACCTATGAAGAAAAAGAATATGTAATGTATCTTTTGGGATACCAGTATCGGTTATTGAATCAGCCTGCACAGGCTGTGGAAGTCTTTGATGAGTTGAAAGAGGAATTCCCTCAGGATGAGTGGACAAAAGAATCTACTTTTTTGTTGTTGAATTGGGAAAATTTTAAAGAGTTAAATACTTTGCCAGATAGTATCAACGATGGCGTAAATGACATGGAAGATGACGGAATGGAAAAAGCCAATCAGGAGTTTGATAAGGCGAATGAAGAAATTGATAAAGCAAATGAAAAAATACAAGAAGATTTAGATAAATTAGAGCACTAAAAAAAGAGATATGGAATTCAATAAAATTGTTTTAGGTTTTACGATATTAACTTTAGTGGCTTGCGGTGGTGGCGATAAAAAAGAAGAAAAAGTAAAAGGAAAGAATGAGGTGATTATTCATGATCTTTCGGATCCTGCTACCTTGAATCCAATTAATGAATCAGATGCTTCGGCATCGTATATAGTTGGTAATATTTTTCAATCGCTATTGGCGTATGATAAAGATAATTATTCTCCGTATGGTCTTTTGGCAGATTCATTACCAATAGTAAACACAAATATTAAAGATAGTTTACTCCAATTTACTTTTAAACTGAGAAAGAAAGCGCGCTGGGATGATCAGTCACCAATTACAGCAGAGGATGTTGCGTTTTCTTTGAAATTATTTAAAGTTCCCAATATTGATTGTGCTTCCTTACGCTCTTATTTTGAGATGTTTGATGATATTACAATTGACTCATCTGATAAAAAGAAATTTACTGTTCATTGCAATAGATTATACCATATGGCTGAAGATGCTATAGGGGGGCTAATAGTATTAAATCCTAAGATATTTGATCCTAATGGAGTAATAGGTAAATATACGATACAACAATTGTCGAATTCTAAAAAATTAGATGCAAAGTCGATCAAATCTCTTGAAGAATATGCAAAGTTCTTTAATGAATCTTTCAATACTAAAATTCCTTCTGGTGCAGGTAGTGGTCCTTATGAATTTGAGAAGTGGGAAACTATGCAGAGAATTACTTTGAAGAAAAAACAGAATTGGTGGGCTGCTAAAGAAAGAGATGCAGAAGTGCATTTTACAGCTAATCCCGATAAAATTATTTATGAAACAGTAAATGATTTTAATAATGCTCTTGTGATGTTGAAGGGGGGTAAAATGGATGTTATGTATGGAATTCCTAATCGTGATTTTGTGGAAGACTTACAAGCAAGTAAGGAAATGACCGATAGATTACATTTATTCACCCCACCTCAATTTGCATATGAGTATATTGGTATCAATATAAAAAATAAAAAATTTCAAGATCTAAGGGTTAGGAAAGCATTGTCTCATTTGCTTGATGTCGATAAAATTGTTGAGGTAGTTTGTTATGGATTAGGAGAGAGAGTTTCCGGCTTTGTTCATCCTTCCAAAAAAGAGCAGTACAATGATAAAATTATTATGCCGGATTATAATGTACAAAAAGCAAAACAATTGTTTTCGGAGGCAGGTTGGAAGGATTCAAACGGAGATGGAGTTGTAGATAAAATGATCAATGGAGAAAAGGTAGAAATGGAAGTGAATATTATGTTTAATAATGGAAATGAACGTAGGAAAAAGACTTGTGTTTATTTTTTAGAGGGAGCTAAGGCCGCAGGAGTAAAAGTAATTATTCAACCAAGGGAATGGAGTAAGATGCTGGAAGAAAAAAACAAACATGATTTTGAACTGTATGTTGGTGGATGGATTTCTTCCCCTTTTGAAAGTGATCCGTATCAAGTGTGGCATTCATCTTCTTATAATGGGGGTAGTAATGATGTGGGTTTTGGCAATGCTGTTTCCGACGCTTTAATTGAAAAGATCAGAACAACGATTAATAAGGATGAGAGAAATCAATACTACAAGGATTTACAGTTTCTTATTAGTCAGGAAGTACCCGTGATTTTTTTATTCGCACAAAAGGAAAGGATTGCGGTGAATAAGAGATGGACTAATGTAAAAGCTAGTGGTTTAAGGCCAGGATTTGATCCAACCATGTTCAAGCAGCTTCAATAATTACAGGAGATGTTTAAATATCTGCTAAAAAGAATTTTATTTTTTATTCCAACAATTTGGATAATCTCTCTGCTCACTTTTGTTTTAAGTGTAAGTTCTCCTGGCGATCCCGTGGAGCTATTGTTAAACACAGCAGGAGAGAATGGGCAAAATGCAGATAAACAGGCCAAGCAAGTAGAGTATGATGAAATGAGGGAGAAGTTACACTTGAATCTTCCTGTTTTTTATTGTAGTATTTCCTCCTTATCGGAACCTGATACCCTGTATAAAATTCCTAAAAAATTACATCGCGAAAATTTGTCTCGATTGTTGGATTTGTATGGCGATTGGAATTTGGTTAGTGACTATTATTATGCTCTACATTCATTAGATAATGAAATTAACTTATTCATTGTTAGCGATTCGTTGAAAAATCAATTAATTGAACTCAAGCAAAATATTACAGATTTATATTTTAAACACGATGATGCTGTAGTACAAGATCGGATTTTAAAAATAAAAGAATTTACAACAGTTATACATGTTGCTGAAAAGGAGGCAAGCCAATTAGCGTCTAAATACGAAGCACTTCATATGTCGGAAGTTACATGGAAATCATATTACCCTTCTTTGCATTGGTATGGTATGAATAATCAATATCATATTTGGTTAACTAATTTGCTTAAAGGTGATCTGGGAATTTCTTATTATAAAAAACAACCGGTACTAGAATTGATTGGTGATAGAATTGTTCCTACCGTTTTGTATAGTTTTTTGTCCATTTTTATTGCTTTTATTGTAAGTGTTCCACTGGGTTTGAATTCAGCAGTAAACAGGTTTTCTACCAAAGAAAAAATCACAACAGTTGTACTGTTTGTTTTATACTCTTTACCTTCTTTTTGGATAGGAACTTTGTTGGTTAACTATTTAACCAATCCACTTTATTTAGACTGGTTTCCTAGTAAAGGGATAAAAGACTTTGAAGATTCTGCTTCATTGCTAGAGAAATTTGTAAATTATTCACAACATATGGTTTTACCATTGTTTTGTTATACTTACAGTTCATTCGCTTTTATTTCCCGTCAAATGAGAGGAAGTATGTTGCAAACCTTAGGACAAGATTATATTCGCACGGCTTGGGCAAAAGGATTGGGCCCCAAACAAGTTTATTGGAAGCATGCTCTTAGGAATTCTTTATTGCCGATTATTACTTTAATGGCCTCTGTTTTCCCTTCACTAATTGCAGGATCCATAGTGATTGAATTTTTATTTACACTACCAGGAATGGGACTTTTAGCTTATGAATCAGAGGTGTCAAAAGATTATCCTGTGATTTATATTATTATGCTCTTTTCTGCGGTGCTTACTCTTTTTGGTTATCTCGTTTCCGATATTCTTTATGCCTTAGTTGATCCACGAATATCTTATTCTAAAAAATGATGGAACAGCAATTTTCATATCGTAAATATGTTTGGCAACAATTCAAAAAGAATCGTCCGGCCCTTTTTGCTTTTCGTTTTATTTCGGTAATGGCTACTATTGCTTTATTTGCAAATATTATTGCCAATGAAAAACCCTTGTATTGTTCTTATAAAGGAGAAACTTATTTTCCGGCAGTGCGTGAATATGCAGTGGATTTAGGGATTGTTCAATGGCCTGCAGAATTATTGAATTTGAGTTGGAAATCGGAAGAGTATGAATCGGTAATTTGGGCGCCTGTTCCTTATGGTGCTACGGAGTTCGATTTCATGAATGACAAATATCGTAGTCCTTTTGATGACCAAGATGTTGCAAGTGCCCGCTGGCACCATTGGTTAGGAACAGATGAACAAGGTAGAGATGTTTTGTCGGGAGTAATTCACGGAACTCAAACTGCATTTTTAGTGGGTATTGTTTCGGTAACCATTACGCTGATTATCGGAATTCTTTTGGGATCCTTAGCCGGATTTTATGGCGACTTTGATTTGAAAATTTCGCGTGTTCGCTTTTGGATGAATATTGTATTTATTCCTATTGCTTTCTTCTACGGATTTCAAGTTCGTGCTTATACTATTTCTGATTCGTTTGCCGAATCGGCATATTTTGGTTTCGGACAAATATTCCTGAGTTTCTTTATTTTTTTACTGGCTCTCACTCTCCTTAACTTCCTCTTATGGCCTTTCAAGAAAATTCCTTTTTTAGGAAAAAAAGTGGCGCTACCTCTCGATCTTATTATCAATAGAATTATTGAAGTGGTGGTGAGTGTTCCTGGTTTAATTTTAATTATGGCCGTGGTTGCTATTATTGCCAAACCTTCCATTTTTGTGGTGATGATATTGATTGGATTAATGGGGTGGACAGGTATCGCTCGTTTGGTTAGAGCGGAGATGCTGCGCGTTCGTAAAATGGAATTTATTGATGCCGCGAAATCTTTTGGATTCTCTGATTTCAGAACTATTTTTATTCATGCGCTTCCTAATTGTATGACTCCCGTTTTTATTGCTGCAGCTTTTGGTATTGCCGGCGCAATTTTAACGGAATCAACACTTTCTTTTCTAGGAATTGGTGTAGCTCCGGAAGATGTTACTTGGGGATCATTGCTCAATGCCGGTCGCAGCAATCAACATGCCCATTGGCTTATTCTAACTCCTGGTATCGCCATCTTTTTAGTGGTGACTTTTTTCAATTTAATAGGTGAAGGTTTGACTGATGCATTGGACCCAAGACAGAAAAAATAAATGAATACCGTTTGTTTATTATGGAAATAATAATTACCTGTTCGTTTAGTGGGAATAATTTTAACCCAAAAACTCTTCTGTCAAAAGGACTAAATTTGAAAAACATTATTGAAAAAGGGACAATTCTTAGTAAAGGAAGATACAAAAACAAGAAAAGCCCATACTCACATGCAGAAATTTCATCTAATGACTTAAGTGCTTTACTGAGATTAATAGATGAAAATATTATAGAAATTCGTGATGCTGGTGCAGAAGAACTTATTATCCATGCAGATCTGAAATATCAGGGGCAGTGCAATTGGGAAATCTCGAAGGTTCAGCTTAAAAAAATCGCGGAATTAGATATCGCTTTAACAATTAGTTGTTTTGAATATTGATGCTGTGAGTGTTCTGTAATAAAATACAACTTTTTCTGGGCGCTACTCTCAGTGAACTCATAGTAAATGCAATGCCTCTGTGAGCATGAAATTATTGTTTGTCTCTGTGAGTCTCTGTTTCTCTGTGCCACTGTGGTTAAAAAATCATTATGCTGTTTCGTGTATATAGATGTTGTTTAGGGTTCCCCCACAACAGAAAAATGTGTTCACTATTCCCTATCTTTATCCTATGAGTAAAAAAACAGTTGTAATAGGTGCTTCTACCAATCCTGAACGCTATTCATATAAAGCGACGGAAAGATTAAAAGCTCATGGTCATGAAGTAGTGCCGGTAGGTTTAAAAGAAGGTGAAATTCATGGTATTCAAATTTTAAAAGGAACTCCTGCTATTGCAGGTGTGGATACGGTAACGATGTATGTGGGTCCGCAAAATCAACCTGCTTTTTATGACTATATCATAGGATTGAATCCTAAACGTGTAGTGTTTAATCCGGGGACAGAAAACCCTGAATTTCAAAATAGGCTGCAAGCTAAAGGAATTGAGCCAATAGAGGCCTGTACTTTGGTAATGTTAAGTGTGGGGAATTATTAGTTCGTAATTATGTATCTCAAAAGTTTATCTCTTATCAATTTTAAAAATTATCGCGAAGCCGAGTTCGAGTTTCACGATAAGGTGAATTGTTTTGTAGGTAACAACGGTGAAGGTAAAACCAATGTGTTGGATGCGATTTATTATTTGTCGTTTTGCAAAAGTTTTTTCAATCCGTCCGACGTTCAGAATATTTTACACAACGAGCCTTTCTTTGTGATTCAAGGTGATTTTGAAAAAGCAGGGGAAGTAGATAAAATACATTGTGGAGTGAAGCGCGGGCAAAATAAAGTATTCAAGAAAAACAAAAAGGAATACGAGCGCTTGGCTGAGCATATTGGTGGTTATCCTTTGGTAATGATTTCTCCAGCCGATAGTATTTTGATTTATGAAGGAAGCGAAGAAAGAAGAAAGTTTATTGATGGTATTATTGCTCAGTACGATCGCGAATATCTCGATCATTTAATTCAATATAACAAAGCTTTAGCGCAAAGAAATGCTTTGCTTAAATTGTTTTTTAAAGAACGCCGATTTGATGCCGATTCATTAGGGGTTTGGAATGATCAGTTGGTGAATCATGGTTTGTATCTCTTTGAAAAAAGAAGAAAATTTATTCACGATTTTGAACCCATTTTTCAAAAATATTTCAGCGCTGTTTCTGGCAATAAAGAAGTGGTACAATTGCAATATGAGAGTCCGCTATTACATGGTAGTTTTATAGATTTATTAAATGCTTCAGAAGATGAAGATGCCCGCAAACAATTTACTACAGTGGGTATTCATAAAGATGAGTTGTTGTTCAATATAGGTTCACATCCTTTGAAGAAATTCGGATCTCAGGGTCAGCAAAAATCATATTTAATTGCTTTGAAAATTGCTCAGCTGGAGTTTTTAAAACAAATCAAGAAAGTTAATCCTATCTTGTTGCTCGATGATATCTTCGATAAATTGGATGAAAACCGAGTAAGGTATTTGTTGGAGTTGGTGAATACAAATCAGTTCGGACAAATATTTATCACCGATACACATCCCGAGAGAATAGAGCAATTGTTGCATGCCGTGAAGGGTTCACACAAAATGTTTGAGATCGATAAAGGCGCAATTAAAAAAGTATGGCATGAAGAAAAGAAATAATGAATCGTCGCTCAAAGAAGCTATTCAGGAGTTGTTGGATGCTTACCGCTTGAATTCTGGTTTGCAGCAGGTAGAGATTCAGTCTTTATGGGAAAGTATGATGGGACCGTACATTGCCAAGCAAACCGAAAAAATAAAATTAGAGGGAGGAATATTGCATATTAAAGTAACTTCAGCTGCATTAAAAAATGAGTTGATGATGATGCGTACCAAAATTGCAGAGAAGTTAAATACTGAACTAAAAAAACAGGTGGTTAGCGAAATTAAGATTTGGTAAATCATGGCTTCTAACAAACACGCTTTACTTCGATACCGTATCATTGATCGCCGTTTGCGCAATAAATATAAGCCCTTTCCAACGATTGAAGATTTAATGATGGCCTGTGAAGAAGCTTTGTATGGTTCTGATTATGGCGATGCTATTTCTAAATCAACCATCGAAAAGGATTTGCGCGCTATGCGTGAAGATGAGGAGTTGGCATTTCATGCACCCATAAAATTCAGTAAAAAAGACAAAGGTTATTTCTACGAGGATAAAGAATATTCCATCAATGATAT
Source organism: Flavobacteriales bacterium (assembly GCA_023251075.1). Taxonomy (GTDB): domain Bacteria; phylum Bacteroidota; class Bacteroidia; order Flavobacteriales_C; genus JAHEZL01. Next base: position 61,148 of record JAHEZM010000016.1, on the reverse strand, counting down.
TCCATTGAACGATGATGATTTGGGAGCTATTCAGTTTGCTGCGCGTACTTTGTATCAGTTCCGCGACAATGAAATGTTTAAGCAGTTTTCATTTGCGATTGATAAAATATTCAATCGTTTAAATATTTCTCCGGAAGTGAAAGATAGTGCGATCGATCAATTCGTTCAATTCGATCAGGTAGCAAGTACTTCTGGCAATGAACACCTACCTCTTATTTTAGCTGCTATTAAAGAAAAACAGAAATTACAACTGAAATACAAGGCTTTCGGAAAAGAAGTTGCATCGGATAATTTAATTCATCCTTATTTGTTGAAGGAATATAAGCATCGTTGGTATTTAATATGTTTTAATGAAGCTAAACAAAAGGTAATTACTTATGCTTTGGATAGGGTAGTGGGATTGACTACCTTAAAAGATACTTTTAAAATTTCTGCAAAATTTGATTCTTCCGTTTTCTTTCAACATTCCTTTGGAATTACTCAAATTGATGAAGAACCAGTTAAGGTTGTTCTTGATTTTATGGGGATACAAGCAGCTTACATTAAAACTCAACCTTTGCATGTAACTCAAAAAATAAAAGAGGAGAATAAGGATCATTTGGTGATTGAACTGCATGTTACCTTAACTCATGAGTTAATTGAAAAACTTTTGAGTTTTGGTTCAGGTGTAAAAGTAATTGCTCCTAAAAAATTAGTGCAACTCATTAAAGACCGGCATCGGGAAGCATATAAGCAGTATTAATTTCTCCCCTACAGGAGAAGTTCATGAACAAGAATTTTCAAACCAAAAATCATGGAATAAAACTGTTTGAATTTGGTCATTCTTTAATATTAGATTCTTAAATTTACTTCGCAATCAAAAAACATACTTATGGCCGATTTTTTTTATCAAAAACCATTTCCTCTAAAAAAGGATCCTACAGAATATAAATTGTTAACGAAAGATTTCGTTTCTACTGTTCGGGTGGATGGACGAGAAATTTTAAAAGTTGATCCTAAAGCTTTGGAACTAATGGCGCAAGTGGCCATGTCGGATATCTCTTTTTTACTCAGAACTTCTCACTTAGAAAAAGTGGCTAAGATATTAGATGATCCAGAGGCTACTGACAACGATCGTTTTGTTGCTTATACTTTATTGCAAAATGCAAAAATTGCTGCTGAAGGACAGTTACCGGGTTGTCAGGATACCGGTACAGCCATTGTAATGGCGAAAAAAGGTGAAGATGTTTATACTGGTGTTAATGATGAAATACATTTATCGAAAGGTATTTTTAATACTTACCAGGAGAAAAATTTACGTTATTCTCAGGTGGTTCCTTTAAACATGTTTGAAGAGAAGAATACAGGAACCAATCTTCCTGCCCAAATTGATTTGTATGCCGAACAAGGCAATGAATACAAGTTTTTATTTTTGGCAAAAGGAGGAGGATCGGCCAATAAAACATACTTGTATCAACAAACCAAAGCTCTGTTGAATGAGAAGAGCATGGTGGAGTTTGTTACTGCAAAAATTAAAGATTTAGGAACTTCTGCTTGTCCTCCTTATCACTTGGCTTTTGTAGTGGGAGGTACTTCTGCAGAAGCAAATTTAAAAGCAGTGAAATTGGCAAGTGCAGGCTATTATGATGAATTACCTACGGAAGGGAATATGGGCGGACAAGCGTTTCGCGATAAAGAGTGGGAGGAGAGAATTCACAAAATTTGTCAGGATAGCCAAATAGGCGCTCAGTTCGGTGGAAAATATTTTACGCACGATGTTAGAGTAATTCGTTTGCCACGACATGCGGCCTCTTGTCCGGTGGGCTTAGGTGTTAGCTGTTCTGCCGATAGAAATATCAAAGGGAAAATTACTAAAGAGGGTGTGTTCTTAGAGCAATTGGAAATCAATCCGGGAAGATTTGTTCCGGCCAAAGCTCCTCATTTGGAGAAAGCAGTAGAAGTAGATTTGAATCAACCTATGGCTGATATTTTGAAATTATTGTCTCAATATCCCATTAAAACCCGTTTGAATTTAAAAGGAACTTTAATTGTTGCAAGAGATGCAGCACACGCTAAAATTAAAGAGATTGTTGATTCTGGTGCGCCAATGCCTCAGTATTTTAAAGATCATCCGGTGTATTATGCCGGACCAGCTAAAACACCAGAAGGAATGCCATCGGGAAGTTTCGGACCAACCACTGCAGGAAGAATGGATTCTTATGTGGAGCAATTTCAATCGTTGGGTGGATCAATGATTATGTTGGCCAAAGGTAACCGCTCACCGCAAGTGAGAAATGCCTGTAAAAAATTCGGTGGATTCTATTTAGGATCTATTGGTGGACCAGCAGCTATTCTAGCCAAACAAAATATTAAATCGGTAGAAGTAGTTGATTTTCCTGAAATGGGAATGGAGGCAGTTCGTAAAATTGAAATTGAAAATTTTCCTGCGTTCATCATTTGTGATGATAAAGGGAATGACTTCTTTGCGAATATATAAGCTGTTCTAACTTAACCTTTATTGTTTCAAAATTTTAGTACAAGTACTCTCTGTTTTAATTAAATAAAACTGTGCGGGTAATGCTGATAAATCAAACTCAACACGAGTTGGACTGATCACTTTTATATTAATGGACTCCGTAATTTCCTTTCCTAAAACATCGTAAATTTTGGTGTTACTGATTTGTATTACATCTCCTTCAACTACTAATTAGGTATTGGTTAAAGTTTAATAAATTAGGATTTCCCCAAGGTAATTAAACTTATCTCCGGTGAAATTCCAACTCTTCCCGGATATCCAACAAATCCTAATCCGCGATTCACATAAATTTGTTGTTCTCCTTTTTCATATAAGCCTGCCCATTGAGGATAACGCCATTGTACCGGACTCCATTTAATGAGTTTATTTTCTATACCGAATTGCATGCCGTGTGTGTGGCCAGAAAAAGTGCAGGCAGCAGAAGGAAAATCTTTGCGCACTTGTGCATCCCAATGCGATGGGTCATGTGATAGCAACAATTGAACAGTATCCATATTCACCCCTTCATAGGCTTTTTTCAAATCGCCATATTTGGCAAATCGTCCATCTCCCCAGTTCTCTACGCCAATGATTGATATTTTTTGTCCGCCAATTTCTAATGTTCTGTTTTCATTCAGCAATAAATCCCAACCTGCATCCTGATGTACTTTCTTCATCAGCTCTTTGTTGTGCAGTTTGTTTTTTTCGTAATCCGCATCATCAGGCTGATAGAAGTAATCTCCATAATCGTGGTTTCCCAATATGGAATAAACACCATATTTAGCTTTTAGTTTTTTCAGTGTTTCCTGGTGAGGTATGGCTTCCTCAGTAACATCATTCACCAAATCACCAGTAAAGAAAATTACATCGGGTTTAAGTTCATTGATCATGGCAAAGGCCTCTTCCAAAGGATCAGAACTCAGGAAGCTTCCCACATGCAAATCTGATATTTGAACTATTTTTAACCCTTCGAAATTTTTAGGTAAACCTTTTAATTTCAAATTTACATGGTGTATAGTGTAATTGTATCCACCGCGAAAAATGCCATAAAAAAAAGTAGAAGCAAAAAGTCCGAAAGTACCTACAGCACTCAATTGCAAAAACTTTTTCCTGCTAATACCATTTTCAAGAGATTCTTTGTCGGACTTTATTTTTGCCTTCGACCAGCGGAATATTCGAATTAAATCATCAACAATCAACCATGCACAAGCCAATAATTTAGAGATGTAAACCACCATAAATCCACCCCATATGTAAGTACGGAATAAAGTTGAGCTTTTCTGTCCGCTGAAATAAGCATAAGTTCCATAAAGGATATACAATAAGGAAACAACGCTAAAAGTAATATAAGCTATGCGCCATTTTTTTGAAATTTTTGATTTGATGCCAAAGTAAAAATAGGTGTCTGCAGCCAACATAATGGCCGCTATGGTTAAAAAGAATTGTATAAACTTACTATGATTCATGAAACCGTTTCGACAAAGATATTTTATTAATCGTTAATTGACTAGTACAGAGATTTCTTTTGAGATATTTAACAAATTGCTCTTATATTATCATGTTGTAATTAAACCTTATTTTTGGCGCATGAATTATTTAAGTGTAGAAAATATTTCTAAAGCTTTCGATGAGAAGGTGTTGTTTGAAGGGGTTTCTTTTGGATTAGCGAAAGGAGATAGAGTTGCATTAGTTGCCAAAAATGGAGCAGGTAAAAGTACCATTTTTAAAATGTTGATGGGACAAATTTTGCACGACGACGGGAATATTGTTTTTCGTGATGGTATTAAAATGGGGTGGCTGGAGCAGGATCCTCAGTTTTTAAGCGGACAAACCATTCAGGAATATATTTACGATTCAAAAAACCCAAGAATACTACTGATTCAGAAGTACCAAAGCATGTTGGATAAAGGGGAGAAAGACAATGTGGTAATGCAGAAAGTACTGGATGAAATTGAAAAAACACATGCATGGGATGCCGAAGCTAAGATTCAGGAAGTATTAACGAGTTTGCAGTTGAATATGCCGAATCAAATCACCACGAACATGAGTGGAGGTGAAAAACGCCGACTGGCTTTGGCTAAAGTGTTGATCGAAGAACCTGAGTTTTTATTGTTGGATGAACCTACCAATCATCTCGATTTAGAAATGGTGGAATGGTTGGAAAAATACATGACCAGGCCCGAAATTACTATGCTGGTGATTACCCACGATAGATTTTTTTTGGATAATGTATGTACCAAAATATTGGAGTTAGATCAGGGTTCAATGTATCAGTACGATGGTAATTACGAGTATTTTTTAAGCAAACGTGCCGAACGAATTCACAATGCCAAAACAGTGGCCGAAAAAGCACGCAACACTTTACGTAAAGAAGTGGAGTGGTTGGGTAAAATGCCCAAAGCACGTACCACTAAAGCGAAATATCGAATTGATGCCGTTGAGGAAATTCGCGAAAAAGCCTTCTCTTACAAAGAAGAACGCAAAATAAATATTGAAAGTCATGTAAGCAGAATAGGGAAGAAGGTGTTGGAGTTGCACAATGTGAGTAAATCATATGGAGAGAGAGAAATTATTAAACAGTTTTCTTACGTTTTTAAGAAGGAAGAGAAAGTAGGAATCATTGGTAGAAATGGTTCTGGTAAAAGTACTTTACTCAATATGATTAAATCGCTGGAAGAACCTAGCAGCGGAAGAATTGAAGTAGGACATACCGTGAAGATTGGATATTATTCTCAAAAACTGGAAGATGTAAAACCCGGACAAAGAGTGATAGATGTGCTTCGCGATTATGCCGATGAGGTGAAAATGGGCGGAGGAAGAACCTTATCGATTTCTCAATTGCTTACTCAATTTCAGTTCGATCTGCGCAAACAAACTGCTTTTGTAGATAGTTTAAGCGGTGGTGAAAGAAAGCGTTTACAATTGGTGTCTATTCTGATTCAAAATCCCAATTTCTTGATTTTGGATGAACCTACAAATGATTTGGATTTATCCACTTTATCGGCGTTGGAAGCATTTCTTCAGGATTTTGAAGGTTGTGTAATCGTTGTGTCTCACGATAGATATTTTTTAGACAATGTGGTAGATCATTTGTTTGTTTTTAGAGGCAATGGAGAGATTCAGGATTTTCCTGGAAATTATTCTCAGTTCCGCGAAAACAAAAGTATAAAGGCGGCTTTGGATGTTAAGGAGAAAATAGAAAAACAAAAAGAGAAGACAGAAGTAGTAGCTCCTAAAAAAGAAGAAAAGAAGAAGCTGAGCTACAAAGAAAAAATAGAGTTCGAGAAGTTGGAAAAAGAAATCAGCGAGTTGGAGACATTGCAATTAAAAATAAGTGAAGAGTTTTCATCGGGTAAATTATCGGGTGATGAATTTAATCAGCGTTCGGTAGAATTAGCAAAAATAGCTTCCACGCTCGAAGAAAAAACGATGCGATGGATGGAATTGGCCGAATATGCTTAAAGGGGTTATTAATATATTGAAAGAAGATAAGAAATTAGTATTTCTCCTTTTAATTTCTTCTTTAATTAGAATTGTTTTTGCTTTTAATCCTTTGATGAATGGGGAGGCTTATTATGCGCGCGGTGTTTGGGATCTGCAATGGGGTTACTTCGATCAGCCTCCACTTTTTTTCTGGATATCGGGATTTTTCGTAAAGTTGTTTGGCTACAATAATCTGGCTCTTCGATTTTCTTCCATTTTGTTTTTTGCGCTCACCACTTTATTGTTGTATAAAATTACTCTCGATATTTTTAAAAATAAACGCGCAGCTTTTTTTTCTGTTTTGGCTTTGAATATTAGTGCTGTATTTTCGTTGTCGTTCGCTATTTTTTCTCAGCCCGATGCCATTTTTATTTTTTTTTGGCTCTTGTCTTTTCATGCAGTCTATAAATTGTTTTTCCCTGCTTTTGAAGTAAAAGATTTATCAGTCTACAAAAATTCGAAATATGTTTTGAAATGGTGGTTGATTTTTGGAATCGCTTTTGGCTTAGGAGCCATAAGTAAATACAATATTGCTTTCTTAGGTTTTGGTGTTTTTATGTTTTGTATTTTCAATAAAAATCAACGCCATTGGTTTTTACATTATGGTCCGTATTTATCGATTTTAATTTCACTAATTATTTTTATTCCGGTGTTGTATTGGAATGCACAAAACGATTGGATCTCTTTTGTTTTTCAATCCTCACGTGCCGGAGCAACAGAAACTTCTTTGAGATGGGATTGGTTTTTTAGAAGTATATCCGGACAAATACTATGGCTTCTTCCGTGGGTATGGGTTCCATTGGTGGTGCAGATGTTTATTGTTTTAAGAAATAAAAATAAATTTCAATCCTATGGATTAATTGCATGGCTTACTTTTCCTACTATTATTTTCTTTACCGTGGTTACTTTATGGAGCGATTTGGTATATCATTTTCATTGGCAAACTCCTGGTTATTTGATGTTATTTATTCCTTTGGGGGCATGGCTAGACAGTAAGACAGAACGCTACGGAAAAGCTATTAACAGAACTGTAACAGCAACCGTTATTTTTTCGCTTGCTTTGTTTGCTGTTTTGGTGATTCATATCAATACAGGGTTTTGGACCAGCTATGGTCCGAAATGGTTATCGCTTTCCTTTAATCAAAAAAACGATCCCACTATCTACTGCTATAAATTCGATGCGTTGAAAGATAAGTTTGAAGAACGTGGTTGGATGAACGATTCAAATGTTTTTGTGGGCTCTTCTATTTGGTGGTTGTCGGGATTGGTTGATTATGCTTTCAAAGGAGAAAAAGATTTTATGTTGATTACTAATGAGCCGCGTAATTATGCCTTTTTACTTGATCCTAATAAAATGTTGGGAAAAAATTGTGTGGTAGTTTCGCACGATAATTTCGTTACGGGTGGTAACGATCAGATTTCACCGTTTTTTGAAAAAGTAGAGTTGGTAGATTCTACTTTTATTGAAAGGTATGAAGAAGAAAATGAATTGAAGTTGTATTTTTTTTATTGCACTTATTTTAAAAAACCGGCTAAAACAATGTGGAAAATGCCTTTGTATGCTCAGCTACATCAGCTCCCTCCTTTTGAGTTGTTGATGAATAAACCGCTTGAAGAAGAAAATATATGGACGGAAACGAAAGATGTTATTCATACTTCTTTTGAGTATAAAAATGAACATTATCGTCCTTATAGCATTGTATCGAATGAAAAATATACTGGTAATTTTTCATGTGTTTTAGATGCTAAAAACGATTATAGTTTAACAGTTAGAAAACTAGTGTCGCCTCTAAAAAAAATGGAAATTAGTTTTATGGCAAAAGCGAAAGATAGCGTGAATATGGTTTTTGTAGCAGTGAAAAACAAATGGTGGGTTAACGAAAAATTAAAAGATAAAATAATACCTAATGGTGAATGGCAAAAAATAAAACTGGAGATAGTTCTTCCTGAAAATCAAAATAATCAGGATACTCTATCTCTTTTTTTCTGGGACAATAGTTATCAATATTCACCATTGTATATTGATGATGTAGAGTATAAGTTGATTTCGAAATAAGGTGGACTTCATATAAGGATTCCAGTTTTATGTATAGGACGATAGTTCCTTCGTGCCTCAGAATGACAACCACACCCAAACACAGATTGAGAGTGAGTTTTGAGAGTGGTTGTCATTCTGAGGCACGAAGGAACTATTGTCCTATATATTAAATTTTAGTTGTTCGAATTGCTCTGATTCCTTATTTCCAATTCATGGTAGAGGTTTTACGAATTCAATTTCTTTTGCAGCAAACGAATTTTAATTTTCTCCAATACTTTTTTGGTGTAAATAGGGAAGTCACCATCCATCATCCATGCATAATAGGAGGGCTCTTGAGTAAGAATTAATTCAACTGGTTTTCCTTTGTGCTTTCCAAAATTAAAAACCTCTTCATCTTTTTCGTTAAATACAATTCGCCCGGCTAAATCGGCATTTTTATCTCTCTTTGAAAATTTCTGTAAAGCTTTAACATCATTCACAATAGGTTTGTAAAGCTTTTTATTTTCATCTTCAATTTCTGTGTCTTTGTATCTATCGAGCATTGCTTCCAATATATCTAAAGTTGCTTCCGTATCAGCTAAAGCGCTATGAGCATTTTCCAAAGATTTACCACAGTAAAATTTGTAGCCAGCACTTAATGTTCTTTGTTCCATTTTGTGAAATAGATTTTGTACATCTACTGTAGCGCGATTGGTCATATCGAAATCAATATCGGCTCTCAAAAATTCTTCAGCCAATAAAGGAATATCGAAGCGATCGGAATTGAATCCAGCCAAATCGCAATTTTTTACAAAATCATCTAAACTTTTTGCTATAGCTTTAAAGAAAGGAGCCTCTTTCACATCTTCATCGTAAATTCCATGAACAGCAGAGGCTTCTTTAGGTATTGGAATTCCCGGATTTATTCTTCTGGTTTTACTTTCTCTATCGCCATTAGGCATAATTCTAACAATAGAAATCTCCACGATTCTATCTTTTGATACATCTGTTCCTGTGGTTTCTAGGTCAAAGAAGGCCAAAGGACGAGTTAAATTCAATTTCATTTTGTAGCTGGTTTGGTGGTAGGAGCAACGTCTAACTCACCTTTGTGTAAAACAATATTTACCTGATTTTCATTAACGAAATTCGATTTGTCTAAAACGGTTAATTTAGATTTTACTACTTTGTAATTCGGGTTGCTAACACTTACCTCATAAGTTCCAGCAGGCAATATTAAAAGAGCCCTTCCGGTTTTTATGTTTGGCAAATATTCTCCGTAAACTTTATTATTACTAGCATCTGTTACTACAATGGTACTTCCCACCAAAGGATCCAAACTCTGTTTAATTGCTTTCTGTTTAGCGATCATGGAATTGGAAGAATCTTTTGCACTTTTATTTAATTCCAATTCTTTGATCATAGCCGTATGTAATTCTATCAGTGAATCAGCATCTTTTATTTGTTTGGCATACGTGTCGTAAGCAACTAAGTGCAATCCAACAGCAGTGTATTGCGGTTCTACAGTTTTGAAAGTAATAGCATATATATCGCTATTGCCAAAACCATCTTTTCTCGTTCTGGAAATATATCCGTTTCTACCATTGGCACCAAAGGAAATATTCATATCGTTATCGGTAGAGTTTACAGGATAACCTAAGTTTTTAGGTGCATTCCAAAGATGTGTTTCGGTAGAGAATGTAGATTTGAAAACATCGTATCCTCCCATATTCAAATGACCGGTTGATGCGAAGTATAAAGTGGTATTGTCTACTCCGAAATTAGGAAAAGACTCATCGTATTTTGTGTTGATATTACCACCTAAATTTTGAGGTTCTCCCCAGGTTCCATTGGGTAGTTTTACCGAAAGATAAAGATCTAGTCCTCCATATCCACCTTTGCGATCACTGGCAAAAATGATCATTGTTCCATCGTTTGAAATTGTTCCTGCAGCTTGTGTACATGTAGCATCATTCACTAAGTCTCCAAAATCAATTGCTTTGCTAAAAGCACGAGCTTTTCCCACTTTTTCGCAATAACGTAAACGCTGAATATTTAATTCATCAATCATGGTAAATACAATGTAAGAACCATTAGGTGATAGGGAAGTGATCTCTTCTACACTGGCAGTATTGATCATGGTACCCATGCTTTTGGCTTTGGTCCATTTATCGTTGTTCTTCAATTCGGTTTGGTAAATATCCGATAAGAATCCTTCTTCTCCCTGCATGTTTCCTGTAGTTCCTTTTCTTTTGGTAGTAAAAACAATAAAAGATTCGTCTTCGGGTACAAAAGGATGCCCTTCGAAATAATCGGTATTCACCTCTTTACCCAAATTTGTGAAAGTAACATCAATGGGTACTTTCATAAAATCCTTGGCTGTTTGTGCGCACTCAATTTCACGATCAACTGATTCTGTAGTTTTGGGTTTTCCTTCTTTTTTGTAGCGATTGAAAAATTCTATCGCTTTATCCATTTCATTGTTGTAGGCATAGGCTTTGCCTAAATCGAAAAGTAGCATTGGATCATATTTTCCTTTCTTTAGCAGGAACTCTAAAAGAGGGATAGCCTTGGTTTTATCTTCACTGGTATTTAAGTAGCACTCTGCTAAAAGTTGATTTACTTTTTCATTTTCCGGTTCCTTTTTCAAAGCAATCTTAAGTTCGTCCATTGCCGGACCGTACATAAGATAGTCGATATATTGTTTTGCTAAAGTCACATTTCCAGAGGGTGGTTCAGGAGCTTGCGCTAGCAAAAGTGTGGAGCTGAGAGAAAGTATTAGGGTTATAAGCTTTTTCATCAATAATGTTTTTCCGTATTGAAAGATAACAATAGCTTATTAGATGCCAAAGTCGTTTGTAAAATAAGTTTTATTAAATTTTAAACAACTTACCACTAAAAAGAAACCCCCGCTTTTCAGCGAGGGTTTTATTGTTATTTACCTTTTTTCTTTTGATTCTTAGGTTTCTCCTTAAGCTTTAGGTCTTCGGGAACATAAATGTCATTAACCATTTTGTTATTGCCTTCTACAGAAAGAATTTTAAGAACTGTTCTTCTGTTTAATTTTCTTCCTTCCGGGTTATCAGAACCATCATCATTGGTGTTTTTAGCAATTGGTTGAGATTCACCGTATCCTTTACCAGTTAATTGATACTGACTAACACCTTTTGATACTAAGTGTTTAACCACCGCATCAGCACGCATCTGAGATAGTTTTTGATTGTATTTATCATCCCCTTTAGAATCGGTATGACCTTGAAGCTCAACTTTCATTGCCGGGTTGTTCAACAACAATCTTGTTAGTTTTTCCAATTCTACTTTTGATTCAGCTGTTAAAATATCTTTATCAAATTCGAAAAAGATATTGTTCAAAATAATATTCTCACCTGCTTTAATACTTGGCAATTTAATATCATTGTTGATAGTGGAGAACTGAGAACCTTCAGGAACTATAAGGTTTTCAGATTTAAATAATACTCCTTCAGCCTCATAAGTAATGTTGTAGTTTCTGCCTGGTTGCAAAATAAATAAGTATTTACCTGTTTTCGAATTTGGTTTGTAAATACCTACAATTTCATGTGTTTCATTATCAGTTACGATAATTTGGGCACCATTAGGAACAATTGCAGATGGACCATCACCTTCCAGAGTTAAAGTACCAGAAAATACAGTCAACTGTTTCTCAGGAGGAGTGGGTAAACTAATCATATAAATATCGGCATCACCAAAACCTTCTTCTCTGTATGAAGAATAGTAAGATCTTTTGCCATCTGGAGAAGTAACATAGAATGCGTCATCACCAGTGGTGTTGATTGGGTATCCAATGTTTTCAGCATCTCCCCATGTTTCGTCTTCGTTTTGCACAATTTGAAAAATATCTAAACCACCCATGGTAGCATGACCGTTTGAAGCGAAGAACAAAGTTACTCCATCTGGATGCATGAAAGGTGCTCTATCATCTCCAGTGGTGTTTACTTTAGGACCTAAATTTTGAGGGTAGCTCCATTCACCATTAGGTAATTTTTTTACCATATAAATATCCAATCCACCATGACCACCTTCTCTGTCACTTGCAAAATATAAAATAGTTCCATCTACATTGAAACAAGCATCTGGCTCCCATGATTCAGAGTTAATTGGTTCAGGAAGTCTTTCAGCAGCTCCCCATGTTTCACCATTTAATTTACTGATATAAATATCTCCATTTCCTTTAGGATCTCTATCAGAGGTTATTAAAACTTGTTGTCCATCTACCGATAAACCAATAGTTGCTTCATGGAATGGAGTATTGATAGTAGTAATGTTTTTTGGGGCAGTCCAACTACCGGTTGCATCTTTAGTACTCGAGTAAATATCTTCAAACAAGTTTCCATCTTCCTCCACAGTATCTTTTGAACCTAGTTTTTTTGTAGATCCCATTCTTCTTGAAGTAAACAATAAAGTTTTTTCATCAGCAGATAGTACAGGTGCAGCATCTCTATAAGGGCCATTGATTTTACTGCCTAAATTGCTAACGATTAATTCAACAGGGTTGGCGATTAATAATTTTGCAGTTGCGCAATTGTCAATATATTGATCAATGGTTGGAATTTCTTCGTCTTCTTTTGCCAGAAAGCTTTTGTATTTCTCATACATCAATACGGCTTCGTCTAATTGGTAGTTAATATGGTAAGCTTTCGCTAATTCCAGATAAACGTCGGTTGGAGCTTTTCTTTCTTTAATAGACTCAACATCATAATCTTTAGTGTTCACACTTTGTGAAGCCAATTCAAAATGGGCAATCGCATCAGATAAATTCTTTTTCGATTGCAAAATACAATATCCAATTTTGTAATGAATATTCGAGTTGGTTGAATCTTCTTTTGCCACAGCTTGGAATTTTTCTAGCGCCAAAGCGTACTTAGCATTTTTGTAAAATTTCTGCGCTTCTTTCAAAGTCACGTCTTTTTGTGCGTTAACTCCCATAAATGGAATTAAAAGAAGCAATGCAAATAATACTCTCATAGAATAGATGTTAAGATTTTCTCTTATTGATTTCAAAATGTGTGCTAAAAATAAAATAAATATTTTCTTTTTCATATAGCTGAGCGAATTTACCATATAACTCGGTTAAAGTCAAAGTTTTCAAGGTAATCTCCCACTTTTCTTAAAAAACTACCCCCCAGCATACCGTCAACTACACGGTGGTCGTAGCTTAGCGATAAAAACATCATATGGCGAATAGCGATGGTGTCACCCAATTCTGTTTCAACTACCACAGGTTTCTTTTTAATGATACCGGTTGATAAAATAGCTACTTGAGGTTGGTTTATAATGGGTGTTCCCATTACGTTTCCGAAAGTACCTACATTGGTTAATGTAAAAGTTCCTCCCTGAATTTCGTCGGGTTTCAATTTATTTTCTCTGGCTCTTTTCGCTAAGTCGTTCACCTGTTCACTTAAACCGGTAATGTTTAAACGATCAGCATTTTTAATAACGGGTACAATTAAGTTTCCAGAGGGTAGAGCCGCTGCCATACCTATATTAATTGATTTTTTCTTAATAATTTTTGTGCCGTCCACCTGAATATTCACCATTGGAAAATCTTTGATGGCTTTGGCAACTGCTTCAATGAAAATAGGAGTGAAGGTGATTTTAAAACCCTCTCTTTTTTCAAATTCATTTTTCACTTTATCTCTCCAAAGAACCATTTTAGTAACATCAATCTCAATGAACGAGGTAACATGAGGAGCAATTTGTTTGCTCTTTACCATGTGTTCTGCAATGAGCTTTCTCATTCGGTCCATTTCAATGATCTCATCTTCGCCGGAGACAGAGTGAGAGTAGGATTGAGAGTCGATATTTTGTATAGAAGCAGGAGCAGGTTCGATGTTTTGTTTACCTGTTTTCAGGTAGGTCAATAAATCGTCTTTGGTTACTCTTCCGTCTTTTCCACTTCCTTTTATTTTGTCTAATTCTGATTTGCTAATATTTTCCTTTGCAGCAATGCTTCGCACTAAAGGAGAATAGAATTTATCGCTGTTGCTGAATTCAATTTTAGAACTTGCTTTTTCGGGAAGAGGAGAAGAAATTTGTGTTTTAGGATTTTCTTTAGGAGAATGCAATTCTATGGTTTCATTGGATTCATCATCATCTCCTTCGGTTTCAATAATGGCAAAGGCTTGCCCTACCTTTATTACGTCACCTACCTTAAACAATTGTTTTTTTAAAATTCCCGAATGGGTTGCTGGTATTTCTGAGTCTACTTTATCGGTAGCTATTTCAGCTACTGCTTCATCCAGCTCAATTTTATCACCTTCATTTTTAATCCATGTCGTTAGGGTAGCTTCAGCCACACTTTCGCCCATTTTAGGAAGGATTAATTTTACTTCGCCCATTGATTATTTCTTATGAGATGCTCAAAAGTAAGAAAATTAGTGAAAGATTTTTGATTTTTCTCCGACTCTCTGTATTACAGCGAAATACAAGTTGAGATAAGGGGTGTTAGGCTACTCTCCCTAGCTTTTTAATGCATCTTACAACGATGTCTAAATCATTAAAAACATTGTAATCTTTGGCGTACATCATGTTGAGTCGTTGGATAGATTCAGCTTGAGTAGGTACAATACGCATGGTATCCGACGGATTGAGAATACCTGTTTTGATTTCCGGTAATTCGCTCTTCAGAGTATTGGGTTTTAAGTAACCTACCCATGTTAATTTACCTATTAACACTTTAAGTGCATTTTTTAATAAACCGAAAGGTTTTTCAACTATAAAAATGAGTATGGGCGATAATATCATTATCATACAGGATGTAATAATATCGAATCCTCTTTTATTCTTTTGATTCAATTTTTTAGAAACCGAATTCAAGTCAATCACATACATTTCACCTGGTTCGTTAACAGAATGACTACCAATAATGAAAAGACTTTCAGGAGGTGCAATTTTAAAGTCAACTTTAGAGCTTGAATTAACGGTCATGTAATCAATAATTTTTTGAGCAGATAAATCTTTAGCACAAAAAATAATTTCATCGATTTTATGAATACCAATAATTTCTTCCAATTGATTAATACTGCCAATAAAATCTTCATCGGTATTGCTTTCTTCAACGGGAGATACAAGTGCCGTGAAAATAGGTTTTGAGTAAGATAGATTAAGTATTCTGGCCACTCTTTTGGCTTCCTCTTTTCCACCCACTATTACTATTCTCTTTTTCTTGTTAAAGGAAATATCGAAGTTTTTATAAAGCGCAAAGTGAACCACTAATCTGTTGATGAATAAGCTCAATAAGCTAATTACCATGCCTGCCAGAATAATGATTCTTGAGAATCGTAAGCTTTCGGGTAATAACCCATAAATCACGGCAATAACTACCGTTCCCAGCACAACTCCTTTAGTTAAGTTGGATAGTTTAGGGTCTTTCTTATAACCTTTAAAAAGAAAAACACTCAATAACCAAACACAAATAAATGCCGGGATTTCCCAATAAATCAAAGTGTCGGGAAAATGATTAGGGTTTCCTATAATTTGATTCTCATAGAAGTGCTTAAATCCAAATAGTAAAAGAAAGATTAAAGCACCGTCGAATAAAGGAAGTAAAATTGAGCTTATTCCTCTTCTAAGCAGTGCCAATGAAGCTCTGGCGTATATTGCCAAATTAATTAAGAAAGAGAACAAGGAGGCGTTTTTTTGTGAAAAATGTTTCTTCGCAAAAATAATCATGGCCCGATAAAAAACGAATACGTAGTTTACGCTACTTTTTTTGGTGCTTTCTCCTTTATAATGAATAATTCGGGTGTCTGAAAAATAGTAATTCTTATATCCGGCTTTAATAATACGGTAGCTTAAGTCAATATCTTCTCCGTACATAAAGAATGTTTCATCTAAATAGCCTATTTTATCCAGCACCGATTTACGCAATAACATAAAAGCTCCCGAAAGAATTTCCACTTCGTGATTTTCTTCTTTATCCAAGAATCCTAAATGGTATTTCCCAAATTTTCTTGATTTAGGAAAAAATGATGCTAACCCGAATATTTTGTAGAATGCTACTGATGGAGTAGGTAATCCTCTTTTCGATTCTGGTAAAAAATGGCCTTGTCCATCTACCATCTTAACTCCCAATCCACCGCCGTCGGGGTGTTCATCCATGAAGTTCACTATTTTTTCAAAAGTGTCTTCTTCTACTAAAGTATCAGGATTTAGCAAGAGCATATATTCCTCTTGCGATTCTTTCATCGCTAAATTGTTACCTCTCGAAAATCCCAGATTTTTTTTGCTTTCCACCAATTTAACCCAAGGGAATTTATTTTTCACCATGGCTACCGATCCATCCACAGAGTTATTGTCGACCACCCACACTTCACCTTCTACCTTGCGCATAGCTTTTTCTACGGAATACAAACATTGTTCGAGGAAATGCTGAACGTTGTAATTAACTATGATGACCGAAAGTTTCAAATTCTTTATTTTACTGCTCCTTTATAAGGTATTCTATTAATAATCGACCGACCCAATGTTAGCTCGTCGGTATATTCAATTTCATCGCCAAAGCCCATCCCTCTTGCTATAGTAGTGATGTTGATGGGAAGGTTCCCCAGTTTTCTAAAAATATAGAAATTGGTGGTGTCGCCTTCCATCGTGGTACTCAATGCCAAAATAACTTCTTTTACTTCGTTTAATTTCACCCTGTTCTCTAAACTTTCGATGTTTAAATCTGAGGGGCCAATTCCATCAATTGGGGAAATAACGCCCCCCAAAACGTGATAGAGTCCATTATATTGCTGCGTGTTTTCAATCGCCAAAACATCACGTACATCCTGCACTACACAAAGGGTATCTCGTTTTCTGGAAGTATTGCTGCAAATATCACAAACAATCTGATCAGAAATATTATGGCACTTTTCGCAAAAGCGAATGTCTTCTGCAAGTTTTCTAATGTTTTCTGAAAAACGAATAATTTCTGCGGGTTCCATTTTCAACATATTTAAAGTATAGCGCAACGCAGTTTTTCTACCAACACCTGGTAAACTGTTGAAACTCTCAATTGCTTTAAATAATACTTTCGACGGAAAATTAAATTCCATGGGTTGTTTTTCAGTGGGCGCTAAAATAAGGTATTATTTTTGACAGCAAATAGTCTGTTCAAAACTCAATTCTATATTTAGCGTAGTAAGTGCATGAAACAAATTTTTCTTTCATTTTTATTGTTTTCTCAATGTATTAAGGCCCAGCAATATGCCATGCCTTATTCTACTTCTTTTGAGCGCCATAACGGATATTTTTATGAGTATTCGCCCAAATACAAACAGTCGAATTGGGTGGCTTATATGCTGAGAGGTTCCGATGCCAAAAACAAAATTAATCCCGATTTAAAATTTTACAACGATGATAAATTACCCGCTGGTGCAATTAATAATCAGGCTTTTGTTCAAAGAGCTTTTATTCCCGGACAATTAAAACCTTCTGGCGATTCACGTGCCAGTTCGTATGAAATGCATGATGCTTATTTATTTGCTAATGTGAGTCCGATGAAAGCTTCCTTTGATCAGGTTACCTGGAATATTGTTGAAAATATGGTGCGTGGTTGGGCAGTGGTTTACGATAGTATATATATAGTAAGTGGTCCGGTGTTTAAAGACAAAGAAAAGATCGATACAGTAGGTGATAATAAAATTCCGGTTCCCGATTATTTCTTTAAAGCAGTTTTGGTTTACAATGGAATTGATATGGATGCTATTGGTTTTATATTGCCCAATGTAGATGTGAAAAATGAAATGAAAAAAGATCCGGTTACTATCGATTCACTGGAGAAATTTACCGGCTATGATTTTTTTTATCAGTTACCCGATTATGTGGAACAACATATAGAATCACGTTTGAATTTACCTTTTTGGACTGGTGTTTCCAGCTCTTATGAGATTAAAAAAAGTATGCGGAAAAAGGAAGTTCAATGTATTGCCACCGATATGATGGACAGCAGATGTACTAAAATTTCTACTTGTATTAATGCAACATGTACTATTCATGGCTGCGAAGGCGAGAAATAACCTTTAAATTTATATTTTAGCTGCAATCAATATTTATAAGATGTCGCAAGAAGTAAGAAACCTACAGCCTTCCATTGTTTGGAATAATTTCGAAGATTTAAATGCAGTTCCTCGTCCTTCTAAAAAGGAAGAAAAAGTGCGTGCTTTTTTAAAAGAGTTTGGTGAGAAAAATGGTATTGAAACTATAGTAGATGCAATAGGCAATATCATTTATAGAAAACCAGCGAGCAAAGGATTTGAAAACAGAAAAGGTGTAATTCTTCAGGCGCATATGGATATGGTACACCAAAAAAACAGCGATGTTATTTTTGATTTTAATACGCAAGGAATTATAAGTTATATCGATGGTGAATGGGTGAAGGCCCAAGGCACTACTTTGGGGTCGGATAATGGAATGGGGGTTGCTGCAATTATGTCGGTTATGGCTTCAAAAGATTTACAACACGGTCCGGTAGAGGCATTGATTACAGTGGATGAAGAAAGTGGAATGACGGGTGCTTTCAATTTACAGCCCGGAATTTTAAAAGGAAGTATTTTATTAAATCTCGATTCGGAAGAAGAGGATGAGTTGTGTGTAGGTTGTGCTGGAGGAATTGAAGTGAACGTAAATGCTAAATATCAGGAAGAAAAAGTTCCAGCAAATCATAGTGCATTTAAACTTTCGTTGAGAGGTTTGAAGGGTGGTCATTCAGGTGTTGATATTCACTTGGGAAGAGCCAATGCCAATAAATTAATGAATCGGTTTTTGGCAGAAATCACTGCCAATTTAAATGCAAAAATTGCTAGCGTTGAAGGAGGTAGCTTAAGAAATGCAATTCCTCGCGAATCTTTTGTTGTAATTGTTATTCCTGTTGCTTCAGAAAAAGAATTGCAACAATCTGTTTCTTCTCTCGAAAGTGCATGGAAGAATGAATTTAAGATGGAAGATAAATTGAGTTTTAGTACTGAAAAAGTTGATCTTCCGGCAACAATAATGGATGAGAAAAGTCAGCAAAATTTAATCAACGCTTTGTATGCTTGTCCGAATAACGTATTGGCCATGAGTATTGATATAAAAGGATTGGTGGATACTTCTAATAATATTGCAAAAGTGAATGTTGGGAAAGGAGAATTGTCGGTGCAATGTTTAGCTCGAGGAAATAGCGAAACCGGAAAAGTAGAATTAGCCAAAAGTATTCAGGCTACTTTTGAATTGATGGGCGCTACAGTGAAATTTCAAGGATCATATCCCGGATGGAAACCCGATATGGATTCAGCAATTTTGAAAGTAGCCAAAGCGCAATATTTAGTGTTGAATAAAGTAGAACCAAAGGTAATGGCTATTCATGCCGGATTAGAATGTGGGATCATTGGAAAAGCATACCCAGGGTTAGATATGATTTCTTTCGGCCCCACCATTAAATATCCTCACTCTCCCGATGAAAAAGTGAATATTAAATCGGTGGAAAAATTCTGGAATTATTTAGTAGAGATGCTTAAAAATGTGCCGGCTTAATGGAGCTTAAAATTCTTTCTAAAGTTTTGTTGAAAGATGTTCCTTCCGCTTCAGGGATGGAGTTATTGAATGATACAATATTCGTGTGTTGCGATGATTCTTCTTTTGTGTTTCAAATCAATCACGACGGAAAAATTCAAAAGAAAATTCCTCTTTTCGAAAATCAAGAAGCTCGAATTCCTAAAATGCTGAAACCCGATTTTGAGGCAATGTTTGCGATTGATAATGATTTGTTTTTATTGGGTTCAGGTTCTGCCCAAAATAGAAATAAAATGTTTGTAGTGAATTTAAAAAGTGAACAAATACAAGAGTTTTCGCTTGTTAAATTGTATGATGTTTTAAAGTACGAAGCAAAATTAAAACCAGAGGAATTTAATATTGAAGCTGCTGCTGTTCTCAATGATTTAGTTTATTTAATGAATAGGGGCGACAATAGTATTTTTATTTTATCTCTGGAAAGCTTTAATAATGTGGTTTTTAAAAATGACGAACTACAGGAAGTAGAAATTCGAAAATATAATTTACCTAATATCAACGGACATATTGCTGGTTTTTCTGGAGCTTGTGTTTTTGATGATTTCTTGTTTTTTAGTGCATCGGTTGAAAATACCAGCGATTGGATAAATGATGGAGAAATATTAGGTAGTTTTATTGGAATAATTAATCTTTGCGCACCAACCCATTCCGATGTTCTTTCTGTGTTGGTAGATCGTGAAAATAAAATTGAAGCATTGGCTGTAGAGCGAAAAGAAGGTGATTCTTATTTCTTAAAAGCAATGACTGATAACGACGACGGACAATCCCTATTAATGAATTTAGAATTAATAATTAAGTAAAAATGAAAGCAGAAATTCACACCGAAAAAGGAGTAATGAAAGTAGACTTCTACGAAAAAGATGCTCCTAACACAGTAGCAAACTTTGTTAAACTAGCAAAAGACGGATATTATGATGGATTGAATTTTCATCGTGTAATTCCTGATTTTGTGATTCAGGGAGGTTGCCCTAATAGAACTGGTGCCGGCGGACCAGGTTATACCATCAAATGCGAATTAGATGGAGGAAATCAATACCACGACAGAGGTGTTTTATCAATGGCACATGCAGGTAGAAACACGGGTGGTTCTCAGTTTTTTGTTTGCCACAGCAGAAAAAACACAGCGCACCTAGATAGAAATCATACTTGCTTCGGCAAAGTGTATGAGGGCTTAGATGTCCTCGATGCTATTGAACAAGGAGATGAAATCGAAAAAATTGTGATTGTAGATTAATACGAATAATCTTAAAATAAAAAGGATCAGTCAAGTGACTGATCCTTTTTTTATGTTCCTACTTTAATATAGGCAGTTTAGGGTTCGCATACAATAGCCACACAAGTTTAGGTTTTGGATAATGGGATGCTTTTAATTTCTCCCTTTGCAAAAAGGGAGAGCGCGAAATTGCCTGTGTTGTGGTAAGAGGGATTTTGTTTTCCTGTTTAAAATGATACATCGCTTCACTTGGTTTACATTTTATGCAGTACAACATTTTTTCGTGAATTATTCACTAATAACTCAAGCTTTTTAAATAATCACAAGCGTTTACAATTCCTTTATTTTTACCCCAACTAACTAAAATTAAGTTTCTATATTTGGAAACTTTGTTTTCTTAACCTAACTTTGAATTTAAATAAATGCGTTTCTTTAACACATTCTTTTTAGAAGATGCCGAAGAGTTTGTTTCGACACTTGATGCTAAAACCATTCGAAAGGTATTGTACAATATCGATTTAGCCGAACAAACGAACGACCCAAAGCTCTTTAAAAAACTAAGTAATGAAATTTGGGAGTTTAGAACCAAATACAATGGTTTGCAAATTCGATTGTTGGCTTTTTGGGATAAGCAAAGCAATCATGATACTTTGGTAATAGCAACACATGGCTTTATCAAGAAAGTAGATAAAATTCCAGGCTATGAAATAGAAAGAGCTGTAAAGATCAAGCGTAAATATTTTGAGTACAAAAATCTTAAATAGTATGGCAAAGAAAACAATAAAAGGCTATAGCTTATCTGAAATGAAAGATAAGCATATTGGCAAGGCGGGAAGCAAAGCGCGTGAAGAATATGAGTACGAGTTAAGTATGGATGTGTTGGGGAGAATGATTAAACGAGCGCGTTTAGAACGTAAGCTCACTCAAGAACAATTGGGCGCTTTGGTTGGGGTTCAAAAAGCACAAATCTCTAAACTTGAAAGCAGTACTAATAGTGCAAGTATCGATACAATTATGAAAGTATTTAAAGCACTTAAGGCAGAGATATTTTTTAATGTTAGGATAGGGAAGGAGAATTTGAAACTTGCGTGATCCCATTGTTTCGCTCAGTAGATTTTACTTTCAGCTTTTAATATCAATCTGTATAAATTTAAATTGAGGGTTTTTGAGCTCTGTTTTTTGATTGTTTTTACTCTGGTATTCGAAAATATCTTTGCCCTTTACCTTTGTTAACCAGTCAGGGTATCTTGTCTTAATAATTTCAATATCTGAATTATTACTTTTAAATGCGAAAGCCGTTGAATGACTGTATGGCTCATTATGAATTATTGGTTCTCCAAAAATTTCTATTAGTTCCGATAGAGAAATACTTATATCCCAAACAATTGCATTGATTTTATTTTTATTCGTATAAACTAATTCGATTTTTTCAAATCTTTTATCAACTGGAATCAAGTTTCTTCTTGTTAAGTACGGTTTGGTCTCGGAATAAGGTAAAACAGTTAAAAAGTCAGATAGTTTATCCACGTTTATGTTTTTACCAATCGATAACTCTATTGTTTTAAAATAGTCTTTTATGGACATACTTTGTAAATAAGCCTGTTTAATGTCAAATAGTGAAGTCATTTTCTAATTTATCTCAACTTTTCAAACATACCAATTTCTCCTCAACCTTACCAACCCCCATTGTTCAAAAATTCTTCAAAAAATCTTCTCTATCTCTCTGCCAATTAAGCATTAATAGTATCTTTGCCAGATGCAAGAAATGATACTTATTTTAGATTGTGGTTCTCAGTACACTCAGTTGATTGCTAGGAGAGTACGTGAATTAAATGTTTATTGTGAAATTCACCCTTTCAACCATTTTCCGGCGATTAGCGAAAATGTGAAAGGTGTTATTATATCAGGAAGTCCTTTTTCGGTGAATGATGCGGACGCTCCTCAAATAGATGCATCTGCCTTTAAAGGCAAGCTGCCTTTGCTGGGAGTTTGTTATGGTGCACAATATCTGGCGAAGCAAGGTGGCGGAGTAGTAGGTAAATCCGCTCATCGTGAGTATGGTCGTGCCAATCTCGAGAAAATTGAAAGTAAAAATCCATTATTAAAAGGCATGAGTGTTGGTTCTCAAGTATGGATGTCGCATGGAGATACCGTTACTAAATTAGCCGATAACTTCGAAATCATTGCTTCTACCAAGGATGTTGCTGTAGCGGCTTATCATATCAAAGGAGAAGAAACCTATTGTATTCAGTTTCATCCCGAAGTATATCATTCACTAGAAGGCAAAATATTGTTGCAAAACTATGTGGTGAATATTTGTGGTTGTAAACAATCGTGGACTCCCGATTCATTTGTGGAAACTACGGTTGCCGAATTGAAAGCAAAGTTGGGTAACGATAAAGTGGTATTGGGCTTATCGGGCGGAGTAGATTCTTCGGTAGCAGCTGTATTGTTACACAAGGCTATTGGCAAAAATCTATATTGTATTTTTATTGATAACGGTTTGTTGCGTAAAGATGAGTTCGGACAAGTTTTAGAGCAATACAAGCATTTAGGTTTGAATGTAAAGGGAGTGAATGCCAGCAAAAAATTCTTAGGGGAATTGAATGGTGTGAGCGATCCTGAAGCAAAAAGAAAAATCATAGGAAGAGTTTTTATTGAAGTATTCGATGAAGAATCGCACTTGATACAAGATGTAAAATGGTTGGCGCAAGGAACTATTTATCCTGATGTTATCGAATCGGTATCTGTTAAAGGTCCGTCGGCAACTATTAAATCTCACCATAATGTGGGTGGTTTACCTGATTTCATGAAATTAAAAATTGTTGAGCCCCTTCGTTCTTTGTTTAAAGATGAAGTTCGCAGAGTAGGTAAAACTTTACAGATTAATGCTGATATTTTAGGTCGCCATCCTTTTCCTGGTCCAGGTTTGGCTATTCGTGTATTAGGTGCTATCACCGAAGAAAAGGTACGTACTTTGCAAGAAGTTGATGCTATATACATCAACATGCTTAAAGAAAAAGGATTGTACGATTCGGTATGGCAGGCAGGTGCAATTTTCTTGCCGGTGCAAAGTGTAGGCGTAATGGGCGACGAGCGTACTTACGAAAATGCAGTGGCCTTGAGAGCAGTGTCATCTACCGATGGAATGACTGCCGATTGGGTGCATTTACCTTATGAATTTTTAGCAGAAGTATCGAATACCATTATCAATAGAGTGAAAGGCGTGAACAGAGTTGTTTACGACATTAGCTCAAAACCACCAGCAACCATAGAATGGGAATAAAAAAAATATTTGTAATGCTCACGCTCTGTATGGGCGTGCTTACTTCGTGTACAGCGCAGCACAAAGATAGTGTTGTGGTGAAAGATGGAAAAGAGTTTTACGCTGTTAAAATTGAACCGAAACAAACTTTGTATTCTTTATCGAAAAAATACGATGTTTCGCAAGAGGATATCAAAGCGGCAAATAATGGACTGCTACAAGGCTTAAAAAAAGATGAGGTAGTTTATATTCCTGTATTGAAGAAGAGTGAAAAGAAAGTTAAAAAAGAGGAGAAGGAAGAAAAATTAGATGAAAGATTAAAAGGCTTGAGCGATGAAATTCAATTGCAAATAGATAGTACCAAACCAAGATTACCTAATGAGAAGTGCCCTATTCCAAGTTCAAAAAAATTGGTAAAAGTGGGATTGATTCTACCCTTTCATTTGAGCGCTTTGGATACCATTCGTGCTAAAAAAGGTGAATATCTTGATCTTCAAATTCCTAATAGCATTCAGGCTTTTATCGATTTTTATGAAGGTGCTTTAACCGCTTTAGATAGTTTGAAGAGGTTGGGTTATCGTGTTGATTTGTATGCTTACGACGATAATGGAGATACTTCGGTTTTAAAGCAGATATTGAAAAAGAAAGAATTGGAAGGTTTGAATTTATTGATTGGTCCGGTGAATTTGGATTGTGTGAAAATGGCTTCAGCTTTCTGTGCTTCAAAAAATATATATATGATTTCACCTTTATCGAAAAATGAAGAAGTGATCACAAATAATCCTTTTCTGGTAAAAGTGAGTCCGGCTAAAAACAGTTATTTATCAGCAGTTACATACAATGCCATTAAAAAATATCCGGGTTGTAATTTTATAGTGATAGGAGATAATGATAAAAGCAAACAAAATGCGGCTTACATCAAATCATTATTAGATGGAAAATCGATCGCTAATACCTATCTTGATGTAAATCCAAGTAAGTTAACCATCACGGTAGAGAGCTTTAAAGCTCATTTGTTGAAAGACACCGTAAATGTTGTTTTTCTGCCAACAGAAAATCAAAGCTTTGTTACCAAATTTATGAACTCGATGTACAAGTTGAGTAAAGATTATAAGTTTGCTTTGTATGGTATGGAGTCGTGGACTGATTATGCGAGTATTGATGTTTTGCATTTTCAGGGATTAAATGTTCGCGTTCCTTCTTTTTATTTGAATCGTTATGAATCTCCGTACATCGACAATATGATTTATTCCTATGTAAATAAGTTTAAAACTGAGCCATCGGAATATGCTTTTACAGGGTATGATCTCACTTATATTTTTGTTTCAGCGATTGAGAAAAACACAGATTTAAATAACAATGATTTTTTAAATATTAAATGGAAAGGAATGATGCAGGATTATCTATTCATTAAAAATTCTGCTGAATCAGGAATCGAAAACAGACAGGTAGGAATTCTTGAATTCAAGAATTACCAATTGGTTTGTACTCAAGAATAACACTTATGAATTATAAAGTTGACACTCAGATATTTTTCAAATCTTTGCAAAAAAGTATTTGTGCAGCATTGGAAGCTGAGGATGGCTTAGGTAAATTTG
This sequence comes from Flavobacteriales bacterium, assembly GCA_023251075.1. Taxonomy (GTDB): domain Bacteria; phylum Bacteroidota; class Bacteroidia; order Flavobacteriales_C; genus JAHEZL01. The sequence goes on along the minus strand of JAHEZM010000016.1, from coordinate 35,513 downwards.
AAATTCACGAATGGAAAAGGCTAGGTGGTGGTGGTGGTATTACTGCTGTTCTTCAGGATGGAGCGGTGATTGAAAAAGGAGGTGTCAATTTTTCATCGGTTGAAGGGGTGTTACCTGCTGTGGTAGCAAAAGCTTTGAGAGTAGAATCTACTCATTTTTTTGCTACGGGGCTATCTATTGTTATTCATCCCAATAACCCTCATGTTCCCATCATTCATATGAATGTTCGTTACTTTGAAACATCAACCAATGGAAGGTCAGAAGAACAATGGTTTGGAGGGGGTATCGATTTAACTCCACATTATGTGGATAAAGAACAAGCGAAATTTTTTCATCAGCATTTAAAAAATACTTGTGATGCTCGTGGTAAGGAAATGTATCCGGAATTTAAAAAGTTGGCCGATGAGTATTTCTATATCAAACATAGAGATGAAACGAGAGGAGTAGGTGGGATTTTCTTTGATAGAATGTATGCTTCTCAAAAATATAATCTTCACAATCGATTTGAATTTATTAAATCATTGGGAAATTCTTTCGCTCCTATTTACACTCATTTAATGTCGGTTAATAAAAACAAATCCTATACTCCTGAAGAAAAAAACTGGCAGTTGATTAGAAGAGGTCGCTATGTTGAATTCAATTTGGTTTACGATAAAGGAACTAAGTTTGGTTTAGATACCGATGGCAGAATAGAATCGATTTTAATGAGTTTGCCTAAAATGGCCAGCTGGCCTTACGATCCTCAGTTTGAAGAAGGAAGTAAAGAAAAGGAAACTTTATCGCTACTTAAGAAAGGAATTGATTGGCTTAAATGAGAAAAGTAGATTTAAAGGATCTTTTAGATTCTAAATTTCTTCAATACAATTCATCTGATTTTATTTCACAAGATCCTATTGCCATTCCACATTCTTTCTCGAAAAAAGAAGATGTGGAAATTGCTGCGTTTTTAGTTTCTGTTTTTGCATGGGGACAAAGAAAAACGATAGTTAATAATGGTTTTAAGTTGATGGATTTAATGGATGGTTCACCGCACGATTTTATTATTTCACACCATTCTTCAGATTTAAAACGCTTTAAAAAATTTGTGCACCGAACTTTTAATGGTGATGATTGTATCTTTTTCCTCCAACGCTTACAAGAGATTTACAAAAATGAAAAAGGCTTGGAAGTTTTCTTTGCATCGTGCTATAAAGGAGATATGCAACAAGCGATAAGTGATTTTAAAAAGAAGTTTTTTGAAACCAAACATTTAGCTAGAACGGAAAAGCATTTACCCGATCCAATAACTGGTTCTTCAGCCAAACGCTTCAATATGTTTTTACGTTGGATGGTGAGAAATGATGGCCGAGGTGTTGATTTTGGAATATGGAAAATGCTTGATCCTTCTCAGTTGTATTGTCCCCTGGATGTGCATACAGGAAATGTTGCGCGTAAACTCGGACTAATCAAAAGAACTCCTAATGATTGGCAGGCATTGGAAGAACTAATGAATCACTTGCGAAAATTCGATGCGAAAGATCCTGTGAAATATGATTTCTCTTTATTTGGATTGGGTGTGAATGATGAAATATAGATAAAATCAGCCTTCCCTGTCATTGCGAGATTTTTGTATTCAAAAAAGAAGCAATTTTATAATGTTTTTAATTTCAATTGCCGTCGGTTTTAACCGACGGAAAAAAGAACACATACAGGGCTTTAGCCAAAAAATATTGTTCGGCTAAAGCCTTATTATGAAAACAATCAAATCCGTCGGTTAAAACCGACGGCAATTTACTGAAGTTTTTGATGAATAAGATTGCTTCTTTTTTTGGGTACAAAAATCTCGCAATGACGGGAAGGAGAAGGGGAGATTACCTCGTTAATACGATGTAATCCTTGATGAGTGTATTTAAAAACTGCACTTTGTTTTTAGGAACAGGTAAATCGGTTTTTTCTAATACTATTTTTAAAAGTTCATTCAATGCTTTTTCGTTGGCTTCGCTAGGATAATTTTTGTTTCTGTCTAAAACATCTTTGATCAAAAGCATTTCTTGCTCTTTAAAGTTTTTGGCAACAGGATAAACTGGCTTGTAATTACTGGTAGTTTTTATAGAAAGAATATCATCTAATCTTATTTTCCGATCGGTTTTTGATTTTATTACCGAAGTATTGGCTAGTAAATCACCCAGTCTTTGTCCTTTATTGGTAGAGTTCATAGTAACAGCAGCAATGCTACCTAAAGACAGAAACACATCTATGGATCGGAAACACCAGCGAATAGTGCAATCGATTCCTTTTAGTTTGGTGCCATTCAATTTTACAACTTTAATACCCAGGGCATATTTTCCTAATGTTTGACCTCTAAATATAATTTCACAGGTTAAACAATGTAGATATATAATGGCTATAATGATTAATACAGCGATAAATCGTGCGGCTTTATTTTCTCCAAAAATTAAAAAGATAGAGAACGCGATAATTAAACTGGCTACAGTTACCAGAACCAAATCAATTAGCAAAGCCAGTAATCGCTGCCAAAAAGAAGCAATTTCGTAAGTAACACTTACCTTTTGTGTGGTTTGTATATCGATGGTTTTCAAAAAAAAACTATTTTAGCTACTGGATGCGTGAAACCAAATTCATAGAGCAAAATAAAGAAAAATGGTCGAAATTCGAGAAGATTTTAGATTCTACTAAGAAAGATCCTGAAGAATGGAGCGAAATTTTCATTGATGTTACGGATGATTTATCGTTCGCCAGAACGCATTACCCCAACAGATCGGTTACCGTTTATTTAAATTCCCTGGCTCAAAAAATATTTCAAAAATTAAATGCAGTAAAATATTCCAAGAAAAATCCTTTTGTTTATTTCTGGAAAGAAGAAATGCCCTACGCAATTTACAACGCCAGAAAGGAACTCACTTTTGCTTTTGTAGTGCTTTTGATTTCGGTATTGATTGGTGCTTTTTCAACCCATAACGATCCTCATTTTGTAAATCAAATACTGGGTGATGATTATGTAGGGATGACCAAAGAGAATATAAGAAAGGGAGATCCAATGGCTGTTTACAAAGGTGAAAACGGTTACGATATGTTTTTGGGAATTACTATAAACAATATTAAAGTAGCTTTTTTCTCTTTTCTTTTAGGCTTTTTCGCATCGGTAGGTTCCGTTGGTTTTTTAATCAATAATGGTATCATGCTGGGTACTTTTCAATATTTCTTTTACCAAAATAATTTATTAGGAACTTCGGCATTGGTGATTTGGCAGCATGGCACTTTGGAAATTGCAGCCTTAGTAATTGCAGGAGGCGCAGGAATTACATTGGGAAAAGGATTAATATTTCCGGGAACTTATTCTCGCGGACAATCATTTTTCCTGTCTGCACAAAAAGGAATGCGAATTATGTTGGGGGTAGTACCTGTTATTGTGATGGCCGCAATGATTGAGAGTTTTTATACCCGATATACCGATGCCAATATAGTTGTACGCTGGATGGTAATTATTTTTTCTCTCCTGTTTTTGATATGGTATTTCATTTGGTATCCCTTGTACAAAAACAAAAAAGTGTTCGATCCCGATTTACATGATGAGAAGGTATTCAATGCCTTTCATCGTAAAATTACTTTTACTTCTATCAAGTCTTTTACTCAGGTATTGTCGGATACTTTCACTCTATACACCAGAAATTTTAAGAAGACTGCTTTATTTGCTTTAGTGCTTGCGGTAGCATCTATGGCGGTGGTGTTTTTTATGGATCGTGATTTTTTCATTCAAATCGAAAATATTTCTGATGTTTCCAATGCTTTTAATTTATGGCTATTAGAGACTTTTTTAAGTTTCAGAATTTTCTTCAATTTCGATGATCAGCTTTTCTTCTTTCCGGTAGTTTTTGGTGCAATATCATTGCTGAATATTTTGGCGATTTACTACGTGTGGAGTGCACAAGAGAATAAAAAACCATTGAAGATTATTCCTTACTTTTTTTCCATTCATATTTTTAAACATCATTTTATTCTCATGGTGATTTTTCAGTTTATTTTGGCATTATTTGTTTTGCTGGGTGGCTTTGGTAAGTTTCTTTATTTTTTAGTGATGCCATTTTTTGTGCTTATTCAGATTTTGGTTTTTCATCGTGGTTTTAATGGATTCACTAAAGTTTTTAAAGTATTAAAGAATTCATGGGGAACTTTGTTGTTGTGTTATTTGTCGTTATTCTCTCTCTCTACCATTTTGTACGGAATGGTGAATTCACCTTTGTTAGCATTGTATTATTGGTTCATTAGTTGGAATCTTTCTTTTGATTCTGATACTATTGTGATAGTACTCAACGGCATTAGTTGGTTTGTGAAGTTTTTTATGTTTTATATTCTTCTGGTTTTATTTCCAACCTGTTTTTCTGTAATGTATTATTCCTTGAAAGAAATAACGGAAGGGGATCACCTAATGGAAAGAATTAAAAAATTTGCGGCTCAATGAGAATGAAAATGCAAATATGTTTTTTTGTAGCAGCAATGTTTTTATGTCTTTCTATTCAAGCTCAGGATACGGCTTTGGTTGATTCTGCCTATTATGGTAGAGATGAATCGGGTGTTGTTTATGAAGATGCTGCGGAGTATGAGGATACTACAGTTATTCAGCGTTTCGATGAGGATAAGTGGCATAAAATAATTGAGGGAATCAATTACGATAAAATAAAAGAGAAGGAAGAGAAAAAAGCTGAACCGACGAAACCAAAGGAAAGCCCTCCAGTTGATTTTTATCTTTTAAAAGTTATTTTTTGGATTGTAATTATTGCTGTAGCAATTTTTTTACTTGGTTTGCTTGCCAAGCGTTATTACAGTTCACCTGATAATGTCAAGATTAAAAAAGCAGAAGTGGAAGTACATGATTTCATTCCTGAAAATATTGCAGAGTTAAATTTAGATCAAATGCTTTTAGAAGCATTAGGCAAAGGGAATCATAAGGAAGTTATTCGATTGTATTATCTCATTATATTGAAGGAGCTGAATGATAAGAAATACATTGTATTGAAGAAAAATAGCATTAGCAGGGATTTTTTAAATCAAATGTCGAAAAGAAAAAATTACCTCGCTTTTCGTAAAGCTACCATTCTGTTTGAAAGAGTTTGGTACGGTGATGTTGATTTGAATGAAAATACTTTTCCGGCAGTAGAAAATGTGTTTAAAGATTTTGTTGAATTAATTCGAATGAAAAAAGCATGAGTGCCGGAAGAATCATAGCAATTGTGGTGGTGGCGCTAATGTTCATTGGTTTAATCGTTTTGTTTAAAGGCGATAATACACCTGCAATCAATTGGGAAGAAAGATATGATACGCATGGAAAAGAACCTTACGATACCTACGTAATTGGAAAGATGTTGGAGGATTATTTTCCGCAGCACGATCACAAAGTGTTAAAAAAACCTTTAAGAAAATCACTTACTTATAAAGCTAAAGGAAATTACGTTGGCATTGCCAGAAATTTTTATTGGACTGATGAAGATGCCGATTCATTGATAGCGTTTGTGGAAAGAGGAAATAAGGCTTTTGTGGCATCCAATCAGCTTCCTGCTACTTTGGTTCGTCGCCTGGCCTTCAAATTTAATGTGGATTATTTTTATGAATTCAATGAAATGTATTATCCTACATTGTATCTGGATTCATTGGCCACCGTGTTTGTTGGATCTGTTCCTCGCAGCAAATTAAAGTTGAAAAAAGTTTTCAATAATTTTGTGATCCCCAATTCCTGGAATGTGATGCCTACGGTTTTTGAAAAATTTCCAGAGGTTGAAAATATTGGTTTTACGGAGATTCCATATGGTGACAGCGTTTATTTTAACTACACAAAATTTAAAGTGGGTAAAGGTGAATTATTAATGCATTGTATTCCTTTGGCTTTTACCAATTACAATCAAATAACAAAAGAAGGTAAAGAATATTCTGAGCAGGTTTTTTCCTATTTAAACAACGACGATATTTATTGGGATGAAATTAGTCAGTACGAACTCAATGATTTTGAAACTCCCGAAAAATCACCTTTATCATTTGTTTTAGCTCAACGATCATTGCGTTGGGCATGGTATCTCTGTTTAGCATTGGTATTGGTTTTTATTTTATTCAGAGCCAAAAGAAAACAAAAGGTGATTCCGGTAATTGAACCCAATATTAATACCTCTATTATGTTTATAGAAACGATTGGTAAGTTGTATTATATGCAAAACAATCACCGTAAAGTGGCGCTTTATAAAATGAAACATTTTCAATATTTTGTAAGAAAAAAATACCAAATAAATATTGCTAAAAACGAAGCTCTGAAAATTCAATTGCTTGCCGATGCTTCAGGATTGACTTTGGAACACATTAACAAAATAATTGAAAAACATATTCTCATTAGTGCTGCCCACTCGATCACCAAAGAGCAATTGATGGAATTTTATTCACTGATTCAACAATTTTATAATAAATGTAAATAGCTATGGAAGAAGTTAATTCGCCACTACACGAAAATGTTAATCCCGAAAATCTTTTAAAAGATTCTCGTTTGGAAAGTGAAATTGCTGCTATACACGAAGCTTCAATTCTGATAAAGAAAGAAGTGGGGAAGGTGGTAATAGGACAAGAAAAAATGATTGATTTGATGCTGGTGGGATTGTTTACTGGTGGACATGTTTTGCTGGAAGGTGTGCCCGGAATTGCTAAAACTGTTTCTGCTAAAATGCTGGCCAAAACTTTATCGGTGGGCTTTTCAAGAATTCAATTTACTCCCGATTTAATGCCAAGTGATATTGTGGGCACCTCTGTTTTTAATATGAAAACTTCTGAGTTTTCTTTTAAACAAGGACCGGTGTTTTCTAATATTATTTTGATTGATGAAATCAATCGTTCTCCGGCAAAAACTCAGGCTGCACTTTTTGAAGTGATGGAAGAGAAGCAAGTAACTGTAGATGGTAAAACGCATAAAATGGAATTCCCGTTTTTTGTAATCGCTACGCAAAATCCGGTGGAGCACGAAGGAACTTACAAATTGCCGGAAGCACAGCTTGATCGTTTTCTGTTTAAAATAAAAATAGATTATCCTTCATTAACAGAGGAGCAACAAATTTTGAGAAGATTTAAAGAAGATTTCGATTCTAAATTAACGGCTGATGTAGCACCTGTTATCAATGCAACTAAAATTAAATTGTGTAGAGAAGCGGTAGAGAAAGTACATATCAAAGATGATTTGATGGATTACATTGCTAAAATCGTTTGCTCTACGCGTAACAATGGTGATATATTTTTAGGTGCATCCACACGTGCTTCTTTGGCAATCATGAAAGCATCGAAAGCTATTGCAGCATTAAACGGAAGAAGTTTTGTAACTCCTGATGATATTCGTTTTGTAGCTGGTCCGGTATTGAACCACAGAATTATTTTATCGTCGGATAGAGAACTGGAAGGAACCAAAGAAGAAGAAGTTATTAATGGCTTAATTCAAAAAGTAGAAGTGCCTCGCTAATGAAAATAATTTCACAACTATATCTCACCAATCGTTTTTTCATTGCTTTCGCAGTGGTGGTGGTATTGTTTTGTGTAAGTTTTAGTATTCCTTCTTTATTTATTGTGTCGCAAATTACTTTAGTTGCTCTTGTATTAATAGTTGTTATTGATGCATTGTTGTGTTTTCGTTTGAGTTTAAAAATTAATGCACAAAGAAAAATGAGTGAGTATTTTTCTTTGGGGGATGAAAATCCTGTAACAATAACCATTAGTAATTTATCGAAAACTAAAATGCTATTGGAAATTTTTGATGAACTTCCTGAGCAGTTTCAAGAGAGAAACATGGTGCTCAATCTACCTGTATTAAAAGGTGGAGAGAGCAAGGAAATTATTTACAAGTTACGCCCTATTTTAAGAGGGAAATATCACTTTGGAAAAATTAATTTATTTGTGAATTCTCCTTTAAGATTTTCGCAATATCGTACCCAACAATTTAATGAAGAAACGGTAAAGGTTTATCCATCAATTATTCAAATGCGTAAATGCGAGTTGATGTTGTCGGATAAAACAGCGCAAGGTTATGGTGTTAAAAAATTGAGGAAGATTGGACATAGTTATGAGTTTGAGAAAATTAAAAACTATGTAGACGGTGATGATATCAGAAGTATAAACTGGAAAGCCACCGGCAGAAGAGATTCTATTATGGTGAATCAATACGAAGATGAAAAGTCGCAAAGTATTTATTGTGTGATCGATAAAAGCAGAAGCATGATGCTTCCTTTTGATGGGTTGAGTTTATTAGATTATTCTATCAATACCGCATTGGCGTTATCAAACATGGTAATTCGTAAACACGATAAGGCCGGATTAATTACATTTTCAAATAAACCAGAAACTATGATTAAGGCCGATAGTAAAGGCCGACAAATGGGGTTGATTCTGGAGAGCTTGTACCAGGAAACAGAAAATAAACTGGAAGCCAACTACGAGCAATTATTTGTTACCATTAACAATAGTGTAAAAAACAGAAGTTTACTTTTCTTGTTTTCCAATTTCGAAAGTTTACATGCCGTACAACGTGTTCTTCCTTTGTTACGCAAAATAAATCAGCGACATTTATTGGTGCTGATGATTTTTGAAAATACAGAGATTGAAAATTATAGCCTACACGAAGCGGAAAATATGCAAGAGATGTATTTAACCACTATTGCTGAGAAATTTATTTACGATAAGTATCGCATTTTACAGGAACTAAAAACTTACGGAATACAAGTGGTGATCAACAAACCGAATGATCTTTCGGTAAATGCAATCAATAAATATATTGAGTTAAAATCAAGGGGACTGATTTAGTGTAGAGACGAAATGCTTTCGTCTTAAAAAGATTAATTACATTTTCAAACCAGTGGTAGATTTTCTATTTAAGACGAAAGCATTTCGTCTCTACTTTTTAAAAACGTAGGTTCCGCAGATTCTATCGTGTAAACCCTGACAAACATCATCCCACAAAGGTCGAATGAAAATCACCAGCATAGTAATCAGTCCTACAATAGAAGCCAGTGCCGGATGCAGAATCATTGCTGTTAACAGTGCAACAAAAAACCAAATGGTTCTGGAGAAATATCTTGCGAGTGCTCTTCCGAAAGAAATTCTATCACCATTTTTTCTGGCTACAATTATTCCAAGTGCCATTTTCCCCAAAGTTCCTTTTGTTTTACATGATTCCATTATGGAGTAGTAAAGAATGATCAAGAGGAGAAAAATAAAGTATGTAATTATTCCTAAGCTAAAATTGTTACCGAAGGAAGTGCTAAACATTAAGCCTCTGTCGGTATTAACGGATGATGAAACTTCATCATCCAATAAAATTTCAAGAATTAAAAAGATCGCGTAGTAACTGATAATAATAATTAATGTGTCGATTATTGCAGCTCCGGCTCGTTGTCCGAAACTAGCGAATTCCATTTTTCTCGTTGTTTTATTAAAGTCGATGTCGTCGAGAATATCCTGCATTTTTTTTGAGTTTTAAAGTATAAAAGTAATGTGTTTCTGGTTTGAAATGAGTTTTATCATTTTTATTTTGAAATAATTATATTTGACTTAATTAAAAATTAAAACAAAATTTATGACAACAAATGAAAGTACAATTGATGGGAATGTTTTTCAAAGCAATGAATTAGGATTGAGTTCTCAATCAATCAGTTTTTTGGATACAGCAAGTAAGTGGGCCAAGTTTTTAGCGATCGTAGGATTTGTATTTATTGGACTATTCGTAATTATGGCATTTACAGCAGGAGCTCTTTTTTCTCAGTTGCCAACTCCGGTTCCGGGAGCATTATTTACTGTAATTTTCTTAATTGTTGCTGTCATTTCATTTTTTCCTATTTATTATATTTTCAATTTTGCTGTGAAGACTCAAAGGGCAATAAAGTCGAATGATACCAGTACTTTGACTTCAGCATTTGAAAATTTAAAATCCCACTATAAATTCATGGGGATTTTAACCATAATCTACTTGTCTATCTATGTTCCTTTTCTTCTGATAGCATTGGCTGGTGGTGCATTTGCAGCCGCGTCTGGTATGTAGGAGTGTTGAATATCAAAAAGTAAAAATCCCTTATAGAAATTATAAGGGATTTTTTATTCAATTAATTTGCGTTTATCCGTGTAATCCACACTCCGTTTTGCTCTTGTTCGTCCATCTTCCTTCACGTCCCTTTCCTTTAGCCGTACATTGCGCACAACCAATAGAACTATATCCTAAGTGCTCCAGCGGATGTTTGGGCAAATTGTTTTTTACAAAATATTCTGCTGCTTGTTCGGCAGTGAAATCAAGAATAGGGTAGAACTTGGCTATGTCGCTTTTCTTTTCGAAAATATCGAGTTGCTTTCTATGTGATGTTTGGTTGCTCATCAATCCCGAAATCCATAAATCGAAATTAGGTTTAATAGCATCCAAGGGTTCTACCTTATTGATAGAGCAGCACAAATCGGGATCTTTAGTCCAGGTTTGGTCTTTTCTAGTAAAGTCATTTTTCCACTCTTCAGGACTGATATCTACAATATTCAGGTTCAGCAGTTTTTGAAGTTGATTCTTGTATTCTAAGGTTTCCATGAAGTGGTAAGTGGTATCTAAGAAGTAAACCTTTTGTTGTGGATTTACCTTAGTAATCATGTGTAGCAAGATAGCCGCTGTTGTACCAAAAGAGCTGGTAAATAATATTTTCTCAGAGGGAAAATCCTTAAACATCTCCACGATACGTTGCTCTGGAGAAAGGGGAGCATATTTTATATTTAATTCGTTGTAATTCACGGTATACAAAAGTATAGTTATTTTATTGGAAATTTTCTACTCCGCCAATTAAACTTTGTACTGTGGGGAAACCATTTTTGAGCAAAATATGGGTGGCGGTTTTGCTCTTGTTTCCCGTGCTACAGTAGCAGATATACTTTTTGTTTTTATTTAGTTGTGATAGCCGTTCATGTAAAACATCTATAGGTATATTGATGCCGCCTATGTTTTTGTGAGCATGTTTATCGGGCGTTCTCACATCTATAAACTCGTAGTCGTTCCAATTTGTTTTTGCTTCTTGAGCACTTATTTCAGGAACAGTATCGATAGCACAAAATACTTGGTAATCTTCCAGCTGAGTGATTTCTTTTTGTTGTTCATCAATAGATAAACGAAGTGTTGTGCTTTGATTGTTTAAAGCATCATATATCCATAATTTATTGATGAGCGCATCGCCTAAATCTGTAATGAGTTTAATGGCTTCCAGAGCCTGAACAGAACCTGCAATTCCGGGTAGAACGCCTAACACACCCACTTCTGCACACGATGGAGACTCTTCTGCACGAGGAGGAGTAGGGTAAATATCTCTATAGTTCACGCCACGTTTTCCATTTTCTTTTACATTGAAAATACTTACTTGTGCGCTAAATTGATTGATTGATGCAAATACATTTGGTTTATCTAAAATCACGCAAGCATCGTTAATCAAATAGCGCGTTGGAAAATTATCGGTACCATCTAAAATGATGTCGTAAGAGGCGATGATTTCTAAAGCGTTGTCATTATTTAAATGTTCGGCATAAATATCTGTTTTCACAAAAGGATTAATCAACAGAATTTTCTCTGCTGCTTGAATGGCTTTGTTTTTACCGAGATCATTTTCGTTGTATAAAATCTGACGGTGTAAATTTGAAATATCAACAATGTCGCCATCTACAATACCAATTTTACCAACACCGGCAGCAGCTAAATATTGTAAAACCGGACAGCCCAATCCGCCTGCGCCAATTACCAATACTTTCGCAGCCTTTAGCTTTTCTTGCCCAGATAAATCAAATCCGGGAAGAATCGTTTGGCGTGAGTATCGTAATATTTCTTCCTTGCTAAGCATTGTTCTTATCGATGATATTCTTTGTTATTTCATTCAACTGATCGACCTTACTTTTAAAATCACCGGTTAAATTACTTCTTATTTTACCCAAGTTATCAATTAGTTCCTGTGTTGAATCGGGAAGCGCTTCTTCCATGTATTCACGAATTCTTTTAGATAGAGTAGGGGATTTACCGTTGGTGGAAATTCCAATTTTTAAATCGCCCTTGGTCACCACTGATCCTAAATAGAAATCGCACAAATCGGGAGTATCGGCAACATTCACCAAAATGTTTTTTGATTTCGCTAAAGCTCTAATTTTCGCACTTTCTTCTTTACTGTCGATAGCGATAAAAAGGATATTAATTCCTTCTAAATCATCTTCGCTAAAAGCTTTTTGAGTAGTAGGAATGTTGTGTTCTGCAGCGTAAGCTTTGGTTTCTTCAAAGATATTGCTCGCCACCATTTTCACATTGGCTTGAGGTGAATTCTTAATTAATGAAGTGAGCTTTTCTAAGCCAACATTTCCGCCACCAACTACAAGGATGCTTAGTCTTTCTGGGAGGAGAAAGATGGGGTAGAGGGGGTTGGATGTTGTGTTAGTGCTCATTTTTAAGGTTCATTTCCAATTCTAAATGTTGGCGTTCTTTGTCCATTTCTTTCTTCAAAATTTTCTCGTTGGGAAGATACAATTTGTATTTGGAAGCAAAAATTTGTTTACTGTTATTTAGCATGCTGTACTTCACAATAGTTTTATCTTTTTCGGTGCATAATATCAAACCAATAGTGGGGTTATCTCCCTTCACTTTAATTTGATCTTCAAAGTACCGAACATAGAAATCCATTTGTCCGATATCTTGATGCGAAAGTTCTTGAGTTTTTAAGTCGATTAACAAAAAGCATTTCAATATGAAATTATAAAAAACTAAGTCTACATGAAAGTGTTTTCCTTCCTCAGTACTTATTCGATATTGCCTACCAACAAAGGAAAATCCTTTTCCTAGTTCTAATAAAAAATCTTGAAGTTTATCAATTAATCCTTGCTCAAGTTCCTTTTCATACAATGGGTTTTTGTTTTTAATATTTAGAAAATCTAATACGTATGGATCTTTAATGATTTCTTGGGCCTTAAACTTCTCTGTTTTATTAACGGCTTCCTTTTTTACTGCCTTTCTTTTTTTTCTGCCGGTTAAAATGAGTCGTTCGAAATATAAGCTATTTATTTGTCTTTCTAATGCTCGTGTATTCCAGTTTGATTTTTTACTTTCCTCTAAGTAAAAGTCTCGTGCATCCTGACTTTCAACGCGGAGTAGAAGTCGAAAATGAGTCCAGCTCAATTGGTGACGCACTGCGTCACCAATTGTAAAAGTTTTATAAAACGACCTCATGAGCTTTAGATTTGTAATGTCGAAACCTTTGCCATACTGAAGACTTAGCTTCTTACTCAATTCACTAATTAAATAGCTCCCATATTCAGCTCTTGTTTTACCTTGCTGTTCTTCTTCAAATATCATTCTACCTAGTTCCCAGTAAGTTTTTATCATAATGGTGTTGGCTGTTCGGTAGGTGTTTTCTCTGGCTTCATCAATTAACTGACGAATGTTGGTGAATAAAACATCTATAGGTTTTTTCACAATTTTAGACTTAGATATAGCCTTCTTTAATTTTTTGGTCATTTAAATTTTGCTTAGATAGGTGACGCAGGGCCACTAGTTTAGTTGAAGCGAAACTAATAGAAAAAAGCGATTTTAAAAAAGAGAGATGAAAAATGGATTGTTTTTTAGAAATGCGGCTCTGTGAGTTTTCTGTTCAATTTCTTGAATTAACAGCAAGAATGTTTAATCTTTCGGGCAAGAGAAACATGGGGTAGAGTGGATTGCTATTTGAAGAATTGTTGGTCATATTGCTTTGAAATTTATCGACTGAAAATCAGAACTTACGTGACTACCAATTTAAAAAAGGTTGTAAATCCCATTCTTTATTTTTTCCAGTTAGCACTGTATTTTGATGTCTTCTCAATACCATCTTTTTCGGAGAATTTCCTGAAAAATTTTCCAAATCAGGATTTGCACCTTTTTCACACAATAATTTAATTAATTCTAATTTTGATTGCTCACCTCGATAGTTCATAACAGCCCTCCAAAGAGGTGTATTGCCATTGTTATCTGTAATGTCAATCAAAGCTCCATTTTCTATTAGGACTTTTGCTAGTGTAATTCCATAGTTTGAAATGGCAAGATAATGCAATGGTGTTATTCCATCCTTGTTCTGATGATTAATATCAACATTATGCTTTTGCATTAATTTAATTACATCAAAAGGAGATGCGGAAAAGTTCGATGAATGTTGAACATAATAATGTAAAATATTATCATTACCTACCCATAAAATCTTTCCTCCAGCGATTAATACTTGCTCTAGTTCTGACATATTACCAGACAAAATTGCTTGCTGATAAGAGTTGAAATTATCCATAATATTTGATTTATTAGGAGTTCCTAAACTCTCTCTCAATAATTTTCTCCACCATCTCAGGATGAACGTTCACCACTTCACCAATCAAAATCAAAGCAGGAGTAGTAATTTGCTTATCGTTCACCATGGCTTCAATATTATCTAAAGTACCAATGGCAGTTTTTTCATTTTTGGTGGTGCCGGCGTGAATTACGGCAATAGGAGTGTCGGCACCTCTGAATTCAGCGAAAGGTTTAATGATTTCAGCCAGTTTACCCAAGCCCATCAACACCACAACGGTTGCGGTAGATTGAGCAGCTAAATGAATGTCTTTAGATATTTCACCATCTTTAGTAGTTCCTGTTACTACCCAAAAACTTTCTGAATAACCACGAGCGGTAACCGGAATTTTTTGTAGTTCAGGAACAGCGATAGAACTGGAAATACCCGGAACAACAGAGCTATCAATGCCGAAAGCAGCAGCGTAAGCAATTTCTTCGTGACCTCGACCGAATACAAAAGGATCACCTCCTTTGAGTCGAACTACGTGTCCGTAATTAAATGCGTATTCTACAATCAACTCATTGATCTCTTCTTGTTTCAAGCTGTGTTTACCGGCACGCTTACCTACAAAAACCTTTTGGGCTTTTGCAGGGGCGTAATCCAATAATTCTTTATTTACTAATGCGTCATACAATACCACATCGGCAGTAGAAAGTGCTTTCACTCCTTTAAGAGTAAAGAGTTCGGGATCTCCCGGACCGGCACCAACTAAGGTTAAATATGGTTTGTTTTTTTTCATTGTTAGTTTGCTTCAACCAATTGTTTTTCTCTCAATTCAACCAATCCTTTGTAGAATTTATTTGCTTCAGCTAAGTATTCTGTAGCAAATTCTTTAGAAGGTTCATTTTTGTTGATCTTCAAGATCAATTCTTTAGCGCTTGGATACAAAGTGAATTTACTACTTTCAACAAATTCTTTTTCGAAATCGTTAATTACACCATGTTGAGTATTGGTAGCTTTACCAACGCTGGTTAGCATTGCTTTAGACGCATTTACCATTGCACTGTATGAATGATAGATAGAGTCGGCCAGTTTACCATTTTCTAAAGTCAATTTAGCATTCTCTAATTTCTCCTCCACATCGGCAAACAAAGTAGAAATCATATCAATCACTACTCCGGCACATTCACCCACACCAATTGCTTTTACATATTGTTCAACATGTCCCCAGTCTAAGAAATCCTCATCACTTACATTGGTTGTGTCACCTAAGTGTTTCAACAATGCATAGAAATGTTTTTCTCCCTGACGGCGGAAATAAGCCCAGTAGTATTCACCTTCAGTTTGGTTAGCAGAATAATCATCTAATAATATTCTTAATGCATCTAACACTCTTCTGGAAGGAATTTTAATCACTTTTTCAGATAAAGCTCCTTCACCATTTCCAATCGTTCCACCACCTAAAAGAACTTGTAATGCAGGCATTACTTTTCCTTTTACGTTAATAGAGCTTCCGTGGAAACCAATTCCGGCCAAAGCATGTTGTCCGCATGAGTTCATACAACCACTGATCTTAATAGATAAATTGTGGTTGAAAACCAATTCAGGATATTCAGCTTCGATAAATTTCTCTATAACTTCTGCCGTATGCACTGAATCGGAGATACCTAAGTTACAGGTATCTGTACCCGGACAAGCTGTTACATCGGCAGGAGTGTTGAATCCCGGCTTAGCCATACCTAATTTGGTTAATTCCTGGAACCAGAATTTAAGTGCTTCCGGACGAATATATTTCAACATCAAACCTTGGTTGGCGGTGATACGAATATCATCGGCAGCATATTCTTTAACCAAAGCAGCCAATGCACGAGCTTCTTTTAAATAGAAATCACCGTTGGTTAATTTGATCCAAACACCATAAAACCCTTTTTGTTTTTGTTCGAAAACATTTGATTTAAACCATCTGTCGTATTCTTTTTCATCTATGGCTGCAACAGCAGGAATCTCTTTGTGAGCAGGAGCTTCTGTTTGTTGGTGTGATTCTGGGTCGATAGGATATGTTTTGTGTTGAATAGATTTCCATTCCTCTTCTACTAATTTGGTAAAAGCCTCTAAACCTAAGTCGTGTAACAAGTATTTGATACGTGCTTTGTGACGCTTAGAACGCTCACCATGACGATCAAAAACTCTTAACACAGCCTCGGTATAAGGCATGATTTTATCACTTTCTAGAAATTCGTAAGCAACCTTAGCGTGGAAAGATTGAGCACCTAAACCGCCCGCCAACATTACTTTAAAGCCACGAACACCATCTTTAATTTTAGGAATGAATCCTAAATCGTGGATATAAGAGAAAGCTTCATCTGCTTCTGAAGCAGAGAAAGATATTTTAAATTTTCTTCCCATTTCCTGGCACACAGGGTAACGCAAGAAATACTCAAACATAGATTGAGCGTAAGGAGCAACATCAAAAACTTCACTTGGGTTGATTCCCGCATCAGGAGAAGCAGTTATATTTCTTACCGTGTTACCACAAGCTTCACGCAAGGTGATGTTAGATTTCTCTAAATCGGCCCACAATTGGGGAGTTCTATCTAAACTAACGTAGTGAATTTGAATATCCTGACGAGTAGTAGTATGTAATCTACCAATGGAGTATTCCTCAGATACTTCACAAATTCTAAGCAATTGCTCAGTAGTCATTTTACCGTAAGGAATTTTAATACGTATCATTTGAACGCCTTGCTGACGTTGACCATAAACACCACGAGCCAAACGCAATGAACGAAATTTCTCTTCATCGATTTCGCCTAATTTAAACTTAGCAATTTTCTTTTCTAAGTCGATAATGTCTTGTTGAACTACCGGATTTTCTAATTCAGTCCTGAAACTTTGCATTGTAATAATTTAAAAGATATAAGCACGAAAATACCACAACAATTTGGCTTTCAAAAGGAGATTTGAATTTTTATTCTATTTTTTATTTTTTAAAAACAAAAAGCCCCCGCTTTACAACGGAGGCTTCATCATTACAAACCTATAAGCCAGATTCTGTCGAGTCTTATCATTTATCTATACGTTCTACCCACCGGGTTAGAGCGAGCAGCTCCCCGGCCTATTTGAACTTTCATCCCAAGGGGTTTTTACCATACTTACATTACTGCAAATATCTGTGAGCTCTTACCTCACTTTTTCACCCTTACTCCGTCTGTCAGCTGACGGACGGAGCGGTTGTTTTCTGTTACCCTTTCCGTCAAAGAACTTTTTCAAGTACTCTGCCCTCATTTTCATAAGGCATGGTGCTCTGTGATGCCCGGACTTTCCTCCCCCCGTTAAAAACGGGAAGCGATAAGACAGTTTGTAATGATACAAAGGTACAAGTTAAATGTGTGGAGTCAAAGAGTGAGTTTTTATAGCTGGGTAAGCTGAGGAATTATTGCTTCTCAATTTGCTGAATGATTCTAAGTTTGAAATCGTGGGATAAATTAGTTGCTTCACTATTTTTCTCTTTGCTGAGTTTCTCTTTTAAAATTTTATCCAGAAGGACAGCCTGTTTTTGGTAATTGCGACAAGCATCGCAAGATAATTTGTGAAAAAACAATTGTATTTCTTCCTTTTTGGAAAGTCCGAAATATATTTTTTTGTCGGCTAGCTCTGTCGCTTTCTTACAAAAAACCAATCCTAATATTTTAACCAGTTTATTCATTTTTAAACCAATGGGTATCTAAGCATTCTCTTAATTGTAATTTAGCGCGATGAAGAACTTGCCAGTAATTAGACGGGGTTATTTTTAATTCCTGACAAATTAAATTAGCATCCCTATCATCTAAATATTTCATTTGTATTGCCGATTGCCATTTAGCGGGTAATTTTTCAATACAATTTTTAAGCATTGAGTTAAAGTCGGTATTGTCGAGTAAATTTTCTGAATTACTCCATATTTGTGGTTGGGTTTCCATTTTCCAATGATCTTCCTCGTTAAAGAAATAATTCAAAAAAGGGTCTTTATCATTTTCTAATGATTTTACTTCATTGCGTTGGTAGTTCAATCTATGGTAATCCTTGATTTTATTCTTCAAAATAGAATAGAGCCAGGTTTTTGGAGAGCTTTCGTTTTTGAAATTACTGATAGCTTGAAATCCTGCTAAAAATGTGTTTTGAACTATGTCTTCGGCTGCTTCCTGGTTGGATACTTTGGAAATGGAATATCGAAAAAATTCATCAGCATACTCATTAATCCAAAGAGTGAACTTTTCTTTCGAATCATTCATAAATTACTCTTCGCTCAATTCTTTAAGCTGAACTCGAACCGAGTCCATTTTCTGACGGTTTACTATTGAATAATCATCAGGCACAGAGAACTCTTTGGCATCTTGTCGAATAAATTCTACTGATTTGGCAGTGAACTCCATGCGAACATCAAACTGTTCAACCTGGTATTGCATTAAAACTCCAGGAATTCCTTTGAAAGGAGTGCACCAGTTAGGGTCGATTAAAGGAAGGTCCATAGTGTAGTACGCATCGAATTCATAGGGATTAGCTCCTCCAACTTTTACTTTTGCCTTAAGACAATCGTATCCGGCTATTTCTTTTGTTTCTCCCTCTACTAATGTTACGGTGTGTTCAGGAGTTATTTTTAATAAATCGCCAATGTTCTCTGGTGTATTGTGAGAAGCAACACGTTCTTTTCCAATGGCAATTAATTCATATAGTTCTTTTTTCTTATCATCAGAGAAGTATTGCATTTTTACTAAACCAAATCCAAAAGAAATAAAAGTAAGATATTTATCATCTTTGAATTTCAATTCCATTTCTGATGGCATCATTGATTTGGTTAGATCGCTTTTTGGAGGTTTCGGATAGGTAATTTCGTATGAGATAACCCCCTCTTCTGAGCTTCCAATGGTTTTGCAGCTTTGACAAAAGATTGTCAAATACGCAACGGCCGTCACAACACTAAATCTTATAAGAAATTTCAAACGCTTGAGAGTTTATGAGTGCTAAAAGTAACGGTTTTTTCAACAAAAGCAAACTAGGCTGAACTACTCTGCTTTCTTTTTAAAAACCGAGGGTGGTAAAAATATTTGAAAACCAACCATGGCATATAAGTTAGAGAAGTCGGTATTGTCGGTATTTATCCCTCCTGATATTTCTAATGCAGTACTGTTGGTTAAAAATAAATCACAACCCACTCCTAACGAAGAGAAAATCACTCCGCTGCCTGCTACTAATCCTATATTTCCTTGCGCAAAAACAGGAAGTTTTATAGTAGCTTTTTCCTTGTTGCTTGGGGTGAAATAATATCTCCCCATAATACTCACTGCCATTGAAGAACTATTGGTGTTGTTGTTTTTGTTGTGCCACTGTGATGCATCGAAAGCTCCTCCCAATGCCAATTTATTGGTGAAAAAATAGGCTGCATTGGGATTGAAAGTAAATGATGAGTAATCTTTATTGCCAGATAAGCTCATTGATCCGCCCATTAACCAAGAAGATTTTTGAATTTGAGCATTTAAGCTCAGGTTTCCTAAGAATAGAGAAAATAGTGTTAGTTTTTTTAATGCTCCCATGGTAGTAGTTTTAATTTCGCAAAGCTACTATTTTTTACTTTTACTTCTTCCTTGTACCTTGCAGCTGTGGAAAATTTAAGACCCTTAAGCGATTGGTTGCCCATTTCTAAAAAGGAAATGCGTAAAAGAGATTGGGAAGAGCTGGATGTGATTATCATCTCTGGAGATGCATATGTGGATCATCCTGCCTTTGGAACCGCAGTGATAGGTAGAATAATAGAGAGTGAGGGTTTGCGAGTGGGGATTGTTCCTCAACCCAATTGGCGTGACAATCTTCAGGATTTTCAAAAATTAGGAAAACCTAAATTGTTTTTTGGTGTTACTTCTGGCTGTATGGATTCTATGGTGAATCATTATACTGCGGGTAAGCGCCGACGGTCGAGTGATGCTTATACCCCGGGGGGTGAAGCGGGTTTCCGACCGGATTATGCGGTTACCGTTTATACAAAAATATTAAAACAACTATTCCCTGATGTTCCGGTTTTAATAGGAGGTATTGAAGCTTCTTTGAGAAGAGTTACGCATTACGATTATTGGAGTGATCAATTAATGCCTAGTATTTTGGAAAGTAGCGGGGCGGATATGTTGGTGTATGGAATGGGAGAGCAACCTCTCCGACAAATTATGGAATTGTTAAAAAAAGGAGTTCCATTTGAGTCCTTGAAAACAATTCCTCAAACTTCAGTTTTGTTAAAAGAAGGAGAGGAGCTTCCTAAAAATAAACGATGGGAAGATGTTAATTTAGTTTCCCACGAGGTATGTCTCCAGGATAAAAAATTGTACTCTTCTAACTTTAAAACTGTGGAGCAGGAATCAAATAAATTGAATGCTCGACGAATACTTCAGTCTGTTGGATCTAAAATGCTGGTTATCAATCCCCCATTTAAAACAATGACGGAGAAAGAAATGGATGCTTCTTTCGATTTTCCATACACGAGATTACCGCATCCAAAGTATAAATCGAGGGCTCCGATTCCTGCTTATGATATGATTAAATTTTCGGTGAATATGCATCGGGGTTGTTTCGGGGGTTGTAGTTTTTGTACCATCTCCGCTCATCAGGGTAAGTTTATTGCGAGTCGCTCCGAAAAGTCTATTTTAAAAGAAGTGGAGGAGGTTGTTAAGATGCCTGATTTTAAAGGTTATATAAGTGATTTGGGTGGTCCTTCGGCGAATATGTATAAAATGAAAGGGATTGATGAAGCGATTTGTGAACGTTGCGTGAGTCCTTCTTGTATTCATCCTGTGATTTGCTCTAATTTGGATACGAGTCATGCGCCCATGACAGAGTTGTATAAAAAAGTGGATGCACATCCTTTGGTTAAAAAAGCTTTTGTAGGCAGTGGGATTCGTTATGATTTACTCACCGATAGTTATAATAAAAATGGGGATGGAAGTATAGATGATTACATGAATCAATTGGTTACTAGACATATTAGTGGTAGGCTTAAAGTGGCGCCTGAGCATACTGCTGATAACACACTGAAAATCATGCGAAAACCATCTTTTAAACACTTTAAAGAATTTAAGAAAAAATACGATTTGATCAATAAGAAGCATGGGCTAGATCAACCTCTTATTCCTTATTTTATTTCTAGTCATCCCGGTAGCACCGAGGAGGATATGGCGGAGTTGGCTGCAGAGACAAAAGCCTTGGGATTTAAGTTGGAGCAAGTGCAGGATTTTACACCAACCCCGATGACTGTTGCTACCGAAATTTTCTATTCAGGTTATCATCCATATACCTTGCAAAAAGTAGATGCGGCTATTGCTCGTGATGAGAAAAAAGATCAGAATGTATTTTTCTTTTGGTATAAAGAAGAGAATAAACAAAAAATTATAGCTCGTTTAAAAGCCTTGAATAGAGAAGATTTAATTGAACGCTTGATTGATGGATCTAAAGGAAGTTAGGGGATTGTATCAACACCAAAATGGTTAAAAGAAAGACGAGAAAAGGAAATGAAGTATAGGAAGTTTCGCAAATAATAAAGATTTTCGTAACCGAATTTTGCTATTCATGGTTAAAGGGCTATATTAAATCATTGTTAATTATGTTGAAATCAGTGGACGAATACAACCGCGTTGTTGACAGAATCAGAAAATTAATGACTGCCGAAAAATCGGAAAATGAAGTAAAAGAATTACAAAGATTATTGGATCAAGTGGATTCCTTCGATGGAATGAAGTTTTTGAAAGTGCGAGCAGTTCAGCAGCAATAACTATAATTTGCCTCTCCGTGTTTAGTGGTTGTTCTCACTCTCACTCGGTGTTACAACCACACCATCTCTCATCACAATTTTTCTATCGGCCATAGCGGCTAGTTCTTCATTGTGGGTAACAATTACAAAAGTTTGATTTAATTCTGTTCTTAATTTAAAAAACAATTGATGAAGGTTGTTTGCTGTGTTAGAATCCAGGTTACCAGAAGGTTCATCGGCTAATACAATTGCCGGGTCATTAATTAACGCTCTGGCAACAGCTACCCTTTGTTGCTCACCTCCCGAAAGTTCATTGGGTTTATGGTGAGCTCTCTCTGCAACACCCAGAATACTTAGTAGTTTCATTGCTTTGTTTTCTGCATCGGCTTTATTTCCACCTGCTATAAAGAAAGGGATACATACATTTTCAAGTGCAGTAAATTCGGGTAGTAAATGATGGAATTGAAAAACAAAACCAATATTCTTGTTTCTGAACTTGGCTAATTTATTGCCCTTTAAAGTGTTGACCTCTGTGTCGTTGATTTTTAAAACACCCGAATCTGATTGATCAAGAGTTCCGATAATTTGTAACAGTGTTGTTTTTCCTGCCCCCGAAGCACCTACAATAGAAACAATTTCTCCTTTAGTAATATGTAAGTTGATTCCTTTCAGTACCTCTAAAGATCCGTACGATTTTTTGATGTTGCTTATTTCAATCATGCCCTAAAAATAAATAAAAGTTGGGAGAGAGTATCTGCAAAAAAAATGTAAATTAGCCGCTCAACAAAAATATATTTCATGAACATTCACGAATATCAAGGAAAATCAATTCTTAAAAGCTTTGGTGTTGCAGTACAAGAGGGTATTGTAGCAGATTCTCCAGAAGGAGCAACTGAGGCGGCAAAAAAATTAAAAGAACAAACTGGTACCGGTTGGTTCGTAGTTAAAGCTCAAATCCATGCAGGTGGTAGAGGTAAAGGTAAAGTTTCTGAAACAGGTTCTGCGGGTG
This sequence comes from Flavobacteriales bacterium, assembly GCA_023251075.1. Taxonomy (GTDB): domain Bacteria; phylum Bacteroidota; class Bacteroidia; order Flavobacteriales_C; genus JAHEZL01. The sequence goes on along the minus strand of JAHEZM010000016.1, from coordinate 12,436 downwards.
TTGTTTTGGCAAAAAGTTTAGAAGAAGTTCCGGAAAAAGCAAAAGCTATTTTGGGTGGACACCTGGTTACTTTGCAAACCAGTAAGACGGGTAAATTGGTTAATAAGGTATTGATTGCTCAGGATGTTTACTATCCTGGCGACAGTAAGCCGAAAGAGTTTTACATGAGTGTGTTGTTAGACAGGGAGAAAGGTAAAAATGTAATTATCTATTCTACAGAAGGTGGTATGTCAATCGAAGATGTGGCGCACAACACTCCTGAGTTAATTCATAAAGAAGAAATTGATCCTACTTTAGGTTTACAAGGTTTTCAAGCAAGAAAAATTGCTTTCAACTTGGGCTTAGAAGGAAAAGCAAATAAAGAAATGACGAAGTTCGTAGCTTCATTGTACAAAGCTTACATAGGCTGCGATGCTGCGATGTTTGAAATCAATCCGGTATTGAAAACTTCTGATGATAAAATCATCGCTGTTGATGCTAAAGTTACTTTAGATGGTAATGCTTTAGATCGTCATGCTGATTATGCCGCTATGCGTGACGTAACAGAAGAAGATCCAACTGAGGTTGAAGCTAAAGAACACGGCTTAAACTATGTGAAATTAGATGGTAACGTTGGATGTATGGTAAACGGTGCTGGTTTGGCAATGGCTACTATGGATATTATTAAATTATCTGGTGGTGAGCCGGCTAACTTCTTAGATGTAGGAGGAACAGCTAATGCGGAGAGAGTGGAGAAAGCTTTCCGTATTATTTTGAAAGATCCAAATGTTAAAGCAATCTTGGTAAATATTTTTGGTGGTATTGTTCGTTGCGACAGAGTTGCTCAAGGTATTGTTGATGCATACAAAAACATTGGAAAAGTTCATGTTCCAATTATTGTTCGTTTACAAGGAACCAATGCTCAGGAAGCTAAAAAGTTAATTGAAGATTCAGGATTGGAAGTTCACTCTGTAGTTCTTTTACAAGAAGCTGCCGATAAAGTGAAAGAGGTTTTGAAAAAGTAATTGGTTGAAATTGTATAGAAAAAGCTTCCCGAGTAATCGGGAAGCTTTTTTGTTTTATAAAGCCGAAAAGCTGAATTTTTCTTTTAGTCGAACACCCTTCTCTGTTTGCTGTACTGTACAGCATTCGTTCTCAGAATCGTGTTGTAGAAATAGAATGTATTCTTTCGCAGCAGCATTGTCTAGAAATAACTTTTTCTCGTCCATTGTAAGTAGTGGTCGGGTGTCGTATCCCATTACGTAGGCTAGGGGGATGTGTCCTACAGAAGGTAATAAGTCGGCCATAAAAACAATGGTTTTTCCTTTGTATTGAATGTGAGGAATCATTTGTGATTCGGTGTGACCGTTTACTGTTAAAATAGAAATTTCGGGATGAAAAGGATGTGATGTTTTGTCAATGAAATTTAATTGTCCGCTTGCTTCAATAGGATGAATATTCTCTTTCAAAAAAGAAGCCTTTTCACGTGGGTTAGGGTTGCTTGCCCAAGCCCAATGAGAGGAGTGACTCCAGAATTTAGCATTTTTAAAAGTAGGAATCAATAAACCATTTGCATCTCTTTTAATTGCGCCACCACAGTGATCGAAATGTAAGTGTGTTAAAAAAACATCGGTGATGTCATCTTCTGTAAAGCCATATTTATTCAATGATTTTTGTAAAGAATCATCGCCATGTAAATAATAGTGGCTCAAGAATTTTTCATCTTGCTTCGATCCCATTCCTGTGTCAATCAAGATCAGGCGATTTCCATCTTCAATCAATAAAGAACGCATGGCCCATGAACATAAATTCTTTTCATCGGCAGGATTCGTTTTGTTCCATATAGATTTAGGAACCACGCCAAACATGGCACCACCGTCGAGTTTGAAATAGCCGGTATTGACAGAGTATAAGTTCATCTTTTTTTTTAAGTTTTATTTATCTACAGTTTTGAGTTTGAATTATTTTTGTCTCCTCAATAAATTCAGTCCAGTAGGAGGTATTCCAATTTTGCTTCGTTTCATCATAGTTTATTAAACTCCTATTTAAATTAGAACATGCTCTTCCAAAATCTTTATTTATAATATTTATCTCAGCTAAATATCTGTATGCAGGTATTCCTAAAGGATAATTTATGATGATATTTTCAAGAATAATCTCAGCTTCTTTTTCTTTTTTATTTTTCATCAAGCATTTAGCAACACCAACTTGAGCGTATTGATATTTAGAGGATGTTTTTTCTACCATTTTGAATGATGAATCAGCTTCAATGTATTTTCCTTTTTGATAATATAATTCCCCAATTAACAGAAAAGTATTAACTGTGCTATCATGCGCAGCCACGAAATTAAAATCAGATATGGCCTCTTTTTTCATTTTTTTATAGAGGTATGCTTCGCCTCTAATTCTATAAAAAATTATACTATCTTTTGTGTTCAATTTTTGTTTTTTGATCAATAAATATTTTTCGCACATTGCTAGAGTAGTATCTTCTAAATTAGATTTTGCGGCAATGGAGCCTCTCAAAAGAATAATTTCAGGATCATTAGGTAGTTTTTCATACAAACTATTGCCGTATTGTATGTCTGGCATTTCTTGGCAATATGAATTTACCAATATAAGTGAGAAGATAAGAATTAGAAATCGCATAGATTTTATAATATTTACTAATATAAGATTAAGAAGATTTAAAAGGAAGTAGAATTCTTAATATTAACATATTGTTAGTTCATAAAATTGTCAATTCATAACTACTTCAAAGAAGTAAATACATAATTTTCCAACAAATTATTTCTATGAGAATACATTTAATTGCAATAGGGGGAAGTGCCATGCACAATATGGCTTTGGCTTTACATGGTAAAGGATATCAGGTAACGGGTTCTGATGATGAGATTTTTGAACCATCGAAAACAAGATTAAGAAACAAGGGATTGCTTCCTGAAACAATGGGGTGGGATGCGAACAGAATTACTAAAGATATTGATGTGGTGGTATTGGGTATGCATGCGCGAAAAGATAATCCGGAGTTGATTCGTGCTCAGAAATTGGGCTTAACAATTTATTCTTATCCTGAATATATCTACGAACAATCGAAGGATAAAAAGCGTGTGGTGATTGCCGGAAGTCATGGTAAAACAACCATTACAGCAATGGTACTACATGTGCTTACAGTAAATAAAGTAGATTGTGATTACATGGTGGGCGCGAAACTGGAAGGTTTTGATACGATGGTTAAATTAACGAGAGAAGCACCGGTAATTATTTTAGAAGGTGATGAATATTTAAGTTCTCCAACCGATAGACGTCCGAAATTTATTCACTATCGTCCGCATGTGGCACTGATGAGCGGTATCGCCTGGGATCACATCAATGTATTTCCAACTTTCCCTGAATATTGTTACCAGTTTGAGTTATTGGTGGATGTGATGGAGAAAGATGGAACTTTAATTTATTTCGACGGTGATGAAAATATTCAGGCTATCGTGAAAAAGAAAAATGTAAAAAGTATTCCCTATAATTCGCATCCCAATGCGGTGAAAGAGGGAAAAACATTTTTGTTGGCGAATGGAAGAGAATTGCCCATGAAAATTTTCGGACAACATAATCTTCAAAATCTAAGTGGAGCAATGTTAATCTGTAAAGAATTAGGATTGACAGATGAACAATTCTATTCTGCAATTGCCACATTTAAAGGTGCAGCAAAAAGATTAGAATGGGTAGCTGGAAATGATACTTGCGATGTATATAAAGATTTTGCGCATTCACCCAGTAAGCTAAAAGCAACTACTAAAGCAGTGAAAGATCAGTTTCCTAAAAGAAGGTTGGTAGCTTGTATGGAGCTACATACTTTTAGTTCCTTAAATGAAAATTTCCTTAAAGAGTATGATGGTTCTATGAATACTGCCGATGAAGCGATAGTATATTTTTCTCCTCATGCTATTGAACACAAAAAACTAAAACCTATCACTGTTGAACAAGTGCAACAAGCCTTTGGTAATTCGAATTTAAAAGTGATCACTCAGCCCGATGAATTACAAAATTATTTACTCAGCAGAAAAGGAGATCATACAAGCTATTTACTTATGAGTAGTGGTAATTACGACGGAATGAATTTAGATGAATTTGGAAAAAAAATGGTGGGGTAGTTAAATGCCTTTCATACTCAATCCAATTCTTTTTCTTGCTATGTCGACCTCAGTAATTTTCACATTTACCTTTTGGTTGAGCTTTACTATTTCATTGGGGTCTTTAATGAATCTATCCGTAAGTTGAGAGATGTGCACTAATCCATCTTGATGCACTCCAATATCAACAAAACACCCAAATGCGGTAATGTTGGTCACGATGCCAGGTAATACCATTCCTACTGTAATATCATCTATGCTGTTTACATCGCCAAAAGAAAATACTTCGAGTTGTTCTCGTGGGTCTCTGCCAGGTTTTGCTAATTCATTAACGATATCGGTTAATGTTGGTAAACCAATTTGGTCGTTTACATATTTGGATAAATCTATTTTGGAATGCAGAGCAGTGTTACTCATTAATTCGTCAATGCTCACGTTTAAATCTTTCGCCATTTGCTCCACAATAGTATATGTTTCGGGATGCACAGCAGAATTGTCTAAAGGATTTTTAGCGCCGTGAATTCTTAAAAAACCTGCTGCCTGTTCAAATGCTTTTTCTCCTAAGCGTGGTACTTTTTTAAGTTGGTTTCGAGAAGTAAATTTTCCATTTTCTTTTCGGTAATCTACAATGTTTTGCGCCAATACCGGACCCAAGCCCGATACATAACTCAGTAAATGTTTGCTGGCTGTGTTGAGTTCTACGCCCACCTGATTTACACAAGAGATGACGGTTTGATCTAAACTTTCTTTTAATAGTTTTTGATTTACATCGTGCTGGTATTGTCCTACACCAATCGATTTAGGATCAATCTTTACCAACTCAGCCAAAGGATCTTTTAATCTTCTGCCAATAGAAACAGCGCCTCGAACGGTGATGTCTTTATCGGGAAACTCTTCGCGTGCAATTTCCGATGCCGAATAAATAGAGGCCCCTTGTTCTGATACCATATGAATTTGAATGGCTTTAAACTCGGGATTATTTTTAATGAAATTGCGAACAAAAGTTTCTGTTTCTCTGCCACCAGTACCATTGCCAATAGCTACAGCTTCCACTTTATGGGTACTTAACAAATGCCTTAGATTTTGTTCTGTTTCAAATTGTTTTTGCAATGGATATAAAACAGTTTCTACTTGTAAATCGCCCAATTCATTTAGTACAACTGTTTTGCATCCAGTGCGAAATCCGGGGTCGATGGCTAAGATCCGTTTTTGTCCGAGAGGCGCACTTAGCAATAATTGTCGCAAATTTGTTATGAAAATATTTATGGCTTCTTTATCGGCTTTTTCTTTTGATAGATTTTCAAATTCATTTTCCATGCTAGGTACTAGTAATCTTTCATAAGCATCGGCAATGGCTAGTACCACTTGCTTTTGTGAAGGTCCATTTCCTTTAACCAACAGTCGGTTGATGGATTCTATAGTAGATTCATTGTTGATGGCGATATATGCTTTCAAAAATCCTTCTTCTTGTCCGCGTTTTATTGCCAGCAATCTATGTGATGGAATTTTCTTTAATTCTTCTTTAAAGAAAAAGTAGTCGCGGTATTTAATAGCATCGGCTTCTTTTCCTTTTTTCACTTTGGCGTATAAGATAGCTTCACGTTCGAAGGTTTTTCGAACGGAATTTCTAACGTTAACATTTTCGTTTACCCATTCTGCAATGATGTCTCTTGCGCCAGCTAAATCGGTTTCCGATTTCCCTTCAATATTTCCTCCATTTTGTGCGAATATAATTTTCGCCAAAGGTTCTAATCCTTTTTCTATTGCAGCAGCGGCGCGCGTTTTTCTTTTTTGTTTGTAAGGAAGATAAATATCTTCTAGCGATTGAAGATTAGAAACACTGTTTAACTGTGCTTGTAGCTGGGGAGTTAACTGACCTTGTTGTTCTATGGTTTTGATGATGCTCGCTCTTCGTTTTTCCAATTCGATGGAGGCATCATATTGATTTTTTATCTCAGCAATTTTTACTTCATCTAAACTGCCAGTAATTTCTTTTCTGTAGCGCGCAATAAAAGGAATGGTGGCTCCACCTTCTAAAAGTTGGATGACTGAATTTATTTGTTTTTCGCTAAGCTGTTTTGAAGTAGAAAAATTGGTGTGCTGCATCAATGTAGAAATTAGCTTGTAACAGAGTAAAGCTAATAAATTAATTATTTAACAAATACTTCAATTAGGTCACCAACTGCACTGACGCGGTACTCCTTTAAGCTGGATGTGGCTGGAGAAGTTACAACTGTACCATCTAGTGCGAAGGTGCTTCCATGCAAATTGCATTGAAATCCTGTTGCGTTGGCAACCAAAGCATTGTCTTGATGCGTGCATTTCAGTTCAAGTGCGCGATATGAATTATCGCTGCCTTTTACGACAGCGATATCATATTCTAAAGTATTGTTTCTAATGATAACTAATTTCGAATTTTCTATAAAGTTGTTTGCGGAAAATTTCACCGCTCCTTTATTTATTTCTCCCGAAACATATTTCAATGGAGTACAGCTATCTAGGGAAGAAGCAAGGATTGTTAGTCCAACAATGCTAGCGCACATTCCGCATGATTTTTTTATAAATTCTCGTCTGCTATTGTCCATGCTGCGAAAATACTAATAACTGTAACCTAAACCAACATTGATAGAATTTTGTGCATAGTTAGATCCATCAATTTTGTAGGTGTAATCTAGTTTTACACTTACTCCTTGGTGAGGTAAATAGCTAATTCCAGAAGTGATAAATTGCATGTTGCTGGCGTCGCTGTATACAGCATTAGAAGTCATTTTTGCTGTCATTCTTAAGTTTTCATAACGTGAGAAAATGATTACTGCTTTCTCTTTTTTCCAATTTAAATTGTATCCAATTTCGCCATAGTATCCAATCATGTTTTGAGCCATATTATTGCCATAAAAAGCATTTAGTTTTTCTGCATCACTAATGTTGGTAACGGTGCCTAATGCTTTAATTTGTAATCCTTTGTTTCTATATTGAACATCGCATTCTAATAGCTGAACAGGAGCGCCGAAAACATTTTTAGCAATACCTAAGGAGTCAGAGTGAAATTTCGATAAAGTATTTGATCCACCTACGTATGCTGAAGCTTGAATTCTAAAATGTTTTACATAATACAAAAGAGCTCCTGTTGCAGCTAGGCAATTAGCATTAGCATTTGCACCTTCGTACCTACCTTCACGAATTCCTTCGTCGGTATTGAAATCGGCACTATTTAATCCATTCAATAAAGCAAATGAATAGTTTAATCCCGGCATCCTGGTACTTGTTCCATAATAAGCAATTCCAATTTCTCTCCAAGTCGCAGGAATAATATGAGTTTCTACTTTAGTTCTCGCATTACCGTTAAATGTTGTGGGCAAGTGATTTTCGTTGATGATACCAATTCTTGGAATTATTAAACCTGCAGAAATGTAGTTGTTTCTATTAATGTCGAATTTAATGAACGCTTGCTCTAGTGCAAATTCACCCCCCGATTCACCCCCTGCGATTTTAACATCCTCCACTTCTAACTCAGAAAAGAAAGATAGTTTAGAGGTGAATTTATGACCCACAAAAAGAACTAGTCGGTCAACATTAGTAGTAGCTTCTTTGGTTGTTAAATTATTGGAGTATTGAACATTTCCATAACCTGAAAGTACAGTTGAGGCTTTTGATGCAATTAGGCCAGCGGCCAATGAATCTTCTTTGGTTAACATTTGTCCGAACATTTGAGAGCCGGCCATTGAGGTAAATAAACTTGCTAGTAGTATTGTTTTTTTCATGATATAAAACTTATAAGACAAATCTACTTTGGCAGTGTTGGTGTTACAATACCTACTTTGTGGTATTTGTTAATTACTGTTATTGATGAATTAAAAAGCTTTGTGCTAAGATGTAAATTCACGGGGGAGTATTAAATTGCAAAGGCCTTTTGGATGTAACAAAATATGAGATAGTATGAAGAAAATATTTACTCTAAAAAGAATGCTGTTTAGTTTTTTTATAGCTCTGATATTAATGGTGGTTGCATTGTGGTGTGCAAATAAAATTATAGAGTCGAACGCATTTCACAAAACGTTTTCAACTATTGAAGAAGTGCCTGCTTTTAAGGTTGGATTGTTGTTAGGTACTTCAAAACACACAAAAAGTGGAACTATGAATGTTTATTATACTAAACGAATTAATGCCTCGGCCGAGTTATTTAAGGCAGATAAAATAAAGTATATTATTATAAGTGGAGATAATAGTACAAAATCATACGATGAACCAACCGATATGAAAAATGATTTAGTGGCTGCCGGAATCGACTCCAATAAAATCTATTTAGATTATGCTGGCTTTCGTACTTTCGATAGCATGGTGCGTTGTAAGAAAATTTTTTCGCAAGATTCGATATTGGTTATTTCTCAGCAGTTTCACAATGAAAGAGCTATTTATATAGGAGAGCAAAACGGGCTCTTTGTGCGGGGGTTTAATGCGGCAGATGTGAGTGCTGCTTATGGTAAATGGACCATGTTGCGTGAGGCTTTTGCCCGGGTGAAAGTGTTGGTAGACTTCATTATTGGAACTGAACCTAAATTTTTGGGCGAAAAAGTAGAATTGGGAAAGTCGCAGAAGAAATAATTTTTAATGAAGTATTGGCGTAGTGAGATTATTCTTTATATTAGTAGAGATTTGATACTTTATTAGATCAGTAATTAATTAATTTTTAAATTTTATTTTCAATGGTAATTTACGTAGGAAATCTTCACTACGACGTTAGAGAAGATGTTTTATCAAGCTTGTTTGCAGAATTTGGCGAAGTAGTATCAACCAGAGTAGTTATTGATCGTGAAACAAATCGTTCTAAAGGTTTCGGTTTTGTTGAAATGGCAGATGACAACCAAGGAGAAGCTGCTTTAAATGCTCTAAACGGAAAAGAAGTAAACGGACGTTCACTTAAAGTTAGCAAAGCTAATCCTCCAGCTCCTAAGGAAAGAAGAAGTGGTGGCGGTGGTTTTGGTGGTGGAAATCGCGGACCAAGAAGCTTTGGTGGTGATAGAGGTGGAAATGACAGAGGTGGTTACAGAGGAGGAAATGACAGAGGTAACGATAGAGGCGGAGACAGAGGTGGAAATAGCTATGGGAATAGAGATAGAAGCTACGGAAACGATGACAGATACTAAGAAGTATTCAATTTTATAGAGAAAGCCCTCCGTCAAATAACGGAGGGCTTTTTTCATTTTTACTCTTGGAAATATTTTTTTAATTCTAGTACTTATTCCCTTTCTCTTTTCCTATCTTTGCGGCTCTAAAAATTCTTATATAAAAATTATGCAAATGAAGGTTTTAAAATTCGGTGGAACATCAGTAGGTTCAGCAGCTAGAATTAAAGATGTTGCTAAATTAGTTACTGCAGATAAAGACCCTAAAGTAGTAGTGCTTTCGGCAATGTCGGGAACAACTAATGGTTTAGTGGAAATCGGACAACTTTTGTATAAGAATAAGCAGGAAGAAGCAGTGGCTAAAATTGAAGAAATGCAAAAGAAATATGAAGCTGTAATAGCCGATTTATATTCAGTTGCCGAATTTAGAGAGAAAGCATTTGCAGTGATTCGTGAAAATTTCAATTTCATGAAAACTTTTGTGGTTAAAGCATTTAATATTTACCAGGAAAGAGCTCTATTAGCTCAGGGTGAGTTGATGTCAACAGCAATGTTTCAGGTTTATCTGGAGGAGCAAAAATTCAATTCTGTTTTATTGCCAGCTTTAAATTTCATGAAAATTAATAAAGATGAAGAGCCAGATTTGGCTTACATCAGAGAACATATTGCTAAAGAACTTAAGAGATATCCGGAGGTTGAGTTGTTCGTAACACAGGGTTACATCTGCCGCAATACTTTTGGTGAAATTGATAATCTGAAAAGAGGTGGTAGTGATTATACCGCTTCATTAGTGGGTAATGCAATTGATGCAAGCGAAATTCAAATTTGGACGGATATCGACGGTATGCACAATAACGATCCTCGTTTTGTGGGAGAAACTAAACCTGTAGCTGAATTATCATTTGATGAAGCAGCTGAGTTAGCCTATTTCGGTGCTAAAATTCTTCATCCTTCTTGTATCTTACCAGCTAAACAAGCCAATATTCCTGTGAAGTTGTTAAATACGATGCAACCTGAAGCTAAAGGAACTACAATTACTGAAAAACCTCAGAACATTGGTGGAAATTTCGTGAAAGCAGTTGCAGCTAAAGATGGTATTATTGCTATTAAAATCATGTCAACCCGTATGTTGTTGGCCTATGGTTTCTTGCGTTCAGTATTTGAAGTATTTGAAAGATATAGAACTCCAATCGATATGATTACTACCTCTGAGGTTGCAGTATCATTAACTATTGATGATGCTACGCATCTGGATCAAATTGTTAAAGAATTGCAAGCATTTGGTACAGTTGAGGTAGATAAAGATCAAACAATTATTTGTTTAGTAGGGGATATGATTGCAGAAGAAGGCGGAATGGCTAAGAAGTTATTCAATGCTTTATCTGGAGTACCATTAAGAATGATTTCTTACGGTGGAAGTACGCACAATATTTCTGTATTAACCAATGCTGAAAATAAATTGAAGGCTCTACAAACGATCAATGAGGGGTTGTTTGGTTTGAAAGGTGAGAAACTTCAAAAAGCGTAATCATGATTATTTCGCAAAAGCAGCTGGCGCATTTCAGCACTCTGAAAACGCCCTTTTATTTCTATGATATTACTTTACTAGAGAAAACACTGGATTCGCTAACATCAGAAGCAAAGAAATATGGCTATAGTTTGCATTATGCTTTTAAAGCCAATGTGAATGATAGAGTGTTAAATACCATTCGCAAGTACGGAATGGGTGCCGATTGTGTAAGCGGTAATGAAGTTCAGAAAGCTATTGATATGGGTTTTCCTGCCAATGAAGTAGTTTTTGCCGGAGTAGGGAAATCAGATGACGAAATCATAGCGGCTTTAAACAATGATATTTTCTGTTTTAATTGCGAATCTGTTCAGGAGATGGAAGTGATTGATGAAATCGCCAATAGATTGAATAAAAAAGTAAATATAGCTGTTCGCATTAATCCTAATGTGGATGCCAATACGCACAAGCATATCTCTACCGGATTAAAAGAGAATAAATTCGGAGTTAAAATGGAGGAAATGGAATCGGTAGTAGATTGTGTAAAGGCTTCTAAAACTCTTTCTTTAGTTGGAATTCACTTCCATATTGGATCTCAAATTACCGATTTAACTTCTTATAAAAATTTATGTGTTCGTGTAAACCAGATTCAAGATTGGTTTGAGAGTCGACATGTAAAAATTGAGGTGGTGAATGTAGGTGGTGGATTGGGGATCGATTACTATAATCCTGAAAGCAACGATGTGGCTGATTTTAAACAATATTTCGCCATCTTCAATGAATTTCTGCAACTCCGATCTGGACAACAAGTGCATTTTGAACTCGGAAGAAGTGTTGTAGCACAATGCGGGTCATTGATCTCCAGAGTTCTTTTTGTGAAAAAAGGGGAAAATACAAGCTTCATGATTTTAGATGCGGGTATGACTGAGTTGATTCGTCCGATGTTGTACCAGGCTTACCACAAAATAAACAATCTTACCACTACAGCGAAAGAAATTGATACTTACGATGTGGTTGGGCCCATTTGCGAATCTACCGATACTTTTGCAAAAGCTTTAGAATTGCCTATTTCGAAACGTGGCGATATTATTGAAATCAAAAGTGCCGGTGCATACGGTGAAGTAATGGCATCGAATTATAATTTGAAAACCTTACATTCTGCAATATATTCGGATGAAATAAAGTAAGGAAAACAATAAATTTATGTTTCGAATCTATTTGTTTTCATCACTTGTTTTTTTGTTTTCACAATCTTATGGTCAAAGTAATCTTTCTCACGATATTCAATATCTGGAAGGTATTTGGATTGCCGAAGATTACTTTAATTCTTTTGAAGAAACCAAAAGTCCTATTCAATCCAAACCAGCTTTTGATGCTACCGATCCTGTTGCTCTTCGCATTAATACTAAAGAAATGAAAGATGGTGTATTAAATGTAGGTTATGGCACTTTACACGATCATTTTATTCGACCGGAAGTGTCTAAATATGTTATTTTTGATGGAGATACCATTATCGAGCAGGGATGTTTTAATATCAATGTATTAAAGGCTGATTCACTAGATTTTCATTGTACATCGGGTATTTATGATTTCTATGGTAGAAAATCTTATTTCACATGGAAATTCACTCCCGACACCACTCTTATCATCTATCTTCCAGCTACGGTTAACGTGCAGGAAAAAACTATTCGTTATAAAAG
>JAHEZM010000039.1 GCA_023251075.1 Flavobacteriales bacterium | reverse complement strand
AGTCGAATAGGTTTGTTGTTTTCCGTTGGTTAAAACCAACGGCAATTGATAGACAATTCAAGAGATTATTTTACAAATCCATAATTAACAATTTGTTTATAAATTTTCAATATCTCTAGCCATTGTTGCTTAACACTTCTTTATTTTTATCCTCATGTTGAAACAACTCACCATAAAAAATTTTGTACTCATTAAAGAGCTGAAGCTGGAGTTTAGCAATGGATTGTCTGTAATTACCGGAGAAACTGGAGCAGGTAAATCCATCATGCTGGATGCTTTACAATTGTTATTGGGTTCTCGTGCCGATTCTTCGGTAATTAGAAAAGGTGAAAAAAAATGTGTGATAGAAGGAATATTTAAAGTAGGAAAAGATTTAAAAAAATTGTTCAAGGAACATGATGTTGATTTTGAAGAGGAAACTATTCTTCGAAGAGAAATTGCGGATAGCGGAAAAAGCAGATCCTTTGCTAACGATACTCCGGTAACTCTTCCTTTCTTAAAAGAATTGGCTCAAAGTGTTATAGATATTCATTCTCAACATGCTTTTTTATCGCTGAAATCTTCTGGTTTTTTATTGGATATTTTAGATGCTCTGGCAGGAAATGAAAAGTTATTGTTCGATTATCAAGCTACCTTATTAGAATATAAAGAACTTTCAAAATCACTGGAAGAAGAAGGGAAAGCGGTGAAACAAATTAAAGAGAATTTAGATTATTGGAAATATAAATTCAATGAAATTGATGCCGCTGCTTTGAAAGAAGGAGAAGAAACTGAAGTGGAAAGTGAATTGAAAATTTTAGAAAATTCTGGGGAAGTACGCGAAAGAATGGCCAAAGTATTATCGTGGTTGAATGAAGAAAAAGGAGCTGCCGATTTATTGATGAGTGTTGAGGTGGAATTAGAAAAATTAGAAAGATTAACAGGTGGTTTTACTTCTTTTTTGGATAGAATAAAATCTTTGCGCATTGAGGCAGAAGATGTGAGTAGCGAATTAGAAAGCCATTCTAAAGAAATGAATTTTGATGAGCGTCGATTGTTTGAATTACAGGAAAGACAAAGTTTGATTTATGGTTTGCTTAAAAAATACAATGCGGTTACAACTCTTAATTTAATTGAAGAAGCCAACGATTTAAAATTAAAAATTGATAGTGCTCAATTTTCTGAGGAGCGATTGAATCAATTGGCAGAGAAGAAAAATAGCACTCATAAAAAATTATTGGAAACCACTGTTTCATTGAGTAAATCGAGAAAGAAAGTTTCTCCACAACTCACCCAACAAATTACAGAAGTGTTGAGTCAGTTGAAAATGGATAAATCGAGAATGGAAGTTGATTTACGTTTTGCAAAGGAAAATTCTTTTAATGAATACGGACAAGATAAACCGGTTTTACTTTTTTCAGCCAATCAGGGAGATGATTTACAAGCAATAGAAAACGCAGCGTCGGGAGGGGAATTGTCGAGAGTGATGCTGGCTGTTAAAAGTTGTATGGCTAAACATTTTACTTTACCTGCCATTATATTTGATGAGATTGATACTGGTGTTTCTGGCGATGTAGCCAATAAAATGGGGTTGTTGTTGAAAGAAATGGGCAACAATATGCAAGTGATTTCCATTTCGCATTTACCTCAAATTGCCTCTAAGGCAAAACAACATTATCGTGTAGAAAAAATGGTAGTGGAGGGCAAAACAGAATCGAAAGTTTATTTACTTAACGAACAACAACGCATAGAAGAAATCGCTCAGATGCTGAGTGGTGATAAGCTAACGAAGAAGTCGCTGGAAAACGCGAAAGAGTTGTTGGGAATGTGATGATCATCAATTCATAATTTAAAATCCATAATTCAAAATTTCTTAATACATTCGCTGCGCAATCGGTTCTTTCATTAAATGTTTTAGTGAAGATTAAAAGGGAATAACGTTAAAACCGTTAACTGTACCCGCAACTGTAAGTTCTTCCAATAAAAAGGAAAGCGCAATCTGAGCCACTGTTCGTCAGCTGACGGATGGGAAGGCGCGCAAGAACGAGTCAGGAGACCTGCCAATGCAATAAATAAATTCAAAACCTCGGGAAAAAGGTAGAGTGTACATGGCTTTACAAGAAAAAAGACATACTACAATATTTTTGGCTAAAATGATTTTACTTTTCATTTTACCCCAAATTTCTATTGCTCAAAATTTCACTGATACTTTAGAATTAGAAACAGTAAATATTATCGCCAATCGCTTTAAAATTTTTTCTACCGGAACTAAAATTCAGCAAATAGATAGCGCTACTTTGGCGCAGTACAAGAATGGCAATTTAGCTGATTTATTAAACAATGAAAGTGGAATATTTATTAAATCGTATGGTTTGGGAAGTATGGCCAGTTCTTCTACTCGTGGTGCCGGAGCCAATCAAACGATTACTTTATGGAATGGCTTCAATTTAAATAGTCCGATGAATGGAATGCTAGATTTAGCTCTTCTTCCTGTTGGTTTTTCAAATACAGTAAATGTGCAATACGGAGGATCAGGTGCACTTTGGGGAAGTGGTGCAATGGGAGGTGCTATTCATATTAATTTTGCTCCGAGATTTAATCAAGGATATAAAGCGGGTTTGAATTTATCTGGTGGTAGTTTTTCAAATTTTTCTCAGCAGGCTTTTGCTGTAGTGAGCAAAAAGAAATGGATTTCTTCATTGAAGATTTTTAATCAATCAGCACAAAATAATTTTTCTTTTTATAATTCTTATTTGCAAGGTAATCCTTTAGTAAAACAAAGTAACGCTGAATTAAAGTCGAATGGCGTACTATCTGAAAATGCTTTGTTACTGGGGAAAAGTCAGCTCAATTTAATTTTCTGGTATCAGGTGAACGATAGAAATATTCCGCCCACAATGGTTCAGTCTTCTGCTTCCGACAATCAGAAAGACGAAAGTTATAGAGCTAGTGCGGAGTGGCAAAGAAAAAAAGACGATTGGATGTTTTTTATTCGTGGAGCTTATTTTGATGAGCGCTTTAATTACGATGGATTACACAGCAGATCGATTGCTTTGATTAATGAAGCGGAGGTAAAATACAACAGGAAAAAGCACTTGTTTAACTTAGGATTTAACAATAGTTATTCTTTTGCCAGTTCTGCAAATTACAATGGCAATGCCGTGCTCAATAAAAGTGCTTTGTTTTTATCGTATCGATTGAATTTATTGAAGAATTGGGTGATGAGTAGTTCATGCCGACAAGAATTTGCTTATGGAAAATTGGTGCCATTTACTTATTCGTTGGGTACAGAATACAAAGCTCAAAAATGGATTAGTGCCAAAGCAAGTTTTTCAAAAATATATCGATTACCCACTCTCAATGATTTGTTTTGGGTTCCGGGAGGAAACTCACAGCTTAAACCTGAAGAAGGATATTCGGAAGATGCTTCTTTAATCATGAATTTTAAAATGAGTAAAAATTTACACTTGTTGTTTGAACCCTCTTTATTCAATAGAAATATTACAAATCAAATTGTTTGGTTGCCTGCAAACTCATACTGGAGTCCACAGAATATGGTGAGTGTGTGGAGTAGAGGAGTGGAGTCAGTGTCGAGTGTGAGAATGGAGAGAAGAAAAATGAAGATGTCAATATCGTTCTTAACGAATTATGTTTTATCCACCAATCAAGCATCAAAATCAGAAGGGGATGCATCGGTAGGCAAACAAATGATTTATACACCAAGGTATAGTGGCCATGCCAAATTAACTATTGAGTACAGAGGTTTTGTTTTTTCTTTTTTACAAAGCTACACTGGTTACCGATTTACAAGCACCGATAATTCTCAATATTTAAAACCCTATACTATAGGGAATTTGTATTTGAGTAAAAATTTTAAAATGAAAACAATGGATGCATCACTTTTTGTTCGTGTTGAAAATTTATTTAACGAACAGTATCAAGTAGTGAGTGCAAGGGCAATGCCCATGAGATATTATCAAGCAGGAATTTCTTTACAATTAAATAAAATCAATAACTAAAATGAAAACACGTTTACTTTCTTTAGCGGCGCTAACTTTATCTTTTTCGATAAATGCGCAAACTATTTCTGATTTTGAAAACTTGAGTCTTCCTACCGATTCTTTTTGGGATGGATCTCCAAACCCAGGTACTACTTATTTTTCTAGTGGTAATGCCGATTTTCCAAACACTTATACCGGTGGACAATATCCTTATTGGTCGGGTGGTTTTTCATACAGCAACATGAAAGATAGCACTACTGCGGGTTACACCAATCCTTATAGTGCACGTACCGCGATAGGGTATAATAATTCTGCGAATTATTTAGTAGGACAAACTGGATCGACCATTAAATTAACAGGTAATGCAGCGGGTAGAATAGTAGAAGGTTTTTACATTACCAATTCTACTTATGCAGCTTTAAGTATGAAAGATGGTGACTGGGTAGCAAAGAAATTTGGTGGAGCAAATGGCACTGATCCCGACTGGTTTAAATTAACTGTTACCGGTTGGTATGGAGGAAATGCTATTCAGAATTCTGTAGATTTTTTATTGGCTGATTACACTTCCGCTAATACTTCTGAAGATTATATTGTTAAAGATTGGAGATGGGTTGATCTTAGTTCTTTGGGTAATGTAGATAGCTTGCAGTTTACTTTAACTTCTACTGATAACGGACAGTTTGGAATGAATACTCCTGCTTCTTTCTGCATGGATAATTTTACTACTTCTGATTTAGGGGTTAATGTGGCTAGTATTTCACCATCAAATTTTTCAGTTTATCCTAATCCAACTGTAGATGCAGTTAATTTTTATTTCGGTTCGGTGCAGTCGGTAAATATTAATGTTCATGATGTTTCAGGAAAATTGCTTTATTCTGAATATGTGAATTCATCTTTTATAAAATTAAATTTGGAATCTTATGATGCAGGAATTTACTTCGTAGAATTAATAGGTAGTAATTATGTTACCACTCATCAAATCATAAAAAATTAAAATGAAAAAAATAATTCTTTTTTTTATTGTTTTTAGTGCATCTGCTTTTGCTCAATTTGCCCCCGCTGTGGGGCAAGTGGGCACCAGCGCAATGCATAAAGATAGTTCTGCTTTTACTTATTGGTTTGGTGAATCAACAGGTGATGTCGTTAATATCAATAGAGGTTATCAGGATATTTCTAATACTTCTTTAGGTTATGCTAATGTGGGTGATTCTACCTTAGCATTAGAAAAAGCAGGTGTAAATAGTGTGGTGAGTTTAGGTGATGGAGGAGAGGCTATCTGTCATTTACAAAATGCTGCGGTGAGTTTAATATTTAACGGACCGGGTTATGATTTCGCAGTATTTGAAAATTCATTTAGTGATTCCTTTTTAGAATTGGCTTTTGTGGAAGTGAGTTCCGATGGCGTAAATTATTTTCGATTTCCAGCCACTTCAAATACCGATACTACAGTTCAAACGGGCTCTTTTGGAAGTACAGACCCAACACTTATCAATAATTTAGCAGGAAAATATCGTGCGTTGTACGGAACTCCTTTTGATTTAGAAGAATTGAAAAATGAAGCAGGTTTAGATGTAGATCATATCACTTACATTAAAATTATTGATGTGGTGGGAAGTGTCCAAAATGCTTATGCTTCAAGAGATCAGTATGGCCATAAAATCAATGATCCCTGGCCCACAGCATTTGGCTCTTCTGGTTTCGATTTAGATGCAGTAGGTATTATTAATGCGGTAGGTGATGGTGTAGAGGAGTTATCGAAAAATTATTTGAAAATTTATCCTAATCCTGCCGCTAATAACGATGTTATTACTTTATTAAATGCTCAGGGAAATATTTCTATTGTAGATGTGGAAGGGAAAGAACTTTTTTCAGCTTTTAATAAAGAAAACTCTTATTCTATCTCACTTTCGTTTTTAAATTCAGGATTGTATTTTGTTACGGTGAGTAATGATCATTCTGTTAAAACACAAAAGTTAGTTGTGAGATGAGAATTATAAAACACAATATTTTTATTGGGGTATGTGTATTCTTGTTTTTTTCTTCTTGTGTGAAAGATAAACCCGATGAAGATCATTCCACCACAACGATTGATCATGGTGTTTATATCGTTAACGAAGGAAATTTTCAATTTGGAAATGCATCGGTGAGTTATTACAACGAAAGTAAAAATACGGTACAAGAAGATTTGTTTCAATCGGCCAACAATAAAGCTTTGGGAGATGTTGCGCAATCAATGATGGTGTACAATTCAAAAGCTTATGTGGTGGTGAATAATTCAGGAAAAATAGAAGTGTTAGATCCACAAACATTTGTGATTTCGGCTACTATTAATGGTTTTAATTCTCCACGTTTTTTTCTTCCGGTGAGTACCAATAAAGCGTATGTTAGTGATTATAAATCGAACTCTATATCTATAGTTAATTTGAATACGAATATGATTTCCGGTTCAATTCCTTGTTCAGGATGGACAGAAGAAATGGTGTTTACTGCAGGAAAAGTTTTTGTGTGTAATAAATATCGAGATAAAGTTTATGTACTTAATACCAGTACCGATCAAATTTCTGATAGCATTGTGGTGGGCTATAGCTCAACTTCAATCAGAGTAGATAAAAATGGAAAGCTTTGGGTACTTTGTGGAGGTGATGCTCAAAACAATATTCCTGGTACTTTATATAGAATTGATCCAAATACTTACAATGTAGAAAAAACTTTTCCCTTTCAGCCATCGAATTATCCGTGGAGAATGGAAATGAATGGTGCATCAGATACGCTTTATTATTTGAATACAGGAGTTTATAGAATGACTATTTCTGATTCGAGTCTTCCAACTTCAGCATTGATTACAGAAGGAAATAGAAATTTTTATGCGCTTGGAATTCATCCCAATACTTCTGTGGTTTATGTGAGTGATGCTATGGATTATGTTCAAAAATCAACGATATATCGTTACACTAAAGACGCTACTTTAATCAATACTTTTAAAGCAGGAATAATTTCTACCGATTTTTATTTTACTCAATGATGCCTAAAAAAGCAATATTTTGTTGGAGTGGAGGAAAAGATTCTTCTTACTGTTTGCATAAAATTATAGAAGAAAAGGAATACGAAGTGTGTTATTTGCTCACTACTGTAAACACAGAGTTTAAAAGAGTTTCTATGCATGGAGTTCGTGAGGAATTGTTGCATCAGCAGTCGGAATCTATAGGTATACCTCTATTAAAAGCAGGAGTGTCTTTAGGTACCAATAGTGAATATGAAAGGCAGATGGAGATGATCTTATTGGAGGTCAAATTGGAAGGAATATATCACGTTATTTTTGGAGATATTTTTTTGGAAGATTTGCGTTTGTATCGTGAAAATAATTTAGCAAAAGTAGGAATGACTGCTGTTTTTCCTCTGTGGAAAATGGATACTAAATGGATGGTTAATGATTTTCTTTTGAAAGAATTTAAAACCATTACTTGTTGTGTTAACGATGCTTACCTGAATGAAAGTTGGGTGGGTAAAGAAATAGATCAGCAATTTATCGATGATTTACCTGAAGAGGTTGATCCCTGTGGTGAAAATGGTGAGTTTCATACTTTTTGTTATGAAGGGCCCATTTTTAAAAAGAAAATAACCTTCTCTTTGGGTGAAAAAATATACCGCCCCATTGAAATTAAAGAGAGTGAGGTTTGTTCTTTACCAGCGTCTAAAACAAGAGGATTTTGGTATTGTGATTTTGAATAGTTAATTCCTTGTTATTTAATTTTCCATCCCATTATTTTTTTGTCGTCACCCCCTGAAATAAAATAATTTTTTCCTTCGGGCCAGTATAAACAGTTTACGGAATGGGTGTGTCCTTTATGACTTTTATAATCCATTTTTTCTATCAAATCCAGTGTTTCTGCATCCCATATTTTCATGGTTTTGTCTCTGCTGGCTGTAATCATGTATTGATTGTCTGGACTAAATAAAATACTATACAATGCCCAGTTGTGCGCGGGTATAGTATGTATGTGTTGGTAATTTGCCTGTATATTCCAAAATTTCAGCATAGCATCTTTCCCTCCTGTAATCAAAACATCTTTGGTGGGATGGAAGCGTGCAATATTAACTTTATCGTGCGCAATAAATTCGTGAATTAATTCGAGTGTAAATAAATTAATGATACGAATAAATCCATCACCACAAGATAGAACGGCAATTCCTTTTTCTTTTTCGATTTCCATTGAACGAATTTTATCGCTTGCCAATGCAATGGATTTAATTAGTTTGAAATCGCTAGTCCATACCGATACCGTTCCATCACCGCTCAACAAGAAAATACGATCATGTTGTTCGTCGTAAGCAATGTGAAACAATGCTTCTTTGTGGTAAGGAATAAATCTAATCTCTTTTTTTTCTTTAGCATCAATCACATGTAAGTTGCCATTGAACAATCCAATTAAAACCACATTGTGTTTCTCAATATATTTAATAGCTAATACTGCCGATTTGTTTAAGATGGTAAAAGGAACATTTTCTCTTTTTTCAATATCCCATGAAGTAGAAATTTTATCTCCGCTGCCTGAAAAAATCTGATCATTCGTTAATCCTTTTTCAATGCAATAGATGGCCGCGTTGTGTCCGGTAAGCTCAAAAAGTTTTTCTGCCTTCATGTTGCACAATATTACTTATTTTTGGGCTTATGTTAAATAAGCTCAGCGAAAAGAGGAAGGCAATATTGTACACTTGTTTATGGGCGGTAGTGATTTTTTTCTTTTCACTATATACCGACTTGGCCGATGATGAGGCCTACTACTGGGTTTATGCAAAGAATTTAGATTGGGGATATTTTGATCATCCGCCTATGATTGCATTGATGATTAAAGTGGGGACTTTCTTTTTTAACAACGAAATGAGTATTCGCTTTTGTACGGTCATTGCATCGGCACTTACTCTTTATCTACTTTTTGCGATAACAGAATTCAAAAAGGTGAATCAGCTCTTTTTGTTATTTATAACTGTTCCTGCTTTTCATGCTTTGTCGTTTATTTCCGCGCCCGATGTACCCATGCTCTTTTTCGGCGTTTTGTATTTGTACTGTTTTAAAAAGTATTTAGAGAATGATTCTATAAAGAATGTGTTATTGCTTTCATTGGTAATAGCTTTATTGATGTACAGTAAGTACCATGGTGTATTGCTGGTGATTTTTTCTTTAATTCCAAACTATAAATTGCTCACACGAAAATCATTTTATGTGGTTTTTGTTTTATCTCTTATTTTTTTCGCACCTCATATTTGGTGGCAGGCTCAAAACGGATTTCCTTCTGTTTATTTTCATTTGTTTGATAGAGTGAATACGGCCTATCAACCTCGTTATACTGGAGATTACCTATTGGGACAATTGGCTTTCGCTGGTCCGGTTTTATTTTTTTTAATGATAATATTAATGCGAAAAGTAAAAGGGGAGTGGATTAAAACTTTGAAATGGACTGCTCTTGGTTTTTATTTCTTTTTCTTGGTCATGTCTTTTCGCTCTTTTGTGGAAGCCAACTGGGTAGCCATGGGGTATGTGGGGGCTTTATTGGTGGTTCATACTGCTTTAGATCACTTGAACAAGCTGTTGAAAATTTCAATTACTGTAGTGGTTCTTATTTTAATTGGATTAAGAATATATATCGCCTTACCGGGGGATAAAAAGCAATTTTTGGTGACCGAACAATTTGGCAGAAATAAAGAGTATTACAAAAAGTACAATGAATTGGCTGGAGAGAGAGCGGTGGTGTTTGTGAATACCTATCAAAAAGCAAGTAAATATTCTTTTTATTTTAATCAACCCTCATTTACTCTAAATTCTTATTGGTATCGAAGAAATCAGTACGATAGATGGCTTATTCAGCAAGAGCTGCAAGGTAAAAAGGTTTTGGTGGTGGGTGCTTTTTCTTTTTCCAATTCGAAATCTATTCGTCATTATAACGATGATCTTTTTTATGCTTATGATGATCATTTAAAAACACAAGGATATATCACTTTAAAAAGTGATGTAAATAAATTTGAAGTGAAAAAAGGAGATACAATTTCAGGAGAATTATCTATCGAGAATCCGGCAATTAAAACAGTGCATTACGATACTACAAAACTTCAAGTTTTAGCATTTTTAAAAATGTTAGGGGGTGATCATGAATATGTGATTTCTGCAGCCGAAATAAATGAGCAACAATTGATCAGCGAAGAAAAAATAAAATTTAAAATTCCCATAAATTGTGAAAAAGGAGAGTATAAATTGGTGTTTGGATTTGCTTCGAAATATGCGACAATGCTATGGAATAGCTCGGTTTGCAAAGTGGAAATAAAATAATTCTTAAAAAATTCCGGCATCCTTTGTTCAATTAAAATATTTTCCTATCTTGCGGCTTCTCGAGAAAAGACTAACGGGAATAATGAAATTTTTATTTGTCCATATAACCTTCCTCCTGGGAATACTATTGTTTTCCTCGAACACTTCTGGTTCTGAAAAATCAGGTGGCGAAAACAACGCAGAAGATGCGATGGTTTGTTATATTCAGGAAACCAAATTAAGCAAAGAACAAATCGTTAATTTAATTGATTCATTATTAGAAACAGATTCTGTTTCTACCCGCGTTTTAGATGCATTGAATGTAAAATTAATGGCCATTCAATCTTTCTATAATGTTCCAATGAATGTTGATTCTAATCCTTATCCTGCTCATGATTTGTACCAATTTTGGGATACTGAAAATGCCAATTGTTATAGTCCGCAACTTTCCGCAAAAGATACATCCTTCACTTTCGATTTAGTGGATACTGCTAATTTCTGTGGATTTGTAATGCCTGGTAAAGGGCCGTTAACTTCACCTTTCGGACCGCGAGATGGAAAGATGCACAACGGTATTGATATTGGTATGAAAACCGGAGATACAGTAATGGCTGCATTTTTAGGCGTTGTTCGCGTTGCCAGAAAACATGGTACTTTCGGTAATGTGGTAGTTATTCGTCATTATAACGGATTTGAAACGGTATATGCTCACCTATCTAAAATTTTGGTTAAATCAGGAGACCTGGTAGATCCTGGTCAGTTAATTGGCTTAGCTGGAAATACAGGACGATCTAGAGGAAGTCACTTGCATTTTGAAATGCGCTTTAAAGGAATTCCCGTAAATCCTAAATACATGATCGATTTGAAAAAAAGAGAATTGATTAGTGAGGCGGTTGTAATTAAGAAAACATCCAGAGGATTTGCCATCTATCCTAAAGGTGTTGAATTCCACACCATCAAAAAAGGAGACTATCCTTTCAAAATTGCCAATCAGTATGGTATTACTGTGAAGCAGTTGTGTGAATGGAATGGTATCACCAAGAAATCGGTATTAAAAGCCGGAAAAACTTTAAGAGTAAGTTTGTAATATTCTTAGATTTCCCTAATCATAATAAGTTCAAAAAAATTGCCGTTGGTTTTAACCAACGGATTTAAGCATTTTCTAGAAGGCTTTAGCCAAAATGATTTTTCAGTTTGGCTAAAGCCTAATTTATTTTGTTTTTTCCGTCGGTTGAAACCGACGGCAATTGAAACAGTAATTGAAAGATAGGGTGGTTTATTACTTATTCAATTCCTTCATTAAAATTTTATAAGCCTTAAGCATGTGTTGAATATCAACAATGGCTACCTTTTCGTTAGGAGTATGTACACTGTCTTCAGGTGCGCCAATAAAACACCAATCAAAAGGATAAGGAGAATTTTGTAAAACATTCCCATCACTTCCTCCAGCCGATTCTACTTCAATTTGGTAAATCACTTTTCCTTTATCTAAAATAGATTTTAGTTTGTTCAAATAAGTTCTTCTGGGTACTCCTGAATCGCGCATGGAAAATGCCACGCCATTGCCATGTTGTACCCCTGAAGTTACCCAGGTAATATCACATATTAAGGCTTGATGAACTTTTAGTTTTTCGTAAATGTATTTGGCAATCACTTGTGCTGTTCCGCCTCCATGTTCTTCGTAAGTAGAAAAAGCAATGATTCCATTTTCTAATGTTTCAGCAGTTTTCAGCGCTACCCACATTCCTAATCTATTGTCGAGATAACACGATTGAATATAATCCTCATCCTCTCTGAAATCAGGTTTAAAGGTAAGTGTGGTTCCTCTTTCAATTTCTCTTTTACCGAGGTAAGAAATATTTCTGTCTTTATCTACATGTAATCTGCATTCTATAGGGCCTTTGCGGTCTTCACCCACCAGTTTAAATCCCGATTTACTTGCTGGTCCGCCAATTTTTATGAGGTTATTGGCATAACCAACGGTATAGCCAATAGAATCAATATGTGCGAAAATAGCAGCTTTTGGTTTTCCGAAAACCAAAACGATAGCATCCTGAAAACCATCACCGGCTAAAACTTTTGGTTTAACTTTCCATTTCTTGCTTTCTTTTTTGATATACGCCAAAAGAAATTCGGTCATTTTATATTCTGAGCCGGAAGGCGCATGAATAGAGCAAAGAGTTTTGAGCAGAGAAAAATTCATGGGGCTAAAATATTAAAAATAGGGGAAGGAGAATATTATTATGATATTGATCAGGGTATGGAGTGGGTAATCCCACTTCTCCCTTTTTTAAAGGTGATGACCCATTAAATGGCCAACCCTACAACAACATATTGTGCATTAATGTTTTAAATCCCATGTCGGTTGATTTTCTGTAATTGAATTTATAAGCCATTTCGTTTAAGTAATCCTGCAAGTAGATGTTTGACACTTTATGATATTGTCCAATTAAGGATCTTTTGAACATACTCCAAAAGCCTTCGATATTGTTCATGTGATATTGATCGTATCGATGATTATATTTTGAATGATTGATCACTTGATGAGATTGAAAGTGTTCGGAACAATAATAATACCCTCCGAATCCATCAGTAACAATAGTGCTTTTAGCACTAATCCAATTTTTCATAATAGGAATAATCTCTTTTCCCCAAGCGTGATTCAGTACCCTAGTAATAATCTTTCCCGAACGTTGAAACATTCCTAAAACAGGAATTTTCTCCGAGTATCCGGTCATGCGCCGAGTAGGATCTTTTTGTCTTTTCTTAAAATATCTGTTCTTCTTTTTTCCGCCAATAAAACATTCATCAGCCTCCACAACACCCTCAAGAACACTGTCTTTTTCAATCATTGCTTTTCTTATTCTTTTCTGAATAAACCATGCTGTGTCTTTGTCAACAGACAAGTGTCTGGATAACTGTCGGGACGAGATTCCTTTCTTTGCCGAAAGAATCAAACTAATTGCTAAAAACCATATTGGCAAAGGGACTTTTGAAGAATGAAACATGGTTCCTACTGTTACTGAGTACGACCTGTTACACTTTAAACAGGTATACCTATTCTGCTTCGGAGAACTCTTTTGATCGCCGCAATAGGGACACTCAGGAACATTGTTCCATTTTAGTTTTTCTAAATACTTTACACACTCTACTTTGGTGTTGAATTTTTTGATCACAGTTAATAGTTCCATTGTCTTTTTTCTAACAAAGGAAATCATGCAGACCATATTCTATTTACGGTTTGCCATTTAATGGGTCATCACCTTTTCTAAAGGGAGAAGTGGAGTTAGTATTCCCACATCCGATAAATTTCTAATTATCTAATTCTATCCACCGAACGAACTAATTCTTCGTCTTTTTTGATGGCGCGGAGAGCGAGATAAACTAGCAGTAATAGAATTGCAATAAATGCTTCTGAAGCATAGTTCTTGTTTTCTGAATGATTAATGGAGTTGATGATGGAAAGTCCCATCAATAACAATAAGTATATAATCATGCTTATGCAAAATTTTATTTGAAGCGTCCTCTTTTTAAATAAAAATATTGTCGCAATTGAAAGAAGCACAAAAACGGTACAAATAGAAGTGTATAGGATGATAGCTTCTTGAAGTAATGCTTTTATTATTGAATTCATAAGTGGGTCTTCCGAAATTGGTAAATTCAACACAATAATTGGAATTGTGCCCAATACCGCAGCCACCGCCAAATACAAACTCTGAATCCTCTGAATCATAATTAATAAAAATAAATTTGGATAAAAGTAATAAATAAACTTACTTTGGTTCAGCTTTAAACAATCGACCTAAAACATTTATTAAAAAAAATCTAGAAAAGTATTTCCATTATATAAGATATTTACGTAACATTGCTGAGCAAATCAATTTACCGGTTCCGGTAGGTTTTTTTCAAACAACAGAAATTTCTCAATTAAAAATCACACAAAATTATTATTGTTATAACCATTTACACATGAGCGAAGGTGCAGAATTGAACAAAAAACCGGTTTCTGAATTAAGAGAAATCGCGAAAGCCTTAGGTATTGAAGGTGTTGAAGATCTTAAAAAAGATGAGCTAATCGAAAAAATAGCTGGCCCGTCGGCATCTGAAGGTGGCGAATCTCCTGTAAAAGATAAAGATGGAGATGATGGTGGTGCCGGGAAAAGGAAAAGAACTCGTGTTCTTAAAAAAGTAGCATCTTCTAATGTGAGTAATAGTATGTTTTCTGCTTCTGCAACACCCTATAATGATGGTTCTGCAGCTAAAGAAGATGAAGCTAGTGCTGATGTGCCTACCGAAAATATTGAAGCTTCAGCTCCTGAAGTTAGCGCACCCAACGAAATAACAGAAACTCCGGTTGCAGCTAAAGAAGAGCCAAAAGAGCAACCAAGAGAATATCGTGCTCCAGAGAGAAGAGATGATCGCCCTTACGAAAGAAGAGACGATCGTTCATTTGATAGAAGAGATCAACGTCCGTCTTTCGAAAGAAGAGATGATCGTGGTGGCTACGACAGAAGAGGTGGCGATGATAGAAGAAACGACGATAGAAGAGGTGGAGAGGATAGAGGTAATGATCGTCCGTACGAACGCAGAGATGACAGAAGAGATGATCGTTCATTTGAAAGAAGAGAAGAAGCTCCTGCAACTCCTCCTGCTCCAAAAGTGGAAGAAGAACCAATGTTTAACTTCGATAATATTGTTGAAAACGAAGGGGTTTTAGAAATTATGCCTGACGGTTATGGCTTTTTGAGATCTTCAGATTTCAATTACTTAACTTCTCCAGATGACGTTTATGTATCTCAATCGCAAATAAAATTATTCGGTTTAAAAACGGGAGATACTGTAAAAGGTACCATTCGTCCGCCAAAAGAAGGTGAAAAATATTTCCCATTAATTAAAGTTTTAGAAATCAATGGCCGTGCTCCCGAAGTAGTTCGTGATCGTGTTCCATTTGATTATTTAACTCCTTTATTTCCTGATGAGAAATTAGAGATTTGTAAGCACAAAGGTGCGAGCATGTCGATGAGAATCGTTGATTTGTTCTCACCCATTGGTAAAGGACAAAGAGGTTTGATTGTATCTCAACCAAAATCAGGTAAAACCATTTTATTGAAAGAAATTGCCAACGCAATTGCTGCGAATCATCCAGAAGTTTATTTGATTGTATTGTTGATCGATGAGCGTCCGGAAGAGGTAACAGATATGGCACGTTCGGTTAATGCGGAAGTTGTTTCTTCAACTTTTGATGAGCCTGCTGATAAACACGTTAAAGTAGCAAGTATCGTTTTAGAGAAAGCGAAAAGAATGGTGGAGTGCGGACACGATGTGGTGATCTTATTAGATTCCATTACTCGTTTGGCTCGTGCTTACAATACCGTTTCTCCTGCATCAGGTAAAGTATTGTCGGGTGGGGTGGATGCTAACGCATTACACAAACCAAAAAGATTCTTTGGAGCAGCAAGAAATATTGAAGGTGGAGGCTCACTCACTATACTCGCAACAGCTTTAGTAGATACCGGTTCTAAAATGGATGAGGTGATCTTTGAGGAGTTCAAAGGAACAGGTAATATGGAATTGCAATTAGATAGAAAATTGGCGAACAAACGTATTTATCCTGCTATCGACCTGAACGGTTCTAGTACTCGTAGAGATGATTTATTAACCGATGAGAAATCTTTAGCGAGATTGTGGGCATTGCGTAAATTCTTAAGTGATATGAATCCACAGGAAGGTATGGAATTCTTGTTGCAAAGAATGAGAAACACTAAGAACAATGATGAGTTCTTGGTTTCAATGAACGGATAAAATAAATGATTAAATAATAAGAGACTGCTTCACTTGAGGCAGTCTTCTTAATTTTAGGAAGAATCAATTTGATTTATGAAAAAGAATTACATTTTATTTATTTTTTGTTTTATTGCAGGAATGCTGGGTTTTTTCACAAGGCTTATTACACCTAGTTTTGCAATTGTTGATGCGGTAACATGGATAGGCGGAAACTTACTTTTGATTGCTGGAATTTTCTATTTCTCCTTTACTATGTTTGAGCAGGAATTAAACTATCAGTTTAGTTTCAACACCTTTCTAAAAAAAGGATTATTAATCGGAGGTTTAATAGGAATTATCAATGCGCTGGCAGTGATTTTGCAAATTCAGGTTTTTGGCAATGAGACTTTGGAAATGAATTTATTTCAAATAAGATTGAATATCGGTAAAAATACTCCTGCTGAAATTGCTGAAGCGGAAGAAAGAGCGGAGATGTTTTGTTCATGGTATCTTCTTTCGGCGAAACAAATACTAAGAAATTTATTTTTTGGAGCTGTTTATTCAGTGATTATCTCTGCATTGATGTATATGCATCCGAATAGAGTGAAAACAAAAAAAGCGTAATTCTTACTTCAAAAAAAGTAGAGTTGTTGATTTGAATTATGGAATTATCTCCAGCTCGTCATTGCGAAATTTTTGTACTCAAAAATAAAGCAATCTTATGATGCAAAAGCTAATTATTATCTGCGTGTTTTAATTTGTAATCTATAATGAGATTGCTTTATTTTTGAGTACAAAAATTTCGCAATGACGAGCTAAGTCGGGTTAAAGAGAATTAAATAAGAGTATAATAAAAAAAGAGCGAAGTAATTTTCGCTCTTTTTTTGAAGTATGGAGAGATGTAATTTGTTAAACTGTTTTTTTATTTTTCTTTCCTTTCACGATCTCTTCTAGTTTTTCGTGGTCTTTATTTCGAAAAACAAATTTACCATCGAAATTATCCAATAAAATATTTGAGCTTGGCTTAATATTCCCTTTCAAAATTTCTTTGGAAAGTTCGTTTAATATTTCTTTTTGAATTACTAGTTTTAGCGGACGGGCACCAAATTGTGGATCGTAGCCTTTGTCGGCAATCTCTGCTAAAGCAAAAGGAGTAACATCCATAGTGATATTTTGAAGCGCCAATTTTTCTTCTAGATGACGCAATTGAATTTTTACAATTCCTTCGATATTGTTTTTGCTCAACGGTCGGAATAAAATGGTTTCATCAATTCTA
>JAHEZM010000015.1 GCA_023251075.1 Flavobacteriales bacterium | reverse complement strand
CCTGCTGCTTCAGGGTTACGTGCGATACCTTCTACGGCTTTTCCACCGATAAGTCCTACACCGATACCTGCTCCTACAGCTGCAAGTCCAGCTCCGATTGCTGCAATTGATCCTACCATTTTGATATTAT
This sequence comes from Flavobacteriales bacterium, assembly GCA_023251075.1. GTDB lineage: Bacteria > Bacteroidota > Bacteroidia > Flavobacteriales_C > JAHEZL01. Next base: position 83,830 of record JAHEZM010000015.1, on the reverse strand, counting down.
TTAAAGGTTAAAAAAAAATTACTAATTAATGATGCGCTTCTTCATGATGTTCTTCCATCGCCTGTCCTATAAACAGGGCACTTAACATTGTGAAAATAAACGCTTGTAACGCCGCTACCAACAATTCTAAAACACTTATGAATAAAGCCATGGGAACCGACATACCCGCCCATGCTACATTTTTTTGCATAAAGATGATGCACATAAAACTTAAGATTACAATGTGACCTGCGGTGATGTTTGCAAACAATCGTATCATCAATGAAAATGGTTTGCTGATTACTCCAATCAACTCAATAGGAATCATAATAGGGTAAAGAGCAAGAGGTACCGGAGGCATAAAAATGTGTTTCCAATAGTCTTTTTTGCTCATGGCCAAAGTGATTACCAAAGTGCAAATCGCCAATGTCATGGTGAAAGCAATATTTCCGCTTAAGTTCGCACCGAAAGGGAAGAAAGGAATTAAACCCATTAAGTTATTAATCCATATGAAAAAGAATACCGTTAATAAATACGGCATAAATTTCATGTATTTCTGTTCGCCGATGTTTGGAATGGCAATTTCATCTTTTACAAATAAAACCAAAGGTTCAAGGAAGGATTGCAATCCTTTTGGAGCGCTGTTCACTCCTCTTTTTTTGTATGCGTTTGCAGCACCAATAAATAAGAGCAAGAGAAGAGTAGCCGATAAAAGCATTGAGGCCACGTTTTTGGTGATAGATAAATCTAAAGGCTTGTTGTTGGAAGGATGTCCTTCGGCATCGAAGTTTAAAGCGCCTAATTCTGCAGAATATATTTTGTCGTGAACAATTGCATATTTACCATCTGAAGTAGTTAGATATTCCAGTGACTTTCCATTTACTTCAGCAGAGTGAGGTTGGTTGAAAGAAGAAGAAGAAAACACTTGAAGTCCACCATCCATAAGAATTACAGGAAGCGGAATATGAGAAGATTCCTCACCTTCACCCCACAAATGCCATTCGTGAGAATCGCCAATATGGTGTAGGGTAAACTCGGAAGCATTAAACTTTCCTTCGTCGTGACCGGCATAGGCATTTGATAAAACACCCAATAAAATCGCTGTAACTAGTGATATTCTTTTCAAAGTAGTCATTTTATTAACGAAAGCTCTTAAATTCAGCGCAAAAGTAGGAGATTAATTAATTTCCACCAAATTTTAAATAGTATTAATTACAGAATTTTTATTCCCAGCGAGATTACGCTTGTTTTTTCAATGATTTTATGACTAAAATCAATTCTATAATGATGTAAATGAAATACAGGGAAATAAAGAAAATCATAAAGGGGGCTTCGTCTGGTTTTTCCAGAAAACGCAAAGCAAAAACGAAAAATAATCCACCCAGAATTACCTTTAGCAAACTCTGTCCGAGGAAGATATAAGCAGGTAAAATTTTGGTGAATTTTGTTGTTAGTTCAACCGAAAGAATAGTGAAGAGCGTGAGCATGAAAATCACAAAATGTGTAGCAACGTATATTTTGATGCCAAATACCGGAAAAACAAAGCCAAAAACACCTTGTACAATAGCCATCAGCACTCCGAAAAAAACAATAGACCTAATCATTTTTAGGTTTGATAAAATCTTTTAGAGCGAGGTACATTCCAATAAAAACACCAAGCAGGGCTAATATTACCGTCCAGACATTTTTAGTTTGGTATTTTTCATCCAAAGTTTTTCCTGCCCACACGCCTAAAATAATGGGAACCACCATTTGAAAGGCCATATTGGAATATTTCAGATAAGGGTTAGGCTGTTTTTTCATTGAGAGCTCCGGCGCTTTTTTCTTCTTTAAATTCTTTTACAACTCCGCCCATTTTACATGAACCGGTAAACGATGCGCCCGGCTCCACAGATAAACGTCCTGTTATAATTTCACCTTGTAAGTTGGCAGTTGATTTCAATTCCAACAATTCTTTTACAGTGATAGAAGATTTTAAAGTACCTTCAATTTCTGCATTATGACATTTGATTTCTCCTTCAATAATACCTGTTTTGCCTACTACCACTTTTCCGTCGCAGCTCACAGAACCTTTTACCACACCATCTATCCTGATGCCTTTTGAAGAAGTGATGTTTCCGTTAAATATTGTACCATCAGCAATTTTGTCTGCTAATGATGATGTTGCTTCATTTTGTTTTACCATGATTGTTTCGGTTTTCGACTTAAACATATCTTTTGATTTTTACCAAAAATAAGAAAGATGAACATAGCTAATACCGAAGTGAGAAAAGAGTTTTGCACGGATTTTTAACATTTTGGAACACATTAATTCACCCTATCAAATTCTATCTTTTGTGCTATTTTATGGGCAATGTAGAGGTTTGCTTCCTTGGTTAAATGGCAATAATCTACAAAAACCCAGTAAGGAAGGTGGTGCATTTCATTCAAGGGGATGATTTTTTCTGATGGCCATTTGATCTCATGAATATTTTTAAAATAAGTGTTCATCGTGTCTTTTTTTAGGGTGCTGTAATATTGCGCTACAATTTTTTCTGTTGACCTCATGTTTTCTGCTTTCCTTAATGATAAATGTGGTTGAATGAAATGCAGATGTTTAATTCCTTTTTGTTCAAACCAGTTGTTTTCTGCGATAATACTTTCTTGGAAACTTAATACTCCTTTGCTTACGGCAGATTCGGGTGCATATTGAATTTTAATAGGCAATTTTTGGTATTTTTTTCTGGTAACGATACTATCTTTTTCTTCTTGCATGGCCACGCTGAGGTTATATTTTGTGCGGATAGTACAATAAATTAATGCTGAACGTTCCATCCACTTCATTTGATTTTGAAAAGGATGTTGTTTGTTTAAGAATTCCGTCCAGTAAGATTCAATAACATTTCTGGCGTTTTTATTTTCAGGAATAGAACAAGGATCATTTTGCCCATCCATAGAAATCACCCAATCGAAATCATATAGCGCTAACATTTTTCTTGCTTTTGAAAAAGCCTGCCAAGAGGTAAACCCTGAAACAGAACAATTAAAAACGCGGTATTTGTGTTTTCCTTTTTTATTGAGAATATTTTCCAGTAATCCATCAATAGCTGTTTCTTTCAGATGGTCGGCTACTTGGGTAATAGCAAAATAATCTCCTTCTCTATTGGCACCAATTCCCAACATCGATGAGCCACCGCTTAATAAAATCCATATTTCTCCTTTTTCTTTTTTAGGCATTATAACATCACCGGCAGCAGATCTGCAAGCGGCCTCATTGTATGATCCGCTTTTATCGTGAAAAAGATAATGGGGTTGATTGTCCCAAATCAATGTGCTATCACTTCTCCACATGCCCATCACCTGATTCGAAAAATGAGTGCCGTAAGGATGATAGTAAAAGTAGGCGCCTATTCTAAAAATAATTTCCAAAAACAAAAGCAGGACGAGAGTGATTAAAGAAATTTTAAAGAAGTTTTTTTTGAGTGATTGTAATCTTTCTTTAAGCATCTGTTTTATACAGATTAGTAGTTATTTTCAAAGAAAGCACGATACTCTTCCAACGCTTTACTTTTAAATAATTTGCTGTAATTATTTATAGAGATGGGAAAGTAGTTGTTTCCTGCGTTAGGGTATTTTGAAAGCACTTTTTCAGGAAAGCTGGAATAGAAATCAATAGATTTTTCGTATTTGAAAAAGGATTTAACGATAATCACTTTTTGTTTTTCATCCCATATTGCTGCTTGCATTTGCAGTTTATCTGTGGCGTAGTATTTAGTAGCATAATTTGAAATATCTTTTTGAAGAGCAGTTACATTATTTTCTTTTTCAGCCACTACAATAATAAAATAATGTTCTTCCGCAGTGTTTAGCTGGAAGGTTAAATCTTCTTTAACAACCACAGCCGTATCTTCTTTTGGTGCAACAGATATTTCGCCATTCATTCTTTTCAAAATTTCATCGGCATTGATAGCCGCGTCAGAACCAGGGTAAGCATCTTTTATTTTTTTCAATTCGCTTTTAAATTCTTCCTGTCCCTTTGTTTGTCCGGTACTAAATGCTTTCAACAAACTAATTTGTGGTGCTAATGCGCTTTTTGGATTAGCAGAATTTAACTGATCAGCCGTGCTGATTACTACAGCATGATTTCCTCTTTTATACTCGGCAAATAACTTTTCGTATTCGGTATTTAAGAGTTTTGTTTTTTCCTCTTCTTCTTTAGTGGCGTTGGGATTTTTGATGATGGCAGCATATTCACTATTGGGAAAATTTTTGAAAATTAAATTTTTATAGTATTCAGCCCTATCGTTTTTATTAAGGGCAATATTGGTTCTGTATAAAATGTAGTATGATTTTAATTCATTTTTATTTTGTGGAAGTTCAGTATTCATTTCCTCCAAAGTCTTTATAGTGGACGGAAGATCTTCTAAACGGTCTTTATAAAGATTGCCCAATGCGAAATAGGCATCACCCATTTTTTCTTGTGCTGCGGCAATTTCTTCTTTACTTTTTGGAATGGCAGCTAAATAATACTCTCTTGTTTTTTTAGGATCTGTTTTTTGATCGTTGGCATTGCTGTTGTCTTCTGCATCCGGACCAAAAGCTGCGGCCGATTTAGTTTTTCTTCTCCAGTTGTCTTCCAAGGGACGGTTGCCCCATAAAGTCATAAATTTAGATTTTCCCGCATTCAATAAAGATGCATTGTAGAAATACCATTTTCCACTTTGATCGCTTTGCTGAGTAGCGCCTTGTTGCATATCGGCTTGTTCCTTCAGCATTTTTTTTTCGGCTTCTCTGTCTTCCTGTTCCTTCAATTTACTAATCGTTTTGTCGATAGCTTTTAAACGTTGACTCTCGCTCATTTTAGCCAAAGCAATTAAGCTGTCTTGTGTTTCAATAATTTGTATTTGTTTTACTAATTCCTCTAAGCTTTCCTTTTTTTCTTTGGTGGAAAGATAGTAGTGATTTTCTACGGGAAGCACGGCAACAGCGCTATCGTAATATGCCGCTGCTGCTACATATTTAGGTTTTTTGAAATTCAAATCACCCACCGCTAAATAGGCCAATCCTTTTTGTTTCTTGTTGTTTAAACTGTTTTTCGCCGAAAGCAAATAGTATTCTTCTGCTTTATCATTTTGATGATTGCTTAAATAAATTTCTGCTACAGCAAAATATATTTGATCGAGGTATTCTTTGTTTTTTTCTTCCTTCGACATTTTCAGTAATTTTCTGATGAATCCTTCTGCATCTTTCTCATTACTGGTGGCTCTTGCCATTTTAATGTGGGCACTAAATTGCATATCGTAAGAGGGAGTGCCTTCCATTACTTTTCTGAAGTTATCGGCCGCCTGAATATTGTTGTTTTGCAACATATTTAATTGCCCTAAAACATAATACCATCTTGTTTTGTACTTCTTTTTGGTTTTGCTTTCCGTAGCAATGGTAAGTTGATTAATGGCCTCTTTGTAATCTTTTATTTTGATGTAATATTCTCCTTTAATAGCGTGAAATAAGGCTTTCTTTTTCTTTGGAAATTCAGTATCGTCCTCTAAAATTCCAATGATTTGCTTTGCTTCATCAAACTTCTCTGAAGCATTATAAGCTCTAATGAGCCATAACATGGCATTGTATTTTATTTTCTTATCCCCATATTCCTTTGCCATGTATTCAAAGGTTTGGGCGGCATTGCCATATTCTCTTTTGTAGAAATACGATTTGCCTAAAACGTAATAACAATCAGCAATTGATGGATTTAATTCTCTTTCTTCGGCTTTGGTTTCTCCCTTCTTTTTTACTTTGAATCGCATACTATGACGATCGATGGCTTTAGATGCTTTTTGAATGGCTATGTCGAGCGAACCACCTGCTTCTTTAGCACTGGCTTCATTTCCTATTTGAAATAAGTCAATGATTTGATCAAAATCGTCAACAGTACTTTTTTGTAAAGTGCTTTCAGATGTTTTTAATTGTTCATTGGCGTTATAGTAAGTATTATAGCGTGCAGTAACTGCGTGATAAGCTCTATTGATTAGCGCGTTGCGGTCTTTACTACAACTCACAAGTGCCAGTAGAACAATAAAACTATATACTTTAAACTTTTTCAACACCGTATAAACTAAAAACAAGTAAAAATATTTTAAATTTCTCTATTATTGATGATAAATTGATTTTACCCCTTGAAAAATCCCGTAGGAGATAAAAGTAAGAAAATACTGGGCATTCTGAAGAAACAGCATGTGTTGCTGGTTCATGAAGAGGCTCATTCCTCTTCTGCTGTGCTGTTTTTTAAGCAGAAACTAATCACCTTAATTTTATGGGGTTTGGGCATTTTCCTAGTGATTTTCGCTTTAGCCTTTATTGTGCTGGCCTATACTCCGGTGCAAAAATATATTCCCGGATTTTTAGATGATCAGCAAGAGCAATTGCTTTTGGAAGATGCTAAATTAGTAGATGGTTTAGAGGAACAAATGCACGGTAAAGAAGTTTACTACTCACATTTAGATTCGTTGATTGAAGATTGGATTCCTGCCGGAGATAGTTCTGGGCAAGTGGCAGTGGCTAATATTTCGGTTCTGCAGCCTGCCGAAGAACAGATGAAAGCCATCAAGAATTTTCACTTTTTTGCTCCCTTGAATGGTATAGTTTCAAAGCATTTTAATTATCAGGAAAAACATTACGGTGTTGATATTGTTACTCAAAAAAATGAAGCCGTTAAAGCTACTTTAAATGGCAGAGTGGTATTATCCACTTGGTCGGCAGAAACAGGAAACACCTTAGTTTTACAACATGCTAACAACCTTATTTCGGTGTATAAACATTGTTCGGCAATTCTTAAAAAAGAAGGACACTTTTGTAAAGCAGGTGAAGTAATTGCCATCATTGGAAATACGGGTGAAGATTCTTCTGGTCCGCATTTGCATTTTGAATTGTGGTTGAATGGAACACCGCTGAATCCAAGCGGACAAATGAATTTTTAATGAATAACTATCAATTGTTTTTATTGGGTTTTGTGGTGGTTACCTGGTTTGGAACTTACTCTTATGTGAAGCGACAAATTATGCCGATACCAAAATTACAAAGTGTTTTCAAAACAAAGTTTCAGCAAATTCTGGCAACAGTTTTAATATCGCTGGTATTGTCTGTATTAATTACAAGATTGGCACTCTACAGCACTACGTTTTTTAATTAGCATTAGGCTTTTTTCGCGACCCAAAAAGCCAATAATGATCCTAATACTGGTGCGCTTAAATAAATCCAAACAGTATTCAGGTTTGAGCTTAAGAGTGCAGGAGCAAAGCTACGCGCTGGATTCATGGATGCGCCACTAATGGGTCCGGCAAATAATGCTTCTAACAATACTATTGCGCCCACCACTGCACCCACTAAGTGGGGTGTTTTTTCTCCCGATTTTATCGCTGCTAAAACCAGGAAAAACATCAACAGTATTTCCAAAAAGAAAGATTGCAATTGTGATCCTGAAGGAATGGTGGCTCCCAGTGTAGAGCTATCAGGAAACAGCAACTTTAAAGTTAAACTGGCGCTTAATGCTCCTGCAAACTGAATTAGGATATTCCCTAGAGCTTCTCCTTTTTCTAGTTGTTTATTAATCATCAATCCAATACTTACTGCCGGGTTGAATTGTGCTGAAGGAAAAGTGTAAATCATGGCCATTACTACCAATCCGAAAGTGACCGCAATTCCGACATGAGTAATTATACCACCACTAATACTATTAATGATAATAGAACCTGTTCCGCAAAAAACAATGATGTAGGTTCCTAAAAATTCAGGGAGTAATTTTTTCATTTTATTTGACTAAAAATATAAAACATTTCTGTGGCGATTTCTTTTGATCGTTCGTCGTATTTTTCTTTTTCTTGTACCGTGCCATCGAAAGCCTTAGGATCGTTGTATCGTATTGGAATTCGATTATTGGCGCCAGGAATATACGGACAATTTTCATCAGCATGAGAACAAGTCATTACGGCAGCAAAATTTGTTTTGGCACTTGTTTCATCATCGTACAATTTCGAAAACATGATTAATGGTGGTGCATCATCTGAAAAATATACTTCATACTTAGGGTTCGATTCGGCCAACATTGAACATTGAACATTAAACATTGAACGTTTTATAGACGCCACGGCTCTTTCATTAAATGCCGTTACCTCAACACCACCCGAATAACAATGTGTTTTTATTCCGTAATAATACGAAGCGGTTTGTGCCCACAATTGTGAGAACTGACTGCGACGTGAATTATGGGTACAAATGAAATTTAAATGAATTTCTTTGCTCTCGTTTTTTTGAGTTTGAATGTAGTTAATCAACTCTTGTAAGATCAATTTTCTTTCATTGGTAATTGAAGAAAAATTGAGTTGTTTTCTGAAGTTTTCTAATGGTATTAATAACATATTTTTTTTGTAGGGGCTGCCCTTGCGGTCGCCCAAGTTTGTATTTTATTTTGTTGGGCGCCCGTCAGCTGACGGGCAGCCCCTACGATTAGCAACAGCTAGTGCCAGAAGAACAACAAGTTGTTTTCTCATTTCCTAATTCTACTAAATTCAATTTTTGTTTGGGTGTACCACAATTATCTTTTGCCAAACAATCGGTTTTGGTGGCCATTAACTCGAAGTTTTTACCGTTGAATTCTACATCGTATTTTCCTATCGTGTTGGTTTGATATTCTACTTCCACCTCTGCATCTTCAATATTTAAAGCTTTTTCAGAAAGAGCAATAATTTTCAAAAGCTTTTGTGCTTTAACGCGATGATCGGTGTCGTTGGCTTCCCACAATTGAAAATTCACTTTGTTTTCTTTGCGGACAGTTCCTCCACAATCGATAAAATTTTTGGTGATCTGTCCTACTTCGGTAACATGATAATGCACGGGAACGATAGTATTATCAGGCAAGATAAAATTAACGTCTTCTAAAGAAGTTAAAATGTTTTTGATTTCTGATAGTCTCATAATTTTAAATTTTTGATGATTAACAACAAGCTCTTTTCTTTTCAATTTTCATTTCATAACCCAAAAATATTTTTTGCAATTTGCCAATTATCTTTTCATCAATACAATAACAAATCGCATTGCCTTCAATATTCCCTTTGATGATACCTGCATTTTTTAATTCTTTTAAATGTTGTGAAATAGTAGGTTGCGCCAATGGTAATTCATTCACGATATCGTTGCAAATACAAGCGTTTACTTTGATGATGTGTTCGAGTATAGCAATTCGAGCTGGATGCGCTAAAGCCTTTAATAGCGAGGCCAGTTCGTTTTGTTTTTCGGTGAAATGTTCTGTTTTTGAAATACCCATAGTAATATATCTATATTGCAATAATACGATATAAAATTAAATAAAAAAAATATTTTGATGGAAGATATTCTTTTTTCTGGGCCATGAATTTTGCTATAAAACAAAACCAGTTTTATTAAATCCACCAAACAATATTGAACTTCCCTTTTTCATCAATTATTTTTTGCTCCTTGTTCCATCCATTTTTCAATTTTTTCTAAGGTGCATTTATCAAGTTTACCTGAGGGAGGCATATTCGAATTCATTGCTGAATAAAGCACACTTGATTTTGGATTAGAGGTATTGATATAACCACTTCCCGTTTTGCTTAATGCGTCATAGGATTTCCCCATGCTTAAATCTAATCCGCCTGCTTTTGCGGAGGTGGTGTGGCAACCGGAGGTAGCACAATTGTCGTTGAATATAGGTTGAATGTCGCTACTGAAAGACAGGGATGATGATGTTTTACAATCTTTATTTACACATGAAAAAAGAAAGACGAAAAAAAACAATAAAAGAAAAACTAGCTTACTCATATTCAAACATGGTTGGAATATTATTTACAATTTTTAGTGCCAATGCACTGCTGTTGTCACTTAAATTCTGCACCAACAAATTGCTCAATTGATTGAGCTGAATGCCGTGAAATAATTTATTGTAATTGATTTTCATATGTGCATATTGTGTTTGAGCTTCCATTATACTGAAGTTTTGTTCGGGCATCGTTACTTGTTTGTAATTGCTGTTGCCACCCATTTTATAAGTGAAAGGAATCATGCTTCCACTTAAATCAGAAGTGGTGTCTATTGTTCCTTGTACATTCATAAAAACATATCCATCGGGTTGGGCTGTATTATTCATCCACATTTCGCTGTGTTTTAACATTGCTGAATCGCTGGAAGCTCCTGGATTAAGAGCATTTTCGCTACTGTTTAGTCCCACTTTAAATCGAATACCTTTGTAATTTCCCACAGGCACATCGCCCGCTAGGAAAGTTTCTTCTTCAAGCACCTTAAATATTTTGTTGTTTGGAATGAGGTAAGTAGAGCCATCTAATTTTATCAGCTCGATTTCTGAAATATAAAGTTGTGCTATACTCAAAGAAATATTTCTTCCATCATTATTAGCATAGCTTGCATTGTATAAATCTACTTCGTTATCATCGATGTAGGTATGCAGATGAAACATCAACGTTCCTTTTGGAACAATGGTATTGTTATTATTGTCTTCTTCATTTTTTGGCTTTTTACATGCGCTAATGCATAGAGAAAGCGTTAAGATATAAGCTATAATTTTTTTCATAGAATTAGTTTAAAAAACAACATTCAAATTTGTATTAATAAAATATTTTGAAGGGGATTGAATACCATTTACATTTTGATAAACAGGTATTCCAAATTCTGCTGCCAATTGCCATCTTTTGCATGTGCCTGAAAAGGGTTGCCAAACAGAACCTAAATAAATAACACCTCGTTGCCCTCCATAGTTTTTTGAATTTGCAGCAGGTTCATTGTAGGCATACAATGAGGCGTCGGCACCATAAATTTGTTCGCTAACGCTAAATTCAGCTCTTAACGATGAACTTAAAAAAGTTAACCATCGGTAAGCATACCAAGTGCTCGTAGAAATTTCGTTACCTAAACTATATCCAATTTTATTGTATCCTAAACGAATGTTCGCATTGCTTTGAATACCAATGGTTGAGGTTTTTTTGTGGTATAAATAACTAATTCCAGGAAGCACATCAAATGTACCCGAACCTAATTGCATCATATAGGGCAAGCGTTTATTTATATAAGCCGGTATCCCATTTACATCACCCACTATGGTTGTTGTTCCTGTAGGAATGGACAATCCGGCATTCAACATCAATTTGTGTTTTTGTTTGTTGATGAGCGCATATATACCATATAGTTTAATATCGCCAAAACCCATTGAATGCATATGGTGTTCATCTGCAGATTGGGTACTACCATCATGAACATGATTTTCTCCTTCACCAAACATCTGCATATGCATCAGATTAGTGTTGTAGTTAATCATTCCCATAAGGGTTAAGCGTTTATTTACGCCATACATTGCCATGAGCATATGCATATTCATTTGCATTTCTTCAGGCGCCATTACGTAACTTTTGAAAAGGGCATCGCTTGAAAGAGCACTAACTCCTTGTTGTATTCCTTCCATCGACATATTCATATAACGATACGATATCATCCATTCCCCTTTGGGATGAATATGTCCCAGCATCAAACCCGCAGGTAAACCAACTTCTTTGCTGCAGCAAGAAGCATTTTCGCAAACAGCGTTGCTATCGATTTGTGCTTGTGCGCTGCTGCTCAATAAAGCAGACAGAGCCAAGCACTCTATTATTTTACGCATTAAATAAAAATGAAATTAAACACTAAAAACCTTTAAAAAGGATTAGCATTTAGGAGGAGAGAAAATCGTGTGAGTGTAAGTATGAGAAAGGAGAGCGCGATAAGCAATTTGATGATTCGATGATTCGATGATTCGGTGATGGAATAAAAAAGAAATTTCACTAAAATATTGTGTTTCTGTTTTCTCTTTTGAGTCGCTTGAAATTGGATTTTTTTCTTTGTTTTCCTCCTCCTTTAATTTTTTCATCAAATGACATTTACCACCACACTTCATTTTTGGTTTTGCTTTGTTTTCGCAATATTTTTGGGCTATTTCACTTTGATTTATTTTGAAATTGAACAACACAATGGCCTTGCTAAAAGTGTGAAAAGAGATAGCACACAACAATGATATGGCAATAATTTTATTCATCTCAGATTAGTAAAAATAGTAAAAATTTATTCCGGTGAAATAATTAAAATCAATATCTTCCTTATGTGAAACATATTTTTTGGCTGTTTATAGTTTTGGTTTTGCCTTTAAGGGCACAGTTTTCAAGTGCAACAATTGGAATTAACGGACTTACTTGTTCTGCCTGTGCAAAAGGAGTGGAATTGCGGGTAAGAAAATTACCCTTTGTGGATAGTGTAGCAATGAACCTGAAGCAAACAGAAGCCAAAATATTTTTTAAGAAAAACACTAAAATCGAAATAGCTAAATTAGCTAAAGCGGTAGTAGACGCAGGGTTTTCGGTTAGATCGCTACAAATAGGTTTTAAATTCAATAAGGTTGATATCACTGATAACTATTGCTTCACCTTCGAAGGAAATAATTATCAATTTCTTAAAACGGGAAATAAAAATTTGAATGGGAATGTAGTTTTAAAGTTGGTGGGACAAGATTATCTTACCAAAACTGATCTTGCTTCCTGGAAGCCACTTTTAAAAAACGTGTGCGGCACCACAGACAAAAAAGTAAAAACATATTTTGTTACGCTTTAAGAACATAAAGCAATTTGTATGGTTGGCGTTCACGCTTCAATTTTCCTCTTTGTTTTCTCAAGAGCTATTTCCTTTATCGGATAACGCCAGTAATGTTCCAAAAGGAGTATTGGGGTTGAGAGTAATGAACAATTCATTTATTGAGAATGGTACTTTACGCAACCTGAATGTAGTTAGATTGATGTACGGGATGGGATCGAAATTCAGTATTTATGCCTCCTGGAGCGCATCTAATCATCATGGAGTTAATTTCCCTAATAATTTAGTTACCCACACGCATACCCCCAATGGAGTAGTATATTCTACCGGAAGTTTTCAAAGAGGCTTGCCTTATCCTTACTTGTTTAATGGAATGTATTTATATGGCAAGTACCGTTTTTTGACTTACGATAGGCAAAATGAACATTTAAGAGCTGCCGTTTATGGGGAATGGTCGGGGATTTCTGTAGCGCATGATGAAGCCGAACCCAATTTAGTAGATGATACGGGAGGGTGGGGCGCAGGATTAATACTGACTTACTTAAAAAATAAATTTGCTGTTTCACTTACAGGAGGAGCAATCATTCCTAAAATGTATGAAGGGTTGGCACCAGATCCAATAAGTGGCCAATTAATTTCTACAGAAGTAATTTATGGCAGAGCTCTAAAATATAATCTATCCTTTGGTTATTTGATTTACCCTAAAGTTTATGAATCTTACAAGCAAACCAATTGGAATATTTATTTGGAATTCATAGGTAAAAGCTACGAAGATGCAAAGGTATATCAATACGGAGGCACACAAGAAATACCAATAAACACTCCATTACTTTTAAGAGGAAGCTATTTGGATATTTGTCCGGGAATTCAGGCAATCATAAATTCTAACACACGTATTGATTTGTCGCTTATGGCTCCTCTTATTAAGCGCTCCTACAGCCATTTTTATCCGGTGGTGGAATTAGCTGTTCAGCATTATTTTTTCCGCAGAGCTAAAAATCATGACTGAATTTTCCTATATTGACTAATTGAATGCAATAATTATATATTTTTGTATAACTTAATCACATTGCTTATATAACCTTAACGCATGGAAACAACCTACAAAATCTTAATCCCAACCGACTTCTCCTCAGTAGCTATCACGGCAATATCACATGCTAAAAAAATAGCCACAATAATGAAAGGGCAAATTATTGTTCTACACGTAGTGGAGAAGGATTCTCAAATTGAAGGAACACATAAAAAGTTGAAACCAATTGTTGATGAAATTATAGCTTCGGGTATTAAGGCCGAATCTAAAGTAGTGGCTGGTGACTTTTTAAAACAAGTGCCTTTGGTTGCTGAGATTATGGAAGTTCAGTTAATTATTATGGGAACTCATGGTAGAAGAGGAATCCAACATTTAGTAGGTAGCTACGCAATGAAAATTATTACCAATTCTGCTATTCCTTTTATTGTTGTTCAGGATAAGCGAGTTCCTGAAAAATACAGCAATATTGTTTTTCCAATCGACTTGTCGGCAGAAACCAAATTGAAATTGGAAATGACTGCCAGCATGGCCAAGCATTTAGGATCAACCGTTCATATTTTTGCGGCGAAAGACAACGATCCATTTAATAAAAAAGCAATGGATGCCAACGTAGCCCACGCTAAAAAATATTTCATTCAACAGAATGTACCTTTAGTGGTTAAAATTAGCGATGAAGATGGCGATTTCTCTAAACAATGTATTCACTATTCAGTAAGTGTTGATGCCGATTTAATTGCGATCATTAACCTTAACTACAGAAGTTTAAATCCATTATTTAAACAAGATGAAGAAGCATTAATTACCAACGAAGCACAAATTCCGGTGTTAACGGTAAATCCAACCAAAGATTTTACAGAGAAAAATCCAATGTATAATAACAGAACATTGTAAAAAGAATTATACTCATGAAAAAATCCTAAGTGCAAACACTTAGGATTTTTTGTTTTTAATGACTTGGTTTTTTCTGGAACCGGTAGTAGAAATAAAATATGGTAATACTCATCAACCCAATTAATGCAATACCGCCAATTAAATAAGGGAATTGAGAAAAAATGGTGAGCTTTTCATTGGCATTTAATGTTCCTGCCAGAGCATCGTCTTTCCACCATTCTGTTTGTGCTATAATATTTCCTTTTTGATCTATGAAACCCGAAACTCCTGTGTTTGCTGATCGGGCAATACTTCTTCTGTTTTCAATGGCTCTTAATCTTGCAAAAGCAAAATGTTGTTTATATCCAGGAGTGTCATCCCACCACCCATCATTAGTAAGAATAAATAATAAGTTAGCTCCATTTCTAACATACTCCGTTACATAATCGGAATAAATAGATTCATAACAGATAATAGGTGCTACTTTAGTGTTTTTTGGTGAAGTAAATACAGATCTTGTTTCTTGTGAGCCTAAAGTTCCTGCCGGACCACCGAAATCCATTGATAATTGAGCCAATGAGGGAAAGTATTTTTGAAAGGGAACTCGCTCAGCTCCCATTACCAAAAGAGATTTATGGTACAGCTGATATTTAGAGGAAGAATCTATTTGAATTGCCGCATTATACGATTCGTAATATTGATCATCACTATAGAATTTACGGTAAGAAACAGGTAATTCATGAGTGTCTTTTGGAAAAACTAATCCGTAAGACGCAATGCCACTTACTATTTTAAGTTGAGGAAATTTGTTTACTACTGATTTTAGAAAATTAATATTCCTTGAATCATTTAATTTCTCCTCCCATTCTTGTCCTTGAATTGCTGTTTCAGGAAGAAGAAGATAATCTGTTTTTGTACTTAATTTTGAATAAGAAAGCTGAAGAGCCTTTGCAATTTGTTGTTCTGGGCTCATATCTCTAAATTTCTCGCTGTAAGGATCAATATTAGGTTGTGCAACTACTATCTGTACCGGATTCTCTTCTTCTACATAACTAAAGTATAAACCCACAGAAAGAACAATGGGCGCCAATAAATAGAAATCAGCACGAAGAAGTAATCTAAATACCTGATGATTAAAAACTTTGTGTTCTCTGTATTTTAGGAAGCATAAGAAGAGCATATAATTAAGTGCCAGCACCCACAGCGTTCCCCCTAAAACACCAGTAAATTCGTACCATTGAATAAGGTAAGGTTGATTTGCAAATACATTTCCTAAGCTCAACCAAGGCCACGACAATTCCCAATCTTGAAAATGCAAAAACTCTAAACTTAGCCACAGACATATAAAAGAAACAGGCCATAATTTATGAGGAAGATGTTTTTTGGATAGGCTGAATAATAGAAACATCAAAGCAAAAAGTAAACTATTGGCCAAGACCTCGAAAGCGAGACCTTCTATTTTTGCAGCGTAATACAACCACCAACAGTCCACTAAATTCCAGGTAAAAAAAGTGAGGTATGCGTATCCAAAAATTTTGATGTTTTTTGTTTTGTTTTCAAAGAGACGATGCTCAATGTATAGCATTGGAATCAGCGCTACAAAAATACCCAAAGTAAAATCGAATGGAGGAAAAGCGAGAGAAATCAATATTCCCGAAAGAATAGCTAAAGTAAAATATTTGAATTTCTGAAGCATTTGATATTGAAAAGAATTAGTGAAACGCTAATATAGCTTCCTGATACCTTATCTCATAATATAAAGTTTACCAAAACCTTCTTTGAAATATTTTTGTTCTATAGGCTGAGTACCGCCTTGAGAACTACTAACATTTACTTCTCTGTTATCGATATCTTTCCCGTTAATTTTTGCAATAACTCTGTATAAGTACAAACCATTCGCCAATGGATCACCAAAATTATCTGTTCCATCCCATTTATATTTGGTAATGTTTCTTCCAATATGAATATCACCCAAATCGGTCAAAGTAATTTCTTTTACCATTTTACCGGTGATGTTCATAATTTCAATTCTAAAATCATCTGGAAGTTCAGATCCTGTTAGTGTAAATACAAATTGAGTACTTGTTGTAAAAGGATTAGGGTAGTTTAACACTGCTGTGATTTCTGATCGATTTACAATTTCGAATTCAATACGATAATCATAAGTCCCATCACCCAGTCCTGATTTGTTTTTTGATTTGTCTACCGCCTGAATCATCAATACATAATGTCCTTCCTTATCGAAGTAGTTCTCTTTCTTCTCATTAATAGTGATCTTACTTTTGTTATCAGGAAGTGTTGCCGGGTCAAATTTATATTCTCCTTTTACCAAAGGCTTTGGATATTTCTCATCCGGATAAAGAATAAACAGGTGAAATAAATTTTCATCATCTAAAGCAAGGAATTGATTCTCATCTTTCACTTGAATAGTTACTACTGATTTAGGTGAAACAATATCTCCGTTTAAAATATGAATACCATCAAATACTACATCCAATAAAGGGTTAATTTTATCTGAATATACTTTAAACTCAAAATCAAGTAAATTATTGAAATGATGCTGCTCCCTTTGCCATGCTTTTGGACCACCACTAAAAGGATTAATTTCATACCAAAAACGATTGGCACCTGTTAAACCAATTGTTGGAATATCAATTTTATGAATATAAGTCGAATCGGCTTTTAAAGCGGGTAACATTATATATTTTTTCGTGCTTGATGTTAATGATGCATCAGTGAACCAGTAGGCCACCTGAATATCGTCGGCATTAGCTTGTGATACGTTAGTAAACGCAACCTCCATTTGAATTTTATTTCCTTCTTGAATGGAATCTGAACTTAAAGAAAACTTCACATGTGGATTAATAGCTATTTCCATCATTTCATCGTGCACAATTTGCCAGCGTTTAAATTGCAATGGGGTGTGCATTGAATCATCGGCAAGATAAGCCTCTAAACGAACATAGGTGTACATGGTAGAATCAACAATAGTGTCTAACCGTAAATCACTTCCCGATTCTTCTATAAATGTGTGCAACAGAGTTTCTTCAAGGTTGTCTTTTATTCCATACACATTGATTGCAATAGTATCTTTGGTGTGTGGCGCATCAAATGTTTTTGTTTCCCAATAGAGAGAATTCCAATGTTTAACGGGGCCTATAATCGGACTGTATATATTTCCTGAAATACCGTTGTTCCTCAGATTCTTGCTTAATTTTACGCTATACGCATTAGGCGCAAATGCTTCTGTTGCAAAAGTCGGGTTCCCTTTTTGTGCAATTAAAATATATGGGGTTCCAGTACTACAGTTACCATTTTTTTCAAGCGAATCTACATTGGCGCCTAATAAATTGTCTAATTTTTGTTTAAAAATCGGACCATCATTAGGTATGGTAAAGGTGTTTTTAAAGTCAACTTTGCCGAAGGTATAAATAGCCACAAAATCACTATCGTTAATGGCGTCAATAAGATCGTTAATGCCTTTAAAATAACCTCCGTTATTGCAATAAGATTGAAACCAAAAGTTTTTATCTCCAAATGGAGTAACCGTGGTTACTGAATTTCCAGGCTCATTAATTTGTCCATAAAATGGTTTTTTATTGGTTTCCCAAGGTTTTAAAGATTTATGATCAATCACAGAAACTTGGATTAGAGGGTCGGTACTAATATTTATGGGAGTGTTGTGTACCATTTTCCAAAAAGATTCTTGTGAACCATCTAGCGACAAATAGTTTTTGCTTTGAATTGTCGATAACACTTCCAGTTTTCTGACATGTTCGAAGAATGAAAAAGATTTTGTGTTTGTATCGGGAGAGATAAATGAAAAATCATCTTCATTAAACTGACCAAAGTGTGCTTGCCCCCAA
Organism: Flavobacteriales bacterium; assembly: GCA_023251075.1. GTDB lineage: Bacteria > Bacteroidota > Bacteroidia > Flavobacteriales_C > JAHEZL01. Next base: position 65,467 of record JAHEZM010000015.1, on the reverse strand, counting down.
CCTGTTTTTCCCGTTACGTATTGGAAGCTGCTGTTTTTCCATGAAAATTGGTGAGTGTAAGAGGAATCAGGACTGACTCTCCAATAAAAAACCGTGGGCTGAGCCAGTGTTGTGCTATTGGGGAAGGAGCTAAAAAAGGCGCTTAGGTTTTGATCTGTTTTTGGATCCCACTCTATAACGCCTCCTTTTTCTATGGTTTCGTAGAGTGTAGGAGATGTAAAACTTTTGTTGGTATCGATTTGCATTACATATTTTCTTGACGGGGCAAATGGATCGTTTGTGGATGCTTTTAAAACTACTGAAGGAGTTGGAACAATTGCATAATTGTAAGGATAAATAGGATTTAATGCCGACGATTTAATGTCTACCACTAAATCATAACTATTATTAATCTCGCTCAATTCAGCGATTTTATTTTCGCTATCAACTAATATTTTAAAGGTATTTAATCCCACGCCATTAATAAGATCCACTGGTATTTCGAACGTAAGTTTAGTTTGATACAATACACTAGGAATTTTTACAATGTATATAGAGTCCTGCAATTTTCCATTGGGGAATACTCTGATGATTTGCACCGACATAGAATCATCAACCGCTTGCCCTATGTTTGAAATAGTGAGTTCTATTTTGAAAGAATTTAGTGTTGTGCTAATTTCTTTTGGAATGGTTTCAACAGTGGGCTGCGTTGTTCCATTAGATCCATAAATGGTATAATCGGGTTTTAGGTGTGCATTAAGTACTATAGCAGGGTCGGCTTGTAAAGTCATCATCATGCAAACATCTTGTATATAAGGATCATCATCATTAAAAATATTTCCATTTTTTTCTACATCATGAATGGTTTGTCGCATAATACTCCCCAATCCTTTACCGTACATATCTTTCCCAAGATTTCTATAAAAATTACTGGAATAAGAATCTAAAGGACCCGGAATTCCTAAAGAAACGGATGCTAAAAACCCTATTGCTCCGCGATCTTTAATAATGACCCAATCTTCGCTACCGCTGGCCTTAGTGGGCTGATGGATATTTCCTATTAAACAGGAGTTGGCAATAATCAATGGATATTTTTTGTAATTATCATAAGTTGCCGGGGCGTCAATATTTTGATCAAAACCGGTTCCATAAGCATGGCCAAAGAAGGTCATTATTGAACTCCCATTTGTAATGTTTGTTCTGATGGAATCGGAAACATTTAATTGTAATGGATCGGTAGTGTTTTTTAGATAAGTATTTACCTTACCACCAAAATGCACCCCTTCTATAGTATTCTTGTAGGCATTCAAATAGGAGGCAAAAAGATCCCCTTGATCCTGATCGGTTCCTCCTCCAAAGTGCAACACTCTTTTCATCCAGTAGTCTGCAGTGTTGCTTTCATAATCTTTTACTTTTTGAAGATAATCAGCTAATTCCGATGAACTTTGTACCGATATTCTACCAATAGCAATATCTGGGTCATATAAGGAAGTGTCGCTTATGGTTGCCGTTAAATAAACATCAGATCCAGGATAACCAAAGGTTGGAACAAGGTTGTTTTTGTAATTTGCAGATCTGGAAGAGTTATTGACAGAATTGCTATTACTTTGAGAATCAGGAAACCCTGACTGTACGGATTTACCTACCAGAAAGAAGTATTTAGGTGTTTGTCCCCAATTTTTGATAATGTCTCTGGCAAATGATCTTATTGCCATTGGGTGTTTTCTAATACCTAAACCATACTGCATGTATAATTCTTCTATATCGATAATGGCAACTTTATAACCCGTTAGATTTCTATAAGTTTGATAGTTTTTTGCTTCATTTTTTAATTCTTTCGTGGTGATAATATAATAATCAAACGCTCCGGCAGTATTGGTGTTGGAAGAATGTTCAAAATCTTCAAAAACAGTGGTTGAAACTGCGGTTTCTAAAGTAGAAACATTAATAAAATCGGCTTCACTGGTTAAAAAACAATCTTTTAAATTATCTACAGAATTTCCAACCAGTGCCTGATATTGTGAACCATTTTTTTTGACAGGAATTTTAATGTTGTTACTTAAGTCGAAAATCCATGCCGGAGTATTTTGTGCATTAAAATTGGAAATTAATAAATAGGCTTTATTGTTATTTCCATTGGGAACCTGCATCTTAAAATTTGTAGCATTATCTAAATCATATTTTCGAGAGTAACGTAGTTTCACATATCCCACTGCGCTACGATCCACAGTAGCTACAAGACTTGCATCGCTTTTAAAAAGAATGTCGGAGGAATAATTCCATTGACTAGAGGGCACGGTTAAATCGAATTTTAACATCGCATGTCCTTCATAAATAGTATCCACCAGCAGGGTGTTATTGTAAGATATTTGAAGTTTATGATCACCAAATGTGCCACCGTCATTGGTTAAGCCTACTATTGATGCACTAATGGTAGGTTTTCCACCCGTGGAATCAAAATTTGGCGTAGAGAAATTCGGTTTGAATGATCCCCCTCTAAAAATAGTTGGCCCAACCCATCCTTCGCCACTAACATATTTCGGAAGATTGGTGCCCATCGATGTAGTTATGCCTCCACAATATTGATTAAAGTAGCTTTGAATTTGTTCATGATAGAAATAGGGAGAAGGAGTGAATGCATTATAATTGGAGGCGGTTTCAATAAGGTATCGTTTATTATTAAGAGAATTATTGGTAGTTAGAAAATAGTAAATGGTATCATTGATTAAACTATAATAAGGGTTTACCATATCTTCTTGATTATCGTACATCAATGTGTCAAAGAAACCATCATTCTTTCTACCATAAACGAGAATATAATCGTTGGGATCAAAAATACCATCATCTTCCCCTTCAACATGAATATATTGCTCTTCCCCTCTTCCAAAAATTTGAATGTTGTGTGGGTCTCCAATAGTTATGCCTGCAATCGATAAGGTTGCTGCTGTTATTTTGTAAATTCCATCTTTTGCTACAGGAAATTTATAATATTGTTGACCGCCATAGTTGATCCACTCATTGTTGGCTTTTTGAGCATAAGAAGAGCATTGCAACACGAGTAAAACAATTATCAGAAAATATCTTTTCATACTATTTATACTTGAAACTAACGACTTCGGTTCACACCAATTTTAAGAGAGAATATATTTGAATAGATGGCAGAACTTGTATTGCCAACATTGGTGAGTGCGTAATCTAAACTAACTCTCTTTATTTTAATTCCTACGCCTATATTGGGTTGTAAGGTGGTAGTTTCTCCTTTGTCTTTTATTTCTTTTTGAATGTTGCCCACACCCGCTCTTAAGAAGACCATGTTTTTATAATGAAATTGTACTCCTAAATGTGGATCGATACTGGTAAAATTCGATGAAATCAATGTATTTCTTTTACCATCAAATGTCATATCTAAATTTAATTCAGGATAAATTCCAAATATTTTATTAATCGTAAAATTGTAGCCTCCGGCAAGAATAATGCGAGGTAATGAAATCTCTAAGCTATTGGTTGGCATTGCATTTCCTGTTGCTGCATATACATTTTTAAATTGATCTAAATTAAAGCTCCACGCACTAAAGGTGGAGGTAATGTCTCGTCCCATAGCAGCAAATCTCCAATTGTTTACTTTATATTGAGCGCCAAAATCCAATCCAAAACCCCAAGCATTCGCAAAATCCCCTACTTTCCGGTAAATTATTTTTGCGCTTCCACCTACACTTAATCCATCAATGCTTCCAATTTTTCTTGCATAAGAGAATAAGAAAGCGTTGTCAACAGCAGAAAATGAAGTGATATTGTTATAATTAATATTTCCATTGGCATCAATCAAATCAGAAGTATTGGGAATATTATCCACACCAAAGCGCAAATAAGTAAACCCTCCCGCCGATTCATCATTGATTTTAAATCCAACACCGCCATATTCATATTGAGCTATACTGGCAAAATAAGAAGCGTGCATTAGCCCTACTTCCATGTTGGTTTCAATTTGTGTTAACCCGGCTGGGTTCCAGTAAGCAGAAGTAACATCATTAGTGCTTGCTATTGTTGCATTCGACATCCCCAAAGCGCCAGCGCCAACACCTATGTTCAAAAATTCATTACTGTATTTTCTTATTACTTGCGCATCTAATTTCAGTGTTGAAATCAATGCGAATAGAGAAATATAAATTAGTTTTGATGGATTTTTTTGCATTATTTTTAAAGTCGCTAACGGATTTGCAGTAAAGATATTTTATTTTTTCAATTTTATAGATCTATTCATTGTTAATGAAAAACTTGTTCAATTTACCCAACATTCTAACATTGTGCAATTTAATCTGTGGGTGTTTCGCCATACTTAGTCTTTTTTCTCACGGTTTTGTACAATTTCCAGAAACAATATTTTTTACACCTTATTTTTTATTACTCGCTGCTTCTGTTTTCGACTTTTTTGACGGATTTGCTGCTAGATGGTTACAAATTAATTCTCCCATTGGCAAGCAATTGGACTCATTGGCCGATGTGGTAACTTTTGGTGTAGCGCCATCAATGATCATGTATTTTTATCTTCAGCATTTACAATTTGCTTATAGCGAAATTGCGTTTTTAATTGTAGTTTGCTCGGCACTTCGTTTAGCTAAATTCAATGTAGATGAACGACAAACAGAAGGATTTTTAGGATTACCTACTCCTGCGAATGCGCTATTTTTTGGATCTCTTGTTTGTTTTTCTGCATCAAAAGATGGCTTATTAAATGGAACCTTTATTGCTGAATCTTTACATAATCCATGGGTTGTAGTTTCTTTAATTGTGGTTTTTTGCTATTTAATGATTTCAGAAATCCCAATATTTTCCTTGAAATTCAAATCCTACGGATGGAAAGGCAATCAATACCAATATATATTATTGTCTATTAGTGTAACTATACTCATACTAATGCCTCTCCAAGCGATGCCTTTTCTCATTGTATTGTATGTGGCTTTAAGTGTTATAAAAACATTCATTGGAAGTCGAAAAATCACCAAAAATTAAATTTTGTCGAACAAAAAAATAGTTTTGTCGAACAAAAAAATAAATTTATCGAATGCGTTCGTCGGTAAAAAATATACGTTCACCGGAGTAAGGCCTCTCTTTACATAATATAATTGTTTTTTCTTTACATGAGTCCGTATTAACCTTAAAATTGCACAGGCTTTCAAAAGGGGATATACATGAATAAAAGGGGATTAATAAAATTGAATAGTAGCTTTGTTTTTTCAACAAAGGCTATTTCTATTTCAATACTATTCTCACTTTTTACTACAGCAATTTTTGCTGCCAATACGATGAGCGCTACTACAGCCAGCGCCACTACCACTTCAACAGTAACAGGATATGGAACAGTAACCGCTAGTAATCACGCTACTTTAACTGCTGTGGGTATTTGTTATAATACCGCCTCTACTCCAACAACCGCTAATTCTGTTGTTTCTCCAGGTGCAGGAACATTAAATGTTCAGTTTTCTGGTAATCTTACCGGTTTAACCAGCGGACAAAGATATTACCTTAGAGCATATTGTACGAACGGAACCCCTACAACATTTTATGGGACACAAGTAATCATTTATACTTTACATACTATTACAACAGGTTCTGCTTCAAGTATTGCTGCTACCAGTGTTTCAATGAGTGGTAACATTACCAGCGCAGGAGCCAATGCGGTATCAACTCGTGGTTTTGTATATAGCACATCTTCAGGGCCAACTCTTTTAAACGGAGCTACTATTTCTACTGGAGGAACAGCTTATGGAGCCTATTCTCACACCTTAAGTAGTTTAACAGGAAATACAACTTATTATGTAAAAGCATACGTTACCGATCCTTCAGGAGTAACAACCTATGGTACCGAAACATCTTTTACTACGGCACCTACTATCACTACAGGTACAGCGACACCTTTGGTAACAAGCGCAACCGTTGCCGGAACAATAGCAGTAGAAGGTTCTGCAACTATTAGTGCTCGCGGTATTGTATATAGCACGTCAACGGGTCCTACATTGGCAAATAGTTATACCACAGGAGGAACTACTAATGGAGCATATACGCACACTTTAACAGGCTTATCTGCTTCTACTACTTATTACGCAAAAGCATATGTTACCAATGCAGGGGGTACTTATTATGGAGCTCAGGTTTCTTTTACAACTAATCCTGTACCTCCAACGGTGAGCTATGCTACTTTACCTTTTTCCGATAGCTTTACTAGCGGTTCATTAAGTTCTAACTGGGCTACTTCATTAACAACAGGCTCTTATGGGGTAATTGCCCCAATGGATGAAACTTCATCATCGCTCACATCAAGATTTGATGGGACTTATGTGTCTAGTGGGACTTACCCTGGATCAAACGGGTTGGCAGTTTATAACACTTCTTCTGATGTTTCTGGAAGTAAACAAAATTTATTCTTAGGATTAAATCTATTAAATAAAACAGGTGTGTCTATTGGTTCAATGATTACGGATTGGGGAACAGGCTCTCCTACTTCAGATCAACTGATTGTTTATATCTCTGTTAATGGTGGACTTTCGTGGGGAACAACTACTTCAACCATTGCCCTAAATTTAGCTCCATATGGTGATGGATACTGGAATTCATGGTCTGTAGATGTGTCGGCTTTAGCAACTTCAAATTCAATGACTTTGTCGGCTACTACAATGTTGAAAATGGTGTTCAATTTGGAGAACGTTGGTACTCCTTCTAATCCAAAATCAGGACAGTTTATCTATATGGACAATTTCACCTCAACCAATACAGGAACTCTTCCGGTTGAAATGACAGAATTTTCTGTTGTCAAAGAAGACAATGGTAATAATGTTCTATGGAGTACAGTTACGGAAATCAATAACGATTATTTCGAGGTAGAAAGATCTGATGATGGTATTAACTTCTACGCCGTAGGGAAAATCAACGGACAAGGAACAACTTACGGTATTACAAACTACGAATTTTTAGATGTTAAATCGTTTGAAGGAATTGTTTACTATCGTTTGAAACAAGTTGATTTCGATGGAAAAACAAGTTATTCAAAAATGGTTTCTATACAAAAAATTCAGAGTGTGAAATTGTACAAATACAGTGAAAATTCATTGCTGTTGAATGGTGAAAATTGTACCGGAATTAGAGTTTTCGATCTCACAGGAAAATTGGTACTTTCCTCAACCTTGAATTCAAACGCATCAACACAATTAGTAACTTTAGATTATTCGATTTTAGCGAATGAAATTTATGTAGTACAAGTTACTGTGGGGAAAGAAACAGTGAGTCAGAAATTAGTTTTCTAATCGGAAAACAAAATCAATTAATCTCTATTTTGTATTGGGTATAGGTTTGCGCAAAATGAAGTTTTGTCCAAGATATACTTTACGTACTTGTTCATCAGCGGCGAGCTCTTCAGCCGTTCCCGTCTTCAAAATTTTACCTTCAAAAAGAAGATAGGCTCTATTGGTAATATGCAAGGTTTCTTGCACGTTATGATCGGTAATTAATATTCCAATATTCTTGTCTTTCAATCCATTTACAATGTTTTGAATATCTTCAACCGCTATAGGGTCTACGCCCGCAAAAGGTTCATCGAGTAAAATAAATTTAGGTTCTACGGTTAAACATCTGGCAATTTCTGTTCTTCTTTTTTCTCCTCCCGATAAAACTTCTCCTTTATTTTTTCTCACTTTCTGTAAGCCAAATTCATCCAAAAGAGTTTCTAATTTATTTTGTTGCTCTTTCTTGGTAAGCTTGGTCATTTCTAAAATGGCTTTTAAATTATCTTCAACCGTCATTTTTCTAAATACAGAAATCTCCTGAGGCAAATATCCAATTCCCATTTGTGCTCTTTTATACATGGGCAATTTGGTGATATTCAAATCATCTAAAAATACATTTCCCTGATCCGGACGAATGAAACCCACTATCATGTAAAATGAGGTGGTTTTTCCTGCACCATTTGGACCTAGTAATCCTACAATTTCGCCCTGACGAACCTCCACTGAAACATCATTTACAACGGTTCTCCCTTTATATGTTTTTACTAAACTTTTAGTGGATAATATCATGACCTATGCTTGCTTTTCTTTTTTTCTTTGAATCATCGCTGATAGAAAGATACTGATTTCATATAAAAACCAAAGGGGAATTGTTACCACAATCTGACTAAACACATCCGGAGGAGTGATAATGGCCGCAATAATTAGAATAACAACAATAGAATGCTTTCTGTATTTTCTTAAAAATTGCGGGGTGATCAAGCCCAAACTGGAAAGCAAATAAATAACAATTGGCAATTCAAATGCCGCTCCTGTGGCCAATGTGGTAGAGGCTAAAACACCCATGTAAGAATTTAATGTAGGCAATTTCATGATGCTTGAATGCGCCGAAAACGTTCCGAGAAAACCAATAGATAACGGACTAATTACATAATATCCAAAAGCCACTCCGCAAAGAAAAAGCACAGAAGTCCAAAACACAAATCCTCTTGCTTTGCCCGCTTCTTTTTTATGCAATGCCGGACGAATAAAACTCCATATTTGCCAAAAAAGAAAAGGAGATGCCACTATACAACCGCAAATAAATGATACAATCATCACTGCCGAGAAATCACCTCCCATAGTGGTGGTGGTGATATGTAAATTTAATTTTTCAAAACATCCCGCTGCCGGATCAACCAGCCATGGCATTGAAGGGCCTAAGCTTTTTGAAACTTCACACATCAGCTTATAAGTGGGGAAAGAGGAATCGAGCGGATACAGAATAATTTTATCGAAAATCTCTTCTGAATAAATAAATCCAACTACTGAAAAAACAGTAACCACTACCAATGAACGCAAAATGATTTTTCTTAAAGCCTCTAAGTGCTCAAGGAAAGTCAGATTGTTTTGTTTGTGTTCACTATTTGGTCCGCGTTCGTCTTCCATTATAATTTTTTAAGCGCGGTACTGATATCTACTTTTTCTCTAATGATACTTTCCAATTGTGCGATAGGCACTCTTTCTTGTTTCATCGTATCACGATCACGAATAGTGACCATATTGTCTATTAACGTTTCCGGATCAATTGTAACACAATAGGGCGTACCATAAGCATCTTGTCTTCTATAACGAATTCCAATATTGGGTTTTTCTTCGTAGTGACAATTGAAAGATAATTTCAACTGATTCATTATTTCTTTAGCTTTTTCAGGCAAGCCATCTTTACTCATTAATGGTAAAATGGCTACTTTGTAAGGTGCTAAAAAAGGAGGTAAACTCAATACCACACGAGTGCTACCGTCTTCTAAAGTTTCTTCTTTGTATGCCGATGAAAGAATAGACAAGAACATTCTGTCTAATCCCACCGAAGTTTCTACTACATATGGAACATAGCTTTCATTCAATTCGGGATCGAAATATTGTAATTTCTTTTTTGAATATTCCTGATGCGCACTCAAATCGAAATTAGTTCTCGAATGTATTCCTTCTAATTCTTTGAATCCCATAGGGAAATCAAATTCAATATCACAGGCAGCATCTGCATAGTGCGCTGTTTTCAGGTGATCATGATATCTGTATTTATCATTCGATAAACCTAATGCCTGATGCCATTTCAAACGAGCTGTTTTCCAGTATTCGTACCAGTGTTTTTGTTCACCTGGTTTTACGAAAAACTGCATTTCCATTTGTTCGAATTCACGCATGCGGAAAATGAACTGACGTGCTACAATCTCATTCCTGAAAGCTTTTCCTATCTGTGCAATTCCAAAGGGAATTTTCATTCTTCCTGTTTTTTGAACGTTGAGGTAGTTCACAAAAATACCTTGAGCTGTTTCTGGTCGTAAGTAAATTTTGTTCGCCCCTTCCGCCAAAGAACCAATTTCAGTAGCAAACATAAGGTTGAACTGACGAACTTCAGTCCAGTTTTTACTTCCGGAAATAGGACAAACGATTTCCAAATCAACAATAATTTGTTTCATTTCATCCATATTCGAATCTTCTAATGCTTTCTTAAATCGGGCATTAATTTCATCGATTTTCTTTTGGTACTCCACCACTCGCGGATTGGTAGATAAATATTGAGCTTCATCGAAAGCTGCGCCAAATCGTTCTTTCGCTTTTTCAACTTCCTTTTCAATTTTAGCTCTCAATTTATTTTCAATGTATTCTTCAATCAATACATCGGCGCGGTATCTTTTTTTAGAATCTTTATTGTCGATCAATGGATCGTTGAATGCATCTACGTGACCCGATGCTTTCCACGTAGTTGGATGCATAAATATTGCAGAGTCAATTCCCACAATATTATCGTGCATTTGCACCATTGCTTTCCACCAATATTCTTTAATGTTGAATTTCAATTCTGAACCTAATTGGCCATAGTCGTAAACAGCGCTAAGTCCATCGTAAATTTCACTCGATGGGAATACAAATCCGTATTCCTTTGCATGTGAAATAATATTTTTTAGTTTGTCTTCATTGGTTGCCATGGCGCGAATTTAATAAATAACCCAGTGCTTTAAATTTTATTCTGTTAAAAATGTGAGTGGCTCACCATCCTATTATGTTCATTTACCGCCTTTATTTTTCATTTCACGGAAACGTTGGCTCTTACTTATTGTGTTCCTGATGAAAATCATCTACATTTGCCATCAACAATAAATTATAACATTATGGATAGTCAGGAATTTGATTTGTATCGCAGAACCACAGAGGTTTATATGAGAAAGGGGATCAAGAAAATTACGATGGACGACATGTCGAGGGAATTAAAAGTATCTAAGAAAACACTTTATAAATATGTGAAGAACAGAGCTGAACTTGTAGATAAATCAATGGAGTGGAAATTAAATTTGGATATTAAAGTTTTAACAGGAATAACGGAAAAGAAATTAAATGCCATTGAAGAACTATGGGAAATGAGTAGTTATCACGTAGGGCATTTAAAAATGATACACCCTTCTTTACATCAGGATCTGGCTAAATATTACAAAGAAGCCTGGAAAAAATTTAATGATTTTACAAAAGTTGGATTTCTCTACAGCAATGTTGTGGACAATATTAAAAAAGGGATTTCCGAAGGGTATTACCGTTCTGATTTTAATGTAGAAGTGATTGCTAAACTCTACCTCAACAAAATCGATATGGTTTTCGATCCAACTGTTTTTCCTCCTACAACTTATAATTTCGGAGATGTATGTAGAGAGATGGTGAAATATCATTTATGTGGCATAGCTACTGAAAAAGGCTTGTTGGAAATGAAGAAATTTTGGGAAGACAACAGACCTGAGCCAGGAGTTAGTTCTTACCAACAAAATATTATAAAAGAATTTTTAACCGCTTAAACTAACCTAATGAAATCAATTTTTACTTCGTTGCTCCTCACGGCTTTTGTGGTTGCTGAAGCACAAAGTGGATACACTTTGCAAGGAGCCGTCGATTATGCTTTAGCCAACAATGGCAATCACTTGAATGTGATTCTTGATCAGCAAATGGCTGAAATGAAAAAGAAGGAAATTACAGGTATGGGCTTGCCGCAAATTGGCGGTAAGGTGGAGTGGCAAGATTATGTGAAAATTCCTACATCATTAATTCCTGCTTCAGCTTTTGGAGGGCCTGCCGGGCAATTTATACCTGTTCAATTTGGTATTCAATACAATGCTTCAGCAGGAATCAGTGTTTCTCAACTTATATTCAGCAGCGATTATGTGGTGGCTTTACAGGCTTCTAAATCTTATTTAGAATTATCGCAATTAAATGTAAACAGATCTAAAACTGAAACTACAGTAAATGTAAGTAAAGCCTATTATAATGTTTTGGTAAGCAGAGAACGGGCGAAATTTATTGATGTTCAATTGGTAAGGGTTAAGAAATTCTTAGACAACGCAAAAGAGTTGAATGCCGCAGGTTTTGTGGAAAAACTAGATGTGGATCGCGTAACGCTTGGATACAACAATTTGCTTTCTGAAAAAGAAAAAGTAGCTCGTTTGGTAGAGTTAACTGAATACCTTCTGAAATTTCAAATGGGCATGGTAATCAATGAAAAAATTACTCTTTCCGATTCTTTAATGGTGGGCGATACAACGGGCAATTTTTCTCCAACAGGTAAATTCGATTATTCACTTCGTTCAGATTATGCCATGTTGGAAATGCAATTAAAATTGAATGAATTGGAATTGAAAAGACAAAAGTTGATGTGGATGCCAAGTTTGGCAGCATATGGTACATATAGTGAAAACGCCATGAGACCAAAATTTAATTTCTTCGATTTTGATCAAAAATGGTATCCAACAGGAATTGTAGGCGTTAGGATGACTGTGCCTATTTGGGATGGCGGCCAAACGCATTTCAAGAAACAACAAGCCAAACTTCAAGTTAGCAAAACACAAAACACTATGAAGATGATGGAGAATGTGATTGATTTAGAAATTCAATCTTCTACCTCTTCTTTCAGAAATGCATTGTTAACCTTAAGCATGCAAAAAGATAATATTGCTTTAGCAGAAGAAGTTTACTCCGTTTCTAAAACAAAATACGAACAAGGTGTTGGGTCAATTTTAGAAGTCATCGATGCCGAAACTTCTTTGAAACAAGCTCAATTGTCTTATTACGATGCTTTATACCAATATCATATTGCAAAAATTGATTTTGAAAAAGCGGCAGGACTAATAAAATAGAAATAAACTAACCTTAATTATAAAAGAATGAAAAATTTAAGTACCCTTTTCTTAGCAGCAGTTTTGATGGCTGGCTGCGGAGAAGTAGATAAAAAAGCTCAGTTGGAAGACCTGAAAAAACAATTGGCAGAGATTAATTCTCAAATCAAAAAAATCGAAAACGAACTGGCAGCTAAAGGTGAAAAAGAAGAAGCCAAAGGCAAAATGGTAAGCACTACTTTGATGGCCGCAAGCACTTTCCAACATTATGTTGAAGTACAAGGAAGTGTTGATGCTGAGGAAAATGTGGGTGTTAGCGCACAAGCTCCTGGTGTGGTATCGGCAATTTATGTGAGTGTTGGACAAATGGTAACCAAAGGGCAACGTTTGGCTGAAACCAACAATAAAGCAATCATGCAACAAATTGAAGCGCTTAAAAAACAATTAGAGTTGGCTACCAGTGCTTACGAAAAACAAAAAACGCTTTGGGATAAAAAGATTGGTAGTGAAATGCAATATCTACAAGCTAAAACACAAAAGGAAACTTTGGAAAAACAAATTTCCAGCTTAAGAGAACAAGGAGATATGGCGGTAATTGAATCACCTATTAATGGTGTGGTAGATGCGGTAAATGCAAAAGTGGGACAAGCTACTGCTCCTGGATATCCTGCCTTTCAGGTGGTAAATCTTTCAACCTTAAAAGTTAAAGGTGAAGTGCCAGAAAAATACGCTTCACAAATTAAAATTGGCGGTGATGTAGTGTTGTATTTTCCTGATTTGAAAAAAGAAGTAAATGCTAAAGTTACTTACGCTGCAAAAGTGATTAATGCTTTATCTAGAACATTTACTGTAGAGGTAAAATTAACTGCTGATAATGCAGAGTTTCACCCCAACATGATTGCCGTTTTAAAAATAGTAGATTACAAATCGGAGGGAACAATGGTGGTTCCAACAGATGTTGTTCAACAAAGTGAATCAGGTTCATTTGTTCTTGTTGCCATAAAAGAAAAAGGAAAAAATATCGTGAAGAAAAAAGTGGTTGAAGTGGGTTTAAGCTATAACGGAAACACTGAAATTCTTAAAGGACTTGCAACAGGTGAAACGGTTATCACCAGAGGTTACCAAAATGTAAATGAGGGTGATGAAATCCAATTGTAGAACGATCCAATAATAAAATATCCATATGGAAAAGAAATTGAAAGAATTCCGGCCTACCAGCTGGTCTATAGATAATAAAACGGCCATTTATTTGCTCACCATTTTTATTACTCTAGCTGGTATATTATCCTACAACGCTTTACCAAAAGAGAAATTTCCCGATATCGTATTACCTACTATTTCGGTAGCCACAATTTATCCGGGAGCTTCTCCAAAGAACGTTGAAAACCTGGTAACTAAGCCCATTGAAAAGAAACTGAAAGGAGTATCGGGAGTTAAAAAAATAACCAGTAGTTCTGTGCAAGGAATGTCGGTTATTATGGTTGAATTTAATTCTGATGAACAGGTTGATAAAGCCAAACAAAAAGTAAAAGATAAAGTGGACGAAGCTCAACGTGATCTTCCTCCATATCCTTCTGAAATAATTGCTCCGCCTGCTGTTAGGGAAATGGAGTTTTCTGAAATGCCGATTTTATTCGTGAATATTTCGGGAGATTATAATTTGAATCAGTTGAAAAAATATGCCGACGATTTGAAAGACAAAATCGAAAGCATGAAAGAAATCAAACGGGTTGATTTGGTGGGCGCATTGGATAGACAAATTCTCATTAATGTGAATATGTATAAAATGCAAGCTGCTCAGGTTTCTTTCGGTGATATTGAGATGGCTGTTGGTTATGAAAACAAAACTGCTTCTGCCGGAAATATTACTGTAAATGGGATGAGCCGCTCAGTGAGTTTAATGGGCGACTTTACTACCGTTGAAAAATTGAGAAACTTAATAATCAATTCTCAAACAGGTGCTCCAGTTTATTTGCGTGATATCGCTGATGTGGTTGACGGATTTAAAGATCAGGAAAGTTATGGTCGACACAATGGAAAAAATGTGATCACTTTAAATATTGTAAAAAAAGGCGGGGAGAACCTAATTAAATCTTCTGATGAAATTCGTGAAATTGTTGATGAAATGAAAGCCAACGAGTTTCCTGAAAATTTGAAAGTAGATATCACCGGTGACCAATCTAAAGAAACCAGAATTACATTGCATGATTTGATTAATACCATCATCATTGGATTCATTTTGGTAACTATTATTTTAATGTTTTTCATGGGTGCAACCAATGCGATGTTTGTTGGTTTATCTGTTCCTCTTTCTATGTTTATTGCCTTTTTGGTTTTAAGCGGAATTGGTTACTCATTGAACATGATTGTGTTGTTTGCTTTCTTATTAGGATTGGGTATAGTGGTAGATGACGCTATTGTGGTAATTGAGAATACACACCGTATTTACGATAATGGAAAAATGCCTATCAAACAAGCCGCAAAATTTGCCGCAGGCGAAGTTTTTTTACCTGTTCTTTCGGGTACTGCAACAACTTTAGCTCCTTTCGTCCCACTTGCTTTTTGGGGGGGTATGATGGGTAGTTTCATGAAATATTTACCTATTACTTTGATTATTACATTAACTGCTTCTTTACTAGTTGCATATATCATTAATCCCGTATTTGCAGTAGATTTTATGAAACCTCATGGAGAGGTAGATGAGGTGAAAAGAAAACGAAGAATCAAATTGGTATCTATATTCATGATACTGTTTGCTGTTCTGTTTCATTTGATTGATTTGGGAAGTGATTCAGAAGAACATGGAGCACGAGGTATTGGAAATTTCATCATTCTGATGTGGGTGGTTTATTTAATCTACCAATTTGTATTGGAGAGAATGATTAAAAAATTCCAGGAAAAAACATGGCCGGCTATTCAGGTGCGTTATGCCAGATTTTTGGAATGGGCACTAAGTCGTCCGTGGAAAGTATTGGGGGGAACTTTTGCCTTGTTAATTGTTTCTATTTTCCTGATGGTTTTGCGTAAGCCAAAAGTGGAATTCTTTCCAACAGCCGAACCAAATTTCATTTATGTATATGTTACTCTTCCCATTGGTACAGATGTTAAATATACCGACTCCATCACTAAAATTGTAGAAGGCAGAGTGATGAAAGTTTTGGAAAAAGATATGGACATTGTGCAATCGGTAATGGCCAATGTGGCTGTAGGTGCATCTGAAGACAGATTTGATGTTAGTTCGCAAACCCATAAAGGAAAAGTAGGTGTTGCTTTTGTTGAATTTGGAAAACGTAATGGTGACTCAACGTCGGTTTTCATGGATAAAATCAGAAAAGCCGTAAAAGGTATTCCTGGTGCTGAAATTACTGTGGCTCAAGAGCAAAATGGCCCGCCGGTGGGTAAGCCTATCAATATTGAAATCAGTGGCGATCGTTTTGAAGATTTGATGGCAGCTTCCAATTCTTTGAAGCAATATCTCGAAGCTCAAAATATTCCGGGAATTGAAGAATTGAAAACGGATTTAATCAATAGTAAGCCAGAAATTTCTTTTGTTGTAGATCGTGAAAGAGCCAACAGGGAGGGAATCAAAAGTGGGCAGATTGGCCTTGATTTACGTACAGCAATTTCTGGAAAAGAAATTTCCCGATTCAAAGATGCAAACGAAGATTATCCAATTGTGTTGAGATATCAAGATGATCAAAGAAAAAGTATCGATGCTATTTCAAATATGAAAATGACTTATCGCGATATGGCAAAAATGGGTATGATCCGTCAGGTTCCTGTGTCTGCTTTTGCCGATATTCAATACACTACTTCTTATGGTGGTATCAAACGTAAAAACCAAAAACGTGTCGTTACTTTAGGTTCTAATGTTTTGAACGGGTACAATGCCAATGAAATTATAGCGCAAATTCAAGCTGCTTCCTCTGGATTTAAAGCACCAAAAGGTGTTGAAATCAGCTATACCGGTCAGCAAGAAGAACAGGCAGAACAAATGGGCTTCCTGTCAACCGCCCTATTAATTTCAATTGGAATTATTTTGGTTATTTTGATCATTCAGTTTAACTCGATTAGCAAAACAGTAATTATTATTTCAGAAATTTTCTTGAGTATAATTGGGGTCCTTTTAGGATTGGCCATTACAGGAATGAACTTCTCTATTATCATGACTATGATTGGAATTGTGGCTTTGGCTGGAATTGTGGTTCGGAATGGAATCTTGCTTGTTGAATTCATTGACATCTTAGTGGAAGAAGGACAACCAGTGAGAGAGGCGGTAATTGAAGCAGGTAAAATTCGTATGACTCCGGTAATCCTCACTGCTACGGCAACTATATTAGGAATGATTCCTTTGGCAATTGGTTTCAACATTGATTTCGTAACCATGTTTACAGAACTCAATCCACATATTTACTTTGGTGGAGACAGTGTTGCGTTTTGGGGACCTTTAGCGTGGACTATCATTTTTGGTTTGGCCTTCGCTACTTTCTTAACTTTAATTCTAGTTCCGGCCATGTATTACCTGGCTTACAGAATGAAAGAAGGAATTAAGGGGTGGAGAAAGAAACCCGCTGAAATTAATTAGTTAAATCTTATTTCAAGGAAACCCCGATTTGTAATGAATCGGGGTTTTTGTTTGACTTCCCCACGTTTTATACTATTTTTGCAGAGCATCACGTTAACCCCGTATCATGGAATTTAAGGCAGGAGAGTTACTGAATAATATTGAATTTCCTTTTGATTTGAGAGAACTGAAAGAGAGTCAGTTGCCCCAGATAAGTGATGAATTACGTCAGTTTATTATCGATGTTGTTTCCGTAAAAGGGGGTCATTTTGGTGCAAGCTTGGGTACTGTTGAATTAACTGTGGCTCTGCACTATGTTTTCAATACTCCTTATGATAGAATTGTATGGGATGTGGGCCATCAAGCCTACGGACATAAAATTCTTACCGGTCGTAAAAATGTTTTTCATACCAATAGAAAATACAAAGGGATTAGCGGTTTTCCTAAGCGCTCAGAAAGTGAATACGATACTTTTGGAGTAGGACATTCCTCTACTTCTATCTCTGCTGCATTGGGTATGGCTGTAGCCTCTCATTACCAGAAAGTAGAAGATCGTCAGCATATCGCTGTAATTGGTGATGGTGCCCTAACAGGTGGTATGGCTTTCGAAGCGCTGAATCATGGCGGTGTTGCTAATTCTAATATTTTAGTAATACTCAACGACAATTGTATGTCGATTGACCCTAATGTGGGTGCTCTTAAAGAATACCTTACCGATATTACAACTTCTCATACTTACAATAAAGTAAAAGATGAATTGTGGCATTTGCTAGGGAAAATAAGCAAGTTCGGTCCTAATGCTCAAGCCATCGCTCAAAAAATAGAGAATGGTATTAAGTCAACTTTACTTACAAAAAGTAATTATTTCGAATCGTTGAAATTCCGTTATTTCGGACCGGTTGACGGACACGATGTAATGTATTTGGCCAAAGTATTGAAGGATTTAAAGGGTATTCCCGGTCCGAAAATATTACACGTATTAACCAAAAAAGGAAAAGGCTTCGTTCATTCTGAATTTGGTGATCAAACTACCTGGCATTCACCAGGAGTTTTCAATAAAGATACCGGGGAAATCATTAAGGTAACTCCGCAATCTCCTCAAGCACCCAAGTATCAAGATGTTTTTGGTCATACCATAGTTGAGTTGGCAGAAAAAAATTCAAAAATAATGGGAATCACTCCCGCAATGCCATCAGGTAGTTCACTGAATATTATGATGAATGCCATGCCCGATAGAGCTTTCGATGTGGGTATTGCTGAACAACATGCGGTTACTTTCTCTGCCGGATTGGCGGCAGAAGGATTGATTCCTTTTTGTAACATCTATTCCTCTTTCATGCAAAGAGCCTATGATCAAATTATTCATGATGTGGCTTTGCAGAAATTACCTGTTGTTTTTTGTTTAGACAGAGCTGGTTTTGCCGGTGCCGATGGTGCAACGCATCACGGTGCTTTTGATATAGCATACTTAAGATGTATTCCTAACATGATTGTTTCTTCACCCATGAATGAAGCAGAATTAAGGAATTTAATGTTTACTGCTCAACAAGGTGTAAATGGTCCCTTTTCTATTCGTTACCCAAGAGGCGAAGGGGTAATGATTGACTGGAAAACACCAATGAAAGCAATCACTATTGGTACTGGTAGAAAAATGATTCATGGAGATGATCTGGCTATTTTAACGATTGGTCCGGTGGGTAATTTCGCTACAGAGGCTTGTGCTAAATTAGAAGCTGATAATATTTCTGCGGCACATTACGACATGCGTTTTGCAAAACCTATTGATGAGATGATTTTGCATGAAGTTTTTACCAAATTTAAAACAGTTATTACTGTAGAAGATGCTTGTTTAATGGGTGGAATGGGAAGCGCTGTTGTTGAATTTATGGCCGATCATGGTTATAGTGCAAACGTAATAAGGTTAGGTATTCCTGATAGATTTGTAGATCATGGCTCTCAACAAGAATTGTATAAAGAATGTAGTTTCGATACAGAGAGTATATATCTAAATGCGAAAAAGGCCGTAAACAAGTCGAATTCAATTCAAGCCGCTGGCTAATGAAAGGAAAATGGATCATCATATTAATGCTTTTTTCTACGCTTCTTAGCGCTCAGGAATCAAATTCGTTTAATCAGGTTAAGAAAAGGAAGAGAAAGCTTTTTAGTGAAGATGCTGTCGTTTTCGACTTAACTTCTACCCTTTGGAAAAATGCCCCTGTCGGCATCATTCAACAACCTTTAAAATCTATTGGATTTAATATTTCTCTTTTTGCAGATCGGCCTCTGGGATATTCACCTTTTGCCTTCGCCTTTGGTATTAGTTATAGTGTGGAGAATTTACAAAACAATGGTGTTTTTGTAAGTTCTAATATTACCAATACTACCAACATTGCGCCCTTGCAAGTGCCTTATCTTTCCAATCGCTTAACTACCGAATGGTTTGATATTCCTATAGAACTTCGATTAAGAACGAAGGGAAGAGGTCCGTTTAGAATTTATTTAGGAGCTAAGGCCGGAGTTAATATTACCAACTATCATCAGTTCATTGATGGAGAAACCAAAACGAGAGATTATCATATTAAAAATTTGAATTGGTATCGCTATGGTGTTTACGCTCGCATTGGTTATGCTATGTTTAATGTGTATGGCTATTACTCATTAAGTGATATGTTTGAACTCAATAAGGGACCTCAGATGGCTCCCGTTTCTGTTGGCTTATCTCTTCTTCTTCGCTAAACTTTTTTCCATTTTCTTTTATTTTTTTACTTTGATCAATATCCTTGTTCTCATTTAATATCTTTGCCCCATGACTCAACAACGTTATACCATTACTACGGCTTTGCCTTATGCAAACGGGCCCTTACACCTCGGACACGTAGCGGGAGTGTATATTCCAGCCGATATATATGTGCGTTATCTGCGCGCCAAAAATGAAGATGTAGTTTTTATTGGTGGTACCGATGAACATGGCGTGCCCATCACTATCAAAGCAAAAAACGAAGGTGTTACACCTCAGCAAGTAGTAGATAAATACCACAAAATTATTGGTGATTCATTAAAACAATTGGGAATCACTTTGGATGTTTTTTCGAAAACCACTTCAAAACAGCACTACAAAACTGCCTCTGATTTATTCAAAAAATTAGAAGGTGAAGGTGCCTTTACCGAACAAGTTACCGAGCAATATTACGACGAAGCCAACAACCAATTTTTGGCAGATAGATACATCACAGGAACTTGTCCGCATTGCGCAAACGAGAAAGCCTACGGCGACCAATGCGAGAAATGTGGCTCTACCCTCAATGCAACCGATTTGATCAATCCTAAGTCGGCATTGAGCGGAAATAAACCTGTGCTTAAAAAAACAAAACATTGGTTCTTGCCTCTCGATAAATACGAGCCTTGGTTAAAACAATGGATTTTAGAAGAACACAAAGATTGGAAAACGAATGTTTACGGTCAGTGCAAAAGCTGGCTGGAAAGTGGTTTACAACCACGCGCTATCACCAGAGATTTAGATTGGGGAATTCCTGTTCCTGTAGAAGGGGGCGAAGGAAAAGTATTGTACGTTTGGTTTGACGCGCCAATTGGCTACATCTCTTTCACTCAAGAATTATTAGCAAACGATACAACTCGCAAGTGGGAAGACTACTGGAAAAAAGACGGAAATTCTAAACTCATTCACTTCATTGGTAAAGACAATATTGTTTTTCACTGCATCATTTTTCCATCAATGTTGAAGTTGTTCGGCGATTATATTTTGCCCGATAATGTTCCTGCAAATGAGTTTTTAAATTTAGAAGGAGAGAAGTTTTCTACCTCCCAAAACTGGGCGGTTTGGCTGCATGAATTCTTAGCCGATTTCCCCGATAAAACAGATGTGTTACGATATACATTGTGCTCGAATATGCCCGAAACAAAAGATGCCGATTTCACCTGGAAAGACTTTCAGGCAAAGAACAACAATGAGTTAGCAGCCAATCTGGGGAACTTCGTGAATCGTGCATTTGTATTGACTCACAAGTTTTTTGAAGGTAAAATCCCGGCGCCTTCTACACTCGAAGAAATCGATAAAAACACTTTAGCACAAGCCAAAGAATTCAACGCAAAAATTTCAGATAGTATAGATAAATATCGCTTTAGAGAAGCTTTATCAGAGTTGATGAAACTATCGAATTTGGGTAATAAATATTTAGCCGATACAGAGCCCTGGAAGATAAAAGATAATGCACAAAGAGTGGGAACCATTCTTCGTATTGCTTTGGAAATAGCAGGAAAAATAAGCGTTTTGGGACTTCCTTTCTTACCGGAAACCACTACTAAAATGGCAACATGGTTAGGTATTTCTAATACACAATGGAGCGAAGCAGATAAGGATATTTTACTCACGGATGGCTTTACCATTGCACCTGCACAACTCCTCTTCAGCAAAATTGAAGACGATGTAATTGCTGCTCAATTAGAAAAACTAAAAGCTTCGCGCGAACAAGCACAACAAGCGAAAACATCTGCTGTACCTCAGAAAGAGAATGTTACTTTCGACGAATTTTCTAAAATGGATATTCGTGTAGGCACCATCATTGAAGCAGAAAAAGTAGCAAAAACAGCAAAATTGTTGAAGCTAAAAATTGATACAGGAATTGACCAACGTACTGTTGTATCGGGCATCGCAGAGCATTATAAGCCAGAAGACATCATTGGCAAACAAGTAACGATTCTTGTAAATCTTGCGCCAAGAAACATCAAAGGAATTGAATCACAAGGAATGATTTTGATGGCGGAGAATAGTAAAGGAGAGTTAGCATTTGTGTCTCCTGTGAAAGAGATTGATAATGGCGGTGGGGTGAGGTAATTTTCATTCTATTTCACCCAGTTCGTCATTGCGAGATTTTTGTACTCAAAAACAAATCAATCTTATAGTGTTTTTAATTTCAATTGCCGTCGGTTTTAACCGACGGATTTGATTGTTTTCAAATATGGCTTTAGCCGAACAATTTTTTTTGGCTAAAGCCCTGTATGTGTTCTTTTTTCCGTCGGTTAAAACCGACGGCAATTTACTGGAAGTTTTTGATGAATAAGATTGCTTAATTTTTGGGTACAAAAATCTCGCAAAGACGAACTGTGTAAAAGATGATTGAATTTTACTTCCCCTCCAAAATCCTCTTAATCACCAACTGCGCAGAAGTCACTCTATTAGCGGCTTGTGCGATGATGATAGAATTTTCAGAGTCGATAACATCGTCATTCACCACCACATTTCTGCGAACAGGGAGACAGTGCATAAACTTGGCGTTATTGGTCAATGCCATTTTATCGGAAGAGACTGTCCAAGCTGGATCAGTGGAAAGTATTTCTCCGTATGAAGTATAAGACGACCAGTTTTTTGCGTAGATAAAATCGGCCCCTTCAAAAGCTTCATTTTGATTATGCTCCAACTTCACTCCGTCCATAAATTCGGGTGCTAAATCGTAGCCTTCGGGGTTAGTCACCACGAAATCCACATCAGCATTTTTCATCCATTGTACAAAGCTATTTGGCACCGCTTGCGGCAATGCTTTGGGGTGAGGTGCCCAGGTTAAAACTACTTTCGGACGAGCCACTTTTTTGTGCTCTTCGATGGTTATTAAATCAGCAAAAGATTGTAAAGGATGTAAGGTCGATGACTCCAAATTAATGATAGGCACACTCGCATATTTCATGAAGCTTTTCAATACTTCTTCTGAGTAATCTTTCTCTCTGTCTTTCAACACTGCAAATGAACGAACCGCAATAATATCGCAATAAGCACCCATCACGCGAGCTGCGTCTTTTACGTGTTCTGCAGCATCTCCATTCATCACTGCGCCATTTTCCATTTCTAATTTCCAGCCATCAGAACCAACGTTCATGCTGATTACATTCATGCCTAAATTGATCGCCGCTTTTTGTGTGCTCAAACGTGTTCTTAAACTGGAATTGAAAAAGATCAAACCAATGGTTTTGCCTTTTCCAAGCGTAGAAAAATTAGCAATATTTTTTTTCAAATCGATGGCCTCAGCCACCGCAGCAGAAAGATTATCTACATCCTGAATAGAAAAAAAGTGTTTCATTTCAATCTCTATGCTTTTAATAATTTTTGAATCGCTTTATCCACAGCTGCACCATTAATTTTAGCACGTGCCTTTTTCATCTTGCGCTGAATTTCTTTGTTGCACAAATTGCCGATACTGCCCTCGTGCGTATGTTTTACCGTTCTCTCGGGATTGAATTTTCCTTCTTCAATTTCTATTCCTACCGCTTTGTAAGCATCGCGAAAAGGAAGTCCTTTCGTCGCTCTGCGATTCACTTCTTCTACACTGAAAAGATAAACGTATTTGTCGTCTTTCAAAATGTCTTTTTTCACTCCGATATTCGGCACCATCAACAAAGCCATTTCCAAACAAGCTTTCATTTCTTTGAAGAGGTAAATGTATTTTTCTTTGAGCAATTGCAAATCGCGGAAATAACCGGAAGTTAAATTTCCTGTCATCATCGTCAACTCGAATTGCACAGCCTGCATGGCATTGCATTTAGAACGCATCAATTCAAAAACATCAGGATTTTTCTTGTGCGGCATGATGCTGGAACCCGTTGTAAATTCTTTTGGCAATGTAATGAAGCTAAAGTTCTGACTCATATACAAACAACAATCGGCAGCAAATTTCCCTAAAGTAGAAGCCAAAGAAGCCATTGCCGCAGCCACTGTTTTTTCGGTTTTGCCGCGCGTCATTTGCGCATATACCACATTGTAATGCAAATCTTCAAAACCCAACAACTGCGTAGTTAATTTACGTTTGATAGGGAAAGAAGAACCATATCCTGCCGCAGAACCCAATGGATTCTGATTCGTCATTTTATAAGCTGTAGCCAACATTTCCATATCGTCGCTTAGCGATTCGGCATAAGCGCCAAACCACAATCCGAAAGAAGAAGGCATGGCCACCTGCAAATGCGTGTAGCCGGGTAACAAAACATTTTTATGTGTTTCACTTTGTTTGATAAAAGCATCAAATAGTTTTTGTGTAAGCGTTGCTATTTCAATGGTTTTAGCACGACCATATAATTTTAAATCTACTAAAACTTGATCGTTACGAGAACGCGCTGCATGAACTTTTTTACCTGCATCACCCAAGGCTTTAGTCAACAACATCTCCACTTGAGAATGCACATCTTCCACTCCTGACTCAATAGTAAACAAGCCTTTCAAAGCCGAGATATAAATTTTCTTGAGTTCTTTTTTAAGCTTAGGCAATTCCTTTTTCTCCAACAATCCTACTTCAGCCAGCATGGTGATATGCGCCATGGTACCCAACACATCAAAGGGCGCCAATTCCAAATCTAGCACATTGTCGTTACCAATGGTGAAAGCCTCTATGGCCTTATCAACTTTAAATCCTTTGTCCCAAAGTTTCATCTAAGTTTTTGCTTTGTGGCAAATATCGGAAAAAAAGTGATGTATTTAACGCTCCACCACCACACTTTCCTTCCAATGTTTCACTGTTCCATCTTCATGAAAATATTCTGCATACAAAATATACATTCCGGCAGGAAGCAAATTGCCATTATCATCTGTTCCGTTCCACTGAAATTCACCTTGAGTACTTAGAAAGTAATCGCTGATTAAAATTTTCACCAAAGCGCCGGAAGCTTCATAGATATTGATATTTGCTTTGTATCCTGTTTTATCCAATTGATAATGAATAAGCGTAAAATCT
This sequence comes from Flavobacteriales bacterium, assembly GCA_023251075.1. GTDB lineage: Bacteria > Bacteroidota > Bacteroidia > Flavobacteriales_C > JAHEZL01. Next base: position 40,557 of record JAHEZM010000015.1, on the reverse strand, counting down.
TTTTGTCCGTCTTGATTTGGGGTAAGTACTTTATCTTGTAAATGAAAATCGTTGCTGCTAGCAACACTTTGCAAATACTGAGAATTTGGCAATCCGGGAGTTGCCCAACCCACATCTTGCGCTGCCGAATGCCACAGAGTTGAATTGGGGTTGATGCGTTCCAACGAAATTCCATCTACACCATCTAGTAAAATATCGTGCATCTTTTCTGTGTAATGAAATTCGTCTATCACTATTCCGTTAGGCCATAACAACACAATATTTCCTGCATCATTGTTAAGTGATGGTAAAGCAGAAATTTCAAATATTCTTTTCTCATCATGAGTAAAATAGTTTTGTAGAATGTTGTTTTTATCTATCGTGAAAGCTCCGTATTCATTAGGAAATAAAATAAGTGGATGTGGTGAAATTTCATCTGCCGCATTCAAAAACCCTTTGTCGTTGCGAGAAGAAAAACGCAGTTGAGATAAATCAATTACTCTGTTTGAACGATTGAAAATTTCTACAAAATCAGCTCCATCACCAAGCGGATTAAACAACACTTCGTTCACCACAATATCTCCTTGTTGCGTCGAATCTCGCAATGCAATTTTTACAGTAGAATTTAACTCATTTAACGCGCAATCTTTCGCTGATAATTGTAAATAATAAATCATTCCTTTTTGTAAAGAATCTTTCAAAGATATTTTCAATTCATCTTGAGGATAATTTTTGTAAAACACAGAATCAATAAAGGATGTAGAAGATGATGAATAATAAGTAGGTTCTGTAAAATGTAGTATGATTTCATTTTCTGCAGCATAAAAATAATCTACGTCGGGAGCGGTTTCATCTATAATTATTTGTTGAATAGAATTCACTTTTCCAGGAGTTCCTCCCACCAAAGAATTTGAGGCTTTCCAGTTTTCTTTACCTAAGCAATAATGTGTTACATCCATCATTTCCAAGCTCCAACCACCTTCTTCTTTAAATGGATCCTGATACCATTTATCGGAATAATTTATACTATGAATTATTTCGTCTTTATTAGAAGTTAAAATAATTTCAGCCCCTTCATTCAATAATGTTGGAGTATTGTTTAGAACATAATATTCCTTTGGTTGCAAAAGAATTTTAGGGAAAGTATAAGTGCTTCCATTTACGCTTAGTGTCCACGATTTTAGGCTGATTACAACATCACTATTATTGTACAATTCCAGATATTCCTGATTGGGCAAAGCAATAACAGGATCGGGATCGCACATAATTTCACTAATCAGTATATCGCCATATTTTGCAACGAAAGTATCGGGCACATACTTATCGATGATGATTTCATCGAAGAAAAATTTCTTCGCGTTGGAAGTACTGTATTTACAACAAATTCCGAAATATCCGTTTCCTGAAAAATATTGAGGAATAGTATCTACTGTTTCAAAATTTTCCTCGCCAAGAGGGTCAATAGAAACAATCCATTGATTGTTAAATGGTAGAATTTTAATACTTGCTTTATTATTAGAAGCTCCTGCCCAGCCTGGTGGAGCAGAGAGTACTAATGAATCTTTTTTTCCTTTTTTTTGCAGATAAAAATCGTAAGAATCGGTAGTTCCCGATTTACCAATCTTACAATAAACCCCCTCTTGAATACTATCCATTTGCACATGATCGGCAAACAAATAAAACTTTAAATAATTGGTTGTTGAAGGAGAAAAAGCCATGCTCAACCATAGTTGAAAAGAAAAATCATTTTGCAAATGATAAGGCGCACTTACCCAAGAAGTTCCTGCCCCTGTTGCGTTACTTTGCAGTTGTTGATTCGCATTAATTACAAATTCATTGGTGTCACCTTTCCATTTAGAAAGAGAAGAAGAAAAATCTTCATTGAACTGGCCGAAGGCTACAGATGACAGCATAGCCATCACAGAGATAAATAGTGATTTCATTAAATTATGTTTAGTTAGCGTTAATGCAAAATCGTAGAGATTTCACAGAAGTCAGCGAAATTTTTCCTGAATTCGCCATAAAAATAGTAATTTCGTCGTCCAATTTTAAACTTAAATTAAAAAAGTATGAAAGTAGCAGTAGTTGGAGCGACTGGATTAGTAGGCTCTCAAATGATCAAAGTTCTTGAAGAAAGAAACTTCCCGGTAACAGAATTTATTCCTGTTGCAAGTGCCAAATCTGTAGGTAAGGAATTAGCTTTCAAGGGAAAGAACTATAAGATTGTGAGCATGGATGATGCTATTGCTATGAAACCTCAGGTAGCTATTTTCTCTGCGGGTGGTGGTACTTCTACTGAGTACGCTCCTAAATTTGCAGCAGCAGGGATTACTGTAATCGACAACTCTTCTGCATGGAGAATGGATCCTACTAAAGTTTTGTGTGTGCCAGAAATCAATGCAAACATTTTAACTGCAAATGATAAAATTATTGCGAATCCGAATTGCTCTACTATTCAAATGGTAGTGGCTTTGGCCGACTTGCATAAAAAATACAAAATCAAAAGAATCGTTGTTTCTACTTATCAATCGGTTACGGGAACAGGTGTTAAAGCGGTTACTCAAATGATGAATGAGCGTAACGGTATCGAAGGTGAAATGGCTTACGCACACCGTATCGACTTAAACGTTCTGCCTCATATCGATGTGTTTACCGAAAACGGATACACCAAAGAAGAAATGAAAATGGTGAAAGAGACCGTTAAAATATTTGGTGATGAGAACATCAAAGTTACTGCAACTGCAGTTCGTATACCAGTAATGGGCGGACACAGCGAAAGCGTTAACGTTGAGTTTGAAAACGAATATGATTTGAATGAGGCTATTGAGATTTTGAAAAAAACAAAAGGAGTGATTGTGAAAAACGACAATTCTAAATTCGATTATCCAATGCCAAAAGATGCGCACAACAAAGATGAAGTATTTGTAGGTAGAATTCGTCGCGACGAAACTCAGCCTAAAACTTTAAATCTTTGGGTTGTTGCCGATAACCTCAGAAAAGGTGCTGCAACCAACGCGGTTCAAATTGCTGAATATTTGGTAGCAAAAGGTATCTTGAAAGAAGAAGTTTTAGCGTAAGTAAAACAGATAAATGAAAAATCCCCGTTGATGAAAATCAACGGGGATTTTGTTTTTGACTTATATTGATTTTAACTATATTAAATTAACCAATTAATTATTTCGAATTAAACTCACTCATTACTTTTCCAATTTCAATTAACCCAAAAGCCAACACAGCTTTTGAGGCAATTTCAATACGCTCATTGAGTTTTTCTTTTTCTTCTTTGTTCCATTCACCTAAAACATAATCTACCTGTTGTCCTTTACTGAATTCAGCAGCGATACCAAAGCGCAAGCGTGGATAATTGTTATGTCCTAAAATTTCATTGATGTGTTTGAAACCATTGTGTCCGCCATCACTTCCGCTGGTGCGAATACGCAATTTACCAAATGGAAGCGCGAGATCATCGGCTATAATTAAAGTTCTTTCGAGAGGAATATTTTCTTTTTGCATCCAATAGCGAACAGCATTCCCGCTAAGGTTCATGTAAGTGCTGGGCTTAAGCAAAATGTAAGTTCTGCCTTTGTGTTTTAGGGTGGCGATATCGCCATATCGATCAGTGCTAAAAACAACATTGGATGCACTTGCAAGTGCATCCAATATTTTAAATCCTATATTATGACGGGTCTCTTCGTATTCTTTACCAATATTTCCGAGTCCGGCAATGAGGTATTTCATTCTTTATTCAAGAATTATTTTTTTGCTGCTGGAGCTTTTGCCGCTGCCGCTGGAGCTGCTGCACCTTTAGCTGCCGGAGCTGTTGCTGCTGCTTTAGCTGCTGCTTCTTCCTGAGCAGAAGCTCTGGTTACTCTAACTGCCACTACTACTGCATTTGCTGAAGTAACAAACTCAAAGCTAGAAGTAGTTAATGCTTCAACCTTCACAGATTTACCTAATTCAACACCGCTGATATCAACAACAACGTTATCTGGTAAATTTTTAGGAAGAGCTTTAACTTTCAATCTTTTCAATTTCACTTGCAATTTTCCACCAGCTAATACACCTGGGGAAGTACCCGTAACTTTAACAGGAACATCAATCACTACAGCTTTATTTTCGAAAACCTGCATGAAGTCAACGTGCAATAAAGCATCTGTTAATGGGTGGTATTGACTGTCTTGAAGAACAGCCTGACATTTTTGTCCGTCGATATCTAAGTTTACTAGATAAGACTCTGGGCTATAAATCAAAGCTTTAAATGAGCTTAAGTCAGCGCTAAAATGAACTGGTTTTTCACCGCCATAAAGTACACAGGGTACTTGTTCTGCATTACGCGTTGCTTTTAATTGGGCTTTAGTAACATCCAAAGCTCTAACTTTTCCTGTAATCTCTACTGATTTCATGACTCTCTAAATTTAAATCAAACAATAAAATGGGCACTGATAGAATTGTAGGTGTTTGCATTTTGAATCACCTTCCCAAATAAATCAGCAACCGATAAAACTTTTATTTTGGCACTTTCCTTTTTTAAAGGAATCGTGTCGGTTACAACTAATTCTGTTAACACAGATTTTTCGATGGTTTCATAAGCCTTACCAGAAAGAACTGCATGTGTACACAATGCTCTTACACTGGTTGCTCCTGCCTCTATCATTAAGGCAGCCGCTTTTGTTAAAGTCCCCGCAGTATCGCACATATCATCCACCAGAACTACATTTTTCCCTTTCACATCACCAATCACTGTCATATTTGCTACTTGATTTGGTTTCTCTCTTTGCTTATAACAAATTGCGAAATCAACATCAAAGTATTTTGCATAGGCATTTGCTCTTTTTGTTCCTCCTGTATCAGGAGCAGCAATTACCATGTTTTCTAATTTCAAAGATTTCAAATAAGGCATAAAGATCGTTGAACCATATAAGTGATCCACCGGAACTTCAAAAAAACCTTGAATCTGATCAGCATGTAAATCCATCGTCATGATGCGGGTAACCCCTGCAGCACTCAATAAATTAGCAACTAATTTAGATCCTATTGAAACACGTGGACGATCTTTTCTATCCTGACGAGCATAACCGAAGTAGGGCATTACAGCAACAATTTCATGTGCCGAAGCCCTTTTTGCAGCATCAACCATTTGCAAAACCTCAAAAAGATTGTCGGTAGGAGGTGTAGTTGATTGAATAATAAACACATCTTGCCCGCGAACAGTCTCTTCAAAAGAAGGTTGAAATTCACCATCACTAAATTCAAAGAACAACACATTTCCTAGCGGAGTACCTATCTTTTCAGCAATTTTTTTCGCCAAGGTTTCGGTATTTCTACCGGAAAATATTTTTATTGGTCTCGCCATTTTAAACTTAATTACCTGACCTTCAATAAAGAGGGTTTTTTAACAGGGAGGGCAAAGATATTAAAATATTTTGATTGTAGGAATTTTTGAATAAATTCGCATCCCAATTCGATGCCCAGGTGGCGGAATTGGTAGACGCACTAGACTCAAAATCTAGCGACTTCGGTCGTGGGGGTTCGATTCCCTTCCTGGGTACAATAGCAGCGTGAGAGTAAGGAGCGAAAGCGACAAAAACTTTCACGCTGTTTTAATTTATACCTAGAATTTAATGAGTATTTCATTCACATACGAAGACGAACAAAAGCAATTGCGTTATGATATTGCCTACTTAAAAATGGCAGTGGAGTGGGCAAAACTTTCTCATTGCACCAGAAAACAAGTGGGTGCTTTAATTGTGAAAAACGGTGTAATTATTAGTGATGGTTATAACGGTACTCCTTCTGGTTTCGATAATTGCTGCGAAAATGAAAACAACGAAACCCACTGGTATGTTTTGCATGCAGAGGCTAATGCGATTTTAAAATTAGCCAAAACTACCAATAGTGGAGAAAACGCTACTTTATACATTACTCTTTCTCCTTGTAAAGATTGCAGTAAATTAATTTTACAAGCAGGCATTAAACGTGTGGTTTATATGATGGCTTATAAAGATGATGCTGGTATTGCTTTTTTAAAAAAGGCTGGCATTGCTGTTACTCACATTCCTGAATTAGGATGAAATCGGGATTCATAAAAGTATATTACCTTCCCCTATATATTGCCATTACATTAGTGATTGGCATTTTTTTAGGCAAAAATATTTTCTCTTCTAACTTTTCTTCTTTTGCTGAATTCAATCCCAAAGATTCTCTTTATCGTGAAGCACAAAACTTAGGAGAGGTTTTACAGTTGGTGCAAGAAAATTATGTTGATTCGGTTGATGCGAAAGAATTTGTAAGCAAAAGCATTAGTGATTTTTACATCGTTTAGATCCTCATTCTGCTTATGTTACCGCTTCTAAAGTTGAAAAGGCAAATGAAACCCTGGAAGGAAGTTTCGAAGGAATTGGGTTGGAATTTATTATTGTTCGAGATACTGTAATGGCAGTGCGTGCCTTGGAGAACGGCCCTTCTGATTTGGTGGGAATTCAACCGGGTGATCAGATTGTAGCAGTAGAAAAAGAAAATATTTCAGGTATTAAAATCAATACCGATCAGGTAGTAGGTAAGTTAAGAGGCAAAAGAGGATCAAAAGTAAAAATCCTTGTAAAAAGATCTGGAGAAAGTAAATTGCTTTCTTTTACTATCACGCGTGCCGAAATTCCAATTCATAGTGTAGATGCTGCTTATATGCTCGATTCAAATACAGCTTATTTTAAAATTGGTGAGTTTTCCAGAAATACTATGGACGAGTTTAAAAGTTCCTATCCTTATAATAATCCCAAAGTAAAAAAGGTAATTATGGATTTGCGCGGCAATGGTGGTGGCTACTTAAATACTTGTACACAGCTGGCCGATGAGTTTCTTAAAAGCGGGGAGATGATAGTTTATACCAAAGATCGTTTGCATGAAAAGCGAGAAATGTTGGCTAGCAAAGAAGGTAGATTTGAAGAAGTTAAACTAGTTGTTTTGATTGATCATGAATCGGCGTCGGCAAGTGAGATTTTTGCGGGCGCTATGCAAGATAACGACAGAGGAATAATTATAGGAACCCGTTCTTTTGGAAAGGGGTTGGTACAGGAAATATTCAACCTTTCGGATGGTTCACAGCTAAGATTAACGGTGTCGAGATATCATACTCCTTCGGGTCGATGTATTCAAAAACCATATAAAGATCTGGATTACGAAACTTATGCGATGAGTCATTACTCATTAGATACCTTAAAAGATTCTACGGTTTACTACACCCAATCGAAACGAAAAGTGTATGGTGGTGGCGGTATTTATCCTGATATTGTGATTGAAAGCGATACTTTGAAGTGGCAGCAATTGAGGGAAGTTTATAAAAATGATGTAATCAGGGAGAGTGCCATTCGGTTTATAGTTAGCAACAAAACGTTACTGAAAGCAATTAGTGAGAAGGCATTTATTTCAGGTGCTGTAGATGATAAACTGAATGCTTTTTCAATTGAAAAACTGAAAAAATACAATCTATCGGAAGTGTTAAATAAAGAAATGACTAAAGAGGTAAAAGCAAACGTTGCCAGGTGTTTATATGGAAACACCGCTTTTTATTCCATCAGGCTTTTAAACGATCAGTGTTTAGAGAAAGCGAAATCAACAAAGTAAAAATCAAATGGTATAAAAAAGAAATCCCGACCTAAGGCCGGGATTAATTTTTTGCTTGAAGTTAGCCGGATTACTTCGTTTTAGAAGTATCAGCAGAAGAATCAGCTGGAGCTGGAGCTGGATTTTCAGCTGGAGCTGGAGCAGCAGTAGCAGAATCAGTTTTAGCAGAATCAGCATTTGCAGAAGCATCAGCAGCTTCGCCACCACAAGAAGCAAGAACTACGATAGCAGCTCCTAACAATAATTTAGATACATTTTTCATTTTCAACATTTTAAAAGTTTAACTTACTTACGGGTGCAAATTTATAAAATATTTTAATTCACAAGCAAAATTTTGATAATAATCCTTAATTCTTATTTTTGAAGCGTAACATTTTAAACATTAAACAACTGTATTATGGCATTCAAATTACCTGATTTACCTTATGCTTACGAGGCGTTGGAACCTCACATTGACGCTAGAACAATGGAGATCCACCATAGTAAGCACCACAACGCATATACTACCAATTTGAACAATGCGGTAGCCGGAACCCCGTTAGAGTCGAAAAGCATCGAAGAGATTTTAAAATCGATCTCTACGGCTGCTCCCGTGGTGAGAAACAATGGCGGAGGTTTTTACAATCACAATCTATTTTGGGAAGTAATGTCTCCAAACGGAGGTGGTTTACCTACTGGTGAGTTGGCAGAAGCAATTAATGCATCGTTTGGATCATTTGAGGAATTCAAAACGCAATTTTCTAATGCCGGCGCAACTCGTTTTGGATCGGGATGGGCTTGGTTAAGCGTGAAAGATGGAAAATTAGTAGTGAGTTCAACTCCTAATCAAGACAACCCTTTAATGGATATAGCTGAGGTTAAAGGCACTCCAATTTTAGGAATGGATGTATGGGAACACGCTTATTACTTAAAGTATCAAAATCGTCGTCCTGATTATGTTGCAGCATTCTTTAATGTAATCAACTGGACTAAAGTTGCTGAATTGTACGCTAAGGCGAAATAATTTAGAATTTTATTGAAATTGCAAATCCCGATGAAAGTCGGGATTTTTTTATTTTGTATAGTAGATCAATAATTTTAACGGAGTAGAACCATTTTTTGATCCATTCAATATGGTACGCTGTGGAGAGATATTGGTGGAATTTTCATAGGGGAACAATAACAAATGATCCTGGAGGCTACCTGTCAGCTGATTCAGTAAAAACTGAGTTATTATGAAACGGTATTTGTCGGTTTCTAAAGCGCCTCCATAAGTTTCGTTCGATTCCATACTTGGAAGTGCATTTAAGATAGTATAACGATCAGGTAAGCGTTTAAATGACTTGTTGAGGTTGGCAGAATCATAAACCAACATTGCTCCTTTAGGGGCGTTGAAAATACTTGTGCTTCCTATTTCAATAGGGAAAACTATTTCTGCGTGATGTAATAGAGCCTTATGATCAGTAAACCATTTTTTAAGTGTTGGAAAACTAATATTCAAATGTGTTCCTGCAAACGATTGCAGAAATAAGCGATTGTTGCCTAGTGTTGGATCCAACAGTTGATTTTGCAAATCAGTAGTAGAAGTATAATCGTGAGAATATTTTGTGAAGTGACGAGAAGTTCCGCTAATTAATTTAAGGTCATAAGTTTGCGCACCAGATCCATTTTGGTAGTAAATTCTGATTTTTGTATTGGGGTGGTAAGGATCAATAGTATAAAGAACTCCTTCATTGTTATTCAACGATGCTTGCTCTGCTTTAATGCTAATGCCTTTTATTAAATTAAGAAAATTGGCGTTATTGGCTAAAGTATCTCCGGTGGCATTTAATATTTTCTGAGCAAAGGTATTTTGTAATTTAATAGAGAAAGTCCCCGTATCAGCATTTACTAAAGTATTTCCAATTTCATTGGTATAGGCTAGTGAATTTGTAGAATAATAAACCGTTTTGGCCGCATTAAAGGCTTCATCCAGTTCAAATACTTTAAAGGTAGTTTGAAGAGAATTGCCATAAATGGTATCAACATAAAAAGAAAGCACAACGGAATCAACCAGCGGACTGGTTCCGAAATTTGCACTATTGGTGGAAAGCAGGAATTGTCCGAAAAATTGCCCGTCGGTTAAACCGAATTCCTGATCATTAAGCTGACCAATAATTACTTTTTTAATTCCTTGCGTGATGGTAGAATCGTTGGTTACAGTGTAAGCGCTGATACTTAAAGTATCTACTAATAACCCCGTAAATTTATTTTCGTTGGGAATGAAATTCGATCCAACATTAGAATCTTTTTTACAGGAGAAAAAAGCAAGAGATAAAATTAAAATGACTTGAACACTGGAGAAACGTAACAATTTCATTAGCAATTATTTTTTTACTTCGGCGGCTAATACCGAGTCATAAAACTCGTCGTACTTCTCAACGTATTCTTCTAAATTAAAGTATTCCAGAACTGGTTTTTTCTTTTTCAATGAGTTGATGTGCTTGTCCATTTCGGCATCAATTTTCTCACTTCCTTTAATAACACCGTCGCTCCATTCGATAGCCAATTTATTAATGCTCTCGAAATCCGGTTTTTCAGCTGCTTTAAGGTTTTTAATGTTTACACCGTCAATAACTGCTTTTTGAGAATAGCGTTTGTCAAGTGTTTTACTAAATCCTTCGTTGTAAACAGAGTAAACCACTTTCGAATTTTCGAAAATAGGATCCTCGTTGAATACTTTTTTGATATATAATGGAATTAGTGCCGTCATCCAACCATGACAGTGGATAATATCTGGCGCCCATCCTAATTTTTTAACTGTTTCTAAAACGCCTCTGCAATAGAAAATAGAACGCTCGTCATTGTCGGCATAGAACTTATTGGCTTTGTCTTTCAAGCCATATTTTCTACCAAAATATTCATCGTTATCAATGAAATATACCTGCATTCTTGCGGGTTGAATCGAAGCTACTTTAATAATCAAAGGATGATCAGAATCATCAATAATCAGGTTCATTCCCGATAAGCGTATTACCTCATGCAATTGATTTCTACGCTCGTTAATACATCCAAATTTTGGCATAAATGCCCTAATTTCTTTGCCTTTTGCCTGAATTCCCTGAGGCAGGTATCTTGCAATGTTTGCAATTTCTGATTCCTCATGATAAGGGATCATTTCCTGCGATACAAATAAAACTCTTGGTTTCTTCATTTGATAGTTTTCAACTTACCTTCTGCAATAGATTGCTGGCCGTAAATTATGTTGCAAAGTTAATAAAATATAGCGGATATTCAAGTTTATCTTACCTTTGACGGCTTTTTGCTTTGAATTATGCATGTAATAAGGAATCATAAAGAGATGGAAACAATTGCTTCGGTATTTCGTGCCGGAGGTAAGCGTATTGGTTTTGTGCCCACTATGGGGTTTTTGCATGAGGGACATCTCTCATTGATTCGCAGAGCTAAAGAAAATAACGATGTGGTGGTATGCAGCATTTTTGTAAACCCTACACAGTTTAACAACGCAGAGGATTTTGAATTGTATCCGCGAAATGAAACTGCTGATTTTGCTTTGCTGGAGAGTGTGAAATGTGACATTGTTTTTGCCCCGGAGAATGATTTTGTAAATGAAATCATGAATGTAAATATTGATTTGAAGGGTATCGATAACTTATTGGAAGGCAAATTCCGACCCGGACATTTTAAAGGAGTGGTGAATATTGTGTCGTTGTTATTTGAGAAAGTTAAACCCAATAAAGCGTATTTCGGACAAAAAGATTTTCAGCAATTGGCCATCGTGAAGGAATTGGCGAAACAAAAATTTCCAGAGATAGAAATTGTTGCTTGCGCTACTTTACGGGAACAAGATGGTTTGGCAATGAGTTCGCGAAATGCTCGTTTATCAGAGGAGCAAAAGCAATTATCGCTCAATATCTCCGCTGCTTTGCGTTTTATAGAAGAAAAAAGTATTCAGGAAAAAGAGGTGAATACGCTTAAAAAATTAGCTATAGAAAAGTTTTTTAATTCAGGTTTAGATCTGGAGTATTTAGAAGTGATAGATTCAGAAACACTTCAAACTATCGACGTGATTTCACATAAAACTGTAGTGGTTTGTGTAGCCGCCTTTGCAGGAAAAGTACGATTAATCGATAATATTATTATTAATTATTAATTTCGTCCCATGTATATAGAGGTTCTTAAGTCGAAAATACACCGTGTTAAGCTTACTCAGGCTGATGTAAACTACATTGGGAGTATTACTATTGATGAGAATTTGATGGAAGCATCAAATATCATTGAGGGGGAGAAAGTTCAAGTGGTGAATATTAATAATGGTGAACGATTAGAGACTTATGTTATTAAAGGCAAACGCGGATCGGGAGAGGTTTGTTTAAATGGTCCTGCGGCTAGAAAGGCAGTGGTTGGGGATATCGTAATTATTATAGCCTATGCTTCTATGGAATTTGAAGAAGCAAAGAATTTTAAACCTACTATCATTTTTCCCGATACGAACACAAATCAAGTAAAATAAGCATTGTGAACAAGGCTTTTGAAAAGATTGAAGGCAAGATAGTTTCTAAAGAGGAAGCTAAAAAGCTTATCGATCTTTGGAAAAAGCAAGATTTAAAAGTAGTTTTTACTAATGGCTGCTTTGATATTTTACACAGTGGTCATTTAAAATATTTGAGTGAGGCGTGGGAACTGGGAAATAAGTTGGTGGTTGGTTTGAATGCTGATGTTTCTGTTAAAATATTGAAGGGAGAAAACAGGCCAATAAATAATGAAAATTCACGAGCTTTAATGTTGGCTTCCTTATTTTTTGTGGATTTGGTAGTTTTGTTTGAGGAGGAAACACCAGAAAATTTAATTACAACCATTACCCCTAATATTTTAGTAAAAGGAGGAGATTATAAGATTGAAAATATTGTTGGGGCAAAGCATGTGATAGAAAATGGAGGTCAGGTTCTTCCCTTAAGTTTTGTAGAAGGTTTTTCGTCAACCAATATTATCAATAAAATTAAATCGGAAAAGTAAATCAAATGAGGGTGGCCTTAGCTATAGTGTTTTTGTTTTCCCTGATTTTATGCTCTTGTCAGAGAGAACATAAAAACAAAATAATGGGAGAATGGCAATACGTCTCTGTTACCAAGCCAGCATTGTTCGATGATACCAGCTATTGGAGATTTGATGAAGACAGTGTTTATTGTATTGTTCGCAATGGTTTGCAAATTGATACAACCCTGTGGGGAAAATATACGTTAAAGAACAACGCCATTATTATTTCCGGTCCAAACACAACGAAGGTTGGGGGGGAGTATTTTAAAGGTAATTTTGATATATTGGAACTGAATAATGATCAAATGATTCTGGTGCGACAAGAAGATGGAATGTTGTATTATGAATTTGTTAAAAGCAAATAATACGTTTTAATTTATATTTTTACTAAAAATTAGACTATGAGAAAGTTATTAAATATTGGGTTGTTTTTTTTGTTAGCAACAACATTTTTTTCTTGCAAAGAGGAGGTTCACCAAAAGTTAGTGGGTAAATGGAAATTAATTGAAGTGCCGGCAAAAGATTACAATGAAGTTTGGATATTTACTGAAACAGACGTATCCAGAAGTTATGACTATCCAGATACCAGTCTTGTTCAAAATTCCGGTACCTATGAAATGAAAAGTTCTAGTAAAATTGCTATTTCGGGACCAGATGCCTCCCAAGCAGGAAAAGATTATTTTAAAGGAGAGTTCAAAATAGAAAAACTGAATTCAACTTCATTGGTTTTATTGCGCCAGGAAGACGGGATGATTTACTATGAATTCGAGAAGCAATAATCAATGGCTAAACTCAAGTCGGTATTTGTTTGTACCTCTTGCGGAAACCAATCTGCCAAATGGTTGGGAAGATGTACCGCCTGCGGAGAATGGAACACTTACCAGGAAGAAATTACCAGCAGCAATAAAATACAAAACACTTCTATTCCGGGCATTGTAGCCTTAGAGCCTACGCTCTTGCATGAAGTACAACCACTCAGTAAAGAAAGAATTATTTTAAAAGATACCGAGCTCAACCGCGTGTTGGGGGATGGTTTGGTTTCTGGCTCTGTGATTCTTTTTACCGGAGAACCTGGCATTGGCAAATCAACATTGATGCTGCAAATTGCACTTCAATTTCCAGGTAAAAAAGTATTGTATGTATCAGGAGAGGAAAGTCCGCAACAAATTAAATCACGTGCCGACCGACTACAAAAAGTAAATGAACACATTTATATTCTTCCCGAAACCAATGTGGAGAGAATATTAGAGCATATTCAAAAGCAAGAACCCGAGTTATTGATTATCGATTCTATTCAAACCTTACAAACCTCAAAGTTAGATTCTGCGCCAGGTACGGTGAGTCAGATTAGAGAATGTGCGAACGATATTACTTTGATTGCGAAAAGAAGAAATATTCCAACTTTCTTAATAGGGCACATCACTAAAGACGGACAAATTGCCGGTCCGAAAGTATTAGAACACATGGTAGATGTGGTGCTTACTTTCGAAGGCGATAGAAATCATATTTACAGAATCATCAGAAGTTCTAAAAACCGTTTCGGACCATCGAATGAAATGGGGATTTACCAAATGGAAGAATACGGATTGAAAGTGGTAGAAAATCCATCATCTATTTTGCTTTCACAAAATGAAGAGAACTTAAGCGGCATTGCTATTTCTGCTTCTATGGAGGGGATTCGTCCGTTATTGATAGAAACCCAGGCTTTGGTAAGTACAGCGGCTTATGGAACTCCGCAGCGCTCTGCAACAGGTTTTGACACACGTCGTTTAAACATGCTGTTGGCAGTATTAGAAAAAAGATGCGGATTTAAAATTCAACTCAAAGACGTTTTCTTAAATATCACGGGAGGAATCAAACCCGAAGACACAGGAATAGATCTTTCCATTGTTGCAGCGATTCTTTCTTCAGGAGTTGATATTCCTATTCCATCTACTTATTGCTTCGCAGGAGAGATAGGGTTATCAGGAGAAATTCGCTCGGTGCGCAATGTCGGCGCGCGCATCAAAGAAGCAGAGAAAATGGGATTCAAAACTATTTTTCTTTCTAAGTACAATGATGAAGATTCTTTGAAAGGAAAGAATATTAAGATTGTGAGAGTTGGAAAGGCACAGGATTTAGTGCAGCATTTGTTTAGGAATGCGGAGTAGTCCCCAGCTCGTCCTTGCGAGATTTTAGTACCCAAAAATGAAGCAATCTCATTCATCAAAAACTTCCAGTAAATTGCCGTCGGTTTTAACCGACGGAAAAAAGAACACATACAGGGCTTTAGCCAAAAAATATTGTTCGGCTAAAGCCTTATTATGAAAACAATCAAATCCGTCGGTTAAAACCGACGGCAATTGAAATTAAAAATACTATAAGATTGCTTCATTTTTGGGTACTAAAATCTCGCAAGGACGTACTAGGTGATCTTTTACTTCTTCGGCGCCATCAACGTGTTCATCGCCATCATTTGTTGCATAGTCTTCTGCATATTGTCAGTAGAACCATCCAAGAAAATAACGTTGCTTTCACCATTTTCAGAGAATTGTTTGATGGCCTCAGTCCACATAGAAAACAGAATTACAGAAGTATCTAAGTTGGCTTGTTGCATTTCTTTTGCCGCCTCGGTCATACCTTTAGCTACTTCCTGACGGAATAACGCCACTCCTTGTCCGCGTAATTGTGCTGCTAACTTCTCCGCCTCCGCAGAAATTTTAATTGCGTTACCTTCTGCTTCAGCAGCTTTTGTTTTGGTGATCAATAACGCCTGACCTTCATTTTCCGCCGCAGCTTTTAAGTTGTTAGAAGCTACCACCTGCGCCATCGATTTCATAATCGCATCGTCGAAAGTAATGTCGTTCAATTGTAAGTCGATGAGGTGATATCCCCAACCTTCCAAAGTATTGTCGATTTGCTCTTTTACATCGTGTACAATTTCGTTTCTTAAAGAAAGAACTTCCGCTTGTTTTTTGGTTGCTACAAAACCTCTGATAGAACCTTCGATAGTTCTCACCAAGGCTTGCATTAAACTTCTATCGTCAACGAATTTGAAAGCTACATTTTTGATGGTTTCTTCATTCGGATTGAACACTGCATACAACAACATCGCTTTGAAATATACATTTGCCTGATCTATAGTAGTGGCCTGAAATTCTAACTCTACGGAGCGGTTTTGTACCGATACTCTTTTGAAAACAGTTTCAATAAAGGGAATTTTGAAATTCAACCCTGCGGTCATAATTCTTCTGTACTTTCCGAAGACAGTAATAACAGCAACGGTTCCTTGTTGAACAGTAATGAATGATAAAAATAAAGTTAGTAAAACGACTACTATTGCTGCGATTGCGAAAATATTTTCCATAAATTTTATTTTGAGTATAAATGTAATTAAAATCCTTTAGGAATGGAATCTATTAAAGTTTTTGTGTACTCGGTTTGAGGATTAGCATAAACCGCATCAGCTTCATCCATCTGTTCAATTTTCCCTGATTTGTTCATTACTATCATTCTGTCGCACATGAATTTTACCACCGATAAATCATGAGAAATAAAAATATAAGTGAGTTGAAATTCACTTTTTAAATCATTTAAAAGATTGAGCACTTGGGCTTGTACGGAAACATCTAATGATGATACAGATTCATCGCAAATAATAAATTCGGGTTGTACTGCTAAAGCTCGTGCGATACAAATTCTTTGTCGCTGACCACCTGAAAACTCATGCGGATAACGATAAAAATGTTCTGGTTTCAGGCTCACTTTTTCGAGTAAGTTGATTACATACTCTTTTCTTTCTTTTTCGGTATTTAGAATACCATGAACATTCATTGGTTCTTGAATCGCTTTACCAATAGGGATTCTAGGATTGAGTGAAGAATAGGGATCTTGAAAAATGATTTGTATTTTTTTGCGAATTAATCTTAACTCTTCTGTTTTTAATTCAAATAATTGTTGTCCTTTATAATTAATTTCTCCCGAAATGGAATTTACCAGCTGAACAATACTTCTTCCAATGGTGGTTTTTCCGCAACCTGATTCACCCACTAATCCGAGTGTTTCTCCTTTATAAACCTTGAAAGAAACATCATCTACGGCTTTCACCCATGCAGTAGTTTTTCCGAAAATATTTTTCTTTAGGGGGAAATGGGTTTTTAAATTTTTTACTTCTAAAACAGGGTCACTACTATAGAGCTCTGTGTGGTTTTGTTCTCTATCATTTTTGGTGATTTCAACAGGTTGAAAAACATTTTCGTTTTGTAAGAAGTCACTCACTGTTGGCAAATGAATATATCTTTTATCAAGAGGTGGTCGGCAAGCTAATAGTCCTTTGGTATAAGGGTGTTTGGGATTTTTAAATAAGTCAACAACACTTCCTTCTTCCACAACAGATCCATTTTGCATGACCAAAGCGCGATCTGAAATTTCAGCCACTACGCCTAAATCATGGGTAATGAAAATAATTCCCATTTGGCGTTTTTGCTGAATGGTTTTTAATAGTTGAAGAATGGTTTTTTGAACAGTAACATCTAAAGCGGTAGTGGGTTCATCGGCAATTAAAATGGAGGGTTCACACGACAGGGCCATGGCGATCATTACCCTTTGTTTTTGTCCGCCAGAGAGCTGATGAGGATAAGCTTCGAAAATGCTTTCCGGCCGGGGCAATTGAACTTCATTAAATAATTCAATCGCTTTTATTTTAGCTTCTTTTTTTGAGCATTTCTGATGCAATAAGATGGCTTCTAATATTTGATCTCCACAAGTAAAAACAGGATTTAAGGAAGTCATAGGTTCCTGAAAAATCATCGCAATATCTTTTCCTCTAAAACTGCGCATGTTGTGCTCATTTAAAGAAAGCAAATTGATTTTTTCTTCTCTTCCAAAATAATTGATTTCACCACCAGTAATTTTACCTGGGGGAGAAGGAATTAACTGCATGATGGACAGGGAGGTAACTGATTTTCCCGATCCTGATTCACCTACAATGCTTAAAGTTTCACCTTGATTCAAATGAAAACTAATTCCTTTCACTGCAGTGAAAATATCGTTGCCACTTGAAAATTTAACTTCAAGGTTTTTTACTTCTAATAATATGGATGTTGAATGATTCATTTACTATGTGAGTAAAAGTATAAAAAAATATGTTGAAAGATATTTCATTAGAAGGGGGAGACTTGTAGTGCAAACTGAAAAAGTTTTTTTTATTTTCACTCGCAGCGATCAGCAACAATTTTTTGGAATTTTGTTGATTTCAAAACTTTTAATCAAGTGTTAAGTACAAAGGGTTTAAATATCAGACTATGAATGTTAGATCAATTTTTATTTATATCAGTATTGTCATTTTTTCTATCGTAGCTATTATTGGTTTTTTCTGGGCACCAGTGTGGTATAGTATGATTTTGTTTGGGCCATTGATTTTAGTGGGTATTCGGGATATGTCGCAGAAGAAGCATGCGATCAAAAGAAATTTTCCAGTGATTGGGAATTTCCGTTATATGTTAGAAGCCATTCGTCCGGAAATGATGCAATATTTTGTAGAAACCGATACCGAAGGAAAGCCTTTCAATCGTTTGTTGAGGAGTATGGTTTATCGCAGAGCGAAGAAAGTAAACGACTCAACCCCTTTCGGAACTCAAATGGATGTTTATGCGGCAGGTTATGAATGGATGGATCATTCTATTTATGCTAAACCTTCTAAATATTATCAAAAACAGCCACGTGTTTTAGTGGGTGGTCCTGATTGTAAACAACCTTATTTAGCCAGTTTATTAAATGTTTCGGCCATGAGTTATGGGGCGCTGAGTTATGCTGCGGTTTCGGCACTTAATTTAGGGGCGAAAAAAAACAAATTTGCTCAAAACACAGGTGAGGGAGGTTTGAGTGAGTACCATTTGTTGGGTGGAGATGTAATTTGGCAAATTGGAACAGGGTATTTTGGTGCACGAGATAAAGAGGGCAATTTCAATGATGCCGAATTTCAAAAGAGGGCAATTTTACCTCAGGTAAAAATGGTTGAAATTAAAATTTCTCAAGGGGCTAAACCTGGTCATGGCGGATTGTTGCCGGCATCTAAAAACACTCCTGAAATTGCCAAAATAAGAGGGGTTGAGCCTTTTAAAGACATACATTCACCTTCTTCTCATAGTGCATTTAGCAACCCTAAAGAACTTTTGCTTTTTATTAAAAAGGTTAGAGTACTGAGTGGAGGAAAACCCGTTGGATTTAAATTATGTATTGGTAAAAAAAGAGAATTTACAGATATCTGTGAAGCAATGATAGAAACGGGAATTAAGCCCGATTTTATTACGGTTGATGGAGGAGAAGGAGGAACTGGAGCTGCGCCCATGGAGTTTTCAAATTCCTTAGGTATGCCTATGCGTGATGCGGTGGCTTTTGTAGCGAATGTACTTACAGGATTAGATTTAAAAAAAGACATAAAAATTATTGCATCGGGTAAAATCATTACAGGTTTTGATATTGCAAGAGCTATTGCATTGGGTGCGGATTTGGTGAATAGCGCGCGCGGAATGATGATGGCTATTGGTTGTATTCAGGCTTTACAATGCAATACCAATACTTGTCCGGTGGGAGTTGCCACCCAAAATAAAAATTTAATTAAAGGATTAGATGTTCCTGATAAATCACAAAGAGTAGCCAATTTCCATGAAGCCACTCTTCACAGCTTTGTGGAATTAACCGCAGCAGCAGGGTTGAATGATCCGGAAGATATTAGAAGAGAGCATATCAACAGAAGAATCACCATGAGTAAATATGTGAAATACAGTGAGATATTTCCTTATGTAGAGAAAGGGAGTTTATTGAATAAAGAAGAATTAGATAAGTTTTTAAAGGGATTGTAAAACAAAAAAACCGCCCCGAAATTTTCGGGGCGGTTTTGTGTAAACCCACCAGGACTCGAACCTAGACATACACAACCAAAATGTGCAGTGCTACCATTACACCATGGGTCTATTGTAAAAAACGAAGTGCAAATTTAGTTTTTTTGGCATTAAACACAAACTTTCCAGCCAGAATTTCTACTTCGTGTTAATTCTAAGTAAGCACATTTAAGCACTTTCAAATTTTTATAAGCCCATTATTTTACTAAATTCGCGGGAGTAAATTGGGTGATTTATTAATTCAATCATTCAAAAGCTAACATTGAACTTTGGACATTAAACTTTGAACATTTATTTCATGGAAAGTCTTTATAAAAAGTATAACAACATTACCGGATGGATTGTTTTTGCCATCGCTGCTTATGTTTACTGCTCTACTGTTGAGCCAACTGCAAGTTTTTGGGATTGTGGTGAGTTCATCGCCAGTGCGTTTAAAATGGAAGTGGGTCACCCTCCGGGAGCTCCTTTTTGGATGTTGATTGCACGTGCTTTTGGATTGTTGGCAGGAGATGATACTTCACAGGTTGCTTATTGGGTTAATATTTTCTCTGCATTGAGTACTGCTTTTGCAATGATGTTTTTGTTTTGGACTACTACAGCTTTAGCAAAGAAATTAACGCAACAAAACAAAACAGAGTTAACAAAAGGGAATATTTTGGCCATCATGGTAAGTGGTTTTGTAGGTGCAGTGGCTTACACCTTTACTGATACCGTTTGGTTTTCTGCAGTAGAGGGAGAGGTTTATGCATCTTCTTTATTTTTTACGGCCATTGTGTTTTGGTTGATTTTAAAATGGGATGCCCTAGCAGATGAAAAGTATGCCAATCGTTATTTGATATTGATTGCTTATTTGATGGGCTTGTCGATAGGTGTCCATTTATTGAACCTCCTTTCCATTCCGGCATTGGTTTATGTTTATTACTTCAGAAAATCTGATGAAGTAACCCCTATGGGTTTTATTAAAGCCGGTGTTATTAGTGTAGGTATATTGGCTTTTGTACAATATGGAATTATTCAAAGCTTCATTAAAATAATGCGGGATTTCGAATTGTTGTTTGTTAATTCTTTCCATTTACCATTCAATTCAGGCGTAATATTTTTTGTGCTGGCTGTTTTTGTGGGTATCGTGTTGGGTGTTAGGTATGCACGTAAAAAGGCATATTATTTATTACACACCGGTATTGTTTGTGTAGCTGTAATTTTAATTGGATATTCTTCTTTCCTATTGATTGTAATTCGTTCTGCAGCGAACACTCCAATGGATGAAAATAATCCTGAAAATGTATTTGGTTTATTGCCTTATTTGAATCGTGAGCAATATGGTGATCGACCTTTGTTTTATGGCCAAACATTTAATTCTGTTGATGAAAAAGGATACCCCATTTTAGATCCGTCTGAACCTTACATTGATGAAGATGAAGTTTACTATAAAGATGTAAATAACGAAGAAGGAAAAACACAATATTTGTTGGCCGATGATGGTAAAAAGAAAGGATATAATTTCCATCCCAAGGTGCAAAAGTTTTTCCCTAGAATGTACAGTACAGAAGGC
Organism: Flavobacteriales bacterium; assembly: GCA_023251075.1. Classification (GTDB taxonomy): domain Bacteria; phylum Bacteroidota; class Bacteroidia; order Flavobacteriales_C; genus JAHEZL01. The sequence continues at coordinate 19,509 of JAHEZM010000015.1, read as the reverse complement.
CGTCACAGAGATTGTTACAACAACTGGTTAGATTTTAAGAAAGAAAGAAGAGGGAAGAAAGTAGATGTTGAGGTAGATAATGATCGCGAGATTACAGTGAATTTACCCACCTTTAGGGATGATGCAGAATTTTTTGCCAGGTATCAGTTCAACTTTATGTACTGGCGCTATTTCATGTGGAATTTTGCCGGTCGCCAAAATGATTTGCAAGCGAGCAATTTGAATGAAGCGATGTATGGAAACTGGATTTCAGGTTTGGAATTCATTGATGAAGAACACGTAGGATCAAAAGATTATGTGCCCACTAACCTGAAGGAAAATAAAGGAAGAAATGTGTATTATTTCTTACCCTTTATTTTAGGAATCATAGGTGTAATCTATCAATTCAGCAGAAGTGTGAAAGATGGGTTTATTGTGTTTTTGATGTTTTTCATGACAGGTATTGCCATTATTATTTATTTGAATCAGCCGCCGCTTCAGCCCAGAGAGCGTGACTATGCTTATGTAGGTTCGTTTTATGCCTTTGCTGTTTGGATTGGTTTGGGAGTTCATGCGCTGTTTCATTTCATGAAAAAATTTGCAGAAAATAAATCCTCATTGCCTTTTGCTGCGAAGTTGGAAGAAAACGATTCTAAAAATGTGGTGTATGGTGGTGTTCTTTTGGTAGCTATGGGATTATTTTTATTGCTGTTTGGTGGCGATAATAGTGATGTGTTAGTGATATCCTATTCCATGTTGTTTATTGGCGCAGTGGTGGCTGTAGTTCCCGTGGTTTGTATGTTGATCGGACAATATACCAGCAACGAAAATGTTAAAGCAGTTTTAACTTTAGGAATCACTTTATATGTTCCTTATTCATTGGCTGCCAATAACTGGGATGATCACGATCGTTCAAACAGAACTTCAGCTCGTGATATTGCAAAATGTTATTTACAATCGTGTGCTAAAAATGCCATCATTTTTACAAATGGTGATAACGATACTTTCCCATTGTGGTATGTGCAAGAAGTGGAAGGTTATAGAACCGATGTTCGTGTGGTGAATTTATCTTTATTGAATACTGCATGGTATATCGATCAAATGAAAAGAAAAGCTTACGATAGCGATCCTGTTCCTTTTTCTTTAACACCCGATCAATACAGAGAAAGAAATCGTGATGTAGTTTATATTTTGAATCCAACGGATGAAGGTCATAGAACACGATTAGAACAATTTACACCTAAAAATGTAATGGGTGTTTGGCAAAACTACTGGAACAATGGAGTGGATATTGATGTGTTGATGAAGTTGATTGGAAGTGATGATCCATTAACTAAATTCAAAGACAATCCGGATGATAAAGGAACAGAGTTTATCACCACCAAAAAAATTCGATTGAAAGTAGATTCTGCAGCTGTTTTAGCAAATGGTACAGTTTCCAAAGATCAAATGCATATGATTCCTAAAGAAATTCAATTTGAATTGTCGGGTGGAAGTATTTACAAAAGTAAATTAATGGTGTTGGATCTATTGGCTACCAATGATTGGAAGCGCCCGATTTATTTTTCTTCAACTGTAGGAACAGAAAATTTCTTTGGTTTACAAAATTATTTCAGAAAAGAAGGATTGGCTTATCGCCTGACTCCTATTGCTGCAAATAATTCAATAGCTCAACAAAGAGGAGATTACGGAACTACCAATTCAAGCGTGTTGTACGAAAATGTAATGAAGAAATTTGAATGGGGTAATTTACAGGATACCAGCATTTATATTGATGAGCAAAACTACAACTTGTCGTATCACTTAGGATCGGTACTTCAGGGATTAGCAGCTCAGTTAATCATTGAAAATAAAAAGGATTCCGCAGAAAAAGTGCTCGATAAAATTGTAATGATGTTGCCTGATAAAAACTTTCATTGGGATGATAGATATATGACGGAAGTGGCAGTGGGGTATTTACAATTGGGGAAAAAAGACAAGGCGATGAAAATTTTGAATGTGGTAAAAAACAGCTTCTTTGAAGAGCATTATTATTTCAGAATGATGAGTAAAGCGAAACCGCATTCTTCTTTCGACAGATACCCTGCAGATAGCCGATTAGGGTACACCAACCAAAGGATATCAGATTTAATGAAGTTGGCTGTTGAATATAAACTAGACGATAAGTTTATAAAGGAATTAGAAAAGAAAATTAAAGAACACTAGTAATTTTGAATGCTGATGTTTTTCAGCATTCAAATTTTAGTATTGAGTAATAAGCTATGTACCTGGTAAAGAATCCATCATTGTTGAGAAAGGTTTATCCTTCTTTACTTTGGAGAATTAGAACCAAAGAAAAGGAATTGTTTATCACTTTTGATGATGGTCCGCACCCCATCATCACCCCTTGGGTTCTTGATATGCTTGATCAATTTAAAGCAAAAGCCACCTTTTTCTGTATAGGTAAAAATGTAGATTTATATCCTGAAATATATCAAGAGATTATCAAACGTGGTCATGCTATTGGTAATCATACTCAAAGTCATAACAATGGTTGGAAAACCATGAACAAAGAATATTTAGAAAGCATTCAGGAAGCCGCCAAAAAAATCGATAGTAATTTATTTCGTCCGCCTTACGGTAAAATAAAACCTTCGCAAATCAGAAAGGTGAAGAAAGATTTCAAAATAGTGATGTGGAGTGTGATCAGTGGTGATTTCGATAGCAGATTATTGCCCGAAGAGTGCTTAAACAATGTAGTACAAAACACAGAAAAAGGAAATATTATAGTATTTCACGATAGCGATAAAGCAGAAAAAAACATGAAATATGTTTTGCCCCGATTGCTAAATCATTTTACGCAGATAGGCTGGACGTTCAAGAAACTCAGTTAATCCCACAAGGTATTTAAAAACAAAAAAGTCCTTCCGAATAATCGAAAGGACTTCTGCTCCCCCTAATGTTTTATTCTCGAAACAATTTATTGAGGATTCTAAGAAACTCTTTGATTTACGGCACTTAATAGATGTTGAGGTTCCTGTAACTGTTTTGAATAAAGCTAAGATTTACAGGTATTCATCTCCCCAAGTAGTATTGAACACACTATAATAGTATGAGATAGTATGGCATTTGAAGAAGGGCATCAAAGATTTGGAGGTCGCCAAAAAGGAACTGGCAATAAATTAACCTCAGAAATTAGAAAAGTTTTAAAGGAGATCATTTCGGAAGAGATAGAGAATTTACCTCAACTGCTGGAAAGTCTACCTTCAAATGAGCGGATTGAATATTTGATTAAAATATTGCCGTTTGTTTTGCCTAAGGTCGATTCTGTTTCTTTTCAGCAGGGGGAACCGCCTTCATCACTTTGGGATTAACTATCTTTGAATTTACGCTATCTGGTGCGATCGTGTTAACCTTTTCAGGAGAAGGGAGGTCATTTTCATTTGGTTTCTTCCCCTCATCCTCATAAGAGTAAATAAAAAGCACCCACACAATCATTGAAAGAGTTGCAAATGCAATAATCCTTTTACCCGTAAAGGACTTTCTCGAAATCAAAAATATTAAAGCAATGAATAAAACCAATGAACTTGAAAGTGTAAGCATAAAAAGCAAAGCTTGCTTCGGTGTATTTATAAATTCAAACCCTTTGATAGAAGACACAACGAATGTGACAAGAGCAGTAAAAACACCAATAACCTCCATTGACTTGACATCCCTTTTGTGTATCAATTCATTGGCTTCTTTAATTTCTTCTTTAATTTTTTCAAAAGAGTTAATTTCGGTATGTAAATTTTCCAAAACATTAATGGAATATTTATATCCATCAACTATTCTTTTTTTCTCAAGAAAATCTGATTTTATTTTATTCTCTGACAAGGGCAATACAAAAGAGGAGGCGAGATAAATTTTATCAATAGATTGAGATTTTGATTCAATTAAACATTCTTCATATGGCAAATAATAGACGTAATTATAATATTTCCTTGACCATTGTAAATTCTCTTCATATGAGGCAATAAGGTTTTCACACTTATTAATTATTTCTCTTGATACGGTTGTTTTTGATAACGCATTTTTCGATTCAAATGTGGTATTTAGTTTTTTCACCAAAAACTCCAAATACTTGTATTGAGGAAAAAAATTTCTTATTCCCGTAATATCTTGATGTTCTACGATGAGAGAGTATAATTCATCTATACCTTTTTCATCATCGGCTTTAGTCTGAAGGGTTAATGAAAATTCATTGTCAATAATGTAAGTATATGCTACTGCGTGTACATAAACTGAATTAACACACGGATTGGATTTATTTTTCTGATACCTCTTACCAGCCTCCTCCCTTAAGTCTTTTAAAGATTTAAGATTTGGATTAACATCTTTATAAAATTTTGTTAGGATATGTAACTCCTTAAGAGATAATTTTTCGAAATCTTGATTTCTTATTGTGCCTGCTTGTATTCGTATAGCTTCCTTCCATGAAATGTTGCTAATTTCATAGTGCGAATCAATATATTGTAACAATTCATCAAATATTCCTGACGTAGAAAAATTTTTAATCGAAATTTCTTTTACTTCGCCTTCAACAAGACCATATACAGGCTTTTTTTCATTTGAAATCCTTCGTCTTAAAGCCCATTTACTTATTAAAAAATGACATTTTTCAGATAAAAGATGAGCAAATTTTTCGCCCTTTAACCTTCCTTTTAATAATTCATACCTGATGTAAAATAGGCGGTAGAACTTTTCTTCCTCAGTATTTAATGAAAGATCAAGAAAAGCGACTCGCAAATTATTAAAGAAAAACTCTAATGGTATTCGTGCCTCGCTGGAAAAATTTTCGCCGTATATCTCTCTTGTTTCGTAATTTACTTGAGTAATATATTCTCGACTATCGATTTCTTGTTTATGTATTGTAATTACACAAAATTCAATGTATTGTTTTAAGGCTATTTCAAAACAATGAATAAAATTTGTGTTTAGTTCGCTGAAATAACTTTGTTGTAATTCTTCTTGAGAAGGAAAAGGAGAGTTTATATTCTTAATTCCTTCTATGTTTTTTTCAAGTTGAGTCTTAAAATATTTAATGTTTTGAATATATTCCCCACTAAGTAATGATTTGTTTAATAGATCAAAACAATGTTCTCTAACAGCAGAAATTTTTTCCTTGAAGGACTCTTTTAATGAAGAGGTCAATTCCTCAGTAATATCTTCCTGAACAAACTCCTGCGTCCAGTTATCAGCGAAGGTGGTTTGAATTTGATCGTGAAATTGTCTTAAATATTCCACAAACTACATCATTTGGAGACTAAAAATTTTATCTTCCTTTTTGATTACATCTGTTGGAATTTTTTGACTTGAAATCCCTCTTCTATAAGGAACATGGTACATTTTCCAAGAATACCAAGCATGGCTTAAATCAACAAGTTCAAAAGCAGACAAATTAATGAGATTGGGATTAATCCTTTTTAAGGTATTTACCGCACTTTCTATTTCGATCTTATATTTCGAATCAATTTTATTTTCTAATTCGGATATATTTACATCAGCCTTAATGTTTGTTTTTACATTATTTATTACGTAAAAATTCAAACTACCTTGCGTGTTTCGGATTTTAGTATAAACATCACTCTCTACGTGCCCGTATGGCATCGCAACAAAATTATCAAAAACATTTTCGAGTAATTCCGAAGAGTCTTTTTCGGAATTTGATGCAGCCACAAAAAACAGCAATTTTAATGCTTTTAATACGCTTAAATCATTTTCCTTTTTTCCTGCATTCGACACCTCGTACCATTCAAGAAGTTTCTTAAGTACAAACTCAAAGTGAAAAATTTTGTTTTCTGATTGCATACTCGTTTAATAAATTGAATAATGGCAAGTAATTTTATTTAAAAATTTGCAGGCCTATTTATCACAAAGCTAATGTTTATTGACAAATTATTGTTAGATATCATTCTCAAAACGCCCTTTCGCCTTAGAATTTCCTTTGATAGTCGTAGAAATAGGAAATTATAAACATTTTTGTCTCAGTGTTAGTAAAAAACAATAAGATTGAGCAATTTACTCACAATTCGCCTTATTTGGTCATGTATTCTTTTGCAAGACCTAGTTCAATCATTTTTTGATTAATATTTTCACTGCCCAAAATAATGACACCTAACAAACGCCCGTATTTTTCTCGCTTATCATTTGTTGTCTGAATTGTAATCTCTTTGCCGAGTATCCAAGACCTAAGGCTATCTCTTGAAACAATACCGCTTGCTTTATCTTTACCTTTCAATTCAGGGGCGTTAATGCCCCATAGTCTTACGGATTCTTTTTTTACGACATCAAGCCCCAGACTTACCTCAACAGTAATCGTATCGCCATCGTAAACGCTTAATACTTTTGCTTTGTATTTATTGTCCAGTAAAGGACTAAAGGAAAAAAACAAAAAAATTAATGCGTATTTCATTGCTCAATGTTTACTACTTCCCCTTTATCATTTAAGAAAAATTTACTTTTTTGAACTACAAATCCTCCAAACGAATTTTTTGATCTGTATTCATGCACAACCGAATATGTATATGAGTTGTTTGGCTGCGTTGGTGCTAAAACAGTCAGGGAAGAGTCTATATTGAAATATGAAGAGTCTCGAAACGCCAACCTAACACACTTAAATTGATTTCCCTCTTTAGATACCACTCCGAGAGCCTCTCCTTTAATACATTCAATCGCACCCTCCTTAAACGGTTCGGTGGTTTCCCTATATTCAATGAATTCATGTTTGTTTTTATAGACAGCCCACCAAGATATTGGCTCATAACTATCAGGATCCTTTAAATAATTTCCATGCTTCAAAAAATTATAAACTTGAATTACGCGATTATCCATCCCTTCATTTTTTACTACCTCCTCCACTTCTTTTTCTTTTAGCTTCTCTTTATTTGCTGATTGCGGAATTTTCTCCTCCTCTTTTATCACTGATCCGATAATGAAAAGCATTACTACCAATGCCGAAACAATTATTTTGACAAGCTTATTTATTCTATCAGTCTTCCAAAGACCATACAACCCCACAGGAAAAAAGGCAAACGACAATAGATATACAAGCCATTTATTATCATACCATTTATTAGAAGTGTTTTCGCTTTCCATATTTTTTGCTTTAACGTATTTCATCAAAAGTGATAAAAAAGTTAGATGTGAGCAAATTTGCTTAGGCTTATTTGCCTTTTCTTAAAGAAAATTGGTATGTGAAAAGTGAACGACATATCGAGCAATTAAAGAAGTTTGGCAGGCATCTAAAACAGCTTCGGGAGAGCAAAAAAATCTCTCAGGAGGAGTTAGCCAATGATGCGGATTTGTCGATCAGTCAGATTTCTCGAATTGAAAGAGGGGTTGTAAATCCAAGCCTTAGCCAGCTCATATCAATATCTAAATCACTTCAAATTTCCTTACCCGAATTGATGAACTTCTAAAGCTCATCGAAAGAAATTTTAAATTCTTCCCTATCAGTAAGATTTTTATATATTTGTAAAATCTTACCAATTAGTAATATTTTATTTATGAATGAAAAAAAGATGAATTTCCTATTTCGAGGTGATGCGTTTATTCCTGATTTTGAAAAGTATTTTTCTAAAAAGCATTCTGAATTACGAAAGAAAATGCAGGAAAGAAATAAAAGAATTGAAATAAAAGAATTTAGTTATCGAATAATAAATCACTGGGAGCAAAACGGGTTAGTCGAAGTTGATAGGGAAGGCGGAACTGGCTGGCGAAAATATAGTGTATGTGATTTAATATGGATGAAAATAATAGCAGAATTGAGGGGATTTGGTGTTTCGATTGAAAGTCTCAAAAAAGTAAAAAACTCCTTATCACAATATAACGACCAATATTCATCTCCTTTCCCCCTATTGGAGTACAATACCGCTTTATTTCTTTTAAATAAAAATCCCGTTTATCTTTTAGTATTTGACGATTTTCAAACTGAAATAGGTCGTCGAGAAGAAATTGAGATTGCCGAAAAACTTGGCAGCATCGGGAATTACCTGAAAATCAATTTACACGATATTTTTCAGGCAGTGTTTAGTAAAGCTGACCTTACTCCAAATGATAGTATAAAAATCGCTCTAAACGATGGTGAGTTAGCTCTTTTATCGCATATTCGCTCCTCTCAATACTCAAAGATTACCGTTAAGTTAAAAGGGGGTAAAATACTTAAAATGGATAGATCGGTTGAACGTCCTGAACAACTTATTCACAAACTCTTACAGGAAAAAAACTATGACACCATTACAATCCACAGAGAAAATGGGAACGTTGTAAGTGTTTCACAAGAAATAAAAGAAAAATTATAGTGCCATGATTAAAAATATCGGGCTATTGCAAATCACTTTATCTATTGCCAACAAAGGCAGGGCGAGGGTTCATGACTGTTCTCATGATTTCGATTGGAAGATGTACAGAGCTATTAAATAAAAACGAAAAAAAATACACCGAGCAAGAAGTAAAACAAATAAGAGAATTGCTATATAAGTTGGCAAATGTTGAATACGAATTATTTACAAAACTTGAATTAAATGAACGTAATAATTTACACAAGGGTCTCGACCGATGAGCAAAAAGAAAAGGGATATAGCCTTCAAGAGCAAGAAAGAAGACTGAGAACACACTGTGAAACAAAGGGGCTAACTATTGTTGCCCACTATCAGGAGGATCACCCCGCAGGATCTTTCAACCGCCCAGAGTTTAACAAGTTGCTCAGTGATCTCAAAGAGAAGAGGATAAAAGCAACTCAATTGATTTGTGTTAAACCAGATCGATTTGCAAGAAATGCCGAAGCAGCATTTAATATGACAACCTTGTTGAGTAAGCTCGGTATTCAAGTATCCTTTATCGAAAATAATTACGACCGTAATGACCCTAATCAATTATTAATGTATGCCATCGTAAATACAATGCCTCAGGTTGATAACATGATTCGAGCAGACAACACCAAGAGAGGTATGCGGCAGGCTCTGAGGGAGGGACGATGGGTTTGGAAAGCACCAAAAGGATATATGAATGATCGGATCAATAAAATGGTTGTTATTGGAAAAGACGCGTCCTTTATTCGTCGAGCTTTTGAAGAAACAGCAAGAGGATTAAGTTCTATAGATAAAATCAGAAAAAACTTAATAGATAAAGGGTTTAAGTGTTCTAAACAGCAGTTTATCAATTTATTAAAAAATCCATTTTATACTGGGAAAATTCGCGTTGATGCTTGGAAAAATGAACCTGAAGAAATAGTAAAAGGAATACATGAACCTATAATAGACAGTGAATTGTTTGAGCAAGTTCAAAATGTGCTATCAGGAAGATGTCGAAAACAAGCAAAGAAATCCAAGTACAACATTCTATTCCCTTTACGTGGCCACCTTATTTGCAATCGTTGCGGTAATGGATTAACGGCAAGTTCCTCAAAGGGAAGAACAATAAAGTATGACTATTACCATTGTCAAAATGGGTGTAAAGAAAGATTGTCAGCTACTTCGGTGAATGAAGGATTTGTTGATTACATAGAGAAAATGACGATTTCAAACAATGTTAAAACTTTATATAACGAAATCATAAAAGACGTGTTTAGAGAGCGAGAGGGAAATAAAACCGATACGTTGAAAAAAATTGACGAACAAATCCTGTTAATTAAAGAGAATCTAAAAAAAGTCGATACTAAATTCATCAATGATGAAATTGACAATGTAAACTACAACAGAATGACTCATGACTTTAAAGCAAGAGTTGAAAACTTACAGGAAGAAAGGGCTACTCTGAATATCACAGAAACTAATCTTGATAGATATTTTTCCTTCGGTCTATCAATGATAAGTAATCTCGATTACTACTATAAAAATGCTCCGATAGAAGTTCAACATTCGATCACTGGTTCGATATTTCCTGAGAAATTAATTTTTGACGGAAAAAATTATCGAACCGCTCGTGTAAATTCTTTGATTTCTTTAATCACTGAAGGGGCAAGGGTTTTGGAAGGTGTTAAAAAGAAGAAAGCCACCGTTTCCGATGGCTTGTCTACTGTGGCTCTCCCTCTTGGACTTGAACCAAGGACCCTCTGATTAACAGTCAGATGCTCTAACCAGCTGAGCTAAGGAAGAATTTATCTTAATTTTTTATCGTTTCTAAAGAACAACTTCCAAAAAACGGAGTGCAAGTATAGTTCAAAGTTTGGAATTATGCAATATATTAGCGCCATTAAACGCAAAAATATTTTATCATGAGCTTAGTAATTGTGGGAACTGTCGCTTTCGACGCTATAGAAACTCCCTTTGGAAAAACAGACAAAATTGTGGGAGGATCTGCTACGTATGTAGGGCTTTCGGCTTCTAAACTCGGACAAAAACCGAAATTAATTGCAGTGGTAGGAGATGATTTCCCCACATCGGCTATTGATATGCTGAAAAAAAATAATTTTGATCTGGAAGGATTAGAAATTAAAAAAGGAGAAAAAACTTTCTTCTGGGCTGGTAAATATCATTACGATATGAATTCTCGCGATACTTTAACTACAGAGTTGAATGTATTGGCTGGTTTCGATCCTGAAATGCCTGCTTCTTACCAGGATTGTGAATATTTGATGTTGGGGAATTTAGCCCCGGCTATTCAACAAAAAGTGATTAAAAGCTTAAAAAATCGTCCGAAATTAATTGTAATGGATACCATGAATTTTTGGATGGATATTGCTTTGGAAGAGTTAAAACAAACCATTTCAATGGTGGATGTAGTTACAGTGAATGATGAAGAAGCCCGTCAGTTAACCGGGGAATACTCATTGGTAAATGCCGCTCATAAAATTTTAACGATGGGACCCAAATATTTGATCATTAAAAAAGGAGAACACGGGGCATTGTTGTTTGATAAAGAAAGAATGTTTTTTGCTCCTGCTTTGCCATTGGCTGATGTGGTTGATCCAACTGGTGCGGGAGATACTTTTGCAGGAGGGTTCATTGGCTATATTGCAAAAACGGGTGATATCTCTTTCGATAATTTCAAACGTGCCGTAATTCATGGTTCTGCTTTAGCTTCTTTTTGTGTTCAGGATTTTGGAACAAAGAGAATGGAAACATTGAGTTATAATGAAGTTCATGAGAGAATCGACAAGTTTATTAATTTAACCAGATTTGAATTAGAGGCAGTAGCTTATTAATTAATTTTCAAAATAAAAAAGCCCCAGATATTTCAATACCTGGGGCTTTTTCTATTTTAGTACTATGATGAATATCTCTCTTGAAGAAAAAACTTTAGAACTTAAGTTCACCTGGAAGATCGCACGCAACGCTTCCGATTTTAAAAGAAATTTCTTTGTTAAAGTTAAGAATTCTGAATATGAAGCTTTGGGAGAAGTGGCGCCTAATGTGCGTTATGGAGAAAGTGCAGAATTAATTATAGAGCAATTTAATCAATTGGTAAATAAAGGACTGGCAACGATAACTACTATAGAAATGCTTCATTCCCTTTTTCAAAATGTGAGAACCTGTAATTCTTTACGTTTTGGTATTGAATCAGCTTTCATCAATTTTTGGAGTAAGAATGAAGTAGAGAACTATTTGAATATTCCTAAGGCCAAAGAAATTTTTACGGCCTTTACCATGCCTATTATGCCTATTGAGGAAATGTGTGGTTTTTATAACAAATATAATTTGAAACGTTTCAAATATTTAAAACTTAAAATCAACGCAGAAAATGGGGTGGAGGCTTTGAAAGAAATTTCAAAAGTATCGAAACAACAAATAATGATTGACGGCAACGAGGCATTTCAAAACCCCGATGAAGTATTGAAATATATTGAATTCATTCAAAAATATCCTGTTGCTTTTTTAGAACAACCCATGCCTTCAACCAAAATAGATGAATACAAATATTTAAAACCCAAAAGCAGTATTTTGTTAATGGGAGATGAATCGATTACCGATTCCCCCGATATGGATTCTATAGCCCAACAGTTTCATGGTGTAAATATGAAATTGCAAAAAGCGGGGGGTTATATTAATGGTTTGCGAATTATCAATGAAGCGCGAAAGAGATCGTTAAAAACCATGATAGGATGTATGGTTGAAACCACTGTAGGTATTCGTTCGGCGATGTGTTTATGCGCAGGAATTAATTTTATTGATATCGACGGATTTCTTATTCTTAAAGAAGAACCATTTCAACTCATTGAAGAAAAAAACGGGCAAGTATTTTTCAAGTAGTTGAATTTGTCTGTAACTATTTTCTATTCTTTCAGATCATACAGCAAAATATATGTATGAAGAAGATTTTGTTAATGGGAATTGCATTGTTTCATTCTTTTATTTCCGTCGCCAATAAACCCATTATTGTTAATGGTTATGTTGTAGAAAACTCAAGTAAAGAATATTTGAATTCAATTACTATTACTGATAGCTCAAAAACTTTTGTGGTGAATTCAAATGAGTATGGATTTTTCTCTTTTGAATTGGAACATTCAAAAAAACATGCAGATAAAAAAACGAAATTGTACTTTTTTCGTGATGGTTATGAAACAGTAATTATTGATACTGTTTTTTCTGCTGATGCAACCTTGAATATTGTAATGAATAAATTGCAATTCAGACAAGCAGATAGTTTAAATAATCGAAGAGTAAACAAAAATCAAAATTATCTATTGAGTGGCGAGAGTATTAGGAAAGGAGCAAATTATGCTTTGGAGCCTGATTTTTCGAAAGCCCTGCAAATGTTACCTGGTGTGAAGTTTTCTCAATCCGGACGGATTAATGATGCTGGGTTTAATGTGCGCGGAGGAACACGTGGCGATAATTATTACTTGTTAGATGGAGCTCCTATTTACTATCCTTTTCATCAGTATTTTGGAATATTTGGATGGGAAGTTTCCGGGTTAAATATGGATGCTGTTCAAAGTATTAATTTTCAAAAAAACGGAATTGATGCTGCATCGGCAGGCAGAAGTGCCAGTGTTTTAGATTTCAGATTGAGAGAAGGAGATATGCAAAAAACAAAAGGAGATCTTACTCTGGGTACTGTTTCTTATCGCGCTACTTTCGAGGGTCCTATTGTTAAAAATAAATCGTCGTACCTTTTATCTTTTCGAAAAAGTTATTTGCCGGATATAGCGGGCTCATCTCTTAGCACACTCACTAGCGGAGCGATTAGCGCAACCAGTAGTTTGTATGATTTCACCGCCAAAACAAATTATATTATTAATGAAAAAAATAGATTGTATTTAGGATTTTATTCCGGTAAAACCAACGCAGGATTGGTAGTAAATGTAAATGATACTGCTGCATCGGCGCTTCATTTTAAAACCGATGGGATTTTGAGAAATCTAATGACTTCTTTGCGATGGAATCAGCAATTCAACAATAAATTATTTGCCAATCACAGTGCAATATTTTCAAGATACGCAACGGCTGATGTGCCTTTCGAAATATCTATAACTTCTCCTACAGGAAGCACAGTAATTAATACTCAAGTGAATACTTCTTTTGATAGTTATATTTTAAAAAGTGATTTTAATTATGCCATGAGTAATCAGCACCAATTCAAATTGGGTGCAAATTATTCATTGCACCATGGTCATGGAAATTTTTCTCTGGATGTTAATTACGCGGGAAAAAGTGAAAAAGTGAATTTCAATATCGACGAGTATTTACATGAAATCAGAATGTATGTTCAAGATGATTGGACCATTTCCAAAGAAATGAAGTTGAATGCCGGAGTGAATTTAGCCAGTGCAATTACTAGCAAAAAAAGTTATTTTTTTCCTGAACCACACCTTAGTTTATTCTATGCTTTATCTCCCAATAGTTTAGTAAAAGTTTCATCAGAAGTGTCGCAACAATATTGTAGTGTTACGCAGCAAAATATAGTGATGGCAACTGATTCAATCGCACCTCAAACAACCTGGCACAGCAATATAGGATATCAGGAAAAAATTATTTCTGGTAGAAAAACTTTTGTTTTCAACGTTGATGCATACTATAAAAAAATGAATAATATTTTATCGTATGCTATTGCAACAAACGAACCAGTAAGTGGTCAGGCATACGGATTGGAAACTATGATTCAAGCGAACGGACCAAAGCTTCGTACTTCCTTATCTTACAATCTTTCTTGGAGTACTGTAAACGATCGCAACAGAAGTCCTCAAACTATTTTGAGTGATTATGATAAGCGACACACCGCCTCTTTTTCTCTTTTGTATTTTATCAATGAAAAAATCTCCATGTCGGCTAACACCTTGTTTAGCACAGGAAGTCCTTACACTGTTTTTAATTATAAATATGCTGCTCCAACACCTGATGGCAATTATATTGTGGCGTATCAGCCTTCTGTAATTAATCAGGCAACCTATCCTTCTTACACGGGAATTGATATGGGAATTTCATTTACTAAAAAGAAAAAATTGGGTATTCAAACCTGGAGTTACAAATTATATATAACCAATTTAAAAGGGATGACTCCATCGTTGATGTACAACATTAAATTTTAAAAAATTAAATAAAAAAAGTATGAAAAGTTCAATGCATATATTAGGTTTTACAGCGGTGATTTTCTTTTTCTCTGCTTGTCAGAAAGACAAACCCGGAGCAGTAAATATGTTGTCGTCGGATCATAATCCAAGAATCGCCCTGAATAGTAATTTAATTGCGAATCAAATTCCGAGAGCAATGGTTTCTAATACCATTGTTGCAACAGATGGATCGCAAAAAATAGTTCGGTTAAATTCTGCCAATGTTTATTTATATGAGGGGGGAAATGTGGTAGATACACTTTATCCGGATTTAAGTGGCACCGCTAAAACGCCTTTTGATTTTATTGGAAAATATTCATTAAAAGAAGGAAAAAATTATGAGATCAAAGCATTCGATAGCAAGTATCCAACAGCTTCAGGAAATACTACTTTACCAAAAGACAATTATTCAGTTTTGGTGAATAGCTATTCAGAGCAAATAATTACAGATCTTATTGCCAGTTATCGAGTAGGAAAATTGAATGTCACCCTTACGCAAACTTCTGATGATGATGTGGAATATGTTTTTGTAATTGAAGATCAAAATGACGATATGGTGTTTAGCGTTTTGTGTACTGAAAACATTGATGTTTTTACTTCAAATTTCGCTCAGGGGAAAAACACTACTGACGACGAAAATGCATCGTTTAAAAATATTGGAAATAGAGTGGTGGCACTCTCTGGGTCATTCAAAAATTCTGCTACTACTACCATTCAAATCAACCCAACCAACACCAAGAATGAAGGAGATCTAACAGATAATTTAGTGCTTAAGGTGTATGCATACAATAAGGACAAAAGGCTGTATGAAACCAGCTATGATCATTATATGGAGAATAATGGGGGTTTGGGCGATTCCCCTCCTGCAGAAGCTGTTTCATTGTACCAAAACGTTAATCAGGGTTATGGCACGGTAATGGGGCAATTTTTAAAAACATACACATTGGTGCCATAGTGCTGTAACTATTCCATCAATTATGTATCTAAAGATTATATGTATCGAAACTTTATATCCTGTTTTGTATTGTTTTTGCTCTTTAGTTTCTGGAGTTTAAATCTTTTTGCCGATCATATTGTAGCCACAGAAATAACCTATGAATACAAAGGGAATAACAAATATGATTTCACTTTAAAATTGTATCGTGATTGTGCGGGAATACCAGTGTCGGATATAGAATCTATGACCGTATATGATGATGAACACGATTCAGTGTTTTTAGAATCTTTCACTTTGCAACAAGAAGATGGAACAGGAAAAGAATTGAAGTTATATTGTCCTACTATTACTACTACCTGTGGTATGGTGGGAGCACAGTATCCGGGTATTCAGGAATATGTTTACAAGGGCTTTGTTTTTTTGAGTCCCAACATAAGTAAATTGTTTCGTGTGGAGTGGGCTTCTTGCTGCAGAAATAACTTAATTAATACGGCTACGGCAATTGAAATTGGTGAAACGGCAGTAATTAATTTGAAAGACGGTTATAAAAATTCATCACCTAAATTTTTAAATAAAGCAGCTCCTTATGTTTGTTTGAATGAACAATATTGTTTTAGTCAGGGAAGCTATGAAGTAGATGGCGATTCTCTGGTATTTGAATTGATTGATCCTGTTGGGATAGTTTATTATGCTGGATATTCTAAAGACCACCCCATCTCTTCTTCTACTCCCGTTACATTTGATACTAAAACCGGAGATATTTGTTTTAAGCCAACTAATTTAGAGGTAACGGTATTTGCTTTTAAAGTAAGTGAATACAGAAAGGGAAAGTTTGTTGGAAGCGTAAGTAGAGATATGCAGGTAATTGTTACTCCATGTACCAATAATTTGCCCTATTTAAAAGGGATAGATGGAAATGGAAATTATGCAGTTACTGTTTGTGGTGGTAATAATGTTTGTTTTAATATTCCTTCTTTCGATGCTGATAACAATCAAAATTTAACTTTAGAGTGGAATGCGGGAATACCTAATGCTACTTTCAATCCTGGCAGCGGATCTCGGCCAACCGGAAAGTTCTGCTGGGCAACAAAAACATCTGATTCGCGCGACGAACCCTATTTATTTTCTGTAACGGTGTATGATAATAATTGTCCTTTGCTGGGCTATCAAACTTATACTTTCAGTGTTAAAGTAGATAATGGGGTTGATTTTTCTTTAGGCAATGATATTGATGCTTGCGTGGGTGATGTGGTAACGCTTGTTCCCATTATAAAGTCAGGAATCGTGCAGTCGTTAAAATGGCAAGACAACAGTACTTCTAATACTTTAAATGTGCAATCTACAGGCTTGTATTGGGTAGAAGTTATGACGGTTTCGGGTTGTGTAATTAAAGATGAAATTAACGTTACGTTTCATGCTTTACCAACAGTGAAAATAGTGGGAGATACCATTACTTGTTTGGGTGAAAAAATCTCTGTTCAGGCAAGCGGTGCTGTTACTTATCAATGGGGTCCGCAATCTTTTACTACAGCTCGTGGCGAGTTTTTAAATATTTTGGTGAATCAAAATCACATACTTACCTTAAAAGGAATTGATGAATACGGTTGCGTTGCCTACGATCAAAAGAATTTAATTATTCTACCTCGTCAAAACCACACTATCAGTAACGATACCATTTTGTGCAAAGGACAAACAGCGAACTTAAATGTTGCACCGGCTACCGGAAGTATTTTATGGACTTACACGGAACCTTTAAGTGCTAATAATGCATTTTCTGCTATAGCAACACCAAAAAAATCGAGTTATTATAAAGCCAAAGTAAGTATGCTTGGATTTTGTAATTGGACGGATAGTGTTTTGGTAACTGTAAATGAGGATTTAGTGGCTGATTTTAATGTTAAACCCAATTTGATGAATATTTCTAATCCCAGGGCAGTGATTAATGATCTTTCAAAAGGGAAAGTACAAAAAAGAATATGGGATTTTGGGGATAATGAAGGTGATATTTTCAATAAAAATCCAATTCATACCTATGCCGATACAGGTTCTTATGATATTAAATTGATTATTTTCGATAATGCCGGATGCAGTGATACTGTGGTGAAACCAGCGAGAGTAGATTTTTATACCCTTTATTTGCCTAATGCTTTTACACCCAACGACAATAATGAAAATGAAACTTTCAGGGCTTATGGTTACAATATTTCATCTTACCATATTCAAATCTTCAACCGTTGGGGTGAAATGATTTTTCAAACTTCAAATATTGCTGAAGGATGGAATGGCCGACGAAATAACAATGAACAAATGTCGCCCATCGATACTTATGTTTACAATGTAGAGGTTTCGTTTTTTGATAAGCCTTCTGAAACCACCCATTTACGGGGAATTGTAACTCTTGTGAAATAATTTCTCTTCCTCCTGTAACAAATCATTATTTTAAAGATCTTATAGATACAAAGAGCAATTATGAAAAAAATCATACTCATATCAACCATACTTTTATCATTTGCCCATTCGGTAGAATCGCAAATGATGATGTCGGTTAATGGAGGTTTAGCGTTGCCTGGAAGATCTTTATTGAAGTACAATTATCCTAATGCTGGTTATTTAGTGAATTTTGATTTGTATGGAGGGATTCTCAATAAAAAGCATGTAAGATTAGATGCGGGGTTCAACTTTGGTGGTTTAACCTGTGGAGACAAAACATATTCTTTATCAGATGGAAAAGAAAGAATTTACAACACGGTGGCTTATGCTAATGTTGGTGGACGTTTAGTGTTTAACGCTTTTAAATGGAAGCCCTATTTCCAATATGCATATGGTTTTTTAGGTACTGGTTTTAATGATCAATTTACTGGTAATAGTAACTATAGTAATAACACTAGCAGCGGTTCATCCTCACAAGCGAATGTGGTGAATAATAACCCCACTAATGTTAAAACTTCCACCAACACCTGGAATCAAATGTACACCGTAGGTACATTTTATGAAATTAATGATGTTGTAGAATTACAGATGGCTGTTACTTATCAAAATGGTGGACCAACTGCTTTTATTGATTTCAGTAAAGTTACAAGTGATAAACAATATGTTTACAGCAATGTTTCGATGGCACCATCTTATGAAATGTTCACGTTTACCGCAGGAATCAATTGTAAGATTAAATGGGATGCTTTTCAAAATGCCAGATGGAGTGGTGTTCAGGTGGGTGGATATGGCTCAAGTTTTAGGGGAAGCAGCTCTACGGGTGTTAGCCACTTGCGTGTTGGTCCACACCGTTAAAAAAGGATTTCGTTCTTTGAAGTGCATTTTTCGTTTTTGATTCGTACCTTTCGGCGTTCTTTTAGAACAATCAAAAACTAGATCATTGGATAACAGTCGATATAACGCATTGGTTAAAGAGTTTACGGGCCCGCTCTATAAATTTCTTTTTAAATCGGTACGTGATAAAGATGCTGTTCAGGATTTGCTTCAGGATACTTTTGTAAAGCTGTGGGAACACAAAGACAATATTCAGGAGGGGAAAGAGAAATCATGGCTTTTTACTACGGCATATCATTTTATGCTAAAGTATTTGGAGAAGGACAAAAGAAATGTGCATTCAGATGAGCCCATTCATGTGCCGGTTAAACCCAGCAATGAATTTGAGGCCAAAGAAATAGTTGACTTACTACTACAGAAACTTCCGCCTCTGCAAAAATCAATTTTGCTTTTGCGAGATATGGAAGGATATGATTATAAAGAGATAGGCGAAATACTTAATTTAAATGAATCACAGGTGAAAGTGTACCTGTTCCGCGCACGTCAAAAAATGCGCGATGAACTTAAATTACTTAATGTTGATTTGAATTTATGATGAACGAACTCAACCATATTAACTTCGACGAATGGCTCTTCAATTATTTTGAAGGCAAATTGGATGCTGCACAACAGCAACAGTTTATCACATTCGTTAACAGTGATCCTTCTTTGAAGGAATCGTTGGAGTTGATGGATGTTCCTCAGGTTTCTGCCGATAATGTGGAAGTGCCTAAAGGTTTGGAACAAAAATTCATGAAGGCTAAATGGTATGCTCAACCAC
>JAHEZM010000043.1 GCA_023251075.1 Flavobacteriales bacterium | reverse complement strand
AATACAGGTACAACAGAATGTGTGAATAAGGAAACGGTACCATCTAAATTCTTGTTCCTATTCACATTAATTTCTTTTAAAAGATTAATATCTATGTTCTGACTAAAAACATTGGAGCTAAGAAGGATAAGCAGTACAAAAAATACCTTTTTCACAAAGTTGAATTTAGGTGCCAAAATACGATACTTTTTCTCTTTAAAGAAGTATTTAAACTACTTGTTAATTTAAAGGTTCTTCTGTAAGTTAGTAGGAATAAAGATTTGCCGGAGTTTACATAAAATTAATATTGAACTTTTCGTACTCCGGGTTTCAAAAATTACCTTTAGCCGAATTATGAGCAAGAAAAATCTATATATCAATAGGGAAGTAAGTTGGTTGTCTTTTAATGAAAGAGTGCTGCAAGAGGCGCGAGATATTAAAAATCCATTATTGGAAAGAATGCGTTTTTTAGGAATTTTTTCCAATAATATGGATGAGTTTTATAGGGTACGTGTAGGCTCTTTGTTTCGCAAAATTAATGTTGAACACAATAAGGAGGATAAGCGTTTGTTGATGCAAATTCATAAAACCGTACTTCGCTTACAACATGAGGCAGAAAGAACTTTGGATCAATTGAAGAAAGAATCGGAAATTAATGGAGTAAAATTTATTGATGAAAAATCACTAACTAAAGTGCAGGGAGAATTTGTAAAGGAATATTTCGCTAAAAAAGTTCGTCCGTTTCTAGTGCCTATCATGGTGAATTCTGCTCCACATTTCCCCGATTTACATGATGATGTAGTTTATTTGTCGATTATTCTCAAAGATTCTACTGGCAAAGAAAGCGAGGAATATGCTATTATAGAAATTCCTGAAACGATTGATCGTTTTGTTGTTTTACCAGGAACATCGGGTAAAAAAAATATTTTGTTTGTAGATGATGTTATTCGTTACAATTTAAAAGAAATATTCACCCTATTTGAGGAGTACAATACTTTTGAATCTTACACCATTAAAGTAACCCGTAATGCAGAATTGGATATAGAAGCTGATGCTTCCAAAAGTTTGACAGAACAACTTTCTCATAGTATTAAACAACGAAAAAAAGGAAGTCCTGTTCGTTTTGTTTATGATGTTAAAATTCCCGATCGACTACTGAATTTGATTCTCAAAAAAGCAAAGATTGTTGAAACAGAAATTTTAATTCCGGGAGGAAAATACCACAATGTTCGCGATTTTATAGGTTTTCCTTCTTTAGATATTGCCAATGCAGAATTTTCTTCGCAACCTCCATTAGAACATCCTGATTTAAAAGGTGGAGTAAGTATGTTTAAGGCTTTAAAAAACAGAGATGTTTTATTGCAATATCCTTATCATACCTTTAATCACTTTCTTGATTTTTTGCGTGATGCAGCAATTGATCCGCAGGTTAGAACTATTCGAATGACTATTTACCGATTGGCAAAAGAATCAGCGGTGATAAATGCTTTGGTGAATGCTGCGCAAAATGGTAAAAAAGTAACGGTGTTGATGGAAATTCAGGCACGATTTGATGAAGAAGCAAATATTCATTGGGCTAAAGTTTTGCAAGAAGCAGGCGTTAAGGTTTTATATGGGTTGAAAGGATTGAAAGTGCATAGTAAGTTGGTGCTGATCTCAAGAAGAGAAAGAAACAGAACGGTTCGTTATGCAAGTATAGGTACTGGTAATTTCAATAAAGACACCGCTAAAATATTTTCTGATATAGCCTTATTCACTTTAGATAAAAGAATTACTGCCGACGTGCATAACATGTTTAAGTTTTTCGAAGATGTTTATAAGCCTTATAAATACAAACATATCATTCTTTCTCCTTTTAATAGCAGAAAAAAAATAAACAGTTTAATCAATGCTGAAGTTCGCAATGCTAAGGAAGGTAAGAAGGCTGAGATTTTCTTAAAAATGAATAGTTTGAATGATGAAGGAATGGTGAAGAAGATCTATAATGCTGCTGCTGCAGGAGTTAAAATTCGATTGCTGGTTCGCGGTATTTGTAGTGTTGCACAAGGTGTTGAAGGATTTGAAAATATTGAGGCAAGAAGTATTGTTGGTCGCTATTTAGAGCATTCCCGTGTTTTTGTTTTTCACAATGCAGGGAAGCCTTTGTACTATATTTCTTCAGCCGATTTTCTTACAAGAAATTTAGACAATAGAGTGGAAGTGATTTGTCCGATTCTCGACACTAAAATTAAGGGAGAATTAAAAGAATTTATTGAAATGCAGTGGCGTGATAATGTGAAAGCACGAACCATTGATTTGTCACTGAGCAATAGTTATTTTTCTGATGGGAAAATCAAAAAAACGGAGGCTCATATAGATTATTACAATTATATTAGGCGACAAAAATAAGCTTCATGAATATTTTAAAGTTCGCAGCAATTGATATCGGATCCAACGCAATTCGTCTTATCATTTACTACGTTGTTGAAGATGTTAAAGGAACGATCTTTAATAAAAATGAATCTTACAGAGTTCCGCTTCGCTTGGGGAAAGAGTCGTTTGAAGATGGGCATATTTCCGATGAGACCATTAAAAAATTAGTTTATACCATGACTGCTTTCGATTGCTTGATGAAAGTTCATGAGGTAATTACTTATCGCGCCTGCGCTACTTCTGCCATGCGTGATGCAAAAAACAATGAAGAAATTGTTGCTTTGGTTAAAGAGAAAACGGGGGTGAAAATTGAAATTATTACCGGACAAGAAGAAGCCGATTTTATTTATGCCAATCATTTATTCCAATCTCTGGCCATTGAACGTCCGTTTTTGTATGTTGATGTAGGAGGTGGCAGTACAGAATTAACTTTATTTCATCACAATAAATCGGAAGCATCAACTTCCTTTAAAATTGGAACTATTCGTTTGTTGCAAGATAAAGTTTCTGAAGAAAGCTGGGATGAAATGAAAAAGTGGGTGAAAGAAAATTGCAAGGGAAAAAAGAATCTGGAAATTATTGGTTCGGGTGGAAATATCAATCAGTTGAGCAAAATGACAAAGTCGCGAAAAACTTCTGAGTTGGATTACGATGTTTTGAAAGAGATTTATCAGGAT
The DNA here is from genome assembly GCA_023251075.1 of Flavobacteriales bacterium. Lineage (GTDB taxonomy): Bacteria > Bacteroidota > Bacteroidia > Flavobacteriales_C > JAHEZL01. The sequence goes on along the minus strand of JAHEZM010000043.1, from coordinate 2,716 downwards.
TTAAAAAAACATACTTACGAAGAAAGAATAAGTGAAATGGGATTGAAGCCCGATCGCGCCGATGTGATTGTGCCGGCCGCAGAGATTTTTTTGAATATCATGAGATGGTCGGATGCTGAAGTAATCAACGTACCCAAAACCGGAATGGGTGATGGCGTAATTCGTAAGCTATATCAGGAGCATAGAAGCAAGTAATTTTTCTTTGATAAATGTATATTTCCTTCTTATTTTAGCGCTCCTGTAACTATTGTGGGCTATAATTGTTCTACCATCGCATCAGAACTACTTTTACTAATTTATGAAGAATACACTACTGAGTTTAGTTGCGTTTACTTTTTTATCACAGCAGGTCATTGCTCAATGTACTAATGTGCCTGTTAAAGAAGCTGTACGCAATGGTAATTTCGAAAAGGGTTATTTAACCGGAACAGGAACCAAACACACTTTTACCCCCAATAGCGATTTCGACTTTTATTCCGATATGGATTTTAAAGGTCAGCAGATTAGTTCTCAAGGGAATGGCTGTCATTATGGAATTGGTGATGGTTATGTTGTTGCAAAGGCAGAAAATTTTACCTGTGCATCTACCAATTATACTAACAATACTTATTGGGGGATGTCGTATGGTGGTGATGTTAATTTTAAAGATCATACTCCTGGCTTAAGTGGAAAAGGCTACGCTTTATTGGTTGACTTAAATGGTCGCCAGGTTAGCCCGAAAACAGGAGGAAAACCTATTGCCTGGGAGCAAACAATGGATATTGCTACTTCTCAGAATTATTGGTTTTCTGCATGGATTGCCAATTTTAGCAACACTACTGCTCCGCAAATGCAAGTGGAAGTGATTCCGTATAAAGCAGCTGATGGATTGGTTGATAATGCCGGAATTCAGATTTTACCTGTTACAACAACTCCTTCGGGATTGATGAACTGGACTCAAATGTCTGCTGCTTGGTCGCCTGCCGGATTGTATAATAAAGTAACTATTCGTTTTGAGTTTGTAAACGTTTCAGGTGGTAGTTCTGGGTTAGATGTAGCAATAGATGATATTTCTTTTATAAACTCTTGTCAGAATCTTACGGGTATTAACGCATATTTAGCCGATTTTCAATTGGCCGATACTATTAATCTTTGTCAAACCAATGGTACCATCGCTTTAGATCCTCACGCTCCAGCCAATCAAATAGGTAATGCTCAGGTTCATTGGTTCAAAGGAACCACAGCGCCTCAAACAGAAATTGCTACAGGGGTTTGGTCGCAAAATATTAATACTGTTGGTAATTATCGTGTTTGTATTGATGATCCCCAAAATCAGTGTTCAGTAAACGACAATGTGGTAGTGATTGAAAGTCTTACCGTTCCTTTAGTTGATTTGGAATTATGTAGTCCTTCTTCTTATACTTTAGATTGTGGTGTTACCGCACCCAGTGGAGCTGTTTCTTCTATTGCCTGGAGTGGGCCATCGGGAAATGCAAGTACAAAAACCTATACTGTCAATAAACCAGGAACTCACACTTTAACGATTACGAGTGCTGGCGGACATTCTTGCGGATACACCAAATCTTTTAATGTAACTTCTAAATTACCCACCGCGCCTACGAATTTAGATTATTGTGATGGTGGTGGAACCGCAACTACCTTAACAGTTGGGGATGGAAAATCTTATAAATGGTCAACCAATCAATCCATGACTCCCGTAATTGGAACAGGAACTTCTGTATCCTGGACACCCACCAATGGAACAACGGGTGATCAAACTTTATGGATTCAAAATTCTGCTACAACGCCTATTGGCGGAACTGGCGGACCAACAGCAGGAAATTTATCAAATTATCCATCGGGAAACAATGGAATTACTTTTACTACGACACAAGCTGTTCAGTTGAATTCTTTTGTGATACATGCAGAAACATGGGTAGGTGGTTGTCAGGGTGCTGGAAGTACTACCAGTATTACTTTTAATATAACAGGCTCTCAAACTTTAAATTATTCTCAAACGGTAAATTGTGGTGCAAACACTACTATTACTCCTAACTGGAATCTTCCCGCGGGAACTTATACTTTAAATTCAAACGTGGCTTTTTCATTTTCAAATTCTATAGGAACTACTGATGTAGGAACTGGAAAAGTGCTCATCACTTCTTCTGCACCAACTATGTTTGCTGCTTTAACTTTTAGCACTTCTGATGCTTGTGATCCGATTCCTGTAATTGTGAAAGCAAAATCTTGCTGTACTGCACCAGCCGTTACTCCTAAGATTGATTATGTTGCGAGTGTGCTAAGTGTATGTTCTCCTAATAAAGCAACAGTAGTAGCAAAATCTTTAGCTAACGGTTTAGATTACAAATGGCAGGTGAGTCATAATAATGGAGTAACATGGACTGATTCAACAGGTACTACTGGAGTAACTAGTGGAACCACCAATACCTTGGCAAATGTTTCTGCAACCGGCTGGTACAGAATTGTGGTTGCTAACACAGGTAATCTCTCAAAATCATGTGTTAAATATTCCGATTCTGCAGTGGTAGTGATTAAACCTTTACCAACGACTCCAACAATTACGTTAAATCCGAATAAAGCACAATATTGCAAGGGAGAGGCACATACTTTAACAGCTTCGAGCACAGTAACAGGAGGCGGTTCGGTGACCTACCAGTGGAAACTGGATGCATCGGGAACTAATGCCACAGTAAATGGCTTAACAACAGTAGGCACT
>JAHEZM010000014.1 GCA_023251075.1 Flavobacteriales bacterium | reverse complement strand
AATGTTGCTCCTGTTGAAAAAGTTCCTCCTGCCGGAGTAGCTGTAAAATTAATAGTTGCAGAACCTTCACACACCGGTGTTGTAGTAAAAGTTAAAACGGGTTTTGCATTTACTACTTGATTGGTGATGATGGTATTCGAACATGAATTTGCATCGGTGTAGGAATAAGTTACCGCTGTGGTTCCGGGTGTAGTTGGGTTAAATGTTGCTCCTGTTGAAAAAGTTCCTCCTGCCGGAGTAGCTGTAAAATTAATAGTTGCAGAACCTTCACATACTGGTGTTGTAGTAAAAGTTAAAACGGGTTTTGCGTTCACTGTGATAGTTCTCTCTGCATACTTTGCACAACTTGGATCAGTAGGAACAGGAACCAAAGTATAACGCACAACATATGCACCGCCAGCCGTAGTTGATGTAGTAACAAAATTAGTTCCCGATATGGTTGCAGGGTTAGTAACTGGTCCGCTTTGAATACTCCAAGTACCCGTAGCTGATGTGATTTTCATTGTATTTAAATCAACCGTTGCGCCAGCACAAATAGGTGCTGTCCCCTTTAAAGTAGTATCAGGACAAACAGAACATTTGTTTACCGTTATCCAGATGGTATCATCCACACTGCATTTGGTGAAAATAATTTGATGGGTTCCCACTCCAGCAACTTTAGGATCAAAAATTCCTATTCCTGTATTTGTTAAACCCGAACCAGAATAAATAGAAGGAGGAGTTCCCGCAGGATCTTCAGCATTCAATCCAGAACACAACCAGGTGGTAGCCAAATCAACTGCCGAACCATCATCACAAAGCGGACCCACTTCGTGAATATCTGGTTCTTCCTGAGGAGGTAAATACATAATAGGTAACCCTAAATATGCTTGAGAAAGAGATCCACTTACTGTAGGATTTCCTCCGCCTTTCTCCAAACCCACACCAGAAATTCTTCGCAAATTATTTCCTGCCTGATATAGGTTTCCATCACCACCTATTTCCAATGAACCATAAGGTCCGCCTGCATTAAACGATTTTTCAGAATTCCTCATTGTGGTTTCGTTCCATGTTGCCAAATCCAAATCATAATATTTTATTTGTCCGCTAGCCATACCCACAAATAACCTCGTTCCTCCTGGTGAAAATTCAACATCATACTGGTCATTACTCACAGCTCCATTAATGTATCGGCCCGCAGAAAATATTCCTGTTGCATTATCAAATTTGGTTACCGTAACACCTTTTTGGGCAGCTGCGTTATCTGCTGCATCCCAATATAAGGGATACACTTCTGAAAAATATTTTCCATCAGGAGAAAATTCCATTCCTCCACGCATACGATCATCGGTGGGAACATTCGCCGCAACATTATCGGTCATCACATGAGTTGTTATACCAGTACAGGTAAGTAAATAGGCATGTAGTTTTCTGGTTCCTGCTTCATGGACTGAAATCCATATATCTACATTATTGCTATGAAAAGTAGCTGCTATTCCCTCGGTAGTAGCATTCAATAATTTTGTTCTGCCAGTTAATTTATTTCCATTTTTATCTAAGGTATAATAGCCCAATCCATGCGCACCGGCACCATCAATGGCATCATCTTCTGTAAATAAATAATAAGTACCAGGATTGAGAGGATGACGAACAATAATTAAACCCTGACAAGCACTATTAGACCAGCCACCACTTTCATCGCCAATTTCAATTCCTGTAAACGGAGTTGCTCCACCCACAGTTTGTATTGTTTTTCCATTGGTAAAAAACAACAAATTTCCTTTGTCATCACTTACTGCTGATGTTCCTTCATAAGAACCTAAAGCCGGAGTAAATGTAGTTACGGCCGACATAGCCGGATTAAAAGATAGTTTTTTACTATCGCCAAAAAACCAATTTTTATGTGCTGGCCACTCCCAAGGTTTTCTAGATGTTGATGCACAACTTTGTGAAAATAATTTTAACGTTGGCATACCTACCAATGCTATTAAAATCAAAAATATATTTTTCATGTTTTTCACTTTTTTATCGAATTATACTCACGTGACCAACTCTTTCGCGCAATGGTTTGTTCAGCTCTTTATCTTCCCAAAAATGATATTTCAGTTTGTATACATACACATCAATTTGTGCCTCTTGCATAGTATTATTTCTTCGTCCGTTCCACCCTTCATTAATATCGGTACTGTGGTAAATCATTTCTCCCCAACGATCAAAAATCCACAACTCGAAATCATATATATTTGTTCCATATGCATAGAAACGATCGTTTTTAGGATCGCCATTAGGTGTAAATGAATTAGGAATAAATAAAGTTGATTCGCACCATTCTGAAATATCAATTGATTCTGAAGATTGACAACCAAATTCATTCATTAAATCAACCGAATAATGACCACCGTTAGTAATTTTAATAATTCTCGTTGTATCTCCATTACTCCAATGATAATTTGCTGCTGCAACACCCGCATCAATTGAAATTCCGTCAGGTGTATCGATAAAACAAACAGTTTGGTCAATCAATGGAATTCCTTTTGGTTTAGAATGAACAAACACATGGGTAGTATCGAAAGCAAAACATTGTCCGCCATTACTTACCATAGCAACAACTAAACCTTGTTGTGCTACATTTATACTCAATCCATTATCCTGTGTACTCCAAGAAACAACTGCTGAAGCAGGACTCATTGTTGCATTGATATTTGCCTCTTCACCTTCGCAAATATTAATGTCTTCTCCAATTTCCACCGATGGAATTTCAACAAATGAAACATTCACCGTGTCATATCCTTTGCATTGATTCACATCGGTTACAAGCACTGAATAAATTCCTGAAACACTCACTTGAATACTTTGAGTGGTAAAAGAATTACTCCATAAAAATGTTGAACCGGTATTGCTTGCATCAAGATTAGCTGGTAGTCCTTCACAAGCTTCATAATCATTTCCTAAATCAACAATTGGATTTTTATTGATTAGTAAAGTTGCAGTATCACCACCCTTACAACCTTTTGTATCAGTGACAACAACAGAATAATTGGCAGCCACATTTTTATTTATTGTTGCCGTAATCTCTCCTGTTGACCACAAATAATTTTGAAAATTTCCAGCATCAAACATGGCATTTTCACCCTCGCAAATAATATGATCCGCAACAGAAGGTTTAGGTAAAGGATTAACTATTAAATTAACATCGTCATCGCCCATGCATCCTAAAGGATCTTCCACATGCACATGATAATTTCCAGGATCGGTAACAGAAATACTTTGAGTATTTGCAGTGAAACTATTGGATCCGGTCCAAGTATACACCACACCATTTGCTGCATAATTTGCTGTAAACACTGCACTATTTCCGAAACAAATTTCTTTATCTAATCCTACATCAACAGTAAGGTTTGCATTAACAATTACATCTATTGCGTCGGTTGCTTTACAATTATTCAAATCCGTAATTGTAAGCGAATAAGTATTGGCAGCGCTCACTGCAATATTATTTTGCGTAGATGAATTACTCCATAAATAACTCCATGTTGCATCATTATTTTGTGGAGTTAAAGTGGCTACTGAACCCGGACAAATTGTAATATTTGGTCCTAGTTCAAGAACAGGTAAAGTATTTACTGTTAAAGTTGCCTTCACCGTATCCTTACAGTTTTTGAGTGAGGTAACAATTACCGAATAAGTATCGCCTGTATTCGTGTTAATAGCTTGGGTTGTTGCGCCGTTACTCCACACATAAGAAAACCCGGCTCCGGCATCGAAAGAAACTGCGGCATCACCGGCACAAATCACTTTATCACTTAAGATAATATTGGGTTTGGCATTAACAATCAAGTTGGCGGTTGCAGTATCTTTACAGCCTTTGGTAGTTTCCACTACCACTGTTACCAAACCAGGAAAGCTTGTAGAATAAGTTTGAGTAATTACCGCGCCATAATTCCATTGATAAGAAGCAAAACCGATTCCCGCATCAAACTGAACTGCACCTCCTCCTTCACATACCTCTTTATCGGAAAGTGTTACCGAAGGCTTTACGTTAACTATTAATATCGCCGACGCTGTGTCTTTACAACCATTTGGATCGCTTACATATACTGTATAAGTATTGGCTTGTGTTTTTAAAATACTTTGACTGTTTTCTCCGCTACTCCACAAATAAGTGTAGCCTGTACCAGCATCAAATTTTGCGGTAGCAGCTCCCTCACATATCGTAGTATCCTTTAAAGTTACTACTGGTTTTCCATTTACTTTAATGGCTCTTTCGGAATATTTCGGACAAGTATTATCACTGGGCGCAGGATTCAAAGTATAACGTACTACATAAGTACCCGGTGCTGTAGTAAGGGTGGTAATAAATACATTTCCTGATAAGGTAGGATAATTTATTCCGCTTCCCTGAATACTCCAAACACCTGGTTCAACAGTTATTTTTTGTGTGTTTAAATCAATGGTAGATCCCGCACAAACAGGGGCAATATTTTTGAGTGTGGTATCCAAACAAGTGGTATTACATTTATTTACTGTGATCCAAATGGTATCGTCAACACTACATTTGGTAAAAATAATCTGGTGTGTTCCTTGTCCGGCTACTGCAGGACTAAAAATTCCCTTTCCTGCATCTGTAATTCCAGTGCCGCTATATACACTGGGAGGAGTACCCGAAGGATCTTCTGCGTTGGTTCCTTTACATAACCAAAGTGTCGTTAAATCAACTGGCGCATCTGTATTACAAAAAGGACCCACTTCGTGGATATCGGGTTCATCGGCAGGTGGAAGAAAAAAACTTGGAAGCCCTCGCTGACAAACATTAGGAAGAGCAATTGTTTTTTTGGTGATGCCTGTTCCTGCATTTAAATTTCCCGATATTTCAACCACGCTGTTACTATTAATATTTGCCCAATACAATTTACCATTTCGGCCCATTTGTAAAGCACAAGCCGCTGCACCGGTAGTAATTGTTTTTTGTGTGGCATATATAGTGGCTCCATTATTACTGGTAATATCATACCAATAAAGGTTGGAAGAATTGGTCATACTAATATAAACTGCATTGTTATTAGGAGCCCATTCCACATCATAGGCATCGTAATAAGTAGCACCATTCCAATTCCACTGGCCCATTATTCCAGAGAAAGACCGTACATTCGATAAAGCACCTGTTAAATTGTTAAAGTCGTAAACCGTCATTGCGTCACCAAAATCTCCACTTAAAGGCAAATGGCTCACCGCACACAATCTTTTACTATCCCATGAAAATTTCAAAGCACCTCGCTCTCTGTTGTAATCAGTAGGTGATGTTTCGTCAACAGGAGGGCCGGCATCAGAAATCACAGGGACAGTATTTAAACCTGTGCAGGTAAGTAAATAAGCATTAAATTTTCTGAAATCATTTTCTGATGTATTTTGAGGTGATTGACGAACCATAATCCATACATCAACACCATTGGCATGAAAGGTAGCGTCAACTCCTTCACAGGTTCTGAAATTACCTAAACGGATAGGACCACTAATTACTTTGGTTTTGGTATTTACTGTCCAATAATTAAAGCCATTTGTTTTGCTTATAGTGATTGCATCATCTGTAGTGAAAACATAAACAACATCGGGGTTAAGCGGATGACGAACCGTTATCACGCCCTGAGTGGCACTTCCTGTAATTCCACCAGGAGTTCCTCTACTTCCGTCTTCTTCATTACCAGTAAGAAAACCACTATAAACCACATTACGGTTGGCATCCCACATAATGCGGCCATTGGTATAATTCAATAAATTTCCTGAATCATCGCTGATTACTGCTGTTCCTTCATAAGAGTTAACACTCGGATTCCAGTTGTTAGGTAAAAATACATTCTTCACTGTAGGATTACCTCCTCCTGCCGGAAAACTCATAATATTTCCATCACCCAAAAACCAATTGGAATGCGTTGGCCACTCCCATGCATTTTGAGAGGTAGCCGGACAAGCTTGCCCACTTAAACGCAGCACAAAAAAGCTTACCAAAATCGATAAAAAAATAGATTTAAACACAAAACTATTGTTACACTTTTTCATAATTTATACCGCTAGTTACACCCTAGTATAAAAAGATGATGCACTTTAAGTTACAGCCATTTTAAAGAGATTGAAAAACAAGAATATGGACATTTTGCAGACATATTTAATTTGTTGATTATCAATAATTTAAAACACAATTAATACTTGTAATATTTTTTTAAAAAAAGATATTGTCAATATTATAGTAGCTTATTGTAAAATCGACAAAACACCACTCGGTAATTGGCCCTAGTTTTATTTGTATTTTAGCATGCGACATAAAACATGAAAAAACAGCACAAAATAACGTGGGAAGAAATGACACCCATTGAATACAAAAACGGTGGAGAAAATCTCACTATTCATTATTCATATGCCTCTTCTCCTTTTGGAGAAATTCTTGTCGCTTCTACTGAAAAAGGATTGTGTTACATGGCCTTTTTTGAAGAAAAAGAAAATGCTTTTAAAGAACTTCACAATAACTTTCCAAAGGCAAAATTCATCGAGCATCAAGCATGGCATCAAAATGAAGCGCTGAAAATTTTCGGTGCTAAAAAAACAGAAATAAAATTGCATTTAAAAGGCACCCCCTTTCAACTTAAGGTGTGGAATATTCTTTTGAAAATTCCTTCGGGAACACTCTCTACTTATGGTAAAATAGCTGAAGAAATCAGCAACATCAAAGCATCACGTGCAGTGGGTACAGCCGTTGGTAGCAACAATATTGCTTATATTATTCCTTGTCACCGCGTAGTGCGCGAAGATGGTTCTTATGGCGAATACCGTTGGGGAAGAAAAATAAAAACGGCATTATTAAATTACGAAGAAGCTTTTATCAACCGTCAAATAACATTGTTTTAAACCAAACTATAATACCTCTCACGCATCACATTCATATGATGTTGCTGATGACCAATCAAGACAAATCCTAAAGCCAAAACAGAAATATTAACCTTGTAACATACCGCTGAACACTGAAGCATTTCCTCGGTACAATTTTTAAACATCAAAATATTTGAGCGACGCAAGGCGCTGAATTCTTCTAATAATTCATCTAAAGTTCTTAAAGATACATTGGCATTATTTGCTAATAAATCTTCATCGTAACCGGGTAAAAGTGTTTTATCACCTCTAGATATTCTCATCGCCCTATAGGATTGTACTCTTTCATTGTCGATAATATGTTGTATGATTTCCTTTGGAGTCCATTTACCCGGCGCATAACACTTTTGGGCCACTCTTTGAATTTGTTCCTTTTCGTTCTCAAACATATTAAGTGTTTGCTCTAAACCTTCCACCAAATCTATATCGTCAACAATTTTAATATAGGTGTCAAAAAATTGAGGCATTTCAATAATCTGTGATTTCTTCATAAAAATGCAATCAAATTTCTATTCTTTTATCGTATTAAAATAAATCTTTTTTGACCAAACTCCATCAGGGTCATATAAAAAATAAATTCCAAAGGTATCCCTGACTTTAGACTTTGATGAAATCGATATTTGTTTAATTCCATCAACAATTTTTTCATTTAAGTTAGCTAAAGTGTCATCAATATATGTTTCAATAACACTTTAGGCTTGAATTATAAAAGATTGTTATTTATGCTGCCAAAATCTTTTTAGATTTTGATATCGTTTTAAGGTATTCAATCCATTCATTCTTTACCTGAACATCTAACCATAGTTTTCCATCAGTATGAAACACCTTTCCAAGGACGTAAGCAAGCTCTATGTTCAACTTCCTTTTACCATTGATAATAGCACTTAAATTTGGACGGTTTAAACCCAAATGTTCTGCCAGCTCCTTATGCTTCATGTTCAATATACTTAAACACTCTTCCAAGAACCTTCCTACCTTTACCACCTCACCTGAGTAAGGGTTTTTCACGTACTCCTGCATCTGATGCAACAAGGCATTGAGCTTATATTCCACCTTCTTTTTGTCTGTGATTTTAGAAGAGCCTTTTAAAATGTCTGCTTGTAATTCCTGAATTTCCAGCTTCGTCGCTTTAAACTCATTACTAAGCAATCCCTGATTAAACACCACTTCTTTTACAATTTTCTTTTTCATAAACTTTTACTTTAAATAATCTTGTAAATAACGTTCCATTAATTCTTTTCCTGCATCTGGAGATAAATACATTTTGCTTCCTACAGATTGAACTGCCCCATACTTTTTATAGTGCGAAACAAGGTTGGTCTTTGAATCAAATACCAAATAACCGAAATAAGGATTTGTTGTATCCAACAATAACGCACTTTGATAACAAGAGTAAGCTAACAATGCTCCAGCAACTGTTTTAAACTTACCTTTACTACCAATGTTATGAGGAGCAATTTCTATTTGATGCATAAACATCATTGGATTTCCAAGCAATTGAACTTCCAACGATACTAAACCTTGTAACTCTCCTAAAGCAAACAATCCAAAGAACAATTTCTTTTTATTATTCATCAAATCTTTCCAATTAAAGTTCCAGCCGTCTTTTTTCAGTGGAGCATGAGCCTTATTTATTTGTTGAAGATAAAACTCAAACTCTACTCCACTTTTATCCATTAATTTCATAAACCCTAATATTGCACCAAGTTATCAAATAAAGATAACAATTCAAAATATTTATCAATTAAATCTCACCCCATCGGGTGCACCCTCAATATTTTCTGTTTTAACTCCTCTACACTTTGTAAATTATACCATTCCGCTGAACTAACCCATCTATATATTTTAATCAAATCTAAAATTTTATTGTAAATAATTTGCGTAACCAAATTGTTACACTTATATTTGTAACCACTTAGTTACATTTATGGAAACAAGAAGAGATGTATTTCAAGCCATTGCCGACCCTACCCGAAGAGCAATCTTAGGATTATTGGCTATGCAAACACTAACGCTCAATGCTGTGGCAGAAAATTTTGACATTAGCAGACCTGCTGTTTCTAAGCATGTGAAAGTATTAGAAGAATGTGGATTGGTTTCCATTAAACAACAAGGACGAGAACGATACTGCGAAGCCAAATTAGAGAAGCTTAATGAAGTATCTGCGTGGACGGAGCAATACCGCAAATTCTGGGAAAACAAACTCGATTCATTGGAAAGCTATTTAAATAAAATTCAAAAAAATAAAAAGAAGAAAAAATGAGTACAACAAAAAAAGAAGAGTTGGTAATTACAAGAGTAATCAACGCTCCAAAACAATTAGTATTTGATGCTTTCACTAAAGCAGAACACTTGCAACACTGGTGGGGTCCGGCAGGAATGAAACTAGAAGTGATTTCCTTAAATGTTAAACCCAACGGTAAGTTTCATTACAAAATGATTGGTCCCGATGGCAACGAAATGTATGGCATCTTCAACTACAAAGAAATTCAAGCGCCCGAAAAAATTGTATTCACCAGCGCCTTTGCCGATGAAAAAGGAAATGCCATTAAAGCGCCTTTCGATATAGATTTTCCTATTGAAATATTAAATACATGGACACTCACCGAAAACAATGGTAAAACAACTTTAACCTTGAATGGCTATCCTTTCATGGGAACCGATGCTCAAGTGAAAACTTTCTTAGAATTACACTCAAGCATGAACGATGGTTTCGGATTAACTTTCGATCAATTAGACGCCTACATCTCTGCAAAATTCAAATTGCAAAACGAAATGAAAACCTCTTCAAAATCGAGCGTAAGTACTTACTTGAATTTCAACGGAAATACAGCAGAAGCTTTCCATTTTTACAAAAGTGTTTTTGGTGGCGAATTTGTGGGTGGCAAACTAACACACTTTAGCGATATACCTGAAAACACCGACCACCCACCACTTTCTGATGAACATAAAAAATTAGTATTGCATGCTGCATTGGAAATTTTAGGCGGGCACATTATCAAAGCTACCGACGCGCCCGAGAGTATGGGCTTCACACTTATACAAGGCAACAATATGCACATCAATTTAGAACCTGCAACACGCACTGAAACAAAACAACTTTTCGATACACTTTCTAAAGACGGAATAGTAACTATGGATTTGATGGATATGTTTTTTGGCGCCTATTACGGTAGTTGCACCGATAAATTTGGAATCAACTGGATGTTTCATTGCACTGAAGAAAAGAGGTGAGTATCTATTGATCTTGATTTCAAACTTTTATTATCTTTCCGTATAGATTCACTCATTACCATACGAACCTTTATTTATCCACACGAAGTAGTTGTAACAAAAAGCTTGTTAGAATCGGAAGGAATTGAATGCTTCGTAAAAGATGAAGCTATCACTTCTGCTCACCCTTTCCTATCCAATGCTGTGGGTGGAGTGAAATTACAAGTGCGTGAAAGCCACTATAAACGTGCTGAAGAAATTTTAGCAAGTAAAAAAGAAATTCACGAAGAACCAATAAACGCTTCCTCTATTCCTGTAAATACAACTTCCAAAAATATTTGTCCGTTGTGTAGTTCCACCAATATCGATAAACCTCGTTTTTCTCCACAGGTTTTTGCTATAGGAATTTTGCTTCTTGGTTTCCCCATTCCATTTATGAAAAAAAGAAGTCATTATTTTGATTGTGGAAAGAATTTTAAAATCTAGAATAATTGCTCCAACCATTGCAATCTACTCTTGCCCCCCTACAACATTTTTAACCAATCACACCGAAATATGTTTTGTATCTATTAATTGAACTTGCTTGCCTCCGATAGTTAAGATTACTTTAGATTGAATTTCTTAGGCAAAGCAAAATCAGATTTAGGTAGATTCTTTACTTTTCTCTTGTTACCAATTGGATAAACTCTGCTGTTCTGGTCACTTTCCTTTTTCCCTCTTGTTGAACTATTTCCATTTTGGAAATAGTTGCACCATAATCCAGTTCGCGCTCTTTGATAAAGAATTAATTCTAAAATTTACTGCGAAATGCATTATACAACATCCACATAAACAAAATTAGAAATTCGTTGTCCGTCGTAATCTAATAACGATCCATCTTCCTGACAAAGAAATAAAAGAATACATTCGCTGAAATCGAAGAAATCCATATTTTCGGCACCAGAAGTCATGATTTCAAAAAAACTTTTGTTCGTTAATTCTTTCACCGCTTCAGGATATTCCTTGTAAATATTTTTTGCGTTGAGCAATACAAATTGTCGTTTAGTAATTCTATTTTTCGCCAAAGGAATAATAGTGCTTTTGCGTCTTACGCCTTTACTTTCAATAAGGCAATGGTATAAACTGCCTTGTTTAGGTTTAATCTCTTTCATTATCATCAATTTAGCTTTTAGTTACCCTGCCATCATTGCTGCCAAAACAAAACCACTGATAACAAAGAGGGTCTTTATCCAAAATTCATTTTTGCTATAGAAAGTGGCTTTTTGAGTTTGCATATCTGTTTTTTCTAACAATAATCGAAGAGTAAACCGTAATGTATTTGAGGAGAGAAAAAACAAAAAATAAAATGCTTAATATTGAAGATATGAAAATCAAAATCACACTATTACTTATTGTCTTCTATGTGATATCTTTTTCACAAGTAAGCAATACCGGTGTTATGGATACTACCGATGGTGAACACATTGGTAAAATAAGTGTAGGAGGATATGTTGATGCCTACTATGGATACAATTTCAATCAGCCCAACGCCAACAGCACTCCCTATTTCGTATCGATGAACCGACACAATGAAATGAATATCAATTTAGCATTTATCGATTTGCGTTACAACACCGAAAGAGTTCGTGCACGTATAGTTCCTGGTTTCGGAACTTACATCAACTCTAATTATGCAGCAGAACCTGGTGCACTTAAAAATATTGTTGAAGCAAGTGCCGGTTTACGTTTATCTAAAAGAAAAAATGTTTGGCTGGATTACGGAATTATTGGTTCTCCTTATACCAATGAAAGTGCTATTAGCAAAGATCATTTGGTGTATACCCGTTCATTCTCTGCAGAAAATGTACCCTATTATTTAAGTGGCGCTAAGTTATCGGTTACGCTATCTCAAAAAATAAATTTGTATCTCTATTTAATCAACGGATGGCAACAAATTATCGATCAAAATCAATACAAATCTTTCGGCTCCCAATTGGAAATTCGTCCGAATAACAAAAATCTTATTAACTGGAACACATACATTGGAGATGAAAGAAGTGCTGCCCATCCTTTATATAGAAACAGATATTTTACAGATCTATATTGGATATTTGAATCAGGGAAAAAATTCTCTTCTACTGCTTGTGCTTATATAGGATTGCAGCAAAAAATTGGACAAGAAAGTATATGGTGGTCGGCGAATTATTCAGCCAGATATTCTTTCACACATAAATTTTCTTTGTCGGGAAGAGTAGAATACTTTACCGACCCTAATAACACCATGATAAGCTCTATTATTAGCTCTAATCAGTTTTCTTCATACAGCGGAACCGTAGGTGTGAATTATAAAATTGGAGATCATGCCTTACTCCGTTTGGAAAACAGAATTTTTTATTCAGAAAAAGACAACTACTTCGATCAAAATTTCAATGCCGTTAAAATGATGAATGTGGCGATGTCGAATATTACTGTGTGGTTTTAAGGCATAATCAAGTAAGCAAATCAGTTCGTCATTGCTTTATTTTTGAGTACAAAAATTTCGCAAAGACGAATTGTGTGTAAAACAAAAAATCCCCCCGAAGAATTTCGGGAGGATTTTTAAATCTAAAATCGTAATTCTAAATTCTACAATCAATCTACATTATCATGTAAGAAAGAATTGTTCGGACGAATTTCCGGACCTTCCTGTTCATCTTGTTTCAATACATAACGTGAAACAGGATTTTCAGAAGAGTGAGGAATTTTTTCCAAATTCACACTCTTTCTTTTGTATGCAGGTTCGTTTTCCAATTCAGAAATTCCTGATGGTGTTTTCATTCTGTAGCTTAATGCTTTCAATCGCATAATTCTTTCTTGCGACTGACGCATTTGCTCTTCAGTATCTAACTCTAAAGAATTTGATTGTTCTTCTCTTCTCAAAGAAGACAACACAGAAGGTTCTTCCTGAACTGATGCTTTAGGACTTTCTAAAACCGGTGATTCGAACACTTCTTCTTCGTATAATTTTTTAGCCACTACAGGAGTATTCTCTTCAAATTCCTGAACTACCGGAGCACTTAAATCTATTGTTTTAATTTCCCATCCTTGGGGCAATTCACTTTCTTCAGTAACACCTAACACTTCCTGTTCTTGCTCTACCTGAGCTACAGGAAGATCAAAGGTTATGGTTACTTGTTCTGTTGACGGAACTTCAGCCACCACTTCTTCTTCCACTTCAAAAAGTACTTCTTCTAATGATTCAACTTCTTCAACAGCGGATTCTACAATTGGAGTTTCCAAAACTACTGGCACTTCTTCAGCAACTACAGGAGTTGGATCGATTAAAGGCATTACCACTTTTTGAACTGGCTCATCTCTTTTTAATTCATGAACTATTTTAGCAGGTTTAGCTTCTAAATCGGCACCCACCTGCATACTTGTTTTGAAACCAGTTGCAATTAAAGTAACAGAAATATTATCGCCTAAAGTTTCATCCATTCCTGTACCCCAAATAATTTCTGCAGTTGATCCTGCTTCATCCTGGATGTAATCGGTAATTTCTGCAATCTCATCCATCATTACTTCGGTGATGCCCGAAGTGATATTCAATAAAATATAGTTTGCTCCTTTAATATTGTTATCATTCAACAATGGAGAAGCCATTGCTTCCTGCACCGCTTTCAATGCTCTGTTTTCTCCTGATGCTTTTGCCGATCCCATGATAGCCACACCACTATTGCTCATTACCGTGCGCACATCTTCAAAATCAACGTTGATATAACCGGTCACCGTAATTACTTCAGCGATACCTTTAGCAGCAGTAGTTAAAATATCATCGGCTTTTCCGAAAGCTTCTTTCAAAGAAAGATTTCCGTACATCTCTCTCAACTTATCGTTGCACACTACCAAAAGTGTATCTACATTTCTTCTCAATTGAGAAATTCCTTCTTCTGCTTGTTTCGCTCTTTTCTTTCCTTCAAACTGAAAAGGATAAGTAACGATACCCACCGTTAGAATTCCCATTTCTTTAGCTACCTGTGCAATTACCGGAGCAGCACCTGTTCCTGTTCCACCACCCATACCTGCAGTGATGAACACCATGCGCGTTCCTTTGCCCAAAATTTCTTTGATCTCTTCAATGTTTTCCAAAGCAGCATTATGGCCCACTTCAGCAATAGAACCAGCTCCTCTACCATCGGTAAGAGCAGTACCCAATTGTACTTTCGTAGGTACCGGACTAGCATCTAGTGCTTGTTGATCAGTATTACAAATTAAGAAATCAACTCCGTTGATTCCTTGGCGGTACATGTGGTTTACGGCATTGCTTCCTCCACCTCCTACACCAATCACTTTAATGATTGAGTTCTGGTCTTTTGGTAAATCGAATTGCATCATCATCTTTTATTTATGTAAGTTTTTGTTCTTTTATTATTCAGCGTCTTCTTCGAAAAATTGCTTTCCCTTTTGTAAAATTTTATCGAAGAAAGATCCCTTTTGTTTACTGCTATGTTCAGCAATAGGTGTTTTTGGTTTTTCAGCTTCCTCTGTTGCTTTTGGAGCCTCTTCAGCTTTTGGTTGCTCTTTAGGGGTGGTTGCTGGTTTAGATGCATTTTGCATATCTAACACCGCCAATCCTTTAATCACCAAACCTACACCGGTTGCGAATACCGGACTCGTAACATCTTGTGCACCTTTTGCCAAATGTTCGTTAGGATAACCAATGCGCGTATCCATTCCCGTCATGTATTCTACCAATTGTCCAATATGTTTCAATTGCGCACCTCCACCTGTTAACACAATACCTGCAATTAATTTTTTCTCGTAGCCCGAATTTTTTATTTCGTAATAAACGTTCTCAATAATTTCTTCCATTCTTGCCTGAATGATGTGCGCCAAATTCTTCACTGAAATTTCTTTCGGCTCTCTTCCTCTCAAACCTGGAATTGAAACAATTTCATTTTCTTTATTCTCACTTGCCAAAGCAGAACCGAATTTCATTTTCAATAATTCAGCCTGATTTTTAATGATGGTACATCCCTCTTTAATGTCTTCTGTAATTACGTTACCACCAAATGGAATAACGGCAGTATGACGAATAATTCCTTCGTGAAAAATAGCAATGTCGGTGGTTCCACCCCCTATATCTACCAATACTACACCCGCTTCTTTTTCTTCCTCGTTCAACACCGCATCGGAAGAAGCCAAAGGTTCCAAAATCAACTCCACCACTTCCAATCCGGCTTTCTGAATACATTTGTGAATATTTTTTACCGCAGCTACTTGTCCGGTAATAATATGAAAATTCGCTTCTAAACGAACGCCCGCCATTCCTATCGGATCTTTAATTCCCTGTTCGTTGTCAACGATATATTCTTGTGGCAATACATGAATAATTTCTTCTCCCGGAGGCATCACCAATTTGTACATATCCTCAATCAATGCGTCGATATCTTTTTGACCAATTTCTTCTTCCAAAGAATTTCTCATTTTGATACCACGGTGTTGCAAGGACTTGATATGCTGCCCGGCAATACCCACATTTACGGTACGAATATTTACACCCGATTGATTCTCTGCTTCAGTAACTGCAGTTTTAATGGACTGAACTGTTTTCTCAATGTTAGAAACCACACCGCGCGTAACACCCACCGATTCAGATCTACCCATTCCTAAAATTTCGATTTTGCCATACTCGTTTCTACGACCCACAAGGCACACAATTTTAGTTGTTCCAATATCTAAACCTACTACTATTTCCGATGGTTCCATTATGCTTTCTTTTTACAAACTATTTGACTCTTATATTTTAAAATAATCTCTGAGTACAGATCAATATTTTCGGCATTTAAAGCTTCGCTGTAGAATTTCTCCAACTTGCTAAACTTTTCTTCCAGGTTGCTTACATCCCCCAACACCACCTTGAAATCTCCATACACCGGAATGATTTCAATTTCACCATTGTCGTTGAAATAAATCTGGTCGGTAAAAGCCTCCCAATATTTATTGTTTTTGTAGAACTGACCCAAAACAAACAAATCTTTAATGATTCGCTTTTCATTGCTGGCACTCAAAGAACTATCATTGCTTCCACAGTATTTTGAAAAATTCCCTGTTGCTACTACCACCCTCTCCGTGTACTTCGGTAACCACGACATGCGCGCTCCCGCAGTGTCAATGTAGAAACCTTTCTGATTTTGTGGAATAGCTCTCAGCAAAACTTTTCTCAAAGAAATGTTAATAAATAAGTCTCCTTCTACAGTGGCGTAGGATTCCACATGGTTTACAGGCTCTATATTTTTTATCAACTTTTCTACATCGGCGATGTTAATATCCTTTATTTTTCGCCCTTCCAACTTTTCAGCGATAGGTTTTAAAGCAATGCGAACATCTTTTTCATCTAAAAAATCTCTTCTGTTTTCTTCGAAATTGATATATACTTTTTTGCAGCGCACTTCTTCATGTGCAGCACTAATAAAAATAGTTACCGTGATGATGCTCATCAAAAATAAAATCCACGCTATGAGTTTTACTTTTTTCACGCTTTAGCTTCTATTATTTTTTTAACATCATTCACCATAGCCCCTATATCTCCTGCGCCTACCGTAACTAAGACTTCAATATCTCTTTTTTCAATTTCTTTTAACATTTCTTCTTTGCTGCATAATTTCTTATTAGAAATAGAAACTTTATCTATCAAAAACTTAGAATTGATACCTTCCATAGGCAACTCTCTGGCAGGATAAATCTCCAACAAAATTAACTCGTCCAACATCGATAAACTTTCTGCGAATCCATCTGCAAAATCACGAGTGCGGGAAAATAAATGCGGTTGAAAACAACCTGTAATTTTTTTACCCGGAAAGAAATGGCGCAAAGAAGAAATACATCTTTTCAATTCTTCGGGATGATGTGCATAATCATCTATATATACATACTTATCGTTTTTCACAACAATTTCGAATCTGCGATCCACTCCTTGATAAGTTTGTAATCCTTTAACAATCATTTGCGGAGTAACCCCCATTTCAAAAGCAACAGCACTTGCTGCAATACAATTTTCTATATTGTGTAAACCGGGTAAACCCAATTGAGCTCCTTCAATCAATTTACCTTTCGCCATTAAATCAAAACAATAGGCACCATTTTCTACACGAATTTTTTTTGCGTAATAATCAGCAGTACTATCCTCTAATGAATAAGTCAACAAAGGGATATCGAAATTTCTGGCCACTTTACTATTGGCAATTAAAATTCCTTTTTCCTTCAGGTTTTTAGTAAACAATTGAAACGACTCCACCACCTTATCTCCCGTTCCATAAATATCTAAATGATCGGCATCCACAGAGGAAACCACTAAAATATCGGGATACAATCGCAAAAAACTTCTATCGTACTCATCGGCTTCCACCACACAAATTTCAGCATCTTTGTTGCCTAAATAATTGCTTGCCAAATTTTTTGACACTCCCCCTAAAAAAGCAGAAAAAGACAGTTCTGCCGTTTTAAATAAATGCGCCACCATCGATGAAATAGTAGTTTTTCCATGTGTACCGGAAACCGAAACATTGTATAACAATTTGGTTAACTCACCCAATACTTCTGATCTTTTGTAGAGCACAAAACCTTGCTCTACCAAATAATTTTTTCCGGCATGAGTAGCAGGAATAGCGGGAGTATAAACTACAACAACATTATCTTTTTGTTCTAGAACAATAGAAGGAATTGCCGCTACTGAATCATCATAATGCACAAAAATTCCTTCGGCAACCAATTCTTTGGTAAGCTTAGTTTCTGTTTTATCGTAACCCAAAACTTTTTTTCCTTGCGCATTAAAATGACGAGCCAAGGCACTCATTCCAATACCCCCAATACCAATAAAATAAATTATATTTTTTTCTGCTAATTTCATTTCCTAATTAAATTGATCACCTCACTTACTATTGTTTCGGTAGCATTGGAAAAAGCAAGCTTATCGATATTTCTCGATAATTTCTCGCAGCGATCTTTATCGTTTAACAATGCAATGGCTTCCTCTGCTAATTTTGTTTTGGCTTCAGAATCTTTCACCAAAATTGCAGCGTGATAATTCACCAGCGATAAAGCATTTTTGGTTTGATGATCTTCTGCCGCAGTTGGAAGCGGAACCAAAATGCAAGGTTTTTTTACCAAACACAATTCAGAAACCGCCAGAGCACCGGCACGCGAAATAACCACATCAGCAGCGGCATAAGCTAAATCCATATCGGCAATAAAATCGAAAGTCATGATTCCTTTTTTGCCCACTTCCTGCACTCTTTTTTGTGCTTGTTCAGTATATAATTTTCCGGTTTGCCAAATCACCTGAATATCGGCATCAGCAAATTTTTGTAAATCGGCATCCATAGCATGATTAATGGAACGTGCTCCCAAACTTCCGCCCACTACCAACACTACTTTACGGTCTTTGTTTAAACCAAATTTTTCTAAACCTCTATCTCTCTTTCCTTCTAAACGTGTAATTTCTTTGCGCACCGGATTTCCAGTTAATATGATTTTTTCTTTCGGAAAAAACTGATCCATGTTATCATAAGCCACACAAATTTTTTGCACCCGATCTTTCAAAACTTTATTGGTAATACCCGGAAAAGAATTTTGCTCCTGAATTAAAGCAGGAATTTTTTTCATTGTAGCGGCATACAGCAAAGCACCACTTGCATAGCCCCCCACACCAATAGCAACATCGGGTTTAAATTTTTTAATGATGCGTAATGCTTTGAACACACTGAAAATAACTTTAAAAGGAAAAAGAAGATTTTTAAAAACAGAACCTCTCTGCAAACCACTAATCCAAAGACCTTCAATTTTGAATCCAGCTGCCGGAACTTTTTCCATTTCCATTCTGCCTTTGGCACCTACGAATAAAATTTCGGCATCAGGATATTTTTCCTGAATGCCTTTAGCTATAGCTACCGCCGGAAAAATATGTCCGCCAGTACCTCCACCACTAATGATTACTCGTGGCCACTTCTTCGCCTGCGGGTTCTTTGTCATATACTTCTTTACTAACACTTAAAATAATTCCTATAGAAATACTTGTAAACCAAAGTGAAGTTCCTCCCATACTTAAATAGGGAAGCGGCTGACCGGTAACAGGGAAAATTCCCACCGCTACACCCATATTACTAAATGCCTGAAAGATCAAGGAAATAGAACAACCAATAACGAGGAGCATTCCAAAAGTAGATTCACATTTTACGGCAATTCGAATACTTCTGTAAAAGAGAAGTAAGTATAAAAATATGGTAACAATTCCTCCTATCAATCCCAACTCTTTCACTAAAGTTGCATACATAAAATCGGAAGATGATTGAGGAGGTAAAGGGTTTTCACTTTTACCACTAAAATAATTTCCAACTATTCCACCACTAACAATAGCAGCTTTCGATAAACTACTCTGATAATTCGATTCCTGATCAGAACCATTTTGTGTTTGTTCATCTCCTTGCCAAGCCTTTACACGATTTTTCCAAGTTTGTACACGATTGTTATCGGGAGCCACCACCACCACTATCATCACAAAAATGATGAAAGCACCAACAGCCAATCCAATCGTTGCTAAAATATGTTTTATAGAAATTCTGCCTATAAAAAGCAAAACCATACAGGTTCCAAAAATTAAAGCAGCAGTAGAAAAATTTACTTTAACAATTAATCCGCATACAATCAGCACCGGAAAAATAACGGGGAAAAATATTTCTTTATAGGTTTTATTGTCTTGTTGATTTTTATGAAGTACTCTCGCCAAATAAGTAATGAGTGCTAATTTTGCCAAATCGGAAGTTTGAAAACTAATACCAATTCCAGGAATTTCAATCCATCGTTCGGCTGAATTAATATTAACCCCCACAAACATGGTAATTAATAAAAGAGGAACAGAAATGTATAATAGTATTTGTGAAATTCGGGAATAATAAATGTACTTCAATTTATGTGTGAAGTAGATAATTGCAATTCCTAAAAATAAAATGAAAATGTGTTTGCTTGCGTAATACCAGGTATTTCCACCTTGAAATCTATAGGCTAAAGAACCTGTAGAATAATAAACCATTACGATTGAAAGTAGTGAAAGTAAAAAAACTACCCACCAGATTATGCGGTCGCCATGAAGAAAATTATAGATACTCTTCATTGCCCACCCCTTCAACATTTAGATAAGAAATGTTGCCCTCAGCCAATGCACTAATTCCTTCTAATCTTTCTTTCTCCGTCAAATGAATATAGTTTTCTTCGTGTACAGGTTCCAACGTAGTTGCACTTCGGAAAGTCTTCACCATTTCACAAAACAAATACACGACTAAAATAATTAACCCAAGTAAAATTATTGAGGCAAGAAAAATTAACTTCTCTCTTCGAGAACCATAACCTTCTATCATCATCAATAATCTTGACATATTATAAACTTCTTACCAGTTGTTTAAATCTGTTACCCCTTTCTTCATAATTTTCAAACATATTAAAACTTGCCGATGCAGGCGACATTAAAACTGCTTCACCCTTTTCTGCAGCGTAGTATGCCATTTGAACTGCCTCTTCCATAGTAGCTGCCGCAACAATCATTTGCACTTTATCTAAAAACGCTTCGAATGCTTTATTTTTTTCAGTACCGATGTAAACCACGCATCTTACTTTTTCTTTAACCAAGTCCTGCAAACTAGAATAATCAACTGTTTTATCTACACCACCCACAATCCAAACTACCGACTTAGTCATTCTTTCTAAAGCATACCAAGTAGAATTAACGTTAGTCGCCTTTGAGTCGTTAATATACTCAATGCCATGAATATTGGCAATAAATTCCAAACGATGTTCAACATTTTCGAACTCAGAAAAACTTTCGCGAACACCTTCCTTACGGATTTTCTCGTAGTCTTTTTTGATGTTCTCGGCCATTGATGGTCCAGTTTGAATTTTGTCCTGAAACTCGAAATTTCCTTTAGTCATAGATTCTGCGTTTATAGATTTGCTACTTGGTTTACTATTGATTTGAACTGGTTTCCTCTGTCGATATAATTTTTAAATAAATCAAAACTTGCACAAGCTGGCGACAATAAAACGGTATCTCCTTCACTTCCCCATTCTTTCGCTTTTGAAATCGCTTTCGCTAAATCATCAGTCGAAAAAAATAATTTCCCCTTGGCACCAAACTCTCCCTGCAATTTAGAATTGTCTTTGCCTAAACAAATGATGCCCTTCACTTTTTTATCAACAAAGTTCATTAACACTGAATAGTCGTTACCTTTGTCAACCCCGCCAACAATCCATATTACAGGAGTTTTCATACTCTCTAAAGCATACCACACAGAATCAACATTTGTGGCTTTTGAATCATTAATATATTGCACGCCATTGATGATTGCTACTTTTTCCAAACGATGTTCTGCGTTTTTAAAAGTGCTAAAACCGAGTTCAATTTGTTTTTGGGTGAGGCCGACAAGTATCGCTGCTGTTCCGGCAGCCAGTGCGTTGTATCTGTTGTGTAATCCTTGAATGGTCAAAAAATCTGTTGAAATCGTCATTCGCTTATCGTCAAAAATAAATTCTAAATTCTTTTCACTTCCTACAGCAGAAGCATTGCCAATGTTACTAAGAAAATATGTTTTTGCACCGAATTCTTTTACACTGCAAAACTTGTTAATTACCTCATCATCTTTGTTAATAACGAAAGAATTTTTTGAATTTTGATTTTGTGAAATTCTAAATTTCGACGCAATATAATTCTCAAATTTATAGTCGTACCGATCCAAATGATCGGGTGTTATATTCAGCAGAATTGCAATGTCGGCGCGGAAATCAAACATACCATCCAACTGAAAACTACTTAGCTCCACCACGTAATAATCATGAGGTTCTTCAGCTACTTGCAGCGCAAGGCTATTTCCAATATTTCCGGCGATACCAACATTTAGTCCTGCACTTTTCAACAAATGATAAGTAAGTAAAGTGGTAGTGGTTTTTCCATTGCTTCCAGTAATACAAATCATTTTTGAATTCGTGTACCTTCCTGCAAACTCAATCTCAGAAATGATTGGAATACTTTTTTTTGCAAAATATTTTACTGCTTCTGCTTTATCTGGAATACCCGGACTCTTAATTACCAGCTCTGGAGAATAGTTAAAAACTTTCTCGTGTTTTTTCGACTCAAATTCAATTTGATATTTCTGCAAAGTGGATTGAAAATTTTCTGCAATCTCTCCTTGATCAGAAACAAAAACCTGATAACCTTGCTTTTTTGCAAGTACAGCAGCGCCTACTCCACTCTCTCCGGCACCCAGTATTATCAAGCTTTTTATCGACATTTTTTTTATCTTAATTTTAAAGTTGCAATAGCACACACCGCCAAAATAATTCCCACAATCCAAAATCGTGTTACAATTTTTGCTTCATGAATTCCTGCTTTTTGATAATGATGATGTAATGGTGACATCAGGAAAATTCTTTTTCCTTCACCAAATTTTTTCTTGGTGTATTTGAAATAACTCACTTGTAAAATCACTGATAAATTTTCCACTAAGAAAATTCCGCAGATGATAGGAATTAATAATTCTTTGCGAATAGCAATGGCGAAAACGGCAATGATACCACCCAACGATAAACTTCCTGTATCACCCATAAACACTTGAGCGGGATAAGCATTATACCACAAAAATCCAATGCACGCTCCAACAAAAGCACCCATAAAAATTACGAGCTCACCAATATTGGGCAGATACATAATATTTAAATAATCGGCGAAATAATAGTTGCCACTTAAGTAAGCCAAAATTCCTAACGTGGTTCCTATGATGGCCGACGAACCTCCCGCTAATCCATCAATTCCATCGGTGAGATTAGCTCCGTTCGATACTGCAGTAACAATAATTATTACTACAGGAATAAAAATGATCCAAGCCCACTTGCCTGCATCCAATCCCAAAAATTCTACTGCCTTACCATAATCCAATTCATTGTTTTTCATAAATGGAATAGTGGTAGTCATCGATTTCTCGTTAACAAATTCTGGTTTTGAATTCTTAGTGATAAGCTCTTCCGTTTTAACTGGTTTTGCCACCACTACATGTTCATTGTAAAACAATACAGCTCCTACAATTAGCCCTATTCCAACTTGTCCAACAATTTTAAATTTACCTTGTAAACCTTCTTTATTTTTTTTGAAAACTTTAATGTAATCATCCATGAATCCAAGAAATCCTAATCCAATAGTGGTGACCAACATCAATATAATATAAACATTTTCTAAGCGAGCAAACAATAAAGTTGGAATTACAATTGCTGCTAAAATCATGAGCCCACCCATGGTAGGTGTTCCTTGTTTTTTCAACTGACCTTCTAATCCTAAATCACGAACGGTTTCACCCACCTGCATTCTTCGTAATAAATTAATAATTCTTTTTCCCAGTACCATTGAGATGATCAACGACACTACCAAGGCCAACAAAGTTCTAAAAGTGATATATTGAAAAACTCCGGCCCCCGGAACATTCAATTCATCTAAGTATTTGAATAAATAGTACAGCATTATCCTTCAATTAATTTTAATGTTTCATCTAATATTTCTAAATCGTCGAAAGGATGTTTCACTCCTTTTATCTCCTGGTATTTTTCATGACCTTTTCCTGCTACCAAAATAATATCTCCGGGATTCGCCATGGATACAGCTGTGCGAATAGCTTCCTTTCTATCGAGTATCACCAATGTTTTTTTATAGCTTACGGCATCTACTCCTTTTTTCATTTGCGTAATAATTTCTTCGGGATCTTCAGAGCGAGGATTATCGGAAGTAAGAATTACTTTATCGCTTTTTTCGCAAGCAATTTTTGCCATCACTGGACGCTTTGCTGCATCTCTATCACCTCCGCAACCTACAATAGTAATAAGGGTTTCGTTACCAGTACGAATTCCGTTAATAGTACTCAAAACATTCTCCAATGCATCAGGAGTATGTGCGTAATCTACAATCCCAACTACTCCATTTTTTGATTTCACATATTGAAATCTTCCTTCCACAGAAGAAAGCGCACTTAAAGAAGTAAGTACTGCTGTTTTATCTTCACCCAGCAATACCGCAACAGCGTAAACTGCTAATAAATTGTATGCATTAAATTGCCCAACCAAGCGAGTCCACACTTCATTATTGTCAATATTCAACAACAATCCGGAAAAACGATTTTCTAAAATTTTACATTTAAAATCCGCCATCGATTTCAAACCATAAGTTTGCACCTTCGCTCGTGTATTCAACACCATTGTTTCGCCATGTCGGTCATCACTATTGGTTAATGCAAAAGCATCGGATGAAAGATGATCGAAAAACATTTTTTTTGCTTTGATGTATTCGTTGAAGTCACCATGATAATCTAAATGGTCGTGTGTGATATTGGTAAACACTGCACCATCGAAATGTAAACCTGCAATTCTATTTTGATGAATCGCATGTGAACTCACTTCCATAAAACAATAGCTGCAACCTTTCTTCACCATCTCACTCAGCAAAGCATTGATTTGTATAGCATCTCCGGTAGTATGCGTAGAAACCGACACCTCATTATGAATCATGTTTTTTACGGTGGAAAGCAAGCCTACTTTTTTTCCGGTGCTTTTAAATAAAGTGTATAATAAAGTTGCCGTAGTTGTTTTTCCGTTGGTTCCGGTGATGCCTACCAACTTTAATTTTTCGGAAGGATTATCGAAAAAATTAGCAGCAATAATCCCCAATGCAAAACTGGAATCTTTAACTTGAATATACGTTATCTTATCGTTGATTTCTTCAGGAATTTTTTCACATACCACAGCGATAGCACCATCACTAATTGCCTTATCAATAAATTGATGACCATCTACTTTTGTTCCTCTCACGGCAACAAACAAAGAAGATTTTGCAACCGCACGAGAATCAAAACAAATAGAAGTGATGGCCAACTTGGTAGTTCCCTTTATTTCATCAATTCCTGCTTTGTAAAGTATATCTGAAAGTAGTTTCATTATATTTTTCGAAGTTTAACTTAATTCAATAATAATTTCTGTACCCTTTGCTATATGTGTTCCTGGTGCAATCGATTGTTTTGTAATTACACCTCGTCCTGATATTTTCACATTCAATCCCATATTCTCCAAAAGAAAAACAGCATCTTTCAATCCCATTCCTGTTAAATCAGGAACAACATTTTCTCCCACTCTGAAAGCAATATTTTTTTGCGGAAGTAAATTTTTAATCGGTAATTTTTTTGATATAATATCTTTGTCGGCCTGCATCATCGGTTTCACTTTTTCCATCATCACAAAATTTTTGGGTTTCACTATTGCTTTAGCAGTATCAATCATTGTAGCGTAAATTCTATCCGACACTGCTCTGAAAACCGGAGCAGAAACTTCAGAAGCATAATATCCTTTTTTAGGATCGGTAATCATCACCACCATAGAATATTTAGGATTATCTGCAGGAAAATATCCAATGAAAGAAGATCTATAATGTTTCTCTTCAAATTTATTTCTGGTGTATCCAAAACGTGCAGTACCTGTTTTTCCAGCGATTTTATATTTATCGGTTTTTATTCCTTTTGCCGTTCCATTTTCTACCACCGATTCCATCATTTCTTTGGCTTGCTTAATAGTTTCTTTAGAACAAATTGAACTGCTCACTACTTCAACAGGAACAGTAGTTACTTTACCTTCTTTACTTACAATTTTCTCTACAAATAATGGTTTCATACGTACACCATCATTGGCTACCGTATTGTAAAAAGCCAATAATTGAAGAGGAGTAATTTGTAAATCATAACCATAAGTCATGGAGAGTAAACTTAACCCCGACCAACCTTTATCACCCGGACTTTTAATTTTCGGACTGGGTTCTCCTGCAATTTGAACATCTAATTTTTCTGTTAATCCAAACTTGTACAAACGATTTACAAAATCGGAAGGATTTTTTCCATAATTCTCCATGATAGATTTTACCACCGCCACGTTGGATGAAAGTTCGAAAGCTCTTCTAACATCAATAGTTCCGTACGGACCATGATCTAAATCGCTTACTGTTTTATCATATAATTTATACAAGCCATTTCCTGTTTCAATTTTGGTATTGATATTGAATTTTCCTTCTTCAATACCCACCATGTAAGAAGCCAATTTGAAAACCGAACCAGGTTCAATTGCATCTCCCACTGCGTAATTTACATCTTCCCAATAACGACCTGCGGTATCCATTTTCAAGTTTGCAATTGCTCTAATTTTTCCAGTCTTTACTTCCATCACTACTATACATCCATGATCCGCTTCATGACTTCTCATCGATGCCAATAATTCTGTTTCTGCAATATCTTGAATATTCATATCGATCGTGGTATACACATCACCTCCATCCACAGGATCTACAGAATTCGCATCATCAATAGGAACCCAAATTCCTTCCCCAATTTTTCTTTGGTATTGTTCACCATTCTGACCTTTAAGATCCAAATCATAAGCACCTTCAATGCCAATTGCTTTTTCACCTACTATTCCAATCGTACGGTAGGCAAGCATTTCGTAAGGTCTCTTTCTTTGAATGCTTCTTGAATAAACCAACCCACTTTCGTATTTACCTTTATTGAACAAAGGAAATTTTTTCAATCTCGTGAATTCAGAAAAAGTTAAAGCGTCATGTAGTTTGTACCATTTCTTTTTTTGTTTGCGTGCTTCACGCAATTCATATTCGTACTCTTTACTCGTTTTTAATTTTAGCAGAACAGCCAAACTATCGGAAAGCGGACCAATAAATTCATTAAAATCTTTATCGTCGAGAGCACGCGAACTCAAATCCATTCCCACTAAATAATAGGTCATTGAAGTAGCCATTAATGCACCATCACAAGAGTAAATATCTCCTCGCTTTGCCTCTACAGTCATGTATCCTGCTGTTTTAGCTACTACCGATTCTTTGATTTCTTTGGCTTGGAAAAATTGGAGGTTAACAATCTGGGCGATCACCACCAGAGCAAAGGCAGTCATCACAAAAAACATAAGATAAACTCTCCTAAGTATATCTTTTTTTACTTCCACTATCAGTCGTTGTTTTTCATTTTTAACTTCGTTATTAATACACCGGTCGGCTGCTCGGTCAAAGGCTCCAATTCACATTGTTTTGCCTTAATTACAATTTCCGATTGTCGGGTTTTCATATTCAATTGTGTTTTCAACTCAATATCTTCTGCTTTCAATTCGTGCAATTCTGTTTGTAATTTGCTAATTGTTCTGATAGAACTTTCAATGAAATAAGAATTCGCGATATAGATCATGGCGATGATGGTCATGAAAATCACAAAGGGAAGAATAGCATATGCTTTTTCTTCGGTAAGCTTTTTTGGTTTTAATCCTTTCGGACTCTTAACCTTTGCTTTCTCTTCTGTATTTTCTTTTTCCTCGCTCATATTTTTTCTGCGATTCGCAATTTTGCACTTCTTGCTCTATTGTTCAGCTCAATTTCTTTTTCAGTTGGAAGCAATGGTTTCTTTGTGATCACTTTTAATTTGGTGTTGCTGTGACCATAAATATTCGTTTCAATTTCTCCACTTTCATTTCCTGCCTTCATATAGTTTTTCACCAATCGGTCTTCTAAAGAATGATAAGAAAGACAAACCAATCTTCCTCCTTTTTTCAACGACTCTTCTGCTTGCACTAAAAAAGATTTTATTTCTTCCAATTCTTTATTGACTTCAATTCTGATGGCTTGAAAAATTTTTGCAAAAAATCTGTTTTGTTCCATTTTCGGCGCTAAACTTTCCACTGCTTTTTTCAAATCGAAAGTAGTTGCCAAAGGTTTTTCTGTGCGGAAACTAATAATGTGTCGCGCCACTTGTCGCGCATTCATCACTTCACCAAACTCTTTAAAAATAAAAGTCAGTTTCGCTTCGTCATACTGATTAAGAACGTCTTTTGCAGAAAGTGGAGAACGTGAATCCATTCTCATATCCAGTTCTGCTTCAAATCTCAGAGAGAACCCTCTATCAGCTGCATCGATCTGCCAGGATGAAATTCCAAAATCAGCTAAAATTCCATCCACTGCATTTAAGCGATACAACTTTATATATTTCGATAACTCACTAAAATTATCATTCACTAAAATCAACCGATCATCAGCCACCTCATTCTTAATCGCATCTCCATCTCTATCGAAGGCTAATAATTTCCCTGTTGTAAGTTTCTCTAAAATTTTTTTGGAATGCCCACCACCACCATAAGTAACATCCACATAAACCCCATCTCCTTTAATTTGCAATGCCTCTAAACATTCCTGCAACATCACCGGAATATGATAATTACTCATCCTTCTCCTCCCGTTTTTCCCATTACCTCTTCAGCCAATGAAGCAAAATCTTCTTCTTCATTCAACATTTTCTCATAAGCTTCTTTCGACCAAATTTCAATTTTATCGGCATAGCCAAAAAGAATCATCTCTTTGGAAATACCAGCGTACTCTAATAATTTTTTAGGAATCAACAACCTACCTACTCCGTCTAATTCCAAAGTACTTGCCCCATTATTAAAGCGACGAATAAATTTTCTGTTTTTTAACACGAACTGATTGAGCTGCGCAATCTTACTTGAAACCGTATCCCAATCCTGTTTTTGGTAGAGCACCAAACAATTCTCCAAACCGCGATTCACTACAAACTTCCCTTCCGAGGAGGATGAACACTGCTTTTTCAAACCAGCAGGCAGCATCAAGCGCCCCTTGTCATCCAACTTGCAATCGTATTCACCTATAAAATTTGTCATTCCCTTTATTTTCTAGCTTTTGGTAGAATTTTAATGTAAATATATGTGCAATTTACCACTTTTACCCACTCTATACCACATTGTTAATAACTTTTGCTAAAAATGAAACCAAACACATGCTAACAAAGGATATAAATAGTGGGATAAAATTATCATTTTTAATAAAAAAAGGAGCGAAAATCACTCATTTCGACCTCGATATAGGAGGGCATTTTTATAATGTATCTATCGTATTAATATTTTCTTATTTTTGCCTCAAATAGAGACACACAATTATGGCGCAATACAACATCATCGACGACGGAAAATTCAAATACATAGAAGAAGGGCAGGGCGAAGCCATCGTCTTGTTACATGGCTTGTTTGGAACACTCTCGAATTTTGAACATATTATTGAACATTTTAAAGGACGCTATAGAGTAATTATTCCAATGTTACCTCTATACGATATGCCAGTTATTACTACCGGAGTTAAAACCTTGGCTGAATTTGTAAAAAAATTTCTAAAACATAAGAACCTCGACCAAGTCACTTTATTAGGAAACTCATTGGGTGGTCATGTTGCTTTAGTATGCCAGGAACGTTGGCCGGAAAGAATTCATTCTATGGTTTTAACCGGAAGTTCTGGTTTATACGAAAATGCATTTGGTGGGTCTTACCCAAAAAGAGAAGATAAAAACTTCATCAAAGAAAAAACAGAAAAAACATTTTTCGATCCTAAACACGCTACAGAGGAATTGGTGGAAGAAGTTTATGAAATCGTAAACAACAGAGCGAAATTAATTAAGGTTTTAGCCTTAGCTAAAAGCGCTATTCGTCATAACATGAAAGATGATCTTCCTAAAATCAATATTCCAGTATTGTTGATTTGGGGTAAAAATGACATCATCACTCCTCCTGAAGTTGCAGAAGAATTTCACGCCGGAATTTCAGGATCGGAGCTGCATTGGATCGACCATTGTGGGCATGCTCCAATGATGGAACATCCACAGCAATTCAACACCTTTCTGGATACCTGGTTATCGAAAGTAAGAGCCAAATGATAATTCATTCAGCGGAATTTTTTAAAAGCAGTGAAAAGGTTATTCAGTGTCCCGATACGCTTTTACCTGAATACGCTTTTATTGGTCGTTCCAACGTTGGAAAATCAAGCTTAATCAATTCTTTAGTCAACCATAAGAATTTAGCAAAAACTTCTTCTACTCCCGGAAAAACACAATTGATCAATCATTTTTTGGTAAATCAAAATTGGCACATTACCGATTTACCGGGTTATGGATATGCTAAAGTTTCTAAAGCTAAGAAAGAGGGCTTTGGAAAAATGATTGAAGATTATTTTCTGCAACGACAACAACTGCAATATACTTTTGTGTTGATTGATAGTCGACTGGAACCACAAAAAATTGATTTGGAATTCATTAATTGGTTGGGCGAAAACCAAATTCCTTTAGTACTTGTTTTTACTAAAACCGATAAACTTTCGCGCTTAAAAAAAGAACAGAATATTGCGCATTACAAAACCATTCTTTTAGGTTACTGGGAAGAATTACCTCCTATCTTTATTACGTCGGCAGAGAAAAAAGAAGGAATGACAGAAATTCTTGATTTCATAGAAAACAACAATCTTATTTACCAACCTTAAAATCTATAAAAGTGGCTGAAGAAAAAATTTCAAATACGCCCTTTTATAAAAATGAATACTTCCTTCTAGGAATTATTTTGGCAATAGGGTTTGTTCTTCGATTAATCTTTTTAGATAATGAAAGTATATGGCTTGATGAAGGAATTGCTATTTACAGAGCAAAGCTGGATATAGCCACCATCATTAAAGAATCGGCCGACGATATTCATCCACCTCTGTATTATTCTTTTCTGAAATTATGGATTTTCATTTTCGGTGATTCCGAATTTGCAACCAGGTTATTGTCGGTTGTATTTGGAGTGCTCACCATCTTGTTCACTTATAAAATTTCTAAACTTTTATTCGATTCAAAAATTGCTTTGATCTCCGCTTTTTTAGTAAGTATTTCAATCTTTCATAATCAGGAATCACAAGAAGCAAGAGTTTATACTGTACTTGGTTTTTTAGGAACTTTATCGTTCTACTATTTTATTCATCTGGTGAAAAACTGGAGTAAGCAAAAATGTATTTTACTTATTCTTAGCAATGTAATTTTATTATATACTCATCTCTTTGGAGTATTTATTATAATGGCACAATTTGCTTTTATTGCGCATCAATATTTCACAAGAAATATCGAACTACAAATTACTAAGAAACATTTAATTCATTTTGCGATTACTACTTTATTGTTTGTTCCATGGGTTCCTGTATTGTTTAATCAAGCCATTTATTTTCAAAACTCACATTACCTTAATAAGCCCGACGCCTTAGAATTTTTCAGAGTATTCAATACTTTTAGTGGATCAAAAATTCTAACTCTTCTTTTTTTATTATTGATTTCTTTCTCCCTGTTTAGAATTACTGTATTCAAAAAATATTTTCAATTGTTAGGATATTGGTTGATCCTCCCTATACTCTTACCTATCCTGATTTCACAATTTTCTACTTCTATTTTCTTACACAAATATGTAATCAATTCTTCTATTCCATTTTATATTTTAATTACTCGTGGGTTATTTGAACTCAAACAAAAAAACGTAATTGTGCTTACTATTGTTCTCATTGTAATTTTCAATATTAATTCTTTGGTTGATTACTATTCTACTCCTAAAAAAGAAGAATGGCGACAAGCTACTGAATTCATTGAACAAGAGGCGAAACAAGGTGAAACCATTGTTTTTCATGCTCGTTACTGCTTAAAAAATGCTTTTAATTATTATGCCAAAAGAAAAGATTTATTGAAAAATAAATTTCCCGAAAACACAAACGATATCGACACACAGAATATAAATGATCTCCAAAGAATAATTGAAAAAAATAAAAGAATTTGGTTAGTACTTTCCCATCCTCACGATGATGAAAAATTAATTGATCAGGAGATTTTAAAAAAATATAAAATAACCCGCGACAAAAAATTCATTGGCATTAGAGTTTACTGTCTCGAAAAATTTAAATATGAAAAATAGTTTATTCATTCTTTTGATATTTGTATGTTTCATTGCGTGCTTAAGTACTAGAAAAAAACAAAAACCAACCATTGCTTTCGATTCAAAGGTTTTAACCGGCTCCCTATTTACTGGCGGAATTGAAGGTCCGTGTACCGACAAAAACAACGACCTCTATTTAGTAAATTTTCATCACGAGGGATCCATTGGTTTAATTAAAAATAAAGATTCTCTTCCTCAACTCTTTGTTAATCTTCCCAACGGAAGTATTGGCAACGGAATTAGATTCAATAATAAGAACGAAATGTTTGTGGCCGATTATATGAATCACAATATTTTGAAAATCAATATAAGTACTAAAAATATTTCTGTTTACACCCACGATACTTTAATGAATCAACCCAACGATTTAACGATGATGAAGAATGGAATAATTTTTTGTTCTGATCCGAATTGGAAAAATGGAAATGGAAAATTGTGGAGAATCGATACCAATGGTAAAACCCATTTACTAGCAGATTCTATGGGAACCACCAATGGCATTGAAGTAAACCCCACCAACAATATTTTATATGTGAATGAAAGTGTACAAAAAATTATATGGAAATTCAATATCGATTCTGCAGGAAATATTTCCAATAAAACTACATTGATTTCTTTCACCGATGGTGGAATGGATGGAATGCGTTGTCATTCTAACGGAACCCTTTATCTTGCCCGCTATGATAAAAGCTGCATATTAGCTATTTCACCTGATGGTAAAATTATTAAAGAATATAAATTGCACGGACAAAAACCAACCAATATAGCTTTCAGCAGAGATGAGAAAAAATTGTTTGTAACCATGCAGGATAAAAAATGGGTGGAAGTAATTGAATTTTAATTTATCTATATACCCACATCAAAATATTTCCTCCACTAGCTTTCAATTTTGAATCGATGTACCTCATCATATTATCAGAAACCGCAGGACAACCCCACCCTTCAGGCGTTCCATTAGGATAAACCTCTATTTCGGAAACAGCATCCCAGGAATGCAAAACAATTTGTCGGGAAACCGAATTACTATTAGTACTTTCTAATCCATGCAACTGATAATTCACATTAATCCCCCAATTGGAATATCCTCTCGCTCCTATTTTATATTTACCTAAAGAACTACAATGACTTTCTGCTACATTACTAAAAACAGGATTCTCTTTACTTAGAGTAGCGCCCCATGGATTGGTACCGCAACCATGACTACACAAACCACTTTTTTCTACTGATTTGGAAGTGAAATTATACACCATAATTCTGTTCTTTCCCGAAGGAATACTCATATCAATTAAGATACAAAAAGTAGTATTCATTTTCTTTTGTTTGCAATATTTCAAAGCCTCTTCGGCTTTTTTATGAATAGAAGAAGGCTCAGCTACAGTAATATTCGTGTTACTACAAAAGCTAAAACTCAAACAGAAAAAAATAAATAAAAATAATTTCCAGATCATTGAAGAGTAAAATGACGAATTGCAATAAAGTGACAAGATCAGGAAAAGAAAAACAAAAAAGAAACTTTAAAATAACTTAAACATATTACTTTTATTTTTTTGCTTTCAACCTGGAAATTACTTTTTCATCACGCAACTCACGCAAAGCATCAGCGGCAATCCATCTTGCACTTTTAGAATTTTGTAGTTTAATTCTTTCACCACATTCAACTGCCAATTTATTTAAATTCAAATTGCGTTTACCAATTTGTCGGAGAGCCCAATTTACCGACTTCTTCACAAAATTTCTTTCGTCATCGGCACCCCATTCTATCAAAGGAAAAAATGTACTTAATTTCTCATCCTTTGCTTTTTTATCGTGAACAGCCAAATACGCCATTAATGAATATCCTGTTCTTTTCTCGTATTCACGCTCGCGTTGGGTCCATTCTTCCGCTTTAATATAAGCCAAAGGATGTTTGCAAAATAAAGCAGAACAAGCACCATCTACTAAATCCCAGGAATAACAATCTTTGATCCAGTCTTCCATCATTTCCTCCGTAACTTGTTTCGGATCAGCAATAAGAATAGCTAAAATTTTTACTTCATGAATCTCACTCTTCCACAAGCGCAAGGCTAGTTCATGATTATTTTTATATTTCTTGGCGTATTGTCGTAAAACAGGTATTCTAATTCCTAATGCAGATTGTGCTTGAATACCAAAGTATTTTTGTTTTTCAATAAACGCAGAATCTGCCAGTTTAACTAACCCAGAAATTATCTCTTTTGGCTTTTTACTTTCCACTTTCTATTTCACCACCCCCATTTTTTTACCAAATTCTTTTCCGAATTCTCTCATGGATGCGGCCATTTCATTTTCTCCGGTAGAGCGTTCAAAACCATCGGCCATGGTCATCAAAGTTTGGAAATAAAATAACTTCATCTCCTCTACATACATATCTTTAGTCCACAAATCTACTCTTTTAGCAACTTGTTCATTCGCATCGAAAACAGAAATCATAAGCGCTTTAATTTTTTCGCTCGCTCCATTTTCTTCAGCATTCCATTCAATATTAATAGGAAGATTATTTTCGTTGAGTTCAACAGTGAAGTTGAGTTGATTTTTTTTCGACATGATTATTCAGGTTTGTATTTCGATTGGGTAAAAATCTTTAATAAATCTTTTTCTTTCATTAAGTCATCTAAACTCACATCATGATTATTTTCCATGTAAGATTTAACTATTCTCCAGCCAATATAATCACCTATTCTACCCGGTGATTCAGGTTCTTCAGAAGATGTGAAAGGACCATCTTCTATAAATTTTCTGAAGGCTAATTCATCTTGTGAATGCAATAATTTTTTTTCTACAAAATATCTCCACAAACCAACTTCTTTTTTTTGCGCCCACACCATTTGAGTAGGATTGTATTTCAATCGGGTGGAATCGGCCACAAAAGGAAGCATTGCATTCACAAAATATTGAACCTTCCCTAAAGAAACCATTTTTTCAATAAAGTTAGTTCCTTCTGATTCTAAGTTGGGATACTTGGTAGCTGCACAGGCTGCAAAAATATCTATCGGAATAAACTTAGGTTGTAAACGATACGTTTGATACTTATAAAGATTTAAGCTCTTATACAATTCGAAATTGGGCCCTAAATACATATCGGAAGCAATCAACACTGTGGACATAGAATCAATCCAATCTACCGGATGCTCATAATCCAAAACAGAAATGTAGGCGTAAACTGAAGGCAATTTATCTTTAGGGTAGTAATATTGAAAATATTGAAAAGCTTCACTAAGCGTTTTCTCTACTTCCGTCATTCCCTTTTGATCTTTTGCTACTTCATTTTTCAACTGAATATTTAATGAATCCTCTAAATAAGGTAACAAATCATTAACTACCTCAGCACTTTTATAATTTCCGTTGATGAAAAAAGGATAGATTTTGGCCAATTTATCCAATTGGGTATCAATATTCTTTCTATTCACTGTAAAAATTTCCTGATCATAACGAAGTACTTTCACTTCCGTTTTCACCTCTTCCAGCGGAACCTGTAGCGGATCACTATCGCAAGAAAAAGCTATTAGCGATAAAAAGGGAATGATTCTTGAATAAATTGACATGACAGCAAAAATTATTAGTTTTGTTTCAATTGTTCATTGATCAATCAAAAATATAAAATATCCCTTCACTTATGGGAGCTTATTCAAAATACTTAAACTTAAATTTTAAACAAATGAAAAAGGCACTTTCTTTAGCAGTTCTCTTATTCGTAGGATTAGCAGTAAATGCTCAAACCAGCACCACAATTACCACCACGTCAACACCTGGCTTGGCAAAATGGCGATTTGGAATTAAAGGAACTTTAGGGGGTTCATGGTTAAAATCAAACAAGTCGAATATGGAATATGCATCACCAGGTTTTCAATACAGTGGTGGATTACAAATTGAAAAATCACTTTCTAAAACAGTTTCTTTTGTAACTGGTATTGACATCAGTGCTCAAGGAGGAAAAGTAAGTTTTGGAGACAGTGCTCACGCTGTACTTAAAAATGATGGTAAAGACTACTACATGAAATCAAGAAGCTATAACTTCCAGTCTATTGATATCCCTTTAAGCTTAAAATTAAAAACCAGTGAAATTGGCTACCTTACTTATTGGATGCAGGTAGGTGTTATGCCAAGCATTATGTGGAAAGCAACTGCCAGCAAAAACACTTATGATAACGGCGGTGGTGTAGCTACTTTAGCAGAAACTAACGGTGACGATAAAAAACTGGATGTGAGAAATGATTGTAATTTGTTCAGAGCTTCTATCATTGCTGGTTTAGGAGTTGAATACAACCTGGCAGGAAGCACTTCATTATTATTAGGAATTCATTATGTTGACGGATTCACTTCTACTGTTTTGAAAGAATCTAAAACCTTATATACTTCCAACTGGGCACATTTAAATCAAAAACAAATGGAACAGTCGTTAAGTTCAAAATACATTATGTTAACGGCAGGACTCCTTTTCTAAAATGCAGATAGCACTCGCTCAACTCAATTTCCATGTTGGAAATTTTGAAGCCAACACTTCAAAAATCACAAATGCTATTGAAAAAGCAAAAACACAAAATGTTGATTTAATTGTTTTTCCTGAGCTTGCCATTTGCGGTTATCCGCCTCGCGATTTTCTTGAATTTGAAGAATTTATCACGGAGTGTGAAAAGAGCATCGCAAACATTGCGAAAAACTGTAAAAATATTGCCGCAATAGTAGGTGCTCCCTCCAAAAATTACAATCAAAGAGGCAAAAGACTATACAATTCAGCCTACTTTCTCTATGAAGGTAGAGTTCAAAAAGTGGCACATAAAACACTACTTCCTAATTACGATATTTTTGATGAATACCGCTATTTTGAGCCCAACACCAATTTTGAATTAATTGAATTTAAAGGTGAAAAAATAGCACTCACTATTTGCGAAGATATCTGGAATATTCACGATAAGTTGTATGCCTCTGATCCTATGGAAGAGTTGGTAAAACTTCAACCCACCCTGATGATCAACATTGCTGCTTCTCCTTTTAATTATAATCAATCAGCTACTCGAAAAGAAGTGTTACAAGCAAATTACAATCAATATAAAATTCCGCTAATTTATTGTAATCATGTAGGCGCACAAACTGAATTGGTGTTTGATGGAGGATCAACTTATATCAATAAAGATGGAGTTTTTGAAAATGAATTGGCTTATTTTAAAGAAGATTTTCAAATCGTAGATACTCAAAGGATCAGTGCTGTAAAAAATCAGGTTCCTCTTAATAAAATAGCATCCATACATCAGGCTCTTATTTTAGGACTGAGAGATTATTTCAAAAAATTAGGATTCAACAAAGCGCTGGTCGGACTATCTGGTGGGATTGATTCGGCCGTAGTTTTTGCTTTAGCCTGTGAAGCATTGGGCGCTGAAAATTGTATGGGGATTTTAATGCCTTCTCAATTTTCTTCCGATCATTCTGTTTCCGATGCAAAAAAATTGGCGCAGCATTTAAATGCAGAAAATCATGTGGTAGAAATTGAACCCTTATTTTCAATTTTTTCAGAACAATTGGCTCCACTGTTTCAAAATTTACCTTTCAATTTAGCAGAAGAAAATCTACAAGCGAGAATTAGAGGAACTCTATTGATGGCTGTTTCTAATAAGTTTGGGCATATTTTACTCAACACCTCTAATAAAAGTGAAGCATCTGTAGGATACGGAACTCTTTATGGAGATATGAATGGCGGACTTTCTCTTTTGGGCGATTTATACAAAACAGAAGTTTATGCTTTAGCACATCACATCAATAGAAATAAAGAAATTATTCCAATGAATAGCATTGAAAAAGCTCCTTCTGCGGAATTACGCCCGGGACAAAAAGACAGTGACTCCCTACCTGAATATGATATTTTAGACCAAATTTTATATCAATATATTGAACTCCGACAAGGACCTGAAGCCATCATTCATCAAGGCTTTGATGAGAAAATAGTGAAAAAAGTATTGAAGATGGTAAATATCTCTGAATACAAAAGGCACCAAACTCCACCAATACTGAGGGTTTCCAACAAAGCATTTGGTACAGGAAGAAGAATGCCTATTGTAGGAAAATATCTGGTTTAAAATGTCGAGTTCTTTTTTATCTTTACGACCAACAAAAAAGAGTCATGAAGCAAAAAGTCAGAATTTTACTTCCTTGTTATAACGAAGAACAAAATCTTCCAAAGCTATTAACCCGTATTGAAGGATTAGCTGCACAAATGCCATATATTGATATGGGTGTTGTTATTGTTAATGATGGCAGTAAAGATAACACTGTTGGAGTTGCGAACGACTTTCAAATGACCATATCGAAAGTAGTGGTTGATGTTCAGCCAAATAAAGGATTAGCAAATGCTATGCGTGAAGGCTTGAAAAAAGGAGCTGAAGGATCAGGTGATAATGATATTGTGGTGGCAATGGACGGTGA
Source organism: Flavobacteriales bacterium (assembly GCA_023251075.1). GTDB lineage: Bacteria > Bacteroidota > Bacteroidia > Flavobacteriales_C > JAHEZL01. The sequence goes on along the minus strand of JAHEZM010000014.1, from coordinate 63,194 downwards.
TGATAGTCACAACCCTATGTTGATTGAAAGAATGATTAAACAAGTAAATGAAGGGAGCGATGTTGTTATTGCCTCTCGTTTTCAACCAGATTCACGTGTGTACGGACTCACCAGTTTTAGAAAATTTACTGGTTGGGCTGCAGGAATGATGTTCCGACTATTTATACCCATCAAAGGTGTTCGGGATTTTACTTGTGGTTTCCGGGCCTATAAAGTAGAGATGCTGAATAGAGCGAACGCTAAATATGGAGACAAATTAATTGAAGAACAAGGTTTTGCCTGCATGGCAGAGATCATTATAAAAATGGGGAAAACAGGAGCTATTATTCATGAAATGCCGATGATTTTGCGCTACGACAGAAAAATTGGCGACAGTAAAATGAATGTTTCCCGCACCATCAAACAAACTTTGAAACTGATTGCTAAACATGCCAGCTCTAAATAATGCCCAAAAGGCATTCGCTATTTTCTCTTTCTTTTTAGCACTTATCTTACGTGTGGTTAGCATCGATACACACAGTATCTGGTTCGATGAAAAAACATCTGTATTGGTATCACAAGGAATTAAATACAGTAACCCTACATTTCAGGATAGTGTAGTTTCTCTCTCCCAATTTCATGATAAAAATACTTTGACCAATGTAATTCAGGCCTCTATAGATGATAATGGAAATTCTATCTTATACAACCTCACCTTACATTTTTGGGTTGAATTATTTGGCACTACCGATACTGCTGTAAGGTCATTATCGGTAGTCTTTTCAATGCTCAGTTTATTACTGATTTTTCTTTTTACCCTAAAACATTTCGAATACAAATTGGCTCTTATCGTCTTACTATTGCTTTGCGTGAATCCTCTCTCTGTAACATACGCAGATGAAGCCAGGTCGTACTCAATGGCAGTATTTTTTACCTCAGCAGCAACTTTTCTTTTTTATGAATTGTTCATCAAGAAAAACCGATCGGTAAATGTTGGTGCAATTTTGTTGTACGGCTTATTTTGCGGATGCTCACTGTTAACTCATTATCTAACCGCTTATATGTTCATTGCTCATGCCATTTTAGCTTTGCTTTTTATACGTGACATAAAATCGTGGATGTACTTTTCATTCGGTGGAATTTGTGCCCTGGGTATTTTCGCACTTTGGATGTTTAATGGAGGAACAGAAGGACTTAAAATAATGAGTTTTCAAACTGCTGTTTATGCTGAAATGGCCGCAAGCTATAAACCAGGAGATAACACTTTTGTTATGCCTTTTACTATTGGAAATTGGATTACAGGAATGATTCAAGTATGGTTGTATGAATTCGGAAATGGACTACAAAGTTTTTTTAGAATCAGGCAAATTATGATATTGCTACTACTTCCGCTAGCGTTGATTGTATTTTCATTTTGGAAAAATAAGGAACATAAAAAAACAATAATTTTCTTATCGGTTATAATGTTTACCCAAACATTGTTTGCTACTTTTCTTGCGATCAACAGTGGACACACTATATCATTTCAGCCCTTGTACGCTAATTTTGCAGCACCCCACGCTATTTTATTATTAGGTATTTCTTTGCTTTACATTTCCCAAAAACATTCTAAAATAGGATATGGAATTATTGCTATCCAACTTTGTATTTCCTCCTATTCTCTGGCAGGTTTTTACCAGGATCTACCTAAAAAAAGAGAACCCAATCCATACCTAGAAATAGCTCAATCAATCGAAGAAGGAAATACTTTAGAAATTGTTTGTCCGAAATGGGAAGATGCTCAAATGCTCAGTCTGTACCTTCCAAAGGAAAAAAATTATACCTTTAAAATTAACTCCACTGAAAGTGAATTTATTGAGCTAATAAAAAATGGTTCTTCGGTTTCTTTCAATGTAAAAGATCTTAGATACTAATGATAAATATTTTATTTCTATTCGGAACAAGACCTGAAGCTATTAAACTTGCTCCATTAATTTCTGAGTTTAAAAAAAGTAATAAATGCTCAGTAAAAGTAGGAGTAACTGCTCAACACAGAGAAATGCTCGATCAGGTTTTACACTTTTTTGAAATTAAACCCGACTACGATTTAAATATAATGTCGCCCGGACAAACTCTTCCAAAGCTTACTGCAGATTTAATTAAAAAAATTACAGATGAAATATTACTGAAAGAGCATTTCGATTATGTTTTTGTTCAAGGTGATACCTCTACAGTAATGGCTGGAGCACTCGCTGCATTTTATCAGAAAATAAAAGTAGTACATATCGAAGCGGGATTAAGAAGCGGTGATATCTATTCGCCCTTCCCTGAAGAAATGAATAGAATTCTAACTACAAGAATGTCGGATTATCATTTCTGCCCTACTCCAAAAGCAGCAGAAAACCTTAAATCAGAAGGCATATCAAAAAACATTTACGTTGTAGGAAATACTGTGATCGACGCCCTATTAGAAGGTATCAAAAAAGTAGAATCATTGGATCAAAGTGTTTTTCATAAGCATTTTTCTGGAATAGATTTTAGTAAAAAAATAATTCTTTTAACCTGTCATCGCAGAGAGAGCTTTGGAGAGCCATTCCAACATATTTGTGATGCAATAAATCAAATTGCTAAAAGATATCCCGAAATGGAAATCGTTTACCCAGTTCACTTAAATCCTAATATAAAAGAAAACGCACATAAATATCTTACAGAAAAAAACATCAAGCTAATTGCACCTTTAGATTATCCATACCTTATCTGGTTGTTGAATAAATCATATTTAGTCCTTACCGACTCCGGAGGTATTCAAGAGGAGGCTCCTAGTTTAGGGAAACCAGTACTAGTGCTGAGAGAAGTAACAGAAAGAAGCGAAGGTGTGGATGCAGGAACCGCAAAATTAGTAGGCACAAATACTAAAAAAATTGTTGATGAAACAATTAAATTAGTCGACAATAAAGAATACTACGCGAGTGTTGCTAATGCTGTAAATCCATACGGAGATGGAACTACTTCAGCACAGGTTGTGAAAATAATCCTTAGTTGATTTTCGTCTTCAATTCAAATAAAATTTCTTTCGTTTTAGTCTCTTGTGAATAGTAATAGAATATCATTTTATTCAGCTCACCTGAAATAGTATATTTCGCAACTTTAGGACCTTCATAGTCCAATGTGGCTTGATATCTATCTATAATTTCGGCGATTTTTGCAGAATCTTCCATTGCATTTTTCGCTATCACCTGATCATAAATCCAAGGATCGGTAGTGGAAGAAGAATAACCGTTAAATCTAAGATCATTTTTATTTAAGAAAGCCATGTTGAACGACTCTGTATTTCCTCTATCCCAACGAATAATTGCCTGTCGATTTTCCATCGATAATAAGGTTGCCTTTACCCCATTTAATTCTTTGGTTTTTCCTATATCAGCTTTCGTGAATTCCATAGAATGAACAATAGAAGGATAATTAAACTTCATTGTTCCTTTTACCACCACATCTCCTTTAGGTGCTTCCTTCAACATTAAAACTTCATTGTATACACCGCTATATTGATCTACCGTTGTGAACGGATATCCTTTAAACTGATAGAACTTCAGTAAATCATTTTTTGCGTGCATTAAACTTTTTCCTGATGCATCATACATTACCAGATTATTTTGCAAACCATCTCCTTCTCTATTCACAGGCACGGCCCCATCATACCTGCCGTCCAATTCCATTTTAATAAAATCAAAATCGTTACCATCACTATCCCCATAAGAATAACTGGAAATAGTTGAATCCAATTGAATAGAGTTTTTAAAATTCAGCAATGCTGCCTCAAGATCTGCATCATTAACGGGTCCGTTAGCTATTTTGAAAGGATACACACCAGCCAGTTGATCTTCGCCCTCATAGGCCTGAACAGGAACAAAAAACGTTCGTGTCATATACACAAAAGTTTCCTTCATCTGCGGAGATAATTCAAATTTTTCTGCTGTTTGAGCGAAAGAAAATTTCGCTAAAAAAAGAAAGAGAAAAGAGTAAAAATATTTTCGCATAAAATAGAGATTTAGGCTACCTATACGAAAATATTATACCAAAGTTTACTTAATTTCCCATGTGTTGCTACCTCTCAACAAATCATTCAGATTTGCTTTTTTAGCAGCAACCGCTTTATTTACCTGAGCAATCATTTCTGTTTCATAATTGCTTCTTTGCTCTACATAGAAAATCCCGAACGGACGAGGTAACGCTCCTTCTTTAGAAGGGTCATCAAAGAAACGAGTTAAAATTCCTGCTTTTACTCTATCGGTTTCATCGTGAATCCATAATTCGTTTGCAGAAGCCTCACTTAAATTTACTACTCTTGGCGTAAATCCATCGAGTTTAATTCCTTTGTCGTTGTTCGCTCCAAAAACCAATGGTTTTCCTTGCTCAGCAAAAAGAACTGTTTCGCCTTTGGTTTCTTTCTCTGTAAAAGTGAAAAAAGCACCATCGTTGAATATATTACAGTTCTGATAAATTTCCACCAACGACGTTCCTTTGTGTTCCTGAGCACGCAATAAAACAGCTCTTAAATGCTTTGGATCTCTATCCATACTTCTTGCCACGAAAGTACTATCAGCGCCCATCGACAAAGCCAATGGATTGAAAGGATGATCTACAGAACCTACCGGAGTAGATTTAGTAACTTTTCCTTTTTCAGAGGTAGGAGAATATTGCCCCTTTGTTAAACCATAAATCTGGTTATTGAACAAAAGAATATTCAAGTTAAAATTTCTTCTTAAGGCATGAATAAAATGATTTCCTCCAATAGACAATGAATCTCCATCACCAGTAATCACCCACAGGTTTAAATCAGGGTTTATTGATTTCAATCCGCTGGCAAAAGCCGGAGCACGACCGTGGATACTATGCATTCCATAGGTATTCATATAGTATGGAAAGCGAGAAGAACAGCCAATACCAGAAATAAATACAGTATTGTCTTTATCTACTTCTAACTCGGCAAATACACTTTGTACTTGCTTCAAGATAGAATAATCACCACAACCAGGACACCATCTAACATCTTGATCGGTAGCGTAATCTTGCGCTTTGGGTTTTGCTTTGATCGCTTCTGTTGACATATCTTTTAATTTAAAACCTCTTTAATTTTCGCTTTAATCTCTCTGGAATAAAAAGGTAATCCTTGAATTTTATTGAATGGAATAGCCGGAACTAAAAACTTGTCACGAATGATTCTAACAAATTGTCCGTTATTCATTTCAGGCATTAATATCTTATCGAATTTCTTCAATAACTCACTTAAATTTTTTGGTAGAGGATTCATGTAACGCACATGTGCATGAGCCACAGAAACACCTTCTTTTTGCAAATCCTGGACAGCAGTTTTCACCACACCATAAGTAGATCCCCAGGTTAATACCAATAATTTATCGCCTTCTTTTCCGCTATCTAATTTTTGTTCTGGTAAATAATTAGCAATATTATCTACTTTTTCCTGACGCAAACGGGTCATCAATTCGTGATTATCCGGATCGTAAGAAATATTTCCTGTTAAGTTTTCTTTTTCAATACCACCAATTCTATGTGCTAAACCTTTAGTACCAGGAATTGCCCATGGGCGAGATCCTTTTTCATCTCTTTGGTAAGGAAGGAAAGCAGCATCACTCTCTTCACGAGGAGGAGCAAATTTCACAGTGATATCGCTCAATTGATCTTCAGATAAAACTTTCCAAGGTTCAGAACCATTGGCAATAAATCCATCAGATAAAAAGAAAACCGGAGTAACATGTTCAACCGCAATTTTACAGGCTTCATAAACAGCATCGAAGCAATCGGTTGGAGATTGTGCAGCAATAATAGGTACTGGCGCTTCACCATTTCTACCGTACATCGCTTGTAATAAATCCGACTGCTCAGTTTTTGTTGGTAAACCAGTAGAGGGCCCGCCTCTCTGTACATTCACAATTACCAATGGCAATTCTAAAGAAACCGCCAGTCCAATAGCTTCTCCTTTCAAGGCAATACCTGGTCCGGAAGAAGCAGTAACACCCAGTGCACCACCATAAGACGCACCAATTGCCGAACAAATGGCAGCAATTTCATCTTCTGCCTGATATGTTTTTACATTGAAATTTTTATGACGAGATAAAGTGTGCAAAATATCAGAAGCAGGTGTGATAGGATAAGTTCCATAGAACAAATCTAAGCCTGCTTTATTTGCCGCTGCAATCAAACCAATAGCTGCAGCCTGATTACCGATTACATTTCTATAAACCCCTTTTTCAATATCGGCAGGTTTAACTTCAATTTGAGTAGGGAAAGCTTCACAGGTTTCACCATAATGGTAACCTGCTTTCATCACTTTAATATTGGTATCGATTAAATCTTGTTTTCCTTTGAATTTAGATTCAATGAAGTTGATGGTATTGTCCATCGGACGATCATAGATCCAATACAAGAACCCAAGAACAAACATGTTCTTAGAACGGTCTACCGCCTTAGTACCTAAACCAGAACTTTCCAAAGTTTCACGAGTGAGTTTAGTAACATCTACCTCATGAACTTTAAATCCATCTAATTTTTTATCGGCTTGAATGGTATATTCTTCGTCCATTTTAGCCAAACGCAAATTCTTTTTATCGAAACCTGCTGTATTCGCTATAATAACTCCACCTGGTTTTAAGCTTTTTAAATTCACCTTTAAGGCCGCAGCATTCATCACCACCAAAACATCACACTGATCTCCGGGAGTGAAAATTTCAACGCTACCAAAATTCAATTGAAAACCCGAAACACCGGCAACAGTACCTATTGGGGCGCGAATTTCAGCAGGAAAGTTAGGGAAAGTACTTATATCGTTTCCTAACATAGCAGCAGTATCAGTAAACTGACCACCTGTAAGCTGAATACCATCTCCGGAATCTCCGGCAAAAAGGATAGTTACAACTTCTTTAATCTCTTTAACAACAGTCATTTGATTCTTTTATGAGTGGCTGCAAAAGTAGGCAAATAATTAACGCTGCTAAGGATTTTGCAAAGAAATTTCTATTTTTTATTTTCTAAACTAACAAGAATCAGCTTTCTCTAGAGTTCGATTTCTTACTGAAAGGTTTGCATCTGACACAACTGATAATAAATTCCTTCTTTAGAAATTAAATCATTGTGTGTACCTCTTTCTACAATCTTTCCTTTATCCAATACTATAATTTCATCCGCGTGTTGAATGGTGCTTAAACGATGAGCAATAATTACTGAAGTACGGTGACTCATTACTTTTTGCAAAGCTTCTTGTACCAGTTTTTCAGAGGCCGTATCTAAAGCAGAAGTAGCTTCATCTAAAATCAAAATAGGAGGATTTTTCAATACTGCCCTGGCAATACATAAACGCTGACGCTGTCCGCCAGAAAGTTTGTCACCTTTATCACCTATCACTGTATCATAGCCCTCTGCAAGTTCCTCGATAAAACTATGTGCATTGGCAATTTTTGCGGCTTCAACTACTTGTTCTTTGGTAAAGGCTCCACCAAAACAAATATTATTTAAAATACTGTCATTAAATAAAATAGATTCTTGTGTTACCACACCAATCAAAGAACGCACATCGGCAATTTTGCAATCGCGAATATCTTTTCCATCTATTAATATCGAACCTTGGGTAACATCGTAAAACCTTGGAATCAAATCGGCCAAAGTAGATTTACCTCCACCGCTATGCCCTACCAACGCAATAGATTTGCCTTTCGCAATTTTTAAATTGATGTCGTGCAGCACTTCTGTTTGCTCATATGCAAAATGAACATTTTTAAATTCTACTGAATCACCAAAACTTTCTAATTTTTGCGTTTTATCTTTGTCTGTAATTGAATTTTCAGCCTGAAGAATTTTATCGATTCTATCAATTGCAGCGGCACCTTTCTGTACGTTATTATAGGCACCCGCTATATTTTTTATAGGAGCAATTGCCAGATACAACATGAAAATATAACCGAGAAAAATTGCCCCTTTCATTTCCCCCTCGAACACAAAATAAATTCCACCCACTAATAAAACACAAGAGATAGTAATCATTCCAAGCACTTCACTTAATGGAGAAGCTAAATCTCTCTTTCTGAATAATCGAGTTGACAATTGAAAAAATCGCTCATTATTATCTTCGAATTTTTGAGAAGTATATTTTTCAGCACCAAAGGCCTTAATCACTTTCAAACCAGAAAGCATCTCTTCAATGTTTGATAAAATGTCGCCCATTTTACCCTGAGCTTTAGATGAAGTTCTTTTTAAACTATTGCCTAAAAATGCAATGGCTAAAATCGATATAGGAGTAAACAACAACATAAACAATGTTAGTTTTAGAGAAATAAAAAACATCGACCCAATTACTAAAACAATACTCAGTGGTTCTCGAAAAATGGCTTCTAAGGATGCCAATATCGACCATTCCACTTCCTGCACATCATAAGTCATTCGAGAAATCATATCTCCTTTTTTCTCATCACTAAAAAACGAAAGAGGCAAATGCATAGCTTTGCGGAACATTTGATTTCTGAAATCTCTGATTACACCATTCCTGATAGGAGCCAAAAAAAACATAGCAAAATATCTTGCTACATTTTTCAGTAAAAAAATGATTACAATAATCGAAGCAATGATGATGAGTACTTCCGACTTACCCACTGTAATACTTTCTGCATTCAAAATTGTTTGTGAAGTCCATTGTTCCATTTCATATTGTAAAAAGTCGATATTTATTCCATTGTAAGGATTAGGAGCTAAAAAAGCTTTAAAGTCACTTACACTATCTTTTTTAAAAAGTATATCGAGAATAGGAACGAAAAAAGCGAACGACAAAAGATTAAAAACAGCATATAAAATATTAAAAAGCACCACCAACCAAGCGTACTTCTTATACCCACCTGCATATTTTAAAACCTTAAGAAAATTCTTCATTCGCCAAATATAAGAGAAATGAAGGTTCAAAGTTAGCTAACTTTGAACATTGAACATTGAACATTGAACTTTAAATATTAATTTAGGGCATGGATTCACGAAGACAAAACAAAGTAGGCACCTTGCTCCAGGAAGAATTGGCGCAAATATTTCAGAAAGAAAGTAAAAACTTATTTGGCGGTGCTTTCATTACAGTTACTCAAGTACGGGTTGCTCCCGATCTATCTACAGCTAGAGTATTTATCAGCATCATGAATCCGCAAAAAGATAAAGTTTTAGCCATTGTAAAAGAACAAAACAAAGAAATCAGAAAACGCTTGGCAACCACTATTCGTCATCAATTGAGAAAAACTCCTGAATTGATTTTTGTGATCGATGACTCCTTAGATTACGCAGAAAAAATAAACAACCTGTTGAAAAAATAGAACTTAGTTTGAAACATGAATTTCGAACTTAAAATAGCTTCCCGATATTTTTTCGCTAAAAAATCCAAAAACATTATCAATTGGATTACCTGGATTTCTATCGCAGTTGTGGCCATTGTTTCTGCTGCTTCTATCATTGTGCTTTCTGCTGCAAATGGAATGAATGAAACAGTAAAAGGATTGTATTCCAGTTTTGATCCCGATTTGAAAATTACAGTTGTAAAAGGCAAAAATTTTCCTGTAAATGACCCGCTGCGCAATTCCATTAAAAAAATTCCAAACATTCTTCATTATGTTGAAACGGTAGAAGAAACCGTTTTATTGAAATATGAAGAAAATCAGGAAGTAGCAAAACTAAAAGGAGTAAGTAAAGGATTTAAGGAAATGACGGGCATCGAAAAAATGATGCGTAAAGGAGAAGATGGATACTTTATGCTATCGGGTAACGGGCAACAATTCGCCGTTCTATCTTACTTGCTTGCTCTTAAATTAGGCGTGAATCCAAAAAACCCATACGCAAGAATCAATATTTATATTCCTTCTTTTCAAGAAGATGGTATTCAAACCGAAATGTTTCAATCGATATCGGCCACACCCATGGGCACTTTCGATATTAATGAAGATTTTGGAAATTATATCATCATCAATAAAGATTACGCTAACGAATTGTTGCAATTGGGTGATAAAGTAAGCGCTATTGAAATTGGTTTAGCGAATGATGAATTGGTAAATGAAACTAAAATAACCTTGCAAAATTTATTAGGAAAAAACTTTGAGGTGAAAACACGCTTCGAACAAAATGCATTTTTATTTAAGACTTTAGAAACAGAAAAATGGCTTACTGCTTTTATACTAATTGTATTTACCTTCCTAGCCATTTTCAATGTAATTGGATCATTGTTTATGTTGATCATTGATAAGAAAAAAGATGTTTTCATTCTGCGAAGTATGGGCGCAACGAATGCCCAAATCAAAAGAATTTTTTGGCTCGAAAGTTTTATTATTGGGTTCATTGGAGCTATTATAGGATTAATCCTAGGACTCACACTCTGTTTACTTCAAGCCCATTATGGCTTTCTGAAAATTGGCGCCAATTTTACCATTGATGCTTACCCTATCAACATTCAAATTCCTGATATTATTTTCACTTTTGTGGTGGTGTGTAGCGTAAATGCATTAACCTCGTTGATTCCTGTTTTGGCAATGAAGGAAGAAAAAAAATAATTTATTTCTTCGACATTTTTTTCACTTTTTCAATCAATTTTTCCTTTCCTGTTTTTTCATCCTCCATAAACAAATAAAAACCACCTCCATCCACCGATATTTCTTCCATTACTTTTTTTCCGGTTTTATTATTGCCAAACGTTAAAACCGAAAAACAAATTCCTTTTTTTGCTCTCTTCTTCACCAATTTTTGCAATTTAATTTTCGATTCCGCCAATCCCGTAAATCCACCATCGGTTGCCAAAATAATTTGGTTTACACCTCCAACAATGAAATGTTGTTGGGCAATAGCATAAGATTCCTCTATAGCATAAGCACCTTCCGTATTCCCTTTTGCCGTAAGTCCGTCTATCACATTCAAAATCTTTTCCTTTTCCAAACCAGAAACCGATGTAAGTAAAATATGAACATTATCGGCATAAGTGACCACTGTAATTTTATCTTCTACTCTCATTAACCCAACCAAAGAATACATACTTTTTTTCAGAAGTGGTAATCGATCAAGAGTGTTCATACTTTGAGAAACATCGATTAAAAAAACAAAATGATTTTCTTTATAAGTCTCACTAGAAAAAGTAGAGTAATATTTCAAAGTGTCTTTTGTAATTGTTTCAAGTACATCCTCTTTTTTTATTTCAATAACAGTTTCATTTTTAACCGGAAGTAAAGTTATTATAACACTGTTATTTTGTGGGTTAAAATAACGCACAAATTCCTTGCTGTTGTAATCGGGATGATCGGCATAAATCACAAATAACCCAATAAATGATTTCACTTTTAATTGTCCGTTCTCATCGGTTTTATATTGTACATATTGATCTCCTTTTGCAATTTCAACAAAAGAGTTGGCCAATGGTTTTTGAGTAAGGGAATCGATCAGTAAAATATCTATATCAAACTCAGTTCTTTTTTTCTGCGGAGCAGAAAACGAAGGACACTCCTGCATAGCATAAGGATCGAAGCTTAACACTTCACCTTTAAATTTTATAGACACAGAATCAAAAGATGCCGTATGATACAAAGCTATACTTCTTTTGAATTTTCCTTTTTTCTTCGGATTAAAAATAATTTCTACAAATCCACTTTCTCCGGATTCGATTCCACCTATTGGAAATCGTACTTCAAAATCGGAAGGATAATGTTGTTTTAAAATAAAAACTTTTTCTGTTGTGGTATTGGTAACCTTAATACTATCAATTCTGCTAATCCAATTTTCAACTTTTCCATAATTAAATTCGGTAGTACTAAAAATTAATCCTCGCTGATTTACTTGTGCTGACAGCCTAAAGGAAAAAAATAACAAAAAAAAGAAAATATATTTCATCTCACAAAGATGCTATTTTAAAAATACAGTTTTTTCAAGCTTAAATTTCCTCTTTTAAAAAAACAATGGTTATTAGGAACGTGATAAAGATAAAAATACGTTAATTAACCATTGACTATCAAATAAATAAAACCTACTTTAGCTATCTGCGGAACCTATTAATTTCTCCTATTAATTACGAAACTAATAACGACTATGAATCAATTTTATCATTTGAGGATATTAACTATATCGTTCTGTTTTTGCAGTATTTTGTTTTCCAAAAATTCTGTTTTTGCTTCAGGTAATGCCGATGTTGTCATCACTACGGCCGATGCTAATGGCTCATGGGCATACTCAGCGCCTAATCATACTTTTACTCCAAGTGCCAATAGTGCAACTGTTAATAGAACCGAAATTCAGAATCGACTGTTAGGAAGTGGATATACCGCGGGAAACATCATTATATTAACCGCCTGTAGTGGAACTGGAACACAATCTGGAAATGTTACCACCTCCTCTACAATTACCGCCGCTACCACTAGTACTACTCAATATACTTTCACTATTACTGCTGCCGGCTCAATTACAATTAGCAATGCTATCAATTTAACCCCCGCATCCACTACTGGCGAAGGGTATCCAGGAACAAACATAGTATTTACGGGGCCTAGCGGGGTTACCATCAATGCAGCATTAACCACCACAGGGGGCGCAGCCAATAGCGGAAGTACGGATCCAGGAGGAGATGCAGGAGATATTACTTTAACCGCTTCATCAGGAGCCGTTTCAACCACTGCCGCCATCACTGCGCAAGGCGCCCCTGGAGGAACAGGATCGGGAGCAAACTCCTACGGAGGTGACGGGGGAGACTTAACCTTTAGTGGAACAAGTATTTCGATTGCTACGGGAGCTGTAAACAACTCCGGAGGTGCCGCTGCAGGTACTGCTAGTGGTGGACCTGGTGGATCCATTACCCTTACTGCCAGTTCTACCACTATTGCTATTACCATTGGTATTACGAGTACAGGAGGAGCAGGAGGTACAGCCAATGGAACTCCTGGTCATGGAGGGACCGGCGGAACATTAGCCTTCACTGCCGCAACCAACTATTCCAATACTACTGCTATCAATACTACAGGAGGAGCAGGAGCAGGTAATGGTAACGGGGGAGTGGGAGGAAGTATAACAATTATTGCCACTGCAGGTTCTATTGCTAACTCCGGATCTGCCACCATAACAGCTACAGGAGGTGCCTCGGGTTCGAGTACAACCAACCAAAGTGGTGGAAATGGAGGGGCTATAACTTTAACTGCAGGTACCACTTACAGTAGTGCCAATGCAATTTCCTGCTCGGGAGGAACTTCACGAGGCACAGGATCATCTAACGGAGGGGCTATTAGCATTACAGGTCCTTCAGGATTAACCACCTCTGGTGCTATCACTTCAGCTTATGGTACAGGCGGCACTGCCGGATCTGATGGCACATTAACCATCAGCGATGGAAACTCAACCATCACCAGTGGAGGAGCAAATGACGGACAAACTGGAGGTGCCTACACCGTGGGAGCTTTTACAAAAACTGGCTCTGGAAATTTTAATTTAAGTACAGCCAGCTCATGGACAGGAACAACTACCATTACCGCAGGAACCCTTACTTTGGGAGCTGCAAATATAATTCCATCCACACAAGTTAAAATGAATGGAGGCACACTATCTGCCGGTTATGCCGAAACAATGGGAACTTTAATGATTAGTGCCGGTTCAATAATCGATCTAGTGAGTAGTAATAGTAATCACCAGGTTGCTTTTGCTGCAAGTAATGGTGTAACATGGACTGCCAGTAAAATACTAACCATCAAAAACTGGAGCGGTGGATTTAATGGCACAACAGGTACCGGCGCAATCATAAAAACTGGTTCGTCGAACGAATTAGATGCTGGACACAAAGCCCAGATTTACTTCAAAAACGGAGCAAGTTCTTATGCTGCCACACAAATTAGCACCACTGTCACCGGAGAACTTGTACCTACCAGTACTTTACCGGTTGAATTAATTTCCTTCGATGCTGAAAAAAATGGCGATGAAATTGATGTTTACTGGACTACCGTTTCTGAGAAAAACAGCGACTATTTCAATGTGCGCCGAGCTGGTTCCGACAACCAATGGCAAGTAATTGGTAAAATTTCTGCTGCCGGAAACAGCAATAAAAAAATTGATTATTCTTTTATTGATAATTCACCATTAGAAGGAATAAATTATTACGAATTAGAAGAGGTAGATATTGATGGCGCCACACAAAAATCAAAAATAACCTTCGTGAATTTTTCTACTAGTCAGAAAACACAACTGTACGCCTTTCCCAATCCGGCAATCAACGCAACCACTTTTGATTTCTTTTCTGAAGATGGTGGAATTTATTATTTGAAAGCTTATAGTTTAAGCGGAAAAGAAAAATTCATAGCCATGGTAGGTGGAATCATTGGGGAAAATAAATTTAACTTAACACTTGATGATTTTGAATCGGGTATTTACACTTTTGCTTTGTTTGATAAAGTAAACAACCTGATTTCTTCGGTTAAAGTGATTAAACAATAATTTAATGCGCCTCTAACCAATTTTTACCTGTACTCATTTCTACTTCCAAAGGCACTCGTGTTTGTACCGCGTTTTCCATTCCACGTTTCACTATTGGTTTAAGTAATTCCACCTCGTCAACAGGAACGGTAAACACCAACTCATCATGCACTTGTAAAACCATTTTTGCTTTGAGGTTTGATACATCTAATTCTTTTTGAATATCAATCATTGCTTTCTTGATAATATCAGCAGCAGAACCTTGTATAGGTGCGTTTATCGCATTTCGCTCGGCATAACCACGCACCACGGCGTTGGCAGAATTGATATCTTTTAAATAACGTTTTCTACCCATCAATGTTTTTACAAAAGTGGTTTGTTTAGCGTTGTCGATACTCTCGTCCATATACTCACGAATGCGCGGATATTTTGAGAAATAATTATCGATAATTTCTTTCGCTTCAGTTCTCGAAATATTCAAACGTTGCGCTAAACCGAAAGCAGAAATTCCATAGATAATTCCAAAGTTTACCATCTTAGCTTTTCCTCTCATTTCTTTGGTCACTTCTTCTAAAGGAACATTAAAAACTTTAGATGCTGTGGCAGAGTGAATATCTTGTTTGCTTTGAAAAGCTTCTATCATTCCTATATCTCCACTTAACTCGGCAATCAATCGCAATTCTACCTGAGAATAATCGGCAGATAGTAAAACATGATTTTCTTCGTTGGGAATAAATGCCTTTCTAACTTCTCTTCCTTTCGCTGTTTTGATAGGAATATTTTGCAAGTTAGGATTCACCGAACTTAATCTTCCTGTAGCTGCAACAGCCTGCGAAAAACTGGTGTGAATTTTACCTGTTTCTTTGTTTACCATTTCGGGTAAAGCATCCACATAAGTCGATTTTAATTTTTGTAATCCACGATAATCTAAAATCTTTTGAATTATAGGATGTTTATACACCAACTTTTGTAAAACTTCTTCAGAAGTGGCGTACTGTCCGGTTTTTGTTTTCTTCGCCTTCTCATCCAACTTCAATGTTTCAAACAAAACATCTCCCATTTGCTTAGGCGAATTGATATTGAATTCTACTCCTGCATCGGCATAAATTTCTTTTTCCAATTGAATCAATTGTTCTAATAATTCTTTTGAAAATTCTAGCAGTGCATTCGTATCGATTTTAATTCCTTCCATCTCCATTTTCGATAACACCGGCACCAATGGCATTTCTATTTCTTCAAACAATTTGATATCGCCTTTTTCTTGCAATATTTTTTCAAGAATCACTTTCAATTGATAGGTTACATCAGCATCTTCAGCAGCGTACTCTTTAATTTTTTCGAGTTCTACATCGCGCATACTGCTTTGATTTTTTCCTTTTTTACCGATCAATGTTTCAATGGAAACAGGTTTATATGCCAAATAAGTTTCCGCTAAATAATCCATGTTGTGACGCATATCGGGCTCAATTAAATAATGCGCCAACATGGTGTCGAACAATTTTCCTTTCACTGCAATTCCGTATTGCAACAAAACATTCATATCGTATTTAATATTTTGTCCGATTTTAGAAATACTTTCATTTTCAAAAAGCGATTTGAATTTCATCAAACGTACTTTACCGGCTTCACCTTCAGGAATATTTACATACCATGCTTTATACGCTTCAAAAGAAAAAGACAAGCCAACCACATCGGCAACATGAGAATCGATACCCGTAGTTTCGCTATCAAAACAAAACTCTTTTTGAGTGGCTAAAAGAGCAATTAATTGATCTGCTTCTTCCTCGTTGTTGATGAGAATATAATTGTGCGGAACATCGGTAATAGTTTTGTAATGCACTTGCTGTTCCTCCACAATTGGCTCTTCTTCTGCAACTGCAAACATATCAAACTGGCCTTGTGCAGATGGCTTTGCTTTCTCCATTGTTTTCTCACTCCCACTCTCCTCACTTCCTTTCGTTCCTAGTATTCTTTGCGCCAGAGTTCTAAACTCTAACTCATTAAAAAGCTCAGTTATTTTTTCTTTATCATGTTCTTGAAATTTCAAATCATCGGTAGAAAAATCAACAGGAACATTCAATTCTATGGTTGCTAGTTTTTTAGATAATAAACCTTGTTCTGCAAACTGAATTACATTTTCTTTTTGTTTTCCTTTCAGCTCCTGCGCGTTAGCAATAAGCCCTTCCACACTATTGTATTTGGCGATTAACAATTTAGAAGTCTTCTCTCCTATTCCAGGAATTCCAGGAATATTATCGGCACTATCACCCCACAATCCTAAAATATCAATTACCTGCTCTACACGTTGCACTTCAAATTTTGCACATACTTCTTTAATACCCCAAACCTCCGCAGCATTACCACTTTTAGCCGGACGATACAATAAAATATTATCGGTTACCAATTGAGCAAAATCCTTATCAGGAGTCATCATATACGTTTTGAAGCCCTCTCTTTCTGCACGTTTCGCTAATGTTCCAATTACATCATCAGCCTCATAACTGGGTACCACCACCGATTTAATATTGAAAGCTTCCGCCAATTTAAAAATGTACGGAATAGCCTTCTTAATATCTTCAGGTGTTTCATCACGATGTGCTTTGTAAGCAGGAAACATATCTTCACGAAATGTTTTGCCTTGCGGATCGAAAACAATAGCAATGTGCGATGGTTTTTCTTTGTTTAATATTTCAAGCAATGTATTGGTGAATCCCAACATTACCGATGTATTCAATCCTTTTGAATTGTATCGTTGATTACTGCCAAAAGCGAAATACGAACGAAAAATGATGGCAAAAGCATCTATGAGGAAAAGTTTTTTTTCTGAAGACATGTCAAAAATTTAATGGGATTTAAATGTACAAAACAATCCAAACAATTTGGAAAGTAAAATTTCCAATAACATAATAATATTGGAATAATATCCAAAATAAACATAATGATGTTGGGGCTTTGTGGGAAAATTATTTGGTGAGTGAACGATTGAAATTGAATAGTATGCTACTGAAAAAAGTGAATTGTTTTTTTTGGCGTACTACTCAACAGCAAGAAATTGATTATATTGAGGAAATGAAAGAATTACATGCCTTTGAATTTAAATGGAATTCGAATAAAAAAGTAAGCTTTCCAAAAACCTTTCTTTCGGCATATCCAAAGGCTACAACATTTTTGGTGAACCCAAAAAGTAAAGATGAGTTTTTGGGAATGACTAATAAGTAATCGTAATTACATTTTTGTTCAGATATTGGTAGCCGAATTGTCGTTCCAGTTCACTATGCTTTTCATTTTTCTATTTCTCATCAATTTTCCATTCCCCATTTTCAAACACAAAATGCGCTTTGTGTTTTTTTATCAAATCAACATACATGACATACGATTTCGAATTCATTGTCCACACATTGCACCATTCTGTATAGGCTTGAGTGTTTTTCTGTAATTCCTTAATCTCTGCTTGATGCACTTTAGAAAATAAGTTTATCGCTTCTTCATATTGCTTTTTCTCCATGTATGATTTCATCCTATCAACGGTGTGAATTTGTCCAGCAATAGAATCTTGTTGAGAATAAACATAATCTATATTTTGAGCACAACAAACACTCATCACATTCATAAAAAGAGTGACAAATAAAATATTTTTCATTTTGAATTTGGTTGAAATTTCTAATTTATAAAGGGTAATCCTTGTCATTTTTTTAATGTTCCAATGCTGCTTCATTCCAATAAATATGAGTTATCGGCAGCGCTAATATTTAATTAGATTTCTTGTCACTATCACTTAAAAAATTGTTAAGTATATTAAGTTGGTAATGAATATTATCATCACTTGTTTTCATTGCATTATTAACGCTTCTGTCATATTGCCAAAGAGAATATTTAGAATTATTGATGAATATTTCAATTTCAAATCCTATATCACCGGAGATATGGATTTCAATTTCTCCATTCGTTAGCCTTACACCCCAATAAGGACCGTAATTTATTTCCAATATTACTTTAAAAGAAGATTTATTAGTATTAAAATAATTCTTAACAATTTCATTATTAGTATTAGAAAATGAATTTATCATACTACTTTCCATAAGTAGGGCCATTTTGAATTTGGTTTAATTTTTTTAATTAATAATGCTTAACCGCCGTTATTTGCTTAAGAGTTCCAACACTGCTGTATTCCAACAAATAAGTATTCTCTATAGTAGTCGAACTCCCCCATCTTTCTTCAATTTCTACCAATTGATGTTGTGCGTTGTACTTATAAGTGAGCGTTTTTTTGTTAGCAAATCCGCCATAACTAACAGCACTAAGAGGATAACCATCTTTGTAGTTCCAAAAGAAAATATCTTCAGGTTTTTGCCAAGTTCTATTGCCTTTTTCGTCAAGCCCCCAACCATCACTAGCAAATTTCAAACTGTGACCCGATACCGTAATACTATCTAAAATTTCATTTTTTGAATAATGATAATCCCAAACAATAGCGATTCTCTTTTTTGGCCTTGTTACTGTCATTTTTTGAGTTAACCCATTTATCAAAACATAAGACAAGGTACACTCAACCTTACTTTCCATGACACTATCTCCATGCATTTTTTTACCGGCCAATACAACAGAAAAAGAATCAATTTTATTTTTTTCAATAAATAATCGATTGAAATAAAATGGCAAGTTTCCTTTTGGAGTTAAATCAAAAAAACTTCCTACAGAATATTTATCGGTACTATAATCGAAAAATGAATTTGGATCAGGAGGAATACTTTTTAAATCACGTTTAGGTATTTGAGTATTCATTCTCTTTGCCCTTGTTGGTTTATAATTCCCAGACCATATAATTAATGAATCATTTTTTACTGTATATTTTAAAACGGGATAAGATCGACCTTCATCATTAAAAAAAAACAAGCTATCCCCTTTTGGCTCCATCAAAGAAGCTTTATCTTGTTCAGCTTTGGCGCCTACCATGTATAAATATCTATTTTCATTTTTTCCATCCGACAAAATGGTAATAACATACCCTTCATTGGTTTGCCACACACCTTCGATAGAAGCTTTAGTAGAACTTGTTGTTGTTTGTCCACAAGCCAGTAGAAATACTGATAGGCAGGAAAATAATAAGATTTGAGATTTCATTTTACTGGTTTTTAGATCTGTATTCATACTATTCTTTTTTCTTTTCAATATATTCTCCATTCTCATAAACAAAATTTTTATCTGATGTACTTTTCACGTAGCGTTTCAAACACCCTTTAGAATAGGCATATTCAATACAATGCACTTTTATGTCAAACCACTCTTTGGTACTTTTAATTATTTCATAACTGTTTTCATTGGTTTGCGCAATACATTGCTCATGTTCATCTTCTGGAGCTTCCCATGCTGAATTATCATATTCAATATCAACCCAGAATAAATCAGTAACGCTGCCAATTTCTAATGATTGAAGATATTTTGTATGCTCAAAATGACGATTACCAGTACTTTGAAAATTCGACACTAACGCTTTTTTATGAAGACCGATATCTATAATCTCGAAGGCTGTATTATCTCCTATTGGAATCTCAGAATCTGAAAGGACAGAATCAATACAAGAAAGAGTTTGATCGAAAAAATAAAAATCTCTGTAACCGAATTGGTGTCCGGTTTGAGTTGAATTTGGCGCTTCAATAATCACCAACAAAACACGCCCACTATCTAGCTCAACGTTTTGTTTAAAAACAACACTATAGCTAATACACTTCTTATAAGTAAAGTCGCCCTCATACCCCCGAAAAGCACGAGAATAGGAATTCTTTCCCGAATCTACTTTTCCGTAAATTTTGCTAAGAATTAAACTGTCGGAAGGTAAAATTTGTGCCTGCGAATAGGCACAAATAAAAAACGATAATAGTAGTAAAGCTTTCCCCATGCTAACAAATGATAATAGAAGTTAATGGCAAATGTATAGAATACCCTCTAAATAAATGCGCTCGCGAACTTACAATAACAATGCCAAAAAAATAGTATTCTATTTTTATACCTAGGTATTTCCAACATTGGTAGAATTTTAAAAAAGAGAAAAAAACTAAGGTGACGAAAATTTATCTACTCAATTTTCTTTTGTTCACGGGCGCAAACACCCTTTTCATTTTTACCTTTCCATGAATATCATCAATGTAATACAATGTGATTTGCAAGCACAATTTCATCCCTTTTCTGTGCAAGGCCTTTTGTACACTTTCGCTCAAAATCATCTTTCGTGGTAAGCTCAAACGAATAGTATTTTTCTTATCCCAAACTGTTTTTTCACTTGAATTAGAATCAGGAAAATAAGTCCAAACCACTCTAGCATATCCATTATTAAACAATTCAGATTCAGCTTGCGATAAGGTAAGTTCCTCCTTCACATTCTCATAAGCTGCAGAATCATTAGTGTTTTCAGGAAGCAGAATTAAAATGCTTCTCAATTCAATATTTTTATTATTCAAATGATTTACTTCCGCATTGATATCAATCGCCAAAGATTTATTGATTTTTTCATGAACCGAAACATCAAAATATTTTAAAGAAGGTTTTGTGATGTTTTCTTCTGTGGGAAGCACAAATTCTTGTGGTTTATTTAAAATGAAATAGAAAACAGAATCATCTGGTTCATATTGATTAAAATCATCGAAGGATAAAGTTCCATATCCTTCATTTCCCCAATCATCGCCCCAACTATTTCTGATAAAAAAAACTTTTTTGTTTAAATCATAACCGCTAATTACTGCAATATGATACGCTTTTCCGTTTATTCGATCCACAGAATCCATCTGCGCATTGTAAAATACAACACCCGAATCCGACCAATTTCCGTGAGAGAGAGGAAAAGTGATCGATACTGGTTTTTGTTGTGTTGCGATAAAACGAACTACCGTATCGGCATTACTTAAAATTGCTCCATAGTTAAAATTACCTTTAAATATTTTCGAAGAAATATTTAAAGACGGCTTATATTGAGCATGACACAAATGAGCACCATTAGTGTCCTCTTTTGATAAATCACCACAAGGGTATCCTCTATTATAAAAAGAAAGATGATAAGGCCATTGAGATTCGTAAAGTAATCCAAAATCCATCACCGACCATAAATTAACTTCAGCGGAAGAGTATTCTGATTGAGCAAATTCTGAGTAATTCATTTTAGCATTGTAACAAACGATCTGCTCAGAAAGATTTACTTCCTGTTGATACACTTTTTTGAATTCTGATTCAACCAATGCTATGGTAGCAAAGAAAGAACAAGCGTCACGATCCCCTTGATTTTTTACCGAAGTAAAAAAAGGCTTTAAATCTACCACACGAGGAAACACAATACTATCAGTAGCTTGAGAGAAAGAAAAAGAATAAAAAATTTGGAAGAGAAAAAGTACTGCTATTTTTTTCATTCACGAATATAAATATTCATGTTTAAAAATAATACAAATTATAAACTAAGGGGGCTTCTTTCTATTCGTAAGTGAGCACAAACAATAATGTTTGTCCAACTGCTTTTAATGTAAAAGGAGAAATATTCTTGATATTGTCTTTGTGTGTATGCCATGTAGCTGAAAATGATGAGGTAGATTTGTCGATAACATCAATACATGGAATTTTCGCCAGTTCATTTACATATTTATGGTCATCGGTAATAGGATCGGTTTCTTCAAAACTAAAATATTTTGAATACCCTAAAGTTGCTGCCGATTGCCAAACTTTGTTCACGGCAAAACGCGCATTCATAGTAGATATACCTTCATAAGTGAATTTTGCATTCGGATCTCCCACCATATCTAAATTCACTCCAAACTCCGGTTTGATTTTTATAGGTAAATTTCTGCTCCAATATTGTGAGCCCAAACAATAAGAATTTTCAAAATCAGGCTTACCATAATCTTCCACATCGAATAAGACAAAATCAACTCCAACATCAATTTTATGCGTTTGTAATATTCTGGCTAACTCTAAAATAATCCCCACACCACTTGCTCCATCATTGGCTGCATCAATAGGTTTATCGGTATCGTGATTGTCATTGTCGGCCCACGGACGAGAATCCCAGTGACTGGAAATCATAATTCTTCTTGGATTTTCTGGTTGATATTGGGCGGTGATATTGTTAAACGGAAGCATTTTCCCATCGTATCCTTTTACCGTTCCTTTTTGTTCGATTACCTTTAATCCATATTTTTTTAATGTTGCAACAAAATATTTTTCGCAATCGCTGTGCGCTTTTGAATTAGGAATTCTAGGACCAAATTCTACTTGTTTTTTTACAAACGCAAAAGCTGAATCAGCGTTAAATTCAGGTACATATTTTTTTACTACCGGCTTGTTAGAATCAGTCTGTTCAACTGGCTTATCATTATCGCAAGAGGTTAAAAAAAATAAAAAAACAATAACTAATTTTACTCCTTTTAACCACAACAGTTTTTTTAGAGAAGCGGTATCCATACCTTTTCTTTTATCGATTTCATTCACTTGGGCAATGCTCTGCAAAGCATTATAAAAATCAGTAAGATTGTTATTTTTCATAAGTCCACTCTGTACCTTCTTTGGTATCTTTTATTACAATATTGAGCGCTTTTAATTCATCGCGAATTTTATCCGACATGGTGTAATTTTTATTCTGCTTTGCATCTTTTCGCAAATCTAAAATCACCTCCATTAATCCATTGGCAACATCATTGCCTTTTTCTTCTTCAGGAATAATGCCCATAATATCAATCAGAAAATCATTGAACAATTTTTGCAAAACAGCAACATGCTCAACACTAATAGTTTTACTTCCTTGTTTTACTAAATTGATTTCTTTCACTGCATCAAACAAAGTTGCAACCACCATAGGTGTATTGAAATCATCATTCATCGAATCATAACATCTTTTCGATAACTCTGTAACATCAACTTGAGAGTTTTCTGAAGTTTTCAATTCTGGTAAAAGTGCTGTTGCTGCTAAAATTCTTTTGAATCCTTTTTCTGCTGCCTGTAATGCTTCATCAGAAAAATCTAAAGTACTTGCGTAATGACATTGCATCATGAAAAACCTTACAGTCATTGGAGAATATGCTTTCGATACAAACTCACTTTCACCGGTAAACAATTGAGAAGGAAGAAAAAACTTGCCTGTACTTTTCGACATTTTTTCTCCATTCAACGTTAACATATTAGCATGCAACCAATACTTCACTGCTTCCTTTCCGTTGGCTGCTTTATTTTGTGCAATTTCACATTCGTGGTGTGGAAATTTTAAATCCATTCCTCCTCCATGAATATCAAATTGTTCTCCTAAATATTTTGTGCTCATTACCGAACATTCCAAATGCCATCCAGGAAAACCTTTTCCCCACGGTGAATTCCACTGCATGATGTGTTCGGGTGAAGCTTGTTTCCACAAAGCAAAATCCAATGAACTTTTTTTGTCATCTTGTCCATCTAAATTTTCTCTTGTTGCAGAAATTAATTCGTCGATTTTTCTTCCCGACAATTCTCCGTAATGATTTGTTTTAGCGAATTTCTCTACATCGAAATAAACAGATCCATTGGATACGTATGCGAATCCTTTATCAATAATTTGCTGTGTAGTTTCAATTTGCTCCACCAAATGTGCAGTGGCAGTAGGTTCTATACTGGGTGATAAAACATTAAATGCTTTCATTACATCGTGAAAACCGTTGGTGTACTTTTGTACAATTTCCATAGGTTCCAGATTTTCTAATTTGGCTTTTTTTGCAATTTTATCTTCGCCATTGTCGGCATCGTTTTCTAAATGACCTACATCGGTAATGTTTCTTACATAGCGAACTTTATATCCTAAATGTTGCAAGTATCTAAAAACGATATCGAAAGAAATAAAAGTTCTACAATTACCAATATGCACATCGTTGTAAACTGTTGGTCCGCAAACATACATACCCACAAATGGTGGAGTAAGTGCTTGAAATTTTTCCTTTTTCTTGGTTAAAGTGTTGTAAACGTATAACTCACCTTGCATTGTAAAATAAAATAAATGTAAAGTGTGAAAATACTAATAAATGAGAAAGGATAAAAAAGGACTAGCGGTCTAAGTGGTTTTCGCGACCTATTTCTTTACCGCCTTTAATATATATAGTTCTAAATAATCTGCCATCAGCGGTATAGGTAAATTGTTTACCCTCTAACAAAGCGCCATCTTTAAATAAGCCTTGTTTAACAACCTTACCGCGAGCATCTTTCATTTTGTATTTTCCATTACCGTCGAAAGCACCTGTTTTATATCCTTCTTCATCTACCTCAGCAGTTGGAGGTGTTTTTTCAGCAGGAGTCACTTCTGCCGTAGTTGCACCCGGCGGAGTTTTTCTTTCAAAAGATTTTGATTGCTCAACGTTGATGGCACCGTTATTATATGCTTTCTCCGATTTCAATTCACCATTATCGTAATATTCTTTTATCACACCTACTTCTTTTCCTTCATTCCATTCTCCTTCGATCATTAACTTTCCATTTTCATGGTAATATTTTTGAACTCCGGTTCTGGTTCCCTGCGCATTGTATTTCCAATCGCTGGCTACTTTACCATTTTCATGATAATATTTGTAATCACCCACCCAACGGTTATTTCTCCAGGTACCTTCTTCACGTTTATTTCCATTGGGATAATAAAATATGGCATATCCATTCGGACGATCAGATTGATAAGTAATTACTTCTTTAATCTTATCAGTATTGTAATAATGAGTCCAACGACCATTTTTTTGGTTATTTAAAAATTCGCCTTCTTTAACTTTTTGATTGTCTTTAAAATCGGGAAGTTTTTGATCTAAGTCCTTATTGAGATAAACCCAATGGCCCTGTTTCATGCCGGTACCATCGGTAAAATTAATCGTATCCTTCTTGCCTCCTTGAGCATTTGCAGAGAATACAATTCCCCCAATTAATAATATTGATAATAAAAATCTCATTGTTGTACACCGGCCGAAACCGACCCCTGTTCTACTTTAAACATACAAAACCATGCATTAGTTACAGTTTTGGTCATTTATTTTAAGTAGAAACACCTAGGTCAATTTTCATGCTAAACTAAATCATTATTTTTTATTTACAATTAAACTTAATTCCTCCAATTGCTTTTGGTCTATAAACGAAGGGGAATCAATCATAACATCTCTTCCAGAATTATTTTTAGGGAAGGCGATGAAATCACGAATAGAATCTTTCCCAGAAAAAATCGCACACATTCTATCGAATCCAAAAGCCAATCCTGCATGAGGTGGTGCTCCATATTCAAAAGCATTCATCAAGAAACCAAATTGATTTTGCGCTTCTTCATCACTAAAACCTAAAATGCTAAACATGTGTTTTTGCAATTCTCTGTTGTGAATACGCACAGAACCTCCACCCAATTCAACACCATTGATCACCATATCGTAAGCATTGGCTCTGGCTTTGCCAGGATCACTATTCATCAAATGAACATCATCGGCATGTGGCGAAGTAAATGGATGGTGCATAGCGAAAAAGCGTTTTTCATCTTCATTGTATTCTAATAGAGGGAAGTCGATAACCCATAAAGGTTTGAAAACCTTAGGATCTCTCAATCCTAATTCTTCTGCCAGGTGTAATCTTAATTCACTTAATGCTTTTCTTGTTTTATCGGCCCCACCGGCCAATACCAAAATTAAATCACCTGGTTTTGCATTGAAGGCAGTAGCCCATTTCTGCAATTCTTCAGGCGAATAAAATTTATCTACTGATGATTTTAAAGTACTATCTTCATTGTATCTTAAATACACCAAACCAGTAGCACCCAATTGTGGTTTCTTTACAAAATCGGTTAGGGCATCTAGTTGTTTTCTAGTGTAAGAAGCAGCTTGCTGAGCATTGATTCCCACCACCAATTCGGCAGCATCAAAAACAGGGAATCCTTTGCCTTTCACAAGGTTATTCAATTCTACAAATTTCATATCAAAACGCAAATCGGGTTTATCGCAACCATAATATTGCATTGCATCGGCATAAGTCATATGCGGAAACTCAGGAAGTTCAACATTTAATACTTTCTTGAATAAATGTTTGATTAAACCTTCAAAAGTGTCAAGAATATCTTTTCTTTCCACAAAGGCCATCTCGCAGTCGATTTGAGTAAATTCAGGCTGACGATCGGCTCGTAAATCTTCATCTCTGAAGCATTTCACAATTTGATAATATCTATCAATACCTCCCACCATCAACAACTGCTTAAAGGTTTGAGGCGATTGTGGTAAAGCATAAAATTCACCCGGATTCATGCGCGAAGGCACTACGAAATCGCGTGCTCCCTCTGGCGTAGATTTAATCAAATAAGGCGTTTCAATCTCCAGGAAATTCAAAGCATCCATGTACTTTCTGATTTCAATAGATAAACGGTGACGCAATTCTAAAGCACTTCTCACCGGATTTCTTCTGATATCCAGATAACGATATTTCATGCGCAGTTCATCACCACCATCGGTATCGTCTTCAATAGTAAATGGAGGGGTTTTCGCTTTGTTCATCACTTTCAAGGAAGTGATTTTCAATTCGATTTCTCCGGTTGGAATGTTTGCATTTTTGGCGCTTCTTTCAATCACCAATCCTTCAGCTTGAATCACATCTTCACGACCTAAGCTCTTCGCTAAAGTCAAATGAGCGGCATCGCTCACACCTTCTTCTAAAATCAATTGAGTGATTCCGTAACGATCGCGCAAATCAATCCACACCATTGCTCCCTTATCTCTTGTGCGTTGCACCCATCCGCTCAAAGTAACGGTTTGCCCAACATGTTCAATTCTTAATTCTCCGCAGGTTTTTGTTCTTAACATAATAATATCATTAATAGCCCAGGGCTTTTCTAACTCTTTTTAAAGTAACAGATGCAACAGTTCTAGCCTTGTCGGCACCCAGTTTCAATTGTTTATCTAACTCGTTTTTATTCTCCATGTAGTGATTGAAGATCTCACGTTCCTTACTAAAACGACGCATCAATTCTTCAAATAATTCTTGCTTCGCGTGTCCGTAACCATAACCCCCTTTGCGATAATTCTGTTTCATCACTTCTACTTTATCCGTAGAGGCAATCAACTCATATAACTTAACAACATTGCAGGTATCAGGATCTTTAGCTTCCTCCAATTCTTTACTGTCGGTTACCACCGACATCACTACTTTTCTCAATTGTTTTTCGGGTAAGAAAATATTGATGGCATTGCCATACGACTTGCTCATCTTTCTTCCATCAGTGCCAGGAACATACATTGTTTTGGTATTCAATCGCTCTTCGGGAACCACAAACAAATCACCATAATGAAAATTCAATTTCTCGGCAATATCACGTGTAAATTCTAAATGTTGCTTTTGATCTTTACCGATTGGAACCACCTGTGCATCGTACAATAAAATATCGGCTGCCATCAACATAGGATATACAAATACACCGGCATTGACTTCATTAAGGTTTTCCGATTTATCTTTAAAAGAATGAGCCAATTGCAAACGAGTGTAAGACATAAAACAATTGAGGTACCATGCCAACTCACACACTTCAGGCACATCACTCTGACGGTAAAAAACATTTTTATCGATGTCTAAACCACAAGCCAAATAACTTGCTGCAACAGCATAAGTATTTTCTCTTCTAAGTTCTGCTTCTTTAATAACGGTAAGAGAATGTAAATCTGCTATAAAACCGAAAGTCTCATTAGCAGGGTCTTTCGACGATTCCACCAATGGAATAATAGCGCCCAATAAATTCCCTAAATGAGGAACTCCTGTGCTTTGTATTCCGGTTAAAATTCTTGCCATAGT
The DNA here is from genome assembly GCA_023251075.1 of Flavobacteriales bacterium. Taxonomy (GTDB): domain Bacteria; phylum Bacteroidota; class Bacteroidia; order Flavobacteriales_C; genus JAHEZL01. The sequence goes on along the minus strand of JAHEZM010000014.1, from coordinate 34,988 downwards.
TCAAATTTGCACAAAACTAGTTAAATAAGAAAATTAGGCAATAGTTGAATTCATCAAATAATTGTAAGATATAGGCGAATAATAAAATACATTCCATGATATTAAAATACTCCATAGCTTAGTAGAAAATAAATAAAATGAAAGTCTATCTATATTCATTAATCTGTTTATTGGTTCTCTCTTGTAAAGAACCTCATGATAGTAAATCAGTTTCTAATCAATCATCAATTCTCGACTCGTTGATTGCAAATGAGAAAACACCCGGAGATGAAGAAACTACTGAATTCAATTGGGACTCAGTAAATGTTGATCCGCTAGAATATCCTAATGATAGCACACCTACAAGTGCTTATATTCTTTCCGAAGGATTATTTCATGGAGATGAAGTTATTCCTGAAGCAGATAAAGAAAAATGGATTGGCTTGTTTTATAACAATAATAAATTTTGGTTAGCCGAAACAAAGGTTCAAGCTACGAAAACATTTGATGGTATTTTAGATGAAGAGGGAGACAGTACAGGAATTAAAATTAAAATACTCTCCAAAGACTCTTGCGCATTTGTTCTCTCCGGAATATACAATCTACCTCTTAAACCAGTTCAAACAGTTCAATTGAGTAAAAATATTTTTTACCCTAATGATAGTGTGACCTTTGATTTCAAAAACATAAAATATAAAATAACTACTACTGGCGAACGGGAAGGTGAGTACTTTTGGAATTACAAAATCTACCTTACAATCACTACCGGAAATTCAAACACCACACAACTACTGCTAGCCTCTTCGACCCTTAATTATATGGCAGAAAACTTCTTTGTTGCCGACATCAACAACGACGGAATTTTGGATTTCGTGTTTGATACCTCGTTAAGCGAAAACATGTCGAGACCAACACTATATTTATCGCAGAAAAAAGGAAATGAATATATTATGAAAATAGTAGCCTTTCACACTACAACAGGTTGTTAATTACAAACAAGCATACTTCAATAATGAGAAAAATAAAATATAAGGTTTGTATTCTACTAACAATATTTATAGCAATAGGCTGCAATGACTCCCAATCCGAAAACAAACTGAAAGACACAATAAAAAAAGATTCCGTTATTAATACTGCAGATGAGCAATCAGAAGAATGTATTTTCGATGAAACCGCTCAAACTTCCGTTTTTTTAGATACCGTTCCTAACTTCAAAAAACTACATTGGATTGATAGTACCAAAACAGCAATAATTCCTTTAGAAAATAATGATACTTTACAAGTAAAACGAGGTGGATGCATACATTTCTATTTTTACTTTACATTAATTTGCCACAGTGATAATCATAGTTTTGAAGATCAAAATTACTGGATGAATAAAATTCAATTTTACACTAAACAAATTAATGATTTCGACAATGAACTTATAGATTCGCTTTGGACTAACAAATTATTTGAAGAAGATATTAATGACAAGCAGATATTGCTCAACTTCACTCAAGATTTTTATTGCAACCAATCCCTTAGAATTGTGAAAAACAACGATGGAAGTGTTACTGTAGAATTAGGATATTATCAATGCTAATGATCTAATTTACTTAGATTGGCTGGGGGTCTCCACCACATTACTCTTATTTCCCTTTTGATCTACCACATATATTTTCCATTGATAAGGATAGGTGGTGAAAATATTGAATATGGGTGCGGGTTTTATAAATTGCGTAATGGTTCCTTCTATACCTTTATGATTTCCTTCCGGAGTTAATCGAGGTAAATAGATTGCTCTATTGAATTGTGGTAAGGCTACAAAACCACTACCCTGATCTTCATAGTAGTCCATATAAAGTGACATCTTCGTACTGTCGCTAGTGCCTAAATCGCCATCACCATCTTGAAAAGTAACACTCAAATAAGCAGAATCTGCTATCCATGTGTTATTCGATAAATGCGAAAAAACCTGATACTCGGAAAAAGTAAGAGCCGGCACTACGCTAAAATTTTCTTTCTTGATACAAGCACTTAAAAAAAGACTTATCAAAAAAAGTACTGCTATATTTGAATTACGATTCAACATGATTTCAGATCTTGAAAATACAATATTTTCTATAGATAACGACGAAGATTTCTTCGCCAGTTGCCTTACGATTTTTCATTATCAATATGAAAACAACAGTGTTTATCGCAATTTTATTGACTTAATTCCTTCTTTTGATGCCAATAAAATTCAAAAAACAAATGACTTCCCTTTTTTACCCATTCAGTTTTTTAAAACACAAAAAGTACTTTCTACCCCTTCAGAAAATCCAATCGTTTTTCAAAGCAGCGGAACCACTTCTGAAAACGCAAGCAAACATTATGTGCATGGTATAAATTTGTACGAAAAAAGCTTCTTAAAAGGCTTTGAGCAATTTTATGGAAACATTGAAGGGACTTGTATTATCGGGCTCCTTCCTTCTTATCTTGAGAGAAAAAATTCGTCGCTGATTTACATGGTCCAAAAACTCATTGAGTTATCGAAACATCCTAAAAGCGGGTTCTATCTTCATCCTGAAAAAGAATTGGTGAATTATATGCACGAAAGCAGCGACAAGAAAATCCTTTTCGGAGTGACCTTCGCCCTGCTCGATTTCGCAGAACAAAACATCACTTTAAAAAATACCACCATTATTGAAACAGGTGGTATGAAAGGAAGAGGTGAAGAATTAACCCGCATGGATTTACACGAAAAATTACAAAACTCTTTTCACTGCGAAATTCATTCAGAATATGGAATGACAGAACTTTTATCGCAAGCTTATAATAAAGACGGACTCACTTTTACAGCACCCAATTGGATGCGTATTTTAGTGCGCGATGCCAACGATCCTTTCGATATTCAAACACAAGGAAAAGGCGCGATCAATATTATCGATTTAGCCAATATCCATTCTTGCGCTTTCATTGCTACCGATGATATCGGACAGGTGCACTCCAACAAAACATTTGAGATTAGTGGAAGATTGGATAATAGTGATTTGAGGGGATGTAATTTGTTGGTGGTTTGATGCAATTCCTTACTTTTACCACTCAATTTTCAAACGCATTTCATGATACAAGTTCAAGGCCTTACCTTCAATCCATTTTACGAAAATACATATGTTTTATTTGATGAAACCAAGGAATGTGTGATCATTGACCCTGGTTGTTATCAGCCCGAAGAAGAGAAATTCTTATTGAAATACATCGAGGATAACGGACTAAAACCTGTTCGTTTATTAAATACACATTGCCACATCGATCATATTTTAGGAAACTATTTTGTGGCCACTAAATTCAACTTGAAATTAGAAATCAATAAGCTGGAATTGCCTATTTTAGAAGGTTCTCCGAAGTGGGGAAAACAATATGGTATCAACGGAAAATTATCTCCTGAGCCTGAAGTTTTTTTGGAAGAAGGTGATGTGATTACTTTCGGGAATTCTAAACTGGATATTTTATTTGTTCCTGGTCATGCGCCAGGCCACTTAGCTTTTGTAAGTCATCAAGACCAATTTGTGATTGGTGGCGATGTGCTTTTTCAAATGGGTGTGGGCAGAACCGATTTGCCTTTTGGCGATACCAATACTTTAATCAAAAGCATCAAAGAAAAATTATTTACGCTACCCGATAGTTATGAAGTTTATCCCGGACACGGAGATAGCACCACCATCGGTTTTGAGAAAAAAAACAATCCATACGTTAGATCATGAAGAAAACTAAATCAACCGCAGCATTTAAAAAAGCAAAAACCTTTTTTCCGGGCGGCGTAAATTCTCCTGTAAGAGCCTTTGGTTCGGTAGATGGAGATCCTTTATTTATTGCAAAAGGAAAAGGTTCTAAAATTCAGGATATTGATGGCAATAAATTCATTGATTATTGTTGCTCTTGGGGTCCACTAATATTAGGGCACGCACCTTCTGCAGTAGTTAAAGCGGTGAATAAAGCAAGTGCAAATGGATTATCGTTTGGTGCACCAACCGTTCAAGAAAATGAGTTGGCTGAATTAATTATTAAGAACAATAAATACATTGAAAAAATACGTTTTGTAAGTTCAGGAACGGAGGCCGTAATGTCGGCAATTCGCTTAGCCAGAGGATATACCGAAAAAGATAAAATCATCAAATTTGAAGGATGCTATCACGGACACGCAGATCATCTTTTGGTGAAGGCAGGTTCGGGCTTAGCTACTTTTGGAACCTCATCCTCTGCAGGTGTTCCGGAGGCTTTTGCTAATGAAACAATTGTCCTTCCATTGAATGATACTAAAGCTATAGAGAAAGCATTTTCTACTTTTTACAATCAAATCGCTTGTATTATCATCGAACCGATTCCGGCAAATAACGGTTTGCTTTTACAAGGAAAAGAGTATTTACAATACCTACGAGATATAACGAAAAAACACAATGCCCTATTAATTTTTGATGAAGTAATTAGTGGATTCCGTGTAGGTTTTGAAGGTGCAGCAGGATATTACGGAATCAAACCCGACATTATCACTTACGGGAAAATTATTGGTGGTGGAATGCCTGTAGGTGCTTACGGTTCGAGTGCGAAGATCATGAGTAAAATTGCTCCAGATGGAAATGTATACCAAGCAGGAACTTTATCAGGAAATCCAGTAGCCATGAGCGCAGGTAAAGCTCAACTATCTCAATGTTTGAAAAAAGGGTTTTACAAATCTTTAGAACAAAAAACCAAGATCTTATGCGATGGCGTAAATCAATTTGCCACGAGAGAAAAAATGCCTTTTAAAATGATTTCGATAGGTTCTATCTTTTGGTTGAGATTTTCTAAAAATGAAATTAAAAGTGCCAATGATATCGACCCAAAATCAATGAACAGCTTTAGAAAATTATATACTTGTTTGTTAGAAAACGGAGTATATATGGGGCCATCCGGCTATGAAGTAGGATTTGTATCGGCAGCGCACAGCGACGATGACATCAAAAAAACCATCAAGGTATTGAAAGACGGATTGAAAAAAGCCTTGAAGTAATTATTCAGGACTGTTTGTTGGAATAACAAACTGCAACAAGGTTATAGAAGTCGCTAATCCTGTTAATGCACCCACTACAGTATATTTAATACGAATAGCACGTGCAGAAATTTCATATCCATCAAGATAATATTCGTCGCTTAAATAAACTTCATCAGACACAACAAAATAAGCACTGTTGACTTCACGAACACCTATAAAACTGGTATAAATTGCCGGTGGTAAAAAACTCCAATACAAACCTAAAAAAGCACTTGCTCCACCTACACAAAACCCTGCTGCTGCGTGTCTCCAGGGTTTGTAATATTTTCTGGCTTCCTGCTGACCTAAAATATTTCTTTCAAACTGAGCTATTGAATATTCGTTTTCTTGTAATGAGTCTTGCTCGTAAATATACACTGTATCTCCCTTAGCTTTAATAATTCTGAATGCATTTTCTTTATCCACATAATGCATTCTGCCACCTTCTTTTTTGCGGTAAAAAATCCTTTCAGAACCTATTCTGTCAATATAGCCTTTCTTCTCTTTACCATCCGATAATTGAATTACATCTTGGGCATGAAGAATTTCAGCGGAAATCAATATTGTTAATAAAATCAATGCGAATTTTTTCATTCTCTTTATTTGTAGGCCAAATATAAGAAAGTAATGCAGTGAATAAAAACTTGTAAAAACTTCAAATACAGAACCCGATAAATTAACAAAAGACGTAATTTTGCCCTCTATTCGAAAATAATCATATGAGTACATCTTTTACACGTCGTCACATTGGTTCAGGAGAACAAGGAATTAACGCTATGCTTTCCGCGGTGGGGGCAACTTCAACTGAAAATCTGGTAGGAAGTATTGTTCCAAAACATATTCGTTTGGCACAAAACCTTAATTTACCGGATGCTATGAGCGAAAATGAATACTTAGAGCATATCACTTCGTTGGCGAACAAAAATAAATTATACACTTCTTTTATCGGACAAGGCTATTACGGCTGCATTACTCCTCCAGTAATTTTGAGAAATATTTTTGAGAATCCGGGTTGGTATACTGCCTATACTCCTTACCAGGCAGAGATTTCACAAGGAAGATTAGAAGCTTTATTGAATTTCCAAACGATGGTTTGCGACTTAACAGGAATGGAAATAGCCAATGCTTCTCTTTTAGATGAGGCTACAGCTGCGGCAGAGGCGATGATTATGTTATTGAACTCCAGAAGCAGAGAAGCCGTAAAAAGAAATGCAAATACTTTTTTTGTTGACCAAGAATGCTTCCCGCAAACTATTTCTGTGTTGAAAGCCAGAGCTACTGTTTTAGGAATTTCATTAGAAATTGGAAACTACGAAAACATCACCTTAAACGATTCTTTCTTTGGCGCATTGATTCAATATCCAAATGCAAAAGGATCTGTTTCAAACTATAAAATATTTACTGAAAAAGCACACAAACTAGGAATTAACGTTGCGGTGGCAAGTGATCTTCTTGCCTTAGCACTATTGGAAACTCCTGCAAGCTGGGGTGCTGATATTGTTTTTGGAAATTCACAAAGATTTGGTGTGCCTATGGGCTTTGGTGGTCCACATGCTGCATTTTTCGCTACTAAAGATGAATTCAAAAGAGGATTGCCTGGAAGAATCATTGGTATATCCATCGATTCAAAAGGGAAGAAAGCTTTGAGAATGGCTTTGCAAACGCGTGAACAACATATTAAACGTGATAAAGCGACCTCTAATATTTGTACTGCACAAGCTTTGTTGGCTATCATGGCCAGTATGTATGCTGTTTATCATGGAAAAGAGGGAATTAAAAATATTGCAACTGATGTTCATCAAAAAGCCACTATTTTAAAACAAGAGTTGGTTAAACTGGGATACAAAACCGTGAACACCTCACATTTTGATACGCTTAGTATCAGTGCTGATTCCAGCGAAATTGAAAAATTAAGCAAAGCTTTAGTTAGTGCCGAAATCAATGTTGGTATAGTTGAAAATGTTCTTTCTATTGCTGTAGATGAAACTACAAAAGTGAGTGATTTAAATAATCTACTAAACGTTTTTGCTAAACATGCAGGCAAAACTTCGGGATCAATTACTCAAGAACAAATTCTTACCACCAATTCCAGTATTCCAGAAAACCTACAAAGAAAATCAGAATATCTAACTCATCCTGTTTTCAATACTTACCATTCTGAAACAGAAATGATGCGCTATATCAAGAGATTAGAAAACAAAGATCTTTCCTTAGTTCATTCCATGATTTCATTGGGTTCTTGTACCATGAAACTAAATGCGGCAGCGGAAATGATGCCATTGAGCAACCCGCTTTTCGCTAACCTGCACCCTTTTGTTCCTAAAAATCAGGCTGAAGGTTATTTAGAAATCATCAATAACTTGGGTAATTATTTAAAAGAAATTACAGGATTTAAAGGCATTTCTTTTCAACCCAATTCTGGTGCGCAAGGAGAATTAGCCGGATTACTGGTAATTAAAGCCTATCTAGAAGCGAAAGGAGAACCACAAAGAAAGGTGGCTTTGATTCCTGCGTCTGCACATGGAACCAACCCTGCGTCTGCAGCGATGGCGGGAATGGATGTGGTAGTGACCAAATGCGACGAACAAGGAAATGTTGACTTGGTCGACTTAAAAGCAAAAGCTGAATTACATAAAGATAATTTGGCTTGTATTATGGTAACTTACCCTTCTACTCATGGGGTTTATGAAGTTTCAATTAAAGAAATTACAGCCCTTGCACATCAGTATGGCGGACAAGTTTACATGGATGGAGCCAATATGAACGCTCAGGTAGGTATTACCAATCCTGCTGAAATTGGTGCCGATGTTTGTCACCTCAATTTACATAAAACCTTTGCCATTCCTCACGGAGGAGGTGGACCAGGAATGGGACCTATTGGTGTTGCAGAGCATTTAAAACCATTTTTACCTTCTCACCCCTTTGGCGACAAAGCAGCAAGTACTGCTATTAACGCAGTTTCTGCAGCTGAGTTTGGTAGTGCGTTGATTTTATTAATTTCTTATGGATACGTAAGAATGTTAGGCGGACAAGGAGTTACAGAATCAACACGCATGGCCATGTTGAATGCCAACTACATGAAAGCGAAACTAGAAAATCATTATCCTGTTTTGTATCAAGGAGCGAATAACAGAGTAGCCCACGAAATGATTTTAGATTGCAGATCTTTCAAAAACACTGCAGGTGTTGAAGTGATGGATATTGCAAAAAGATTGATTGATTATGGTTTCCATGCACCTACCGTTTCTTTTCCGGTAGCAGGAACTTTAATGATTGAACCCACAGAAAGTGAATCTAAAGAAGAACTAGATAGATTCTGCAATGCAATGATTGAAATTCGTAAAGAAATTGCTGAAATCGAAGATGGCATCGCAGATAAAGAAGACAATGTTCTTAAAAATTCTCCTCATACAATCGCTGATATCATTGGGGAATGGAATCATCCTTACTCCAGAGAAAAAGCTATTACACCACTAAATTATCTGAAAGAAAATAAGTTCTGGTCAACCGTAAACCGTATTGACAATGCTTATGGCGATAGAAATTTAGTATGTAGCTGTATCCCAACTGAAGAATACGAGAAGGCAAGTATTTAAATTATGTTTGCCTTTTAGAACTAGGTTTTATACCTTTTGCTTCTAATTACTATTTTATGATAAGAGTAAAGCTGTCGTTTTTATTTTTGATTCTCTCCGCTTGCGTTTATGCACAAGAGGTAATAAATATTGACACTACATTCAATTTCAAATGCACTGAAGTATTAAAACCTGTTAATAATAATAACTATAGAAACCTTATAAAACATTCCTACAATTACGGTTATGCTCAATTAGAGGTATTCAATAAAGCCGTTTATATTTCACTTACCTTTTTCCTGATACCGCCTTATTTGCTTTTGGTAATAGTTATGATCGTAATGAAATGTATAAAATAGCCACAATTATAGATCCTAAAGCCGACTTTTTCAAAAATGTAGTTGATCCGGATTTCTCTGCCAATTTAGGATATAATGTAGATACCATAGTATTTCCATATCGATATCATAGAACAACTAGTGATGCTATAGTAGATACCCTATTTCTCGAAATTGCAAGCGATTCAAACCTTGCAACCTCTTATTTGGCCGGTCAAAGTATTGTAAACAATTATAGCGTAAACTCCATTGCTTGTAAAGATTTAAAGTTTGTAGCACATAGCTCTACCATTGGTGAACTCAACTTAATAAAAAGAAAAACCATTGGAATACTGTTGGATAAAGACTTTGTAACGGATCAAGCACAAGGGGATCTTCTACTAATGAGTGCTGTTCCAGGCGTTGGTAAATATTTTGGAGGAGAGAACATTGTAATCACAGCGTATTTTAAACCAGGGTATTCTTATACCTTAAGTGATACGATCAATAAGATGGGCAATACCTTTCAACTGATTCAATACGAAGAGCAAGGGCTGAATACCTTTCCTATCTATCACGACAAGGAATTCAACTGTTCTTATGTTGCCAACTACATCAATACCGCTAACCCCTTAACCAATTCATGGTATCAGAAATATATTCCAATGTGGGCATGGGGACAAGGTTCAGCTGATCATTTCGATTTTGAAGCAAAAATCTCTTACGATGAGATATGGCTAGGAATTGAAAGTGATCAAAATGAGGCGATAAATGTGGGACAAAGCTTCCCAAATCCAAGTAGTGGCGTGGCAACTTTTAGTTATAAAGTTAATCGTACTGAAGCTATTCAATTGAATATTTTCAACGTTACCGGTCAGAATGTATATAGCGAAAATCAAGGGATTCAAACTACCGGTCAGCATTTCATAACTGCCAACTTAAACCATTTACAAGCTGGAGTTTATTTTTACTCCATCAATGGAAGTACACTAAAAAAGATGATTGTTCAGTAATTATTTATTCTGAGATTTCTTGAACTCCTTCATAAACGAAGAGGCGTAAACAAAATCGCAAAGTTCCTTATTATCGGTTCTCAATAAATCCTCGCGATTTCCTTCCCACCATTTCTGTCCGCTGAAAATGAAATAAATATTATCGGAAATCTCCATTACCGAGTTCATATCGTGAGAAATTACAACGGTAGTTATATTGTATTCTAAGGTGATTTCTTTAATTAAATTATCAATCACAATAGAGGTTTGAGGATCTAAGCCGGAATTGGGTTCGTCGCAAAACAAATATTTAGGATTCATCGCTATTGCACGTGCAATAGCTACCCTTTTTTTCATTCCGCCACTTATTTCAGCAGGATATAACTTATTGGCATTGGTAAGATTAACACGCTTCAAACAAAAATTAGCTCTTTCGATACGCTCTGCTTTCGACATGTTGGTAAACATTTCCAAAGGAAAAATAACATTCTGCTCAACCGTTAATGAATCAAACAAAGCTCCTCCCTGAAACAACATACCGATCTCCTTTCTCAAATCTTTCTTTTGGAGATAATTCATTTCCGTAAAATTCCTTTTATCATAGATGATTTCCCCGGCATCGGTTTTTGTTAATCCCACTAAACATTTTAAAAATACCGATTTACCAGCGCCACTCTGACCAATTACCATATTCACCTTACCTGTTTCCAAATACATAGAAACCTCAGATAGAACCTGACGTTCACCAAAAGACTTAGATATATTACCTATTTCAATCATGCTTAATTCAACAATAATTTAGTTAAAACGAGATTAAAGAAAATAATAACTATTGTACTGTAAACAACGGCTTTAGTACTTGATCGTCCCACCTCCAGTGCCCCTCCTTGTGTTTTATAACCATGATAAGCAGAAACAGAGGTAAGGATAAAAGCAAAAACAACCGTTTTTATTAAGGCATACACCACATAATAAGGTTCAAAACCATATTGAATTCCATAAATATATCGCCCCGCAGGAATAGCATCAGTAAGAACAGAAGCTAAATATCCACCATATACACCAAGAAACATACTAATAACAATTAAGAACGGAATGATAAACACTCCCGCCATCACTTTAGGTAAAATCAAATAATTCATAGGATCAACCCCCATAATCTGCAAGGCATCAATTTGCTCAGTCACCCTCATAGTACCTAACTCAGAAGCTATACTCGACCCTACTTTACCCACTAAAATCAGGGATATTATGGTGGGGGAAAACTCCAACAGCATAGAATCTCGAGTGGCTAAACCTTCTGCATAAGCTGGTATTAAAGGATTTTGAAAATTATAAGCACTTTGAATCAAGATAACTCCTCCCATGAAAATCGAGAGGATGGCAACTAGGCCCAAAGAGTCTAAACCAATTGCTTCCACCTCTTCAAAAAAGCGTCGAAAAAATATTTTCATTTTTTGCGGACGGGTGAAAGTCTTACGCAGCATGAAAAAGTAACCAGAAAACTCTTTAAAAATTTTGAACATTACTGCATTTTTACCAAAAATAGACATAATTTGGAAAATCATTTTACTATTTTTACGATGTTATAAACCTTGATCTATGGAAAAGTTATTTGCCTTAGTGATTTGTGTAATTTTAGCACTTTCAGGGTGTACCGGTAAGAAGAAAAGTAAGTGTAACGAGTGTCCTACGTTTAGTGAAAGCCATGAAAAGCTGGAGAGAGTTAAGAAAATATAGTACCAGAGCCGACTTTTATAAGTATTTGCCCGCACCTTCTATAGTGTTTGTGCATCAATTGATGCGGGGCAGTGATTGTGAAGTACGCATTACCGAGAGTAAAAAATCACGCTTAGGCTGCTTTGCACGAAGAAGAAATAAAGCTCCTTTTATTGAATTAAACAACGATTTAACGCCCTACTTCATGCTGATTGTGTTTTTACACGAATGGGCGCATTACATGACCTGGAAAGAATTTGGTTCGAGAGTGAGTCCGCACGGAAAGGAATGGAAACAAAATTTCCATTATTTACTGGTGAAACTACAAAACAGCAATAGAATTCCCGTTATACTGAGAGATGCTATCGACGCTGAAGCTGAAAATTTGAAAGGAAATATATACAGTAATCACATCTTGTTAAACGCATTGAAGATTGCCGATCGTCATGCACCGCAAATGGTATTGCATGAACTGCCATTTAATAGTCACTTTAAAATTCCGGAAAGATCTGAAATATTCAGAAAAAAGGAAAAAATAAGAGTGCGTTATAAATGTTATAATCTAGGAAATAAAAGATGGTATACCATTTACGCTTCAACACCTGTTGAACAAATCCATTAAATTGAATTTCCCAGAGTTAAATACCATGTCAAATTCATCAATATTTCTAACCGAAAAACACACATCAAAAAGCTTTCACGCTTTTACAAGCAATTTGAGTATTTTCACCATCCAAAATAAAAATTAATGAAAAACAACTATAGCATTATCATGGCAGGAGGAATTGGCAGTAGATTTTGGCCAATTAGTAAAAGTGCAAAACCAAAACAATTTCTAGACATTTTAAATGTAGGAAAAACGCTTCTACAACTTACCTACGATAGATTGCGAAGAGTGTGTCCGGCAGAAAACATATTTATTGTTGCCAATACCGAATACAAAGAGATCATTAAAGAGCAATTGCCTCAATTAAACGACAACCAAATTTTGTGCGAACCACAAAGAAGAAACACAGCACCTTGTGTTGCTTATGCAAGCTATAAAATTGCCGAAATTAATCCTGATGCAAGATTAATCGTTGCTCCTTCAGATCATTTAATTTTAAAAGAAGATGTTTTCGTTAAAATAATTACCGATGCTTTAGAAGCTTCTTCAAAAGAAGATTGTTTATTAACACTGGGTATTCAGCCCAACAGACCAGATACGGGATATGGATATATTCAAGCTACCGATGAAGCTTTTGCACATTCTGATCAATTGAAAAAAGTAAAAACTTTTACAGAAAAACCAAACCTGGAAATGGCCAAATTTTTCCTTCAAAGTGGCGACTTTTCATGGAATAGCGGAATTTTTATTTGGTCGGCAAAAAGCATTATCAATTCCATGGAAAAAAATCTTCCTGAAATCAGCAATATTTTTAAAGAAGGTAAAGGAATTTACAATACTCCTAATGAGGAAGCATTTATTCATAAAGCCTATTCTGAATGTACCAATATCTCTGTAGATTATGGTATCATGGAAAAAGCTAAAAATGTGTATGTTTTACCTTGTGATTTTGGGTGGACTGACTTGGGAACATGGGGTTCGGTTTATGAGCATTTATCGAAAGACGAAAAAGGAAATGCTTCTATTGGAAAGAATGTTAAAGTTTACAATTCCGAAGGTACTATCGTAAATATCAGCGGCGGGAAACTGGCAGTAGTAAACGGATTGAAAAATTATATTGTCGTTGACTCTGAGGATGTTTTGCTTATTTGTCCGAAAGATGACGAACAACGCATTAAATTATTCGTGAACGATGTGAGTTCAGATGCTAAATTGAAAAAATTCTTATAGGTCAAAATCTCCATCACTTTTAAATGTTGAAAAGATTTTAAGTAGGTTTCCCCTCCTATAAAATTGTTTTTCTATATTGTTGAAAGATAACCCGAAGTAATATGGGCGATAGTGATACTAAATAGTATAAAAGAGGTACAAATTTCAAATCAAATTAAATTACAAACACATGAAAAAAATCTTAGCAATTTTAAGCTTTTGCTTAGCTACTCAATTTGCCTATTCTCAACAATTCGCTCTTGGATTAGGTAATGGCGGTTTGAATATTAAATCGAATCATTTAAAAAGAGTTGGAGCTATAAGCAGAATTGGCGTAAGCAATATCACTACCAATAACTGGTCGGTTAACCCAAGTTTAATGGGAGTAATTAGGATTTTTGATGCCGATAACGCAAAACCCTACTTCGGAATAGGATTAGGATCTTCTTTTGGTGCAAACAACACCTATTCTTATAATGCCTTTATTCCTGTTGGTGTAGAAGTGTTTCCTATGGGACAAAAAAGATTTAGCATAACAGTAGAATCGCAAGTTGGATTTGGAACCAGCTTTGTCAGCAAAGCTTTTATTTATTCAGGATTCAGAGGATTATTAGAATTCAGCTTTTATTTCGGTAAAGGAGAGTAATAAATAAAAAGGCAGCTCAATGACTGGGAAGCATTTGATTCCATTTCATTGAGCTGCTTTTTTTATAATAAATCCTGAACGATTTCTAGTTTAATACCTCTCGATCCCTTAATCAGAATTACTTTGTTTCTCCAAGAATTTTCCGCTAAAAAGGATTTTAATGATGAGGAATCTAAAAACACTTTGAAGCTTGTTTTACATCTCGAAAATTCTTTACCCACCAAAATAGCCTCTATTCCTAATATCTCTATTAGTTTCACAATTTCCTGGTGCTCTGTCAAAGACTCTGAACCTAGTTCTAACATATCTCCCACCAAAGCGATTTTATTTCCCCCTTCACTTTTTGCAAATGCACGCAATGCTGCTGCCATACTGGTTGGATTGGCATTGTAAGCATCTAAAATCAAGGTGTTTCCTTTTTCGGTTTTTTTAATCTGCGATCTATTGTTTTCCGGAAGATAGCCTTCGAGAGCCAACTTTATATCCCCTACAGAAACTCCAAATTCAATTCCCACCGCAGCAGCAGCCAACATATTGATTAAATTATGCTCACCAAATAAATTACTTTTTACTTCAATCTCCTGAGAATGTATTTTCATGTTAGCAACAACACATGGATTACTTAATTTAACTTCACCACTAATATTTTCATTTTGATAAAAGATTCTGTTTTTCACTTTTGAAGATTGTTTCATGAGTAATTCATCACTTGCATTTACAAAAACCTTCCCTTCTTTTTGGGCATGAAAATCATACATCTCTGATTTAGTTTTTACTACCCCTTCAAAACCTCCAAAACCTTCTAAGTGGGCTTTGCCCATATTGGTTACCAAACCATAATTTGGTAAAGCAATATTGCATAAAAAATCAATTTCTAAAGGATGATTGGCTCCCATCTCAATGATAGCAATTTCGGTATCCGTAGACATCGACAGTAAAGTAAGCGGTACACCAATATGATTGTTTAAATTTCCCTTGGTAAAATGAACTTTATATTTTGTAGCCAGAACCTCCTTCATTAATTCCTTAGTAGTTGTTTTACCATTAGTACCTGTTATTGCTATAATAGGAATAGTAAATTGCTGTCTATGATAAGTTGCTAAATTTTGTAGCGTTTGCAATACATTTTTTACTACAATACACTTAGGATGAACGATAGAAGAATCATCTACTACAGCATAGGCACAACCCGCTTCAATAGCTTTTACAGCAAATTGATTGGCATCAAAATTATCTCCCTTCAAAGCAAAAAAGATACTTCCTTTATCTAGTTTTCTGGTATCGGTAGTGATCGACTGGTTTTGCCCTCTGTATAAGCGATACAATTCTTCAATTTCCATAGTCTATTTCAAAAAAAATCCCCCTCCAAACGGAGAGGGAAGTTATTATTTTATTATGCTAGATTACTTAGCTCCTTTACTTTCACCAAACTGAACCTGGCTACCTACACGGTGCATTGCACATCTGAAGCCAATACAATCAGTAGATTGTGCTTCATCCAAATATCTTCTGGTACCTGGCACCATCCAAATTGTTCTGTCTCTCCAAGAACCACCTTTGTAAACACGTGTTCTTTGAGATAACATAGAATGACCTTGGATCGTTGGTGTAGCGGTTTCATACATCAACTTGTTTTGTTTAGCTGGATCTTTATATCCTTCATCAGCAAAGTAAACAGAAGATGTAAACTCACCATCTAAATAATCAATGTTATTTGATTTTTTGTAATTTCTTCTTTCAGCAAGATTGTCTTTTTCAACATCTACATCTCTGTAAACCATTCTTCCTAAAGAATCTTTTACTGCATATTGCTCAGGATCTGAATCATCTTCTTTGTAAGTTTGGAAAACATTACCACGGAAAGCTCTGAACTCATTTACATCTTCACTAGATAAAGGACGGTAAACATCCATCACCCATTCAGATACGTTACCGGCCATATGGTATAAACCATAATCATTAGGCCAGAAAGAATGAACCGGAGCAGTGATATCGTAAGAATCATTCAATTTACTTGCAACCCCCATCATATCACCTTTAGATCTCATGATGTTGGCCATCATTTCACCTTGCCATTGGTCATCTTTGTTACGAACCCAGTGACCATTCCAAGGATATAATCTTCTGTCGATAATACGCTCATCGATAGTATTACCTACTAATCCGATAGCAGCATATTCCCATTCCGCTTCAGTTGGTAAACGGTAGCTAGGTAATAAAATACCATCTTCACGTAAAACTTTTCTGAATCCACCAGAGTTAGGGTCAAGACTTACTAAGTCTCCTTTCACGTCTCCAGTATATTGATTTAACAAATAAGCATCGGTATTAAAGTTATCGTCATCCTGTTGATTTGGATTCACTTTCAAGATACCTTCACGGATCATGATCATTTCGTTTACACGGTCAGTTCTCCAAATACAATAGTCGGTAGCCTGCAACCAGTTTACACCCACCACCGGATAATCATTGTATGCCGGATGACGGAAATACCATTTTACATATTCCTCGGTATAAGCCATTTCATCTCTCCACTGTAAAGTATCTGGGAGAGCTTTTTTAGGAACCTCAGGCAATGATTGTCCGAAAACGCGCAACAACCAATACTGATACTCTCTCCAATCCACATTTCTAATCTCTGTTTCATCCATGTAGAATGAAGAAACAGTCATAGTTCTTGGCATATTTTCATGCTCGTACATTACATCTTGTTCCGTTTGCCCCATGGTAAAGCTACCACCTTCCACGAAGATCAAACCCGGACCAGTTTCTTGTTCACCGTAAGGTTGAACTTCAAATCCACCATTTTTTGGATCATTGTAATTCCAACCGGTAGTACTTGAAACATCCTTACCACAACCATAAAACAAAGCTATGGCTGCTATCGCACTAACACTTCCTGATTTAAACCACTTCTTCCTATTCATAGATTTACTTAATTATACAATTTAAAAAGACGGACAACTTAAAGGTCTGAATTTTCTAACTCTTGGTTTACAGTTAAACAACATCTGCATAGAGATCTCGTGAGAACCTGCCGTAGCATTTGTCAATCGAGAAACCGTTACATCATAACTATATCCAAATTTGAAAACTCCTTGTTGAACCCCTACCAATAAAATAAAAGAATCACGTCCTCTGTACCACAATCCGCCAACGATAGGACCCTTGTTTACATACAAACCTAAATTAAGTTGCATAAAGTCCTTTTGCATTTGAAACATAACGTTAGGCGAAATAGAACTTTCTGGCTCACCTCTTCTTCTTCTTCCACCGCCACCACCGCCAATTGGAATAACAGCACCAGCGTGAGCAGTGATTTTCATTGGTAGCGGACTATTTCCTCCTGGGTAAAAAGACTCATTTGGCTCTAACAAATGGTGTACTGCACCGCCAATAAAGAATGTTTTGCTATAACCTAAAATACCTGCTGAAAAGTCAACCGAAGATTTTGTTCTGCCTTGTGGAACCTCACCTGATTTATAGATAAAACCCAACTTCGCGTCGATCATATCGCCAAAAGTCAACTTATTCCAATCCACTGTTTTTTGATGGTAAGTTCCTTGAAATCCAAATTTTAAAGAGAAAGTTCTACCAACAGGTAAAAGATAAGAATAAAGCAAACTAGCATTCAATGTGTTCAGGGTACCTTGTCCGGCCTGATCATTGGTTACCAACAATCCAATACCTCCACCCATAAAATCAACATGTTGATCGTAAGAAGCGCTGTATGTGATATAAGTTCCAGCAATTGCCGGCCACTGATTTCTGTAGTTCATGGCTATACGCGGACATCGGTGTGTACCAGCCATAGCAGGATTTAAATACAAAGGATTAGCGTAAAATTGCGTAAACTCTGGGTCTTGCGCTTTTACTAAGGTTGGATTGAAAATATCAAGCACTAACAACAGCATGAAAGCCGTTCCAAGTCCTTTAAATATCCCTAAAGATTTAATTTTCACAGGCACAATTATACTAATTAATTTTAATAATGCTTACCCCTAATATAATGTTAACAAAGCTAAAAGTAACAAATATTTTTTCAATTGTACCTCATAAAACCTGATTTTCCAAAAAAATTTAATTTAGAAATTAGCTGGAAATGTTTTTACTTTAATGCCTATGAAGCTTAGAATCCATATAATCAGTCTATTATTACTCTATGCTTATTGTGGCTTCTCACAGGTGATTCACATTGATTTTCAAAGGGGTACACCCGATAATAGTTTTAAAGCTAAAACTATTGATCTCCCCTTTATTTCCGATACTATTACAGCTCAAGTGAAAAACTTTGAGTTAACCAGCGTCGCCAGCAAAGAATTATTATCGATCACAAATCCTCCCATTAATTCAACTCCCATTTGGGAAATGCATTATGGAACTTCTAAAAAACATAACTTAGTTGCCATACAAGTGAGACCATATATCAAAGATGAATCTGGAGAAATAAAAAGAATTAAGTGGATTGAATTTGATATATCAGCAAACGCAAAATCAAAGACTTTAACAGGTACGTACAAAACAACAAATTTATCGGTACTCGCCCAGGGAAACTGGTATCAATGGTGGATAAATACTACAGGCGTTTACAAAATCAGTTACGACGATTTGGTTCAGGCAAATATTGATTTTTCTTCGGTGAACTCCTTAGATCAAATTAAAATTCACGGAAAGCGAGGAAAAATGTTGAATCAAAGCAATGCTGCTTCCCGAATTGATGATTTACCGGAACTAGCGGCAAAACGAGTAGATAATGGAAATGGATTTTTTGATCAAGGAGATTATTTACTTTTTTATGCTGAAGGCCCTAGTTCATGGAATTATGATACTGCTAGCAAATCATTTAGTCACGAAAAAAACATATACAGCGACAGCACTTATCTTTATTTGTCTTTCAATAATAATTCTCCTGCAAATATTGCCAGTCAGGCGGAAAGCGGAAGCTCTAAAACCGATGACGTTTTTACTTATACCCATCTACAATTCCGAGAAAAAGACGAACGTAATTTTTTAAGAAGTGGCAGATTATGGTTAGGTGATGCGATGCTTGGAGGTGAAACAAAATCTTTCTCGTTTATTTGTCCAAACCTCGATCAAAATCAACCTACCTCTATTAAATCAAATCTTTATGCTAAATGCTTCTCCAATTCCGGAAGCACTTTCAATTTATTAGCTAACGGAAATAGTGTACCCTCAATACTTATTCCCTATGTAACAGGTGGAACGAATGACGATGCCATTAAAAGCAAAACCACCAACTATAGTTTCAATTCTACTTCAGATACCATCAAGGTAGATGTGCAATACAATTCATCTTCAAGTTCTTCAGAAGGATTTATCAATTATTTAGAAATTAGCGCAAGAACAGCTTTAGTATACAATGATTCATTACTCAACTTTAGAGATCCATTGAGCATTGGAACGGGCAAAGTCAGTAAATTTCATATTGCTGCCAATACTTTGCCTCAATTGTGGGACATCACTGATTTTTTTAATCCAAAATCGCAAAGCTACACCTCCACCACAGATAGCCTCTTCTTTACGATTGAAACAGATTCACTAAAAGAATTTATCCTCTTTAACGAAAACAAAGTTTTACACCCACATTTTAAGAATAAAATAAAAAATCAAAACTTACACGGATTAATGCCTGCAGAACTTATAATTATCACCCATCCAATTCTCATGAAACAAGCGCTGCGTTTAGCAAAATTTCATCAAAATCAAGATTCTTTATCTGTTCACGTGATAGATATTAACGACATTTTTAATGAGTTTTCCGCAGGAATTCACGACGTTTCTGCGATCAGGGATTTTTTGAAAATGCTGTACGATAGCGAGACTAATGGCACTGATTCTCTACGATATTTATTGATGTTTGGAGACGGCACCTACGATTACAAAAATATTATGAGTGACAACTTAAACTTAGTGCCTACTTACCAATCTGTAAATTCTGTTAGAGAAACCCAAAGTTATACCTCCGATGATTTTTTTGTTTTCCTGGATGATAACGAAGGCGTTTGGAATTCAGGCGACATGGATTTACCCGATGCAGGTGTAGGTAGAATTCCTGTAAAAAATGAAGAAGAAGCCAGTAAAGTAGTAAACAAAATATTTGGTTACTGTAATTACTTTGATACTGAAAATATGCACCTAAAAGATTATCAACATGAGTTGCATAAAAATTGGCGCAATGAAATTGTAGTAATGGGAGATGATGAAGACAATAACATGCATGTGAATCAGGCAAATCAAATTGCCGACAATATCATCTCCAGCACCCCGCAATATAATGTAAATAAGATTTTTTTAGATGCCTATAAACAAATACTGGTCACATCAGGAGAAAATTATCCAACAGCAAAAAAAGCACTTACTGAAAGAATAAATGATGGTGTATTTCTAATAAATTATACCGGGCACGGAGGTGAAGAAGGATTAAGCGGAGAAGGAATTCTAAATTCATTAGACATTATGAATCTTAAAAACACCTTAAAATATCCTCTTTTCGTTACGGCTACTTGCGAATTTAGTAGGTACGATATTGTGAATCAAACATCTGCCGGTGAACGATTATTACTGAATGAAACAGGAGGTGCTATTGCATTATTTTCAACAGTGAGATTGGTTTTTTCACAACCTAATT
This sequence comes from Flavobacteriales bacterium, assembly GCA_023251075.1. Classification (GTDB taxonomy): domain Bacteria; phylum Bacteroidota; class Bacteroidia; order Flavobacteriales_C; genus JAHEZL01. Next base: position 14,260 of record JAHEZM010000014.1, on the reverse strand, counting down.
TCAATCTGAACAAAACATTTTATACTGTTTTTAATTCTGAATTACACAACACCAATGCAAGAATGGGCGACCTATTTAGAGAAACCAAAACATTAAGCACTTTAAGTAAATTAAATGGAGAGAACGATAGAAATTTCACTTTTTTAGGAGACCCCGCTGTAAAACTCTCTATTCCTCAGGAAAACATTAAGTTAAGTACCGTTGTAAATTTATATGAAAACACTCCCACTGACACTATAAAATCTTTAATGAGAATAAGAATTAGTGGTACCATTACCGACACCGCTGGAAATAAACTAAATCAATACAATGGCATTGTATACTCTACGCTTTTTGATAAAAAGCAATCTTACAAAACATTGCTCAATAATGGTGGGTCTACTTATTTTGATTTTACATCGCGCGACAAAAGACTTTTTGAAGGAAAATCATCCGTGAAAAACGGAGATTTCACTGCTGAATTTTGCATTCCAAAAGATGTAGCCAGTCAATATGATTATAGTAAATTTAGTTTCTACGCTGTAGATTCAACTTTTCAAGATGCCTCTGGTTACAATGATTCTATCATTATTGGCGGGACTTATGCTCAAGCGATAAAAGATGAAGAAGGACCAAAGCTCGACTTATTTCTGAATGATTCCTCATTCATCTATGGTAGCATTACTAATGCAACACCTTTGTTACTAGTAAAAGCTGCAGATTCCAGCGGATTCAATATCACCAGCGATAATCTGGGGCATCAGATGAATGCGGTGATTGATGCAAAATCTGCTAACGAAATAATTTTAACTCCATATTTCGAAACGGGTTTAAACAATTACCAATCGGGAGAAATAAAATACAGATTGGATGAACTCCAGTCGGGGCGCCATTCCATTGAAGTTAAAATTTACGATAGTTATAACAATCAATCCAGAGCTTACACCGAGTTCATTGTCTCGGGAAATGAAGCCTTGGCTTTATCTCATGTTTTGAATTATCCTAACCCATTCACCACCTCTACTGGTTTTTATTTTGAACACAATCAACCAGGTAGAAACCTCGAAGTAAATATTCAAATCTACTCCGTTTCGGGGAAACTAATTAAAACAATTAATGAAGATATCGCCACGTTAACACAAAGAGTGGGGCCAATTTCCTGGGATGGATTTGATGATTTTGGTGATCCTATCGGAAAAGGAGTGTACATTTATCAGGTAAAAATTAAAAGCGAAGATGGCACCACCGATCATTTTTATGAAAAATTGGTTATTCTAAAATAATTCACTTTAAAATTCGTTTACAATCCGCTGCAATGAAATTAAAACTGCTGATAATATCTAATTTTTTTATCCTTTTGGGATTCTCCAAGGATATCCAAATTGTATGGAATAAAGCAGATGAATCCGGCTTCTTCTCTTTCAATAACATGAATCACATTGATGAATTCGGTGAACTTCCAATCTATGGTTATACAGAAATAATGGAGGGGGAAATTTCCAGCTATGATGTAGCCTTCGAAGTGAAAGAAACCGCCCCTTTATCCAATGCCGAAAAAGCACTATTAACAGGAATAAAAATCCCACAACAATTTGAAGTAGTAAAAACAATAGCCTGTAGTGGAAAAAAAGGGGTTGCAGCGGTTTATATCACAACTATTCGTGAACGTGTTGATGGACAATTAGAAAAATTAATACGCTTTGATCTTACACTGAACAATGTAATTTTAAAAGAAAAAAATTACGCGAAAAAATCGTCGTACAAATCCTCTCCCTCTAGTATTTTAGCCACAGGTAATTGGTACAAAATTTCAGTTAGTAGTACAGGTATTTACAAAATCGATAAACAATTTTTTAAAGACCATTCCATAGATATAAGTGGTGTAAACCCTCAAAACTTCCGAATTTACGGCAATGGAGAAGGAATGCTCTCTGAAGAAAACAGCAAACAAAAATATTTCGATTTACAAGAAAATGCAATTGAAGTAGTAGGTGAAGGAGATGGTGTTTTCGATGATAATGATTATATACTTTTCTATGCCAACGGTCCACATCAATGGAAATACGACTCTACAAAAAAGAAGTACTCACATTCTTTCAATATCTATGATGAAAAAAGTTATTACTTCATTAATTTCGATTTAGGTGCAGGGAAAAGAATTAATACTCAGGCGCAATCGCTAAGCACACCTACAGATACCGCAAAAAACTTTGAGGATTATGCCTTCTATGAAAATGATAAAGTTAACTTTCAAAGCACGGGTAGAGCGTGGTATGGCCCCGCATTAACAGTCAATTCTGAAGAAGAAACACATAGCTTCAATTTTCCAAATATTGATATTACAGACACTACTCTTTTTAATGCCGAATTTGCTACACGATCTACCCAAACATCAGGAAATAATGTGTATTTCGACTTGAATAACAGCAATTTTCTTTCCGTAATAAACATTAGCAAAATTACTTCCGGCACATATAACGACTATGCCACTTTAAGCACGAAAAAAGATATTTTGATTTCTCCTACCAGCGACAATCTTAATGTTAAAATGAGATATGCAGCTCCCTTAAATGAAGCAGAATGTTATCTCAATTACATGGAAGTAATTACACACCGCCACTTAATCATGAATGGATCAAGCATGAATTTTAGAAATAGCAGATTGGTTGGAAGTGGAAAAATTGCACGGTTTTCTATTAGCGTACCTTCTTCCAATTATAAAATATGGGATATTAGTGATGTTCTAAATGTTCATGAACAAATAAGTGATTATAATACAGGCTACCTTAATTTCAATCAAAATTCTGATGTGTTAAAAGAGTACGTAATACTTACGGGAAATAATTTCTCTTCACCTACTTATCTTTACCAAATAGCCAATCAAGACATACATGTTCAGGCACCTGTAGATTATGTAATAGTAAGTGCTCCTGAATTTCTAAACTCAGCGAACACTTTAGCTCAGTTTCACCAGCAAAAAAATGGATTAAAAGTATTGGTAGTCACTCCTGAACAAGTGTATAATGAATTCTCCTCGGGTGCAAAAGATATTAGTGCTATACGTAATATGATGCGTTACTTCTACGACACCGCATCTACACCTCAGGAATTACCTAAATATTTATTGCTGTTTGGAGATGCACATTACAATTACAAAAACATTGAATTACCCAAATACCCAGGAAAAACAGCCTATGATTTTGTTCCTACCTATGAGTCGCCAGAGTCAATGAACATAGGTAACTCCTATTGTAGTGATGATTTTTATGGGTTTCTAGATATCACTGAAGGCGATATGACCAAAACCAACTATGTTGATATAGGTATTGGAAGAATGCCTATTTCCACCACCGAACAAGCCGCAGCCATCGTGAATAAAATAATAAACTACAGCGGTTTTGGTAATCAAATAACATCAGAGGCTCCTTCCGTAATTCCAACTGTTAACTCAGTATATGGCAATTGGAAAAACGACATTGTATTTATCGCTGATGATGGAAGCGACCCTCAAGGTTATTCTGATTATGATGATTTTATTTTAGGAAGTGAAAACCTGGCTCAGGTTGTTCACTCCATTGATAGTAATTTCAATATGAAAAAAATATATTTCGATGCTTATAAAAAAGAAATTACTGCAGCCGGAGGAAAATATCCTGATGTTGATCTCGCCATTAAAAATGTAATGGAAAATGGAGCTCTTATCGTTAATTATGTTGGACATGGTGGTGAAGGGGGTTGGGCCGATGAAAGAGTTTTATTAGAGAAGGATATTGAACAATGGTCGAATTCCACCAAACTTCCATTTTTTGTGACAGCTACTTGTGAGTTTAGTAGATATGATGATTACAGAGTATGTGCGGGTGAAAAAGCCTTGTTAAATCTTACTGGTGGGGTGGTGGGACAATTAACTACCAGTCGCCTGGTGTACAATGGTCCTAATTTAGATTTGGTGGAAAAATTCTATGATGCCCAATTTGTAACAGGACCACATCCAACTCTTGGAAATGCCATTATGACTGCCAAAATAACTACTGCAGGAGAAGGAACCAATAACAACAAAAGGAAATTTTATTTAATGGGTGATCCTGCATTAACACTTGCATTTCCAAAAGAAAAAGTAGTTACCACCAAAATTAATTTAATAGATGTAAATATTGGAGGAGATACATTGCATGCCTTAACCAAAGCCAAAATAGAAGGAAAAGTGGTAAATAGCAATGATGTGTTTTTAAGTAATTATCGTGGTATTTTGACTGTGGTGGTTTACGATAAAACTCAAACCAATCAAACGCTTAATAATACTGGAAAAGGCAGCATTGATTACGCTCTCCAAAACAGCATTTTATACAAAGGGAAAGCAAGTGTTACAAACGGTGTTTTTACAATTGAATTTATTGTTCCTAAAGATATTAATTATCAATATGGAAACGGAAGAATTAGTTACTACATCGCCAACGATACTAATGATGCCAGAGGTTTTTTTGAAGATGTTATTATAGGAGGAACTGCACAAGGATCTTTTTCCGACAATGAAGGACCGAAAGTAAATTTATACATGAACGATAGTACTTTCATTTTTGGAGGACTCACCGATGAAAATCCCAAAATATATGCAACAGTATATGATGAAAGCGGAGTTAATACCACGGGCAATACAATTGGTCATGATGTTGCTGCAGTACTCGACAATCAAACGAACAATACTATTATTCTGAATTCAAATTATGAGGCAGAATTGAATAATTATCAAAAAGGAAAAATACAATACCCGTTAAATGATTTAAATCCTGGATTACACAATCTTTCTTTGAAAGTATGGGATGTTAATAATAATTCCAGCACCGCTTACACAGAATTTATCGTTGAAAATTCAGCAAAGTTGGCGTTAGAACATGTTCTTAATTATCCCAACCCATTTACCAGCAATACTCAATTCTGGTTTGAACACAATCAGCAAGGAGGAATGCTCGATGTTCAAATTCAAATTTTAACCATCAACGGTAGAGTTGTAAAAACCATTCAAACAACAATTGACGGAACTCAACGTTATAAACCAGAGCCAATTCCTTGGGATGGAACAGATGATTTTGGTGATGCAATTGGAAAAGGAGTGTATATTTATAAACTGAAGGTTAAAACTGAAGATGGAAAACAAGATGAAAAGCTAGAAAAACTAGTAATTCTAAAGTAAAAAGCATATTTTAATATATTTGCATAAATTAAAGATCAATGAATAGTCAATTTTCAACACGAAATTTAGCCCTCATCATATTTACTTTATTGGGTATTTCACAAGTTGGTTTAGCACAAAATCAAACACAACAATTTGCCAGAACAGGTTTAAATCCAATCACTACTTCAGTTCCCTTTCTTTTAATTGCTCCTGAATCAAGAGGTGGAGCTATGGGTGATGCAGGTGTAGCTTCTTCACCAGATGCAAACTCAATGCATTGGAATTGCTCAAAACTGGCTTTCATTGAAAAAAAATCAGGGGTTTCTGTTGCCTACACCCCATGGTTAAAAACATTGGTTCCTGATATTGCCCTGGCTTATCTTTCTGGATTCTATAAAATAAGCAGCAAAGGAACAATAGGTACTTCATTGCGTTATTTCAGTTTGGGGGAAATTCAATTTACGAATGACCAAAATGTGAACCTCAATAAATTTACACCCAATGAGTTTGCATATGATATTGGATACTCGCACCGCTTAAACAAACATTTTTCCGGTGGTTTAACCGCACGCTATATCTATTCCAATTTAACTGGTGGTTTTGATCCTCAGGGGGCAGGGAAAGCTGCCAATGCAGTTGCCGCCGACTTATCGGGATACTACAACACCGACATTAAACTAGGAAGTAAAAAAGGTGTATTTGCAGCCGGAATCAATATTTCAAACTTAGGCAATAAGGTTCGTTACTCCGATTCAGGAAAGAAAAATTTCATTCCTTCAAATTTGAAATTAGGAACGTCTTTAAAATTAGATGTTGATGATTACAACAGCTTAACTATAATGGTTGATTTCAATAAACTATTAGTTCCTACTCTCCCTATTTACGCCACTGATTCTACAGGAAAATATATTTTAGATTCCGATGGAAATAAAAAAATTGAACGAGGTAGAAACCCCGATGTATCAGTACCTCAGGGTGTTTTTCAGTCGTTTTATGATGCCCCGGGTGGGTTTAGAGAAGAATTAACGGAAATCAATATTTCGGCAGGTTTAGAATATTGGTACGATAAACAATTCGCCTTAAGAGCCGGATTTTTCTACGAAAATCCAAACAAAGGAAATCGTCAGTATTTCACTTTAGGTGCCGGTTTGAAGTACAGCATTTTTAACCTTGATTTCTCTTACTTAGTTTCTACCATGAGAAATAACCCATTGGATAATACTTTACGTTTCACCTTATCGTTCGCATTCGACGATATCAAAGACGAGAAAAAAGAAGATTAATGACCCCATTTAGAATTGGCTTCGGCTTCGATGTGCACCAATTAGCAGAAGGAAAAGAACTTTGGTTAGGTGGAATTAAAATTGAACATTATAAAGGCGCAGTAGGCCACTCCGATGCCGATGTATTGATACACGCTATTTGCGATGCTCTTTTGGGAGCGGCAAATTTAGGCGACATAGGCAAACACTTTCCTGATACTTCCAGCGAATTTAAAGGAATTGATAGTAAAATATTACTGTCTCGCGTAATTGAATTATTGGAAAAAGAGAAGTATAAAATTGGCAATATTGATTCCACTTTATCATTGGAGAAGCCTAAAATAATGTCTCACCTCCCTTTGATGTTAAAGACTCTATCTAAGGTGATGAAAATTGAAGAATCACAAATATCTATCAAAGCCACCACCAACGAAAAATTAGGTTATATAGGCAACGAAAGCGGAGTTAATGCTTATGCCGTTGCGTTAATTTATAAAGCTTAATTACGGTACCGCGATAGTATCAATCACCACAGTTTCTATCACCGCAGAAGTATCCACCTCCACCAAAGTTGTATCTGTTTTAGGCACATAAACTCTACAGTTATGCGGCTTATCAATTGGAAATGGCTCCTTAGGAAATAAACAAGGTTTAATACTACATTGCTTGTCGGCATATACTTTCGATAAGAACAAACCAAAAACCGGCAAAGCAGTTTTCATACCTTCACCTGTTGCAGAATTTTTAAAATGAATACATCTATCCTCTGCTCCCACCCATGTTCCTCCAATTAAATTGGTAGTAACACCCACATACCAACCATCAGAATAATTGTTTGAAGTACCTGTTTTTCCTCCCAGTTGATTATTACCAAAAATAGGATATTGAAACAAGGCGGTTGAAGTTCCTCCATTCTCTTCTACAGTTCCTCTCAACATATACGACATGAGCCAAGCTGTTTCTTCCGTAATAGCACGCTCTTTAGTGGGTACAAATCGGGCAATTTCTTCCCCTTTTTGATTCACGATATGCGTAATTAAAATAGGTTTAACTCTGTATCCCCCATTAATAAAAGGAGCATAAGAAGAAGTAAGTTCCAGTAAATTCACATCATTCGAACCTAAGCCAATAGAAGGTACAACTTCGAGATTACTTTGAATACCGCAATTTTTAGCAGTTTGAGCAACGTTTTCTGGCCCGCATTCTAAAGTCAATTGCACCGCAATACTATTGATAGAAGTGGCCATTCCTTGTCGCAAAGTGAGCGTATTATTCGTAAACACGCGATTGGCATTGTTAGGAGTCCACACATGATGCACTCCATTTTCATCATATTCGTGTCGGATATATTTATCTACTCTTGTATCGCACGGACCATTGCCCTGTTCAAAAGCGGTAGCATAAACAAAAGGTTTGAAGGTTGAACCGGGTTGTCTTTTTGATTGAACGATATGATCGTATTTCGTGATTTTATAATTCCATCCACCTACCCAGGTTTTGATGTATCCGGTATTAGGATCTAAAGTAAAAAAGCCGCAACGCAATAATTTTTTATAGTGTGCCAGTGAATCCATAGAACTCATCATTTCTTTTTTATACCCTTCATGAGTATAGATTTCACACCAATGTGGTTTGCGCAAAAAATACAGGATAGTATCTTCATTGTCTTCCCATCTTTTTTTCAATCCTCGATAAGCATCTGTTTGTTTAATCGCATTCTCAATAAAACCTGGAATTTCTTCTTTCTTACTATCTACCCAGGGATTTTTACCATCCCATTGTTGATCAAATTTCTTTTGTAGCGATTTCATATGCTCACTCACCGCCTCCTGCGCATGCTTCTGCATACGCAAATCAATGGTAGTGTATATTTTCAATCCGTCGCTATAAATATCGTATCCGTTTTCACTACACCATTCACTCAACTCACGGGCAACAGCAGCGCGCACGTAAGGCACTTCGCAATCCTCGGTATTTTCAACATGATAATCCAGATTAATTGGTTTGGCAATAGCTTTTTTATGTTCTTTTTCAGTAATTACTTTATGTTTTTTCATCAACGACAAAACCACATTTCTTCTTTCCAACGATTTGTCGGGATGTAAAACAGGATTGTAAGTGGTAGTTGCTTTAAGCATACCAATGAGTATAGCACATTCATCCACACTCAATTGTTTGGGTTTTTTATTGAAATAAGTTTTTGCTGCAGAATTAATTCCAAAGGCATTACTCCCAAAATCAACAGTATTCATGTATAAAAGCAAAATTTCGTCTTTGGTATAATTCTCTTCCAAACGCTTCGCAACTATCCATTCCTTCATTTTAACATTTGCCGTGCGCACTCCGGGAACGTAGGTGAGTAAACCTTTATTCACCTTACGCATTTTAAATAAATTCTTTGCCAATTGCTGACTGAGAGTACTTCCGCCACGTTTATCTCCCTTGATCATATACCACAAAATAGAAAGATTGGCTTTCCAATCGATACCATCATGCTCATAAAAACGAACATCTTCAGTAGCCACTAAACCTTTATAAAAAACCGGATTAATATCTTTCAAAGCCACCGAAGATCGGTTTTCACGAAAGAATTTTCCTATCATTTTTCCATCTGCCGCATATATCTCTGAAGCCACCGGTAAATCAGGATCTTTCAATTCGCTAACAGAAGGTAAATTACCCACCAACCACAAAAAATTATGCTGAATGGTAAGGTATAAAAACAAAATAGTAATGAGGGAATAGCGGTATCTCTTCTTCTTCCAAATATACAGCAGTATGCTTTTGGTTTTTTCTACAAATGACATATGTAAGCGATTTCAGCATCAAATGTATCACTATGTTTCACACAAGCAAACAAAAGGGCAGATTTTTAACTTAAAAGTCGTTCTGCCACTGCAATAGATAATATTTGCCAAAAACTCCTCTGTTTTCTCCTAAAGATTTCTATTTTTGTTGGCTTACAAATCTCATTGCAATGACAAAAACAATGGCGAAAAAAGAAACCAAAGAAAAGTACGGTAAAGAAACTTACCTCAAATGGTATGAACTCATGTTCCTTATTAGAAAGTTTGAGGAAAAGGCAGGAGCACTTTATATTCAACAAAAAATCAGGGGCTTCTGCCACTTATATATCGGACAAGAAGCTATCGTAGCCGGCTGTGAAGCAGTTCTTACGCCAGAAGATAAAATGATTACTACTTACCGTGATCATGCGCATCCAATCGGACGCGGAATGCATCCTAAATTCATCATGGCCGAGTTATTCGGTAAAATCACTGGTTGCTCAAAAGGTAAGGGTGGTTCAATGCATATGTTCAGCAAAGAATTTAATTTCTTTGGTGGTCATGGTATTGTTGGAGCCCATATTCCTTTAGGTGCAGGTATTGCTTTCGCTGATAAATACAACGGAAATAAAGCAGTCACTCTTTGTTTTATGGGAGATGGAGCCGTGCGACAAGGTGCTTTTCACGAAGCACTAAACATGGCTATGACCTGGAAATTACCCGTCATTTTTATTATTGAGAATAACCAATACGCCATGGGAACTTCGGTGGAAAGAACATCAAACGTTACCGACTTATACAAATTAGGATTGGCTTACGATATGCCTTCTTTCCCTGTAGATGGAATGAAATGCGAAGCCGTAGCAAATGCAGTAGAAGAAGCAGCGGCAAGAGGAAGAAAAGGTGAGGGTCCTACCCTACTAGAAATCAGAACTTACCGATATAAAGGTCACTCTATGTCGGATCCAGCAAAATACAGAACTAAAGAAGAGTTGAAATGCTACCAGGAGCAAGACCCTATCAACGATGTTCTGGCAAAAATAAAAGACAAAAAATATGCTTCAGAAAAAGAAATTGAAGCAATTGAGGAGAAAGTAAAAGCAATGGTGGAGGAAGCTGTTCAGTTTGCTGAACAATCTCCATTCCCTACTATTGATGAATTGTACAAAGATGTTTATTCTCAACCCGACTATCCATATATAATGGATTAATAAAAAATTAGAACATGGCTGAAATTGTTAGAATGCCCAAATTAAGTGATACCATGACCGAAGGTGTGGTAGCAGTGTGGCATAAAAAAATTGGTGACGCTGTAAAAACAGGCGAACTATTAGCAGAAATTGAATCGGATAAAGCAACTATGGAATTTGAATCATTCCAAGAAGGTGTTTTATTACATATTGGTATTGAAGCCGGGCAAAAAGCACCGGTAGATGCAATTCTTGCCATTTTAGGAAAACAAGGAGAAGATGTTAAAGCAATTATTGAAGCCGATAAAGCAGCAAAACCGGTAGCAGCAGCTCCGGCACCTGCAACAACAGCAGCTCCAGTAGCACCTGCTCCTGCTCCTATTGCTTCAACTCCCACTCTCAAAACTTCCAAACCAGCTCCCGCACCGGTAGAAAATAATGGAAGAATGGTTATTTCTCCTCTGGCTAAAAAATTAGCTGAAGAAAGAAATTTACCTCTGGGAAAAATCAGAGGAAGTGGCGACGGTGGAAGAATTGTAAAAAGAGATATTGATAATTTCTTGCCAGGGTCATCTGTAGCACAAATCGAAAACTTCAGCGAAGTGGGTGTTACCAGCATGAGAGGAATCATTGCAAAACGTTTGAGCGAATCCTTATTTACGGCTCCACATTTCTATCTAACAATGGATATCGATATGGACGAAGCGATGAGAACCCGTAAAGCTATTATCGATGAAACTGGAGATAAAGTATCGTTCAATGATATTGTATTAAAAGCAGTAGCTGCAGCATTACCAAAACATCCAGCGATCAATTCCTCTTGGTTAGGTGATAGAATCCGTTACAACGAACATGTGCACATCGGTGTAGCTATGGCTATTGAAGATGGATTAATTGTACCGGTTGTAAAATTTGCGAATACAAAATCTATTCAGGAAGTTTCTGCAGAAGTAAAAGATTTTGCTGCTCGTTCTAAAGCTAAAAAATTAACTCCTGCCGATTGGGCTGGAAATACTTTCACTATTTCTAATTTAGGAATGTTTGGTATTGAAGAATTTACTGCAATTATTAATCCTCCTGATGCTTGTATTTTAGCAGTAGGTGGAATTCGTCAAGTGCCTGTTGTGAAAAACGGTGCAGTGGTTCCAGGCAACATGATGAAAGTAACTTTAAGTTGCGACCACAGAGTGGTGGATGGCGCCACAGGTGCAGCTTTCTTACAAACTTTGAAAAAGTATATTGAAAATCCGGTATTGATTTTCATGCAATAATTATGAGAAAATATTTTCATACAAAAAGGAGAGTAATTGTTGCTCTCCTTTTTTGTTGCACTCTATTTTGCTGTGTTTCTAAAAAGAAAGAAATTGTAAAATCTTGTCCTGAAGGATTTGAAAAAGTCACTGTAATTAATCAAACAGGACTTGATGGATGCGGCTATATGCTCATGCGAAAAGACAGTAGTCACTTTGAAGTAAATAATCTCGCAGACAGTCTTAAAATCGACGGAAAAGTAATTTGTATTAAATACCATGTTGCTAAAATACAAACGTCGGTTTGTATGGCCGGACAAAGGATAGATATTTTAGAAGTGAGATAAGGAACTATTATCCTACACTTTTTCTTTTCACCTTCTTCACCACTTCACTAATTACAAAAACAACAATCCCGAAAATAATTCCGCATATCATTGCATTTAACTCGCGCCAAGGAAATTCAACAGGAATGAGATTCCCGGGAACATAATCACGATGAATACTGGTAACAAAAATCACGAAAGATTCAAAAATCATCCCGATGTTCATTCCCAATGAAATTAACAAAAGCCAAATCTTATTGCCACCAATCTTATTAAAAAAGAGAAATAAAGGAATAAATAAATGGAAAAGCATTAATGTTAAATATGAATAAAAATACCAACCTTCTGCTCGTTTGAAAAAATTGTAGGCTTCATTTTCAATTCCGTAAATATTGAAAAAAGGAATGATAAAAATAATGCAAGCTATCAATGCACAAGAAATAAGAAAATAACGTATGATTTGAAATGCCACACTATCATCGTAGTGTTTCCACAATCTTTTAATCAACAGGAAAAATACTATGGTAAATGGAATGCCAATAATCACATTTAGATTTAAAAACCGGAGAATATCAGCGATTATTTCAAATATTTCTTTCACAATTTATCGATCAATTTTTTAATTTTTTCTCTATCTAATTTTCCATTTTCATTCAAAGGAAAAATTGCTAAACAAGTGAATTGACTAGGAAGCATATAGTTGGGTAAAAGTACCTCTAGTTTTTTTCTGATTTCTATTTCATTAAACTTTTCCGATTCCAAAACAGAAATAATTTTTGAATCAACAACATACGTGAATACTCTGCAATTTGCTATGGTTGAAAGTACTTTTGATATTTCTCCCAACTCAATTCTATAACCGTTAATCTTCACTTGTTGATCTATTCTTCCTTTAAAAACCAACAAGCCGTTTTCTCTTTCTTCCACTAAATCACCTGTTTTAAAAAAGCGTTTATTGTTGTGTAGGTAAAAACGATCCTGTTCACCATCAATATATCCTTCAAAAACCTGCACCCCTGAAAAGCAAAGCTCAGCTTCTTCAGAAATCTGGTAGTTCATATTTTCAAAAGCATAACCAATGGGCAAAGGATCAATATTCCATTCTTCGGCAGAAAGAGTGTTTAATAAAACTCCGGTGCAAACAATAGTGGTTTCTGTTGGACCGTAACAATTATAAACCTTAGCATTAGGAAGAGCCTTCATCCATGATTTTGCATGCGATGAAGGAAGAGCTTCGCCCGAAAAAAAACTATAGCGTACCGAAGGTAATTTCAGTTCCTCTATCTTTCTGCCAATGTGCGCCAAAAAAGAGGGAACAGCACTAATCACAGTAATTTCCTGTTGCATTAATATTTTTAATATCGATAAATATTTAATTCCTCCATTAGGAACTGTATAACAAGAAGCTCCTATCGACAAAGGCACAAACAATGAGAAAACCGATACATCAAACGACAATTCGTAAGTCTGAATGAATTTATCTTTTTCCGAAAAATCATATTTCTCTTTATTTAAATAATGCTGTAACAATGCATGTACATTTCTCTTCAAAACAGGAACGCCCAATGGTGTGCCTGTAGAACCGGAAGTAAACATTACATAAGCTTCCTCCTGAACAACTACAACTTCAAGAGATTGAAATTCTAGCGGAGACAATTCAACTTCTTCCGATTTCAAAATTATTTTAAGATCTGCGGCATCAATAATTTTTTGTAAACGAGCTGCCGGCAAAGATTTATTCAAAGGAACGTAAGATGCTCCATACAAACTCAGCGCTAAAATAGCTGCATAAGAAAACAAATCATCTTCCACATAAATTCCAATACGATGATCTTTAACTCCACCACCCAGCAGATGATTGTAAATACACTGAACATATTTCGATAACTGCGCATAAGAATACTCCTTCTCTTGAATTACCAATGAAGTTCTTTCAGGATATCGAAATAAATTATTCAGAAATCCTTGAGCTATTGGAGTGGTATACGATTTATCTTGAAACATGAATCCGCATAAAAATAGTGATCTTCCCTGATATTACACCTTTGTGTTATGAAACGCTAACCCCACTTCTCTCTTTTTTAAAGGGAGAGTGTGCAGGCATGTAGGGTAGAGGTAAGAGGGATTTCTTTTTTTAATAAAATCCCTCTCCTACAGCACAGGCTATTTCGCACCTCCCTTTAAAAAGGCGATGACCCATATTAAGGCAAACCGTAAATTGGTTATGGTTTACAAGTGTTTCTTTGAAAGAAAAAACACTTATGGACTTAATACAAATCATTTCGGAATTAAAC
>JAHEZM010000013.1 GCA_023251075.1 Flavobacteriales bacterium | reverse complement strand
CATTTTTCTTGCGTGTTTAATTCCGAAATGATTTGTATTAAGTCCATAAGTGTTTTTTCTTTCAAAGAAACACTTGTAAACCATAACCAATTTACGGTTTGCCTTAATATGGGTCATCGCCCGGCGGAGAGGGGTGCGATTTTGCTTGTGCGGCTGCAGGGAGATGGACTTACAATACAACAATCCATCTCCCTCCCACTTCACAGGCCTTTATACACCCCTCTTCTCTAAGAGGGAATCCTACACCCGGAAGTACACACTTGAAAAACACAATACAGATAATTCTATATTTACATCTCCACCCACAATAAAAAAATATTTTTTTACGCTTGGGTTACCTTAAGGAAGGATGTGATATAAATAAAAAACAGCGGTCAATGGGATATTCCGATGCTGAGTTAATAAAAGGAATTCGCAACAACGACAACAAGGCTTTGCAGCATTTGTATGTTTCGAATTACGCTATGATTCGTCAGTTCATTATTACAAATAGCGGAACAGAAGATGACGCCAAAGATGTGTATCAGGAAGGTGTGATGGTATTCTATGAAAAAATAAGAAGTGAGGAATTTGAACTCACCTGCGCCATTAAAACTTTTTTGTATTCGGTTTGTCGCCGACAATGGTTGAAAAAGCTGGTGCACAAATCGAAGTTCATTGGGAAAATTGAAGAGAATGAAAATGTAGGAAGCTCAGAAGATATAGATTTCAGTGATGTTGACGAGCGAGAAGAAAATATTCAACAAATGCAAAAAGCCCTAGTGAAATTAGGAGAACCGTGCAACACCATTATCAGCGATTTCTATATACACGATGCCTCTATGCAAGATATATGTGAGAAGTTTGGCTACACAAATCCCGATAACGCAAAAAACCAAAAATACAAGTGTTTGGTTCGCTTAAAAAGAATCTTTTTTATTCAATAATATGGAAGATAAATTACCCGAAATAATAGAACGTTTTCTGAACGACAAAATATCGGCAGAAGAGAAAACCAGTTTTGAGCAACGCATTGCTCAAGAGCCTGATTTGGCAAAACAAGTAAACGAATACCAAAAAGTATTTGGCGTATTCAACACCATGAAAAAAAGAAATGCATTAAAGAAAAAATTAGATGTTTTTCATCAGGAAATTCCTAGGGAAGGAAAGATGATTCCACTAAGATCAAAATTCTCTTTCTTTAATATTGCTGCATCGATTGCAATGATTTTATCAATAGGAACTTTAGCTTATATACTGATGCAAAATAAGATTGAATCAGATTATATTGTTACTGCAAAAAAAGATACTGTGGCTGTACCTTCTCCTTACAAGAAAAATGAAAAAACACCTCCTACAGCCCTTACTGGAACTGCTTTTATGATTTCTTCAAAGGGATTTTTAGTCACTGCAAAACACATTGTAGAAGACGCAGATAAAATCATGGTAGAAAATTCAGCAGGAGAAATTTTTAATGCCGCAGTGATTTATATAGATAAGAAAAGAGATATCGCTGTTTTGAAAATTAACGACAAGAATTTCAAAAAACAGAATACAGTTCCTTATGCTTTTAATGCCAAAGGAAGTGATTTGGGAGAAAAAGTTTTTACACTTGGGTTTCCTAGTGAAAATATTGTTTTTGAGGAAGGTGTTTTAAGTTCGCGATTGGGCTTTAAGGGTGATAGCAGTTCTTGCCAGGTTTCCCTAGCTATTAATCATGGAAATAGTGGCGGACCAATTTTCGATGACAAAGGAAATGTAATTGGAATGGTACTGGGAAAAGATGGTGCTAAAGAACGCGCTGGTTTTGCCATCACAATGAAAACCATTGCTGACGTAATTAAAAACGCACCAAAAGAATCATTGGGTAAAAAAATAAAATTGAATTCGAGTAATAAAATAGGTGGATTAAAAAGATCTGTGCAGATTAAAAAAATTGAGCCTTATATATATCAGGTAAGAGTGGATTAGATTTATTCCACCACCATCCAGGCATCTTTCCCATGCTTGGTTCTGGCTTCGCTTAAGCTATTTAACGCAGCGCTTTGAGTATCATAAACACCGTAAGCAACACGCGTTAGTCCATTATGTGTTTTACCCACTATTTGAGCATTAAAACCAGCTGATTTAACTTCTTCTAAAAAGCGATTTGCATTTTCTTCGCTGGCAAAACAACCGGCAATTACCAAATATTTTTTTGAACCTGATTTATGGTACGTATTGAATTCTTTAACCGGAATTTTAACATCGGTAGAATCGGCAACAGCCCTAAGTTTTTCATCTTTCAGCTCTTTTGCCTTTTCAGCATATTTCTCCCACAGCTTGGATTCTGTAAGTTCTTCACGAAGCGAAAGATTAATCACTACATCAGGGTTAGTACTTTGAATAGCAACAGTATCGGTATCTTCTGTAAATGGATTCCAATTCATCTGACTAACCTGATTGCTTTTAAAGTTAATCGACAAGAACAAAGCACTTGCTGCTACAGCTGGTAAAAGAACCGCTGCTGCAACTTGCTGCCACGACATTCTTTCCTTTTTCGCCGATGGAAGTGAACTATCAATAATCTGACGGGTAATCTTTTCCTTGATCGTATCTCTCTGCACCGACAACACATGAATGGGCTGTAAACCGTAAGCTTCCAATAAATAATTAACAGAAAAATCCTGATGAAATTCAATCTTCCTGTCTTTACTTCTTTTGAAAACTCCAACTTTATCTATACTAACCTCTTTCCCTTTTTTGAACTCACTTTGCCAGTGTTTCACCACATCGTTCAAACGTAATTCAGCTTCTTCAAAACTCAATAACAAATGCTTAGAAAACTCTTGAACCAGTAAGCCATCATTCATTTGAAGCTGTACATTAAACACTAGTTTTTTGTAAGGAGGATAGAAAGTATTTTTATTTTCATCGAGGTTGGCCGCTACACGATTTCCCACCAAAGCACCAAAGCCTGGTATGATAACACAGTTGTGATTAAACAACAACTCGGCAATGGATTTATCTATCTTTTGGGAAAGCTCACTCATTACTGCGAATGTAGCAAGGAAAGGCAAAAGTAAAAAGTAGAAAATCAAAAAATTATTCATGATTTTTAAACACTAAAATTCAGCGATTTAAAAAATTTTGATAAATTACATGGATGGAAAATGACATGAATTTTATCAAAGGAAGAGGAGCTCAGTTTAATCCTCACAACCGCTTTCAAAAAAACCAAGTAGAGAAAGAGGAAGAAGAGAACCCTAATACTCAATATATTGAAGTACATCCCAAAACCATTGTAAACAATGTGGAAAGCAAAAATGTATTTGCAAAATACTCCATGAATCCTTACCAGGGTTGTGAACACGGTTGTATTTATTGCTATGCCCGAAACTCTCATGAATATTGGGGTTTTAGTGCCGGGCAAGAGTTTGAAGGAAAAATAATGATCAAAAAAAATGCTCCTGAACTACTAGAAAAATTCCTGAACAAAAAGGGATATCAGGCAACACCTATAATGCTTTCAGGAAATACCGACTGCTACCAACCCATAGAGCGCAGAATGCAAATTACACGAAGTATACTGGAAGTATTGTTGAAATATAAACACCCCGTGGGCATGATTACCAAAAATTCTTTGATTTTACGAGATGTAGATATACTACAACAACTGGCAGCAAATAACCTGGTACATGTTACCATATCACTCACCACTCTTTCAGAGGAATTACGGCGCAAAATGGAACCGAGAGCCTCTTCTTTTCACAACCGATTGAAAACAGTAAATGAATTATCTAAGGCCGGAATTCCGGTAGGTATATTGATTGGCCCTGTAATACCTTCTTTGAACAGTCATGAAATACCAGAAATACTAAAAGCTGCAGCAGAAGCTGGTGCCGATACAGCCGGTATGGTCCCAGTTAGGTTGCAAGGAGCAATAGGTCCGATTTTCGAAGATTGGATTATAAAAACTTTTCCCGATCGTGCACAAAGGGTAATGAATCAAATTAGAGAAATTCATGATGGAGAATTGAGCAGCAGTCACTATCAGCAAAAAACAAAAGGCACCGGTAAAATTATGGAACAGATGTATTCGCTTTTCCGACTTTACCGAAACAAATATTTTGAAAAAAAAGATATTGAGTTAAGGTGTGATTTATTTAAAACACCTGATAAAGGACAGTTGAGAATGGAACTTTAAAAATCCACCCTGTAATAAAATATCGGCAAAAAGTGTAATTGATCTTCCTGTACCACTGTTGCAGGAGAAGAACCTACAGGAGGAACATAAGTAAGGCGCAAAACATTTTTAGTATTCAAAACATTCACTAAATCGAGTGCTAACTCATGTGTTATTTTTGCAGTATTCCATTTGTATCCCAACTTCACATCAATGCGAAAATAATCTTTAAACTGTTGAGAAAAAGCTTTGGTACTATCTGCAATTTCATCATTCGCAATCACTGAAGCAGCCATATTTAAAGGTGTATATCGCCTGCCTCCTGCACGTGTAATTTTAGTGCTAAAAACCAAAGTTGATTTTTTACCCAGCTTCCATTCTTTACCAGCCAATAAATTCGTGGCATAATTTCCATTGAAAGCGGTATTGCGTTCTATGCCATCACTTCCTTTATATTTTGATTCAAATAAAGAAGCTGTAAACAAAATAAAATAACTTTTATTGAAGTTTTTCTCTAAAGTAAACTCTACTCCATAATTTCTTCCTGTTCCAATATTTTTAAGTATTCCCGGATATTGCAATCGGGCATCCATTCCGAAATTAATCATAGAAAAAGACGACGAATTTATTTCAACAGGAATATTATACAAACGTTGATAATAAGCCTCAGCTTTAATTTTAAATGATTGGGGAAGACTAACATTATAACTCAAAACGTAGTGATCACTTTTAGAAAAACCCATTGATTTATTCCAGGTATCTGATACTCCATTTTCACTTTTCAAATTTTGAAAATATAAGTAAGCAGGTTGAAGCTGACTATGTTTTCCATAACCAAAAGCAAGAGATTGTTTTTTAGTAAGTTGGTATCGTAAACCTGCACGTGGCTCTATGGATGAAGATTGGTTTAAGAGAAAATAAACATAATTAAATCCACCAGAAAAGGTAAGTTTTTCAGAAAACTTATATTTCAACTGCACATAAGTTCTCGCTAAACCAGCATGATCATCTACGTTAATTCTATAGGTATAAACACCTGTAGAATCAAAATCTTTTTGCATCAAATTGAAAAACATTTCCGAATAATTTGCTCCTATTTTCAAAGTAGCTCTTGAATTGAATTTATGATTCACAAAAACATTGAAAGAAGTTTTATAATCGTTGTAATCATAAATCAACTTCTTGTAGATATTGGTTACAATAAAAGCAGAATCGCGCACCACCAAATCATGATCAACATCGGTAGTAGAATAATAACCCGAAAGTGTGAAACAATAATAAGTTTTTGCAGAAAGTGTTTTACTATAATTCATTCCACCCACAATCATCCCCGCATTAAACAGCTGATCGCGATCTCTTCGGCCGTATAATTCTTTAATAGCTTCTTCTCCTTTATCACTAATTTTTATTTCGATAGCACTTTTACCACCGATGGCGAACAGAGAAAAATTAGCATTGTTTTTTAAAGGGAAATTTAATTTCAAAGATCCATCAAAATAACGTGGAAGTGCTGTAGTTCCAATATTTACTCCCATTATACTAAACAGCTGAAGCGTTGAATATCTAAAAGTCGCCAAATAAGATGCTCCTGATTTTTTACTTAAAGGACCTTCTGCTGCCAACTCAGTTCCAAGAAAACCCAACTGTCCGGTAAACTCGTGCTTTTCATTATTTCCTTTTCTCAATTTTATATCGAAAACTCCCGCGGTTCCGTTTCCATATTCAGAGGGAAAAGCACCCGTAAAAAATTCAGAGTTGGCCAACGATTTATTGTTCAACATACTCACCGGCCCACCATTGGTACCGGGAATAGCAAAATGGTTAGGTGCAGGAACATCAACATTTTCAATTCGCCAAAGCACACCATTAGGAGAATTCCCTCTCACTACAATATCATTTCGTGTATCGTCGGATCCTTGAACCCCCGCAAAATTAGAGGCCATACGTGCAGGATCGCTTCTACTTCCTGCATAACGATTGGCTTCATCGATAGTAAATGACTTAACACTAACTAGTGCCATTTCATTTTTGCTTAAAACTGTTTTTATAATTTCTATTTTCTGGCTAACACTTACCTCCTGCTCCAATTGAATTTCAAGCACTGTTTCTTTTGCTGAAATAACTACTATTTCCTGCATCCAAAGAGATCTATAACCAACGCAGGAGATATTTAAATCATACTTTCCACTTTGAATTTTAGGCAAACGGAAACAACCTAAGCTATCACAAAAAACACTTTTAATTACTGAATCATTTTGATATAAATGAATAGTGCTAAAGGGAATTTTGAATTTAGTTTCAGTATCAATAATTCTTCCACGTACTATATTTCCTGATTCTTGTGCATTTAGAATAGTAAGAAAGAGAAAGAATATTATTGATAAAATGAACTTCAAAATAAAGTAAAGTTGGTGAGCAACGAAGATAAAAATTTAGTTAGCAATGCAGCATATGATTGCTTCATTTTTGGGTACTAAAATATCGCAATGACAAGTGTGTAATAATTACAAAATGGATTAGGCTACTTTCAGTGACTCAATTTTTGAATTATCTACTTTCTCTTTAGCATAATCTAAAGTAATACGAAGCTCTTTTATTTCCTTATCGGAAGGCATATCAAACATTGCATCTAACATAATTGCTTCACAAATAGAACGTAATCCTCGTGCACCTAATTTGTGTGTTAATGCTTTATCAACGATATAATCCAAAACATCTTTATCGAAAGTTAATTTGATATTGTCCATTTCAAACAACTTCACATATTGTTTGATAATGGCATTTTTAGGTTCTGTCAAAATTCTTCTTAAGGCCGATCTGTCTAATGGAAGCAAATGAGAAAGAATAGGCAATCGTCCGATCAACTCAGGGATCAATCCAAAAGATTTAATATCAGATGGTGTTACATATTGCAAGATATTAGCCTTATCAATATCGCGCATTTGCTTGCTGGCACTAAATCCAAGAGTTTGAGACTTCATTCTCTTTTCAATAATTCTATCTAAACCAACAAAAGCCCCACCACAAATAAACAATACATTTTTAGTGTCGATTTGTACTAATTTTTGTTCGGGGTGTTTTCGTCCTCCTTGAGGTGGAACACCTACCACAGATCCTTCCAGTAATTTCAATAATGCTTGTTGCACACCTTCACCTGATACATCTCGAGTGATAGATGCGCTATCACTTTTGCGTGCAATTTTATCTACCTCATCAATAAATACAATTCCTTTTTCTGCTGCTGCTGCATCAAAATCAGCTGCCTGTAATAAACGGGAAAGAATACTTTCCACATCTTCTCCTACATAACCTGCCTCGGTTAAAACCGTGGCATCAGCAATACAAAAAGGAACATTTAACAATTGGGCAATCGACTTAGCCAGCAAGGTTTTTCCGGTACCCGTTTCACCCACCAACATGATATTCGATTTCTCTATCTCTACACCATCTTCCCCTATCCCCGTTTGTCCTAAACGTTTAAAGTGATTGTAAACCGCAACAGATAAAACTTTCTTGGCATCATCCTGACCAATAACGTACTGATCAAGATATTTTTTAATCTCCATAGGTTTCAACAAGTTGATACTTGATTTAACCGTTTGATTATTTTTTGCTGAAAGTTCTTCTTTAGAAATGCTATGAGCCTGATCAATACATCGATCACAAATATGACCGCTAATACCAGCGATGAGAACATTAGTGTCCACTTTGCTTCTTCCACAAAACGAACATCTGATATCCTCTTTCGCCGACTTGCCCATACCCTAATTATTTCTTGGTTGTGTTTTTAAACAATACTTCGTCAATCATACCGTACTCTTTTGCTTCAGTTGAAGTCATCCAGTAGTCACGGTCGCTATCCGCCCATACTTTATCGTAGGTTTGTCCGGAATGATTGGCAATAATATCGTACAATTCTTTTTTCAATTTTTGAATTTCACGCGCTGTGATTTCGATATCAGTTGCCTGACCCTGAGCGCCGCCCAAAGGTTGGTGAATCATTACACGTGAATGTTTCAAGGCAGTTCTTTTACCTGCAGCACCAGCACACAACAATACCGCACCCATTGAAGCAGCCATACCTGTACAGATAGTCGCTACATCAGGATTGATGTATTGCATGGTATCATAAATTCCTAAACCTGCATAAACAGATCCACCAGGAGAATTCAAATAAATTTGAATGTCTTTATGGGCATCAGCAGATTCCAAAAACAACAATTGCGCTTGGATGATATTGGCAACATGGTCATCGATTCCCGTTCCCAGAAAAATGATTCTGTCCATCATCAAACGAGAGAACACGTCCATTTGAGCAACATTCAACGAACGCTCCTCAATAATGTAAGGAGTCATAGAAGACTCAATATATTGATCTAATGCTATACTATTGATACCAACGTGTTTGGTAGCATATTTTCTAAATTCTTTACCGTCCATCATATAATTACTGATTATTTTGTTGAGAAACTAATTTAGTAAATTCATCAAAAGAAACTACTTTCTCCGATATTTTACCTTTGCTTTTCACCAAATTTACGATTTTCTCCGTGTATAGAGCATCATAAATTCCTCTTCTTTCTTCTTCTTTTTGCAAAACACTGGTAACGATGGGTGCCAATTGTTCATCGTCGATATTTTGACCATATTGACGGAAATTAGCTCTTACCAATTCCTTTGCTTTTTCTTCCAATTCGTTGAATTCAACTTTAAGATCATTTTCGCGGATTAATTTATTTTCGATCAACTGCCATTTCATTCCGCGCTCATAATGGTGATATTCCTGTTCAACTGCTTCGAAAGTAGTTGGTTTTTGAGAAGCTGCTACCAACCATTTTTTAACGAAAGTATCAGGCAATTTGAATTTCACGTTATCTAGCAAATACTGAATAACATCATTTTGCAATTTAGTTAATTCCTGTGTTGCCATTGCTTCAGAAGATTCAGTTTTTACTTTAGCACGAAACTCATCAACAGAGTTAACTGTTCCAGCACCATAAACCTTATCAAAAAGTTCTTGGTTTAAATCTGATTCCTGTAAACGACTAATATTTAAAACTTTCAATTTCAATGTTCCTAAAGAAGACAATGAAGCCTGATCAACACCTAAAGTTGAAGCTGTTTTTGCAGCATCATCATAAAGAGCAGAAGCAGCCAATGTCACTTCTTCTTCTTTTTTCTTTCCATTTAATTGTTCGTTGGCTTTTTTGCTCACTTCATTCAAAGCCACCACGGCCATTTTAGACACTCCACCCTCTTTTGGAGAAGCATCGGCATTCAATTCCGTGAATTCGATATATATCAAATCAGAACCTTCTGCTGCTTCGGGAGCACTCATTTTACCATATCTCTTAGCAATATCTTTCACAAATTTGTCAACCAAAGTTTCGTCAACATTGATTTTTAATTGTGTTACAGCAACTTTATCCAAAGCAATATCAAAAGATGGAGCAATGCCTAATTCATAAATGAATTTGAAATCATTTTGATTGGTAAAATCATAAGTAATTCCGCTATCCGCTTTAGGAAGTGGCTGACCAATGATTTCAATTTTATTATCAGCGATATATTTTTCCAAAGACTGACTAACCAACCTATTGATTTCATCTACTTTCACAGATGGCTCGTACATTTTTTTCACTAAAGAAGCAGGCACTTTCCCTGGTCGGAAGCCCTGCATTTTAGCAGTTTTTTGATATTTTTTCAAAGCTCCATCCACTAAAGCCTTATAATCCGCCTCTTGCACCTCAACGTTCAAGACTGCATTCAAATCATCAATTTTTTGTTGTGTTATATTCATGAATTCTAATTTTTAAAAAAACGAGGGGCGAAGTTACTAATTTAAAATGCACCAAAAAAATAAGGGCTTACCATATTTGGTAAGCCCTTTTAATGAATTCAAAACAAGGCTATTTAATTTCTTCTATTTTCTCTTTCTTCTTGAACAGACCTCCGAAATCTTCAAAAGCTACCCACAACTGAAGTACATTATTGTTATCAAAATGCATTGTACTTACTCCATTATCAGTAGCCAATTTCACTGTTTGGAATTGGTGCAAGTAAGCCAACTCGATAAGGATTTTAGATTTTGTTTTGTAGCCAATTCCTAAATAAGCTCGGTTCTGGTCGAACAAATTTACATTTTTCACATTCTCACCAACACCTAAGAAAATCTCATTTTGAAAAGGAATGTACAATTCATTTTCATCAGTAGTTGTTCCTTTTAATGCAATCATACCTCTTACCATATATCTGATTCTCCCTCTATTGGTTGTTGCATTTAAGTTATTACCTGGAGACAAAGTAAAGCTTCCTGAAAAATCGTCAGCTGTTGGTAAAGAAGCTTGTTTGTTACCTGTCCAACGGAATTCATATCTATATCTTTGTTGTAAGCTTACTCTTCCCAAAGTATTATAGTAAGTGAATTGTAATGTCGTTCTTAACTCAGGTGTTCTATAAAAACCCGTATTATTAACTGCCCCGGTTGGATTAACAATACCAGGCATTCCAGCCACTCCGTACGTAAACCACAAACCAATTGGAGAAATTGAAAATCTCATCTTTTGATCCTTGCCTGCATAGTAATGAAACCACGGACGCAATACTGTTTGGTATGGATGAAGAAAAATATTTGATAAATTCGGATTTACTTTATAATACCCTTGCTCAGATTGAGTTCTGTACTGAATATCCATTTGAGCTCTTATCGATTTCGATTTATTTAAAGGCTGAACCAATACAAACTCAGACCAGAATGAATTTTTGGTATCAAAAGATCTTGGATCTCCTGCTTTTAAAGAAAAAGCAGCAAACATTGTCATTAAAATTGTAACTACTGTAATTTTAGTTTTCATAAGTTTTTTAGTCATTGATGTTAATTGTATTTATTCTAATTGTAATTCAAGTGTAAAGTAAATGTGTTTTTATTGTTTATCTGTTTTTGTAAATGTTATTCTTATGTTATGTAAATGTTATCTAATATCCTTAATGTTAATTTTATGTTACCTGAAATTGCGGAGTAAAGTATTTTTTTAATTTTATTTGTATATACAAATAATGTTTATACATTTGTGTCAACACTTAATTTTAAAAATTACAATTATGGCAACTTACAACATCGACAGTACGCACTCAGAAGTGCAATTCAAAGTAAAACACTTAGTGATCTCTACAGTAAGTGGACACTTTCAAAAATTTGAAGGATCATTGATTTCGGAAAAAGATGATTTTAGTGATGCTAAAATCTCTTTCAACGCTGATGTAAATAGCATCGACACGAACAATGAACAAAGAGACGGGCATTTAAAATCGGATGACTTTTTTAATGCAGAAAAATTCCCTAAAGTGATTTTTGTGGGAAAGGAATTGAAAAAAACAGGAAATAACACTTTTGATTTGATAGGTGATTTCACGATTAGAGATGTTACCAAAACCATCACTCTCGACACTGAGTACACCGGTCTGGCTATCGATCCATGGGGAAACACAAAAATCGGTTTTGAGATCACTGGTAAAATCAACCGATTAGAATACGGATTGAAATGGAATGCACTAACGGAAGCAGGCGGAGCAGTAGTAAGTTCTGATATCAAATTAGAATTAAATATTCAACTTGTTAAAACTGCATAAATTCAATAGTTTTGCTCGAGAGATGAAATTAGAAGACGAAATAAAACAGAACAAGAAATTCAAATCTGAACACCAGAAATTAGCAGTGAATATTATGTTCACCAGCAGCTGGCTGTATAGAACTCATGGTCAGTTTCTAAAATGTTTTGGCTTATCTCCCGAACAATTCAATGTACTTCGTATTTTAAGAGGACAACATCCGAACTGCGCCAACAATCAATTGATTAGTGAGAGGATGATCGATAAATCTTCCAATAGTTCACGTATTGTAGAAAAACTAAAGCAAAAAAGCTTGGTTGAACGAAAAGAGAACAAAAATGATCGCCGACATGTTGATATCACTATCACTCAGAAAGGGTTGGATTTGCTTCAAAAAATAGATAATGCCGAAAACAAAAGCATTGATGATATTAAAAATAATATTTCAGTGAAAGACGCAGAAGTACTTAATGACCTTCTTGATCAATTAAGGGGTTAAAAAAATTTACCAAATTAATTGTATAAACATATTTTGTATAAACTTATTATTTATGGAAACATCTAAAACAACAAAAATTGCTGTGCTTATCACCAGAACCTTATTAGGTTTAATTTTCTTTATTTTCGGATTGAATGGATTTTTACAATTCCTTCCAATGCAAATGCCCACCGATCCTAAAGTAGCTGCTTTTATGGGAGGACTCTTTCAATCAGGATATTTCTTTCCTTTCCTGAAAGGAACAGAGGTATTAATTGGAATTGCTTTATTGAGTAATCGATTTGTGGCTTTAGCCTTGGTGATCCTGACTCCTATAGCTATTAACATTGCCTTATTCCATTTCATTCTAGAGCCCTCAGGAAGTCCGATGAGCATCATCATACTTGGATTAACAAGTTATCTGGCGTGGATAAACAAAGACAAATATCGAAGCTTATTGACAGCAAAATAGTTAGAAGGGGCTGTTTACAAGAGTGGAACAGCCCCTTGTTTTTAATATTCTGATCCAAAGTTTTTAATTTGCCCAAACTTTGGTTCCTTCCGTACAGTTTTTACAAATATCTATTTCAGAACGGGACTTTAATAAACTCTTACGAAATTGATTGTATGTAGAACCTTTCCATAGCTGTTTGAAAGTCTCATTTTTCAAATTCCCCAAACGATGAGTGGCATCCTTATCAAAACAACAAGGAACAACTAATCCGTCCCAAGTAATAACACTACCCTGCCACATTCTCCAACAATTATTCACCATTTTGTTTTTAATGATATAAGTACCGTCGGCATTCTTCTTATATCGCGAATATTGTTCTTGAACAGGGATTAAATCATTGCCATTTTCATAATCGTAAACCTGTGCCGTTTTTAAACGCACCTCATCAATACCAATTTCTTCTGCCAACTGATATACTTCATCAATTTGATGTTCGTTAGGTTTCACTACCAAAAACTGAAAAATCAAATGAGGTGTTGAACTTTTTAATTCCTTTTTCCATTTCACTATTCTGCGGGCTCCTTCCAAAACTTTATCAAGTTTACCCCCTATCCTATAAGATTCGTATGTTTCTTGTGTAGTACCATCAATAGAAATAATCATTCTACTTAATCCAGAGCGAATAGTTTTTTCACAATTATCATCTGTCAAATAATGCGCATTGGTTGACGTAGCAGTATAAATACCTTTTTTAGAGGCATAAGCCGCCATTTCCAAAAACTTAGGATTAAGGTAAGGCTCTCCCTGAAAATAAAAGATAAGGTAGATCAACTGAGGTGAAAGTTCATCAATGGTTTTTTGAAAAAAAGAACTTTCCAACATTCCTATATCACGAGTAAATGCACGTAATCCGCTAGGGCATTCAGGACATCTTAAATTACACGAAGTAGTAGGTTCAATAGAAACACTCACAGGTTGTGCCCAAATTAATGGTTTTTTCATCCATCGGGAAAGGTGATAGCTTAGAAACAACTTGTTATAGTTCCACAACTTACGAATAGTAAGTTTCCTGAATAATTCGGCGCTATCGTTCCAATATACCTTCGGCATTTCTATTAATTATGGCGAAAATACGGAACTCCTAGGAATTATAGCTTTGCTTGTAACTTTATATTCTTATTTTTGCCCGCTAAAATTGTCTTTTCTCTCCATGTGGAATTTCGTAGCTAGATTAATATTAAGAAATCGAATAACAATGATCACTCTCATTGTTTTAGCTACAATCTTTATGGGATATGAGGCGTCGCGAAGCGAAGTATCTTACACATTCACCGGTTTAGTCCCGCGTTCTGATTCCAGTATCATTAACTACGATAAATTAAAAACAGATTTTGGTACAAGCGATAATATTATTTTAATCGCTACTGAGGATAGTTCAATATTTCAATTGGAAAAACTCAAAAAATTTCAGGAATTCACTAAAAGACTGAAGAAAGTAAACAGTGTTGATAGTGTATTCTCTATTGTAGATTATTTCATACTGACCAAAGACACGGTAAATGAAAAATTCACCTTAAACAAAGCTTTAAAACAAGCTTTACGCACTCAAAATGATGCAGATAGTGTAAAGCATTTACTTCATCACCAACCTTTTTACGAAGGTTTATTATGGAAAAAGGAAAACAGCTCCACGGCAGCGGCAATCACGATCAATGCCGACTCAATGAATACATCCAGAAGAATTAAGATCATTCTAAATGTTGAAAAGGAGATTTTAGAATTCGGCAAAACCAATAATATCAAATTCCATTTCTCAGGTTTACCTTATGTAAGAAGCAAAGTAGCTGCTCAGGTGGAAGATGAGATAGTTCTGTTTTTAATTTTATCATCAATCATCACCTCTCTTATTCTATTCTTTTTTGTTCGCTCGCTCAAAGCAGTTCTACTTTCGATGCTGATTGTTGGAATTGCGGTACTGTGGTCATTTGGATCAGTACCTCTTTTCGGATATAAACTTACCTTACTAAGTAGCTTAATTCCTGCCCTGATTGTAGTTTTAGGAATCCCAAACTGCATTTTCATGCTCAACAAATATTTTGAAGAATATAAAAATCACGGAAACAAAATTAAAGGTATCCACCGTGTTATTCAACGTATTGGAACAGCAATGTTCATGATTAATTTAACCACGGCACTGGGCTTTGCAACTTTTGCCTTCACCAACTGTGCAATTTTAGTTGAATTTGGAATTATTGCAGCCATCAATATAATGGTGCTCTATGTGCTGTGTATAGTTATTGTACCTATAGCCTATAGCTACTTCAAAGAACCTACTGAAAAAGATTTTCGACATCAAGAAAAAAAATGGATGCAAGCTTTAATTTCTAAAATCAGCTTGATCACTGAAAAAAGAAAAATGAGTATTTACCTCACCACAATCATTATTTGTGCAATTTGTACCTATGGCATCACACTGATTAAACCCAACGGAAAAGTAGTGGATGAAATTCCAAATGACCACCCGGTAAAAGTTGATTTACACTTTTTTGAAGAAAATTTCAATGGCATTATTCCCCTGGAAATATTGGTGGATACCAAAATAAAAGGCAAAGCCAGAAATGAAAAAACATGGAGTAGAATTCAGGAATTGTATGATACTCTTTATACGTATCCAGAGGTAACAAAGGTGATTTCTCTTATTGATGTTCTAAAGTATTCAAAACAGTCTTTGTACAATGGAAACCACAACGAATACTCTCTTCCAGAAAGTTATGACTTGGGGCTTTTGAAACCGTTTTTCGAAAATTCAACGGGAAATAAAAATGTAACAAGTAAATTTGTAGATAGTGCTTACCAAACTTTGCGAATTACTGCTTACATGAAAGATGTTCCAACCGCCAGAGTTCAAGAAATTCAAAAATCGCTCTATCCTAAAATCGACAGTATTTTTAATCCTCAAAAATACAATGTTAGCGTTACCGGAACCAGTATTATTTATGCAAAAGGTACGGACTTGCTTATTGAGAACCTTTACCAATCAATTGTTTTTGCCATTCTCGTTATATCAATTTTCATCGCCTATTCTTTCCGTTCTTTCAAAATGGTTATTATCGCTCTGATTCCTAATATAATTCCTTTAATTATTACAGCGGGTATTATGGGATTTTATGGTATTCCACTCAAAATATCCACACTACTCACTTTTAGTATTGCTTTTGGAATTACAGTAGATAATACTATCCATTTTCTGGATAGATATAAATATGAATTAAAAAGAACACCCATCATTAATATCGCGGTAAGTAAAGCATTAAAAGCCACTGGAATAAGTATTTTCTATACTTCCTTGGTATTGTTTTTTGGGTTTTTAATTTTCACACAATCAAGCTTTGGAGGAACGGTAGCCTTAGGATTTTTACTTTCTCTTACGCTACTTACAGGAATGATTTGTAATATTGTAGTATTACCAGCTACCTTACTTACTTTAGAAAAAAATATCCAAAAGAAAGAGAGGAAAAAAGAAATTAAAGCGATACAACAATGAAAGGAATAATACTCGCAGGTGGATCAGGAACTCGCTTATACCCTATTACTTTAGGCGTAAGCAAGCAACTGATGCCGATCTACGATAAGCCAATGATTTATTACCCCTTGTCTATTTTATTAAAAGCAGGAATTAAAGAAATACTAATCATTACTACTCCTGAAGATTCTATTTCTTTCAAAAAGTTGTTGGGTGATGGATCACGCATTGGCTGTTCTTTCTCCTATGTAGTACAAGAAGTTCCTAATGGTTTAGCTCAAGCCTTTGTGTTAGGAAAAGACTTTATCAAAGACGACAGTGTTGCCTTAATTTTAGGTGATAATATTTTCTATGGATCAGAAATGGATAAAATGCTACAAAAAGGCATCAATCCTGATGGAGGAGTAATATTCGCCTACCACGTTTCAGATCCCGAAAGATATGGTGTAGTTGAATTCGATAAAAGCAAATACGCTCTGTCAATCGAAGAAAAACCTAAAAATCCAAAATCGAATTTTGCTGTACCAGGGTTATACTTCTATGATAATTCCGTAGTTAAAATCGCTGAGAACCTCACCCCTAGTGCAAGAGGAGAATATGAAATAACAGATGTAAACAAAATCTATTTAGAACGTAGAAAACTTAAAGTAGAAATTTTAGACAGAGGAACAGCGTGGTTAGATACCGGTACATTCACATCGTTAATGCAGGCATCTCAGTACGTTCAGGTAATCGAAGAACGTCAGGGACTAAAAATAGGTTGTATTGAAGAGGTGGCATATGATCAAGGGTTTATCAATAGCGCTCAATTACTTGAAATTGCAACTCCTCTATTGAAAAGTGGCTACGGAATTTATTTAAAAAATCTTTTGACTGAATAATAAATATTATGAAGAGAAAAATTCTAATTACAGGTGGTGCCGGTTTTGTTGCTAGTCATTTGGCTGATAAACTAATTGAAGACAAAGACAACTTTGTGGTAATTGTAGATAATTTATCTACAGGGAAAAAAGAAAACCTTCCCAAAAAGACAAAAGAAAACTTCCTTTTCATCAAAGCAGATGTTAATGAATATCGAGAGATTTCAGAAATTATGCTGGGGCATAGATTCGACTATGTTTTTCACTACGCTGCATTGGTTGGAGTTCTTAGAACTCAGGCCAATCCAGTAAAAGTTTTAAAAGACATTGAAGGAATCAAACATATTCTTAATCTTTCCAAAAGCACAGGAGTTAAAAGAGTTTATTTCTCATCTTCTTCTGAAGTATATGGTGAACCAGTTGAATTACCTCAACATGAATTAACCACTCCATTGAACTCAAGAGTACCTTATGCAGTAGTTAAAAATGTGGGTGAAGCTTTTCTTAGATCTTACCAGCAGGAATTTGGTTTGGAGTACACTATTTTCAGATTTTTCAATACCTACGGACCAAGACAAAGCAAGGATTTTGTGATGTCGAAATTCATGTATGCTGCACTACACAACAAAGATATCACAATCTACGGTGATGGAAGTCAAACACGTACTTTCTGTTTTGTAGATGATAACGTAGGCGCATGTGTAAAAGCATTTTATGAAAATAAAGTAATAAACGATGTGATCAACATTGGTGGAGATAGCGAAATCACAATGCTAGAATTAGCTAAAATGATCATTGAAATCACCGATTCTTCTTCTAAAATTATTCACTTACCTAAATTAAAAGAGGGAGATATGACCAGAAGATGTCCTGACAACTCTAAAATGAAGGATTTATTAGGTAGAGAAATGCTTCCGATGAAAGAAGGAATAGCTAAATTATTGGAAAGCAAACAATTTGTTACGGCTGTTTAACAATGCAAACATCTAGTCTGAACTACGAAACTATTATAGAACAAAAACTAGCTGAACTGTCGTTTAATAAAGCCCCTATTGAATTATACGAGCCTATTCGTTACATTTTAAATTTAGGAGGTAAAAGGCTTCGACCACAACTGATTTTTATAGCAAATTCTTTATTTGAAGAAAACATTGAAGATTGCGCCAATGCTGCTTTGGCGGTTGAGTTATTTCATAATTTCACTTTAATTCACGATGATATCATGGACAATGCTCCCCTGAGAAGAGGTAAGCAAACTGTTCATGAAAAATGGAATACTAATACTGGAATTTTGTCGGGTGATGCTATGCTGGTAATTGCTTTCGCTCAAATCAATAAAATAAAATCGGCAAGAATACGGGAAATTTATGATGTCTTTAATACTACTGCTATTGAAGTATGTGAGGGACAGCAATTCGATATGAATTATGAAACAGAATCGAATGTTTCTGTAAACCATTATTTGGAAATGATCCGACTAAAAACAGCAGTTCTTTTAGGAGGAAGTTTAAAAATTGGTGCTATTATCGGCGATGCATCAGAAAAAGATGGGAATACCATTTACACCTTTGGAGAAAATCTTGGAATGGGATTCCAATTAATGGATGATTACCTCGATGTATATGGAGATCCAAGTAAATTTGGAAAACAAATTGGGGGTGATATTTTAAGCAATAAAAAAACCTTTTTATTGCTTAACGCCCTTCAAATGACAAAAGGAGAAGATCAGATTCAATTGAACAAATGGTTAGCCATAACAGATGCCGGTAACACTGAAAAAGTAAAAGCCATTACTGAAATATACAATCGATGTGGAGTTGATCAATTAGCACTTGATAAAATGCAGGAATATTACGACAAGGCATACAAAAACCTTGATAGTATTGATGTGCCCGAACACAAAAAATTACAATTAAGAGCTTTTGCTGATATGGTTTCTAAAAGAGCCAAATGATGGAATCCCTCAATCTTAAAGACCTCTCGCCTTACCAGAAAAGAATAGATATTATTCAAAAAACAGCTGCTCAAATTCAAAAAGATTTTGGCTTTTTTAGTCAGGAAGTTACCTTTTCAGGAAATACTGATAATGCTTACGAAGAACTCTATAAACAAGTGTATGCCCATATCTCCTATTTATGGGAAAAGGAGCAACAAACTCTTTGGAACATCCTTTACCAGATTGACTTAGATGAAAACAAGGTGTTAAAGACCCTGCACCACGAAGAACAACCCATTGCTACTCTCACAGATATGATTTTAATGAGGGAGCTTAAAAAGGTTGTTATCAGAGAGTATTTTTCTAAATAAAACATTACATTTGGTTGTTAATCAGAACTAACAATTATGAGTGATTTTTCATACGTAGGAAACGCGGATGTAAACGCGGTAGAGAATTTATACCAACAATTTCTTCAAAATCCTGATTCTGTAGATGCCAGCTGGAGGCAGTTCTTTGCAGGATTCGATTTCTTTAAAGCCAATTTCAATGCCGATGGTGCGGTGCCAGAAAATGTAGCCAAAGAATTTAAAGTGGTTGAATTGATTGAGGCTTATCGCAAGAGCGGACACCTTTTCACCAAAACCAACCCCGTGCGTGCACGTCGCCAATATCAACCCGATCTCTCTATTACCAATTTCGGCTTCACAGAAAAAGATTTAGAAACAGTTTTTCAGGCTGGCAAAAGTATAGGTTTAGGTGCCGCGAAATTGAAGAATATTGTTGCTCACTTAGAAGAAACTTATTGCGAATCTATTGGTGTTGAATTCGCTTATATACGTCACCCAGAGACTTTCAACTGGTTGAAAGAAAAAATTGAAGGCACTAAAAACAAAACAAAATTTACCGTTGATCAAAAACGTCAGATTCTTAAAAAATTGAATCAAGCCGTTGTTTTTGAATCATTCTTAGATAAAAAATATGTGGGACAAAAACGCTTCTCTCTTCAAGGGGCAGAAGTGTTGATTCCTGCTTTAGATTCAGTAGTAGAAAAAGGTGCCGAACTAGGTATAGATGAGTTTGTATTTGGTATGGCTCACCGTGGTAGGTTAAACGTTTTAGCAAACATATTCTACAAAACTTACAAAGAAATTTTCTCTGAATTCGACTCTAAAGATTACGAAGACGACAATCTTTTTGATGGTGATGTGAAATACCATATGGGCTATACCTGCGACATCAAAACTGATATAGGTAAAAATGTTCGTTTGACTTTATCTCCCAACCCTTCTCACCTAGAGGCAGTTGACCCTGTAGTGGAAGGTATTGCAAAAGCGAAATTAGATAATAAGCTAAAAGGCGATTTGAATAAAGTTTGTCCGATCTTGATTCATGGTGACGCAGCTGTTGCCGGACAAGGTATCGTTTATGAAGTAGTTCAAATGGCACAGTTGAAAGCTTACAAAACAGGTGGAACTATTCATATCGTGATCAATAACCAGGTTGGTTTTACCACCAACTACCTCGATGCCCGTTCATCGACTTATTGTACCGATATCGCGAAAGTTACTTTGTGTCCGGTTTTCCACGTTAACGGTGACGACGCAGAAGCAATGACACACACCATCAACTTAGCGATGGAATACCGTCAGAAATACAAAAGAGATGTTTTCATTGATATGTTGTGTTACCGTAAACACGGACACAACGAAGGTGATGAACCAAGATATACCCAACCGTTATTGTATAAATTAATCGCAAATCATCCCGATCCACGTGCTATCTATGTTCAAAAACTTCTTTCCGAAGGTGTTTTGGAAGCTGAAATGGCGAAGGATATGGAGAAAAAATTCCAGGATGAACTGAACGATAGATTAGCTGAGGCCAAAGAAATTGAGAAATCAAAAATCACTTCTTTCTTACAAGATTATTGGGAAGGTTTCCGCAAATCTAATGATGAAGATTTCTTGCAATCTCCTGAAACCGGTGCCGATAAAAAAATGCTTCTTCAAGTTGCCAAAGCCTTATATACTACTCCTTCTGAATTGAAATTCATTAAAAAGATCGATAAAGAATTAGAGAAGAGAAAAGCAATGATCACAGAGAACAATCAATTGGATTGGGGCTTATGTGAATTGTTGGCTTACGGTACTTTAATTATGGAAGGGCATCCCGTAAGATTTACGGGGCAAGATGTTGAACGTGGTACTTTCTCTCACCGTCACGCAGTATTAAAAGTAGAAGAATCAGAACAGGAATATTGCAACTTAAATAACATTGATGCAGCTCAACCTGCTAAATTAAATATCTACAACTCTTTACTTTCTGAGTATGGTGTTTTAGGTTTCGAATACGGTTATGCTTTATCGACACCAAATACCTTAACCATTTGGGAGGCACAGTTTGGTGACTTTAACAATGGTGCACAAATCATTATCGACCAGTTTATTTCTGCAACAGAAGACAAATGGAAATGTCAGAACGGATTGGTAATGCTAATGCCTCACGGTTATGAAGGTCAGGGTGCAGAACACTCTTCAGCACGATTAGAAAGATTCTTACAATTGGCAGCGCGTAACAATATGCAAATTGTAAATGCTTCCACTCCGGCGAACTTCTTCCACGTATTGCGTCGCCAGTTGAAACGCGAGTTCCGCAAACCATTGATGGTGTTCACTCCTAAAAAATTATTAAGATTCCCTGCTTGTGTTTCTCCTGTTGAAGATTTAACCTCAGGAAGATTCCAGGAAGTGATAGATGATGCATCTGCAAAAGCGGCTAGTATCGATACAGTGTTGTTCTGCTCTGGTAAAGTATACTACGATTACATGGACAAAAAGGCGGCTTATGGCGACACTTCAAACATGGCCATAGTACGTATCGAGCAAATGTATCCATTCCCACAAGAGCAAGTAGATAAAATTGTTGCGAAATACAAAAAAGCAGAAAGGCATATTTGGATTCAGGAAGAACCAGAAAATATGGGTGCGTGGTCGTTTATGGTGCGTAAATTTAAAGGAGTGAAATTAGATTTGATTTCAATTCCTGAATCGGCTGCACCTGCAACGGGATCATCAAAACGTCATGAAAAACGTGTAAAAACAATGTTCGATAAGATTTTTTCTTATGCGAAAACTCCTGCTGCAACGAAATAAAATTAAAAACGAATTAAGAATTTATAATTAAAAGTCATGGCAATTAAAGACGTAAAAGTTCCTTCTCCTGGTGAATCAATCACTGAAGTAGAAATTAGTAACTGGGTAAAACAAAATGGTGACTGGGTGGAGAAAGATGATGTAATTGGCGAAATCGATTCTGATAAAGCAACACTTGAGTTGGTTGCTGAAGAAGCGGGTGCTGTTAAAATATTGGTAGAAGCAGGCACTACTGTGAAAGTAGGTGCTGTGGTTTGTCAGATCGACACTGCTGCTGCAAAACCTGCAGGTGCTCCTGCTCCTAAAAAGGAAGCAGTTGCTGCTGCTCCTGCTGCTAAAAAAGAAGAAGCTGCTCCAAAAGCAGAGGCGAAAGCTGAAGCTTCTTATGCTGCCGGACACCCTTCTGTTTCTGCAAAGAAATTAATGGATGAAAACGGAGTTGGTGCAAGTAAAGTAAACGGAAGTGGAAAAGGTGGAAGAGTAACAAAATCTGATGTGGTAAACTACATCACTTCAGGTGTTGATGCTAGTCAGGTTGGTCAAGGCTGGGGCGGAACACGTGATAACGAACGCAACAAAATGACAGCTTTACGCAAAAAATTATCTGAGCGTTTGGTAAGCGTTAAGCAAGAAACAGCGATGTTAACGACTTTCAACGAAGTAGACATGAAACCCATCATGGATCTTCGTAAAAAATACAAAGATGCTTTCGCGAAGAAACACGATGTAAACTTAGGTTTCATGAGCTTCTTCACTAAAGCAGTTACCGAAGCTTTGAAATTGTACCCTGGTGTAAATTCAATGATCGATGGAACAGATATCGTATCGTTCAACTATGCCGACGTTGCAATCGCTGTTAGTTCTCCAAAAGGATTGATGGTGCCTGTATTGAGGAATGCAGAGCAAATGAGCTTGGCTCAAATTGAAGCGGAAATTAAACGTTTGGCTTTGAAAGCACGTGATGGAAAATTATCTATTGAAGATATGACAGGTGGAACATTCACTATCACTAACGGTGGTGTATTTGGTTCAATGTTGAGTACTCCTATCATCAACCCTCCGCAATCTGCAATTCTAGGTATGCACAATATTGTTGAGCGCGCAGTAGTGGTTGACGGACAAATAGTGGTTCGTCCGATTATGTACGTTGCCTTAAGCTACGACCACAGAATCATCGATGGTAAAGAATCGGTAGGTTTCTTGGTGAAAGTTAAAGAGATGTTAGAGAATCCAGGTAAAATGTTGTTGGGTGCGAAAAGCCCTGAAGAGATTTTGTTGGGACTTTAATTTAAAATATAGAATACAAAATGAAGGGCGTTGATCGATTGATTAACGCCCTTTCTTTCGCCTCGCTTAGGCTGCATTTTCTTTTGCCTAAGCGATTCCTTCCACTCCCTAAGCCTTCGGCTTTCTTTATTAAATTAAAAACACGAGATAAACTTCTAAACTACTAAGACCACTTAGGCAAAAGAAAATGCAGCCTAAGCGGAGCGTGAATCAATACCCCCTAACCTTCTCCCCCATTTTTCAGTACAATGCAAAGTGACATTTTTCAAAACAATAACCATATCGATATTCGTTCTATCTAGCCATTTACTCATGGCTCAAGATTCTTTGAAAATAAAGGAACTACGCAAGCAGCTCTCCTTATCTAAATCCAATTACACAAAAGCGCTAAAACATTGTGAAATAGCGGAAGAATACGAAAACTTTAGTTCGGATAGTTGTTTTTTTCACGCCAAGGCAGCCTTTGCCATTGCTGATCAATCTGTAGTGAATAACGACACTACTTCCCAATGGAAAAGCATATACTACAAAGCCCAATTCTTTGCAGCTTGTTATTATGGTGTGCGACGCATCAAAAAAGAAATGTTTGCACTATATTTTCCTTGTTTTGTGGCTGCTCAAAAAGCAAATGATCTTAAATTCATTGCTAAAGCCGGAACGAATTTAGGAATTGAACTTTTGGTAGAAGGAAAACAAAGTATGTTGGGGCAGAAATGCATCTCTCTAGCCAATGAAGCAGCTACTAAAGCCAATGATCCTAAACTCATCATACGAACCCAATCAGGCCTGGCCTATTTTTATCAGAACATTGGAGAGTACAAAAAATCATTGCACTATTTCAAACTAAATGCAAAATATTTGAAAGAGGTAGATGTAGATTTTTCAGTACTTACTTACATTTCTATCGGCAGATCATTCATTGCATTGAACCAACCCGATAGCGCTATTTTTTACCTCACTAAAACTTTAAAAAATTATCAATCACTAAATCTTGAATTTTACACTGCCAGTTTAAGAATCTATTTGGGCCGGGCTTACTTAGATATTAATGAAATTGAAAAAGCTATGGCAGCCTTACACCAATCCATTTTCTTATTCAATAAATACAATAATATTATTTGGCCTGAGAGTTATTTATACTTGGCGGAAGCCTACGAAAAAAAGAATGATCTTGATAGTTCAAAGCACTTTTACAGAATGGCTATTGACCAAAGTATTGCTGTACAAAATAATCGCTCTCTATCCGAAGCTTATTTAGGAATGAGTAATATCCTACATCAAAAAGGATTAAACAAAGAGGCCATACAACAACTTCAACTTCATTTAAGTTTACTGGAAGAATTGGGAAGCAACAAACAAAGAAGTCAGATTTTGAGATATGATTTGCTTTTTGACCATAAGAAAAAAATGATCAGTGATTCACTTCAGCATCTTCAAAAAAGTAAGATAGATCAATTGAATCTGGCCAAACTTAAATCGATTAATGAAAAAAATGAAAATGAAAAAACAACTTTATTTATCAGCTTTACTTTATTAATTCTCATTATTAGTTATGGTATTCGCAGCTATATAAAAATTCATAAACAAAACAGAATTATTAAAGCACAAAGGGCCAAAACCGAACAGCAATTATTAATAGCCAATACACAAAAAGATTTACTGGAAGAACAAAATCGGGCGATAGAAAATAGCTTGCGTTATGCTGAAAGAATTCAAAATAATTTTTTGCCTTCCCGACATTTTTTAGGAAGTTTTCAAGATCATTCTTTTGTTTTATTTAAACCTAAAAATATTATCAGCAGTGATTTTTATTGCTTTGTAAACAAAGGGAAATACAAAATAATTGCTTTAATTAACAGTAATGAACAAGGAGTACCGGGAGCCTTAAGCAGTATCATGATTTACAATCAACTGAACAATTTAATTCGAGAAGAATTTAACGGGAATCTTACCCTGGTTTTGGCAAAACTTCATGAATATTTAAAGAAAAATATATTACAGGATAAACAAAGTGAAAACAACGCTATTAACATAGGAATTTATTGTTTAGATAGCGATTATGAATTGAGTTTTATTGGATGTAACGTCAATTTAATTATACAACAAGCGAATGTCGCTAAAGTTTTTCGAGGAAGTAATAATTCATTCAGCGAATCTACTTTACTCTTAAATACTGAAAAAAGTAATTTACAAAGCAGCGACATGGTATTGATGTTTTCTCCCGACAGTTTGAAACAATTAAATAGCAACGGAATAAGTGAAAAAAATCTATTGCAAATTGTAGAAACGGCGCACCAATCCAAAAGCTCCATTTTAACAGTAAAAGATACTCTTTCCAGCTATTTATACACCCAACAAACAGAAAACATTTGTGCTATTGGAATTCAAATATGAGTAATAAAACAATACATATTATATTATTACTATTTCTTATTTCCTTGGAAAATAAGGCAAACGATTCATTATTGTTAGTACAGAAATTCCATGAATGTGAAAATCTTTTTAAAGCAAAAAAATACGATGCTGTTCTAATCACTGGTAAAAATTTAGATCAGGAATGCAAAGCAAAACACTTACTGGAACTTCAAAAACAAAATGCATGGTTGCTCTCGCAATGCTATGAAAAACTGAAGCAATATGAATTATCATTCAATACTCTTGTGGAAATAAAAGAACTTGATAAGCAAATCATCGAAGAAGCAATTTCCAACGACAAAGAAAAGAAAAGAATGGCCTTTGAATTGAACAACAAAGCACTTCAAGATTCAATAAAATACGCTAACCAACATCGTTTAAATCAACTTGAAATTGATCGCAGCAATGCATTAAACGAAGTACATGAATCAAGAATAAAACAAATGTATTTTGTAGGAGTTCTTATGCTGATAGCAATCATAGTGGTATTTTTTAGATACCGAA
Organism: Flavobacteriales bacterium; assembly: GCA_023251075.1. Classification (GTDB taxonomy): domain Bacteria; phylum Bacteroidota; class Bacteroidia; order Flavobacteriales_C; genus JAHEZL01. The sequence goes on along the minus strand of JAHEZM010000013.1, from coordinate 75,670 downwards.
ATAAAATGCAAGCCAATGCATTGATTGCTTTTCAGAAAAAAGAAATTGAAATTCAAAAAGATATTGCACAACAACAAAAAAATATTTTATCACAACAACATCAAGAGATTACCAAAAGTTTAATCTTCGCAAAAAAAATTCAAAGCACCACTTTTCCTACAGAAAGTATTTTGCAAAATTATTTACCCAATCATTTTATTTACTACCAACCTAAAGATATTATCAGTGGTGATTTTTATTGGTTTGAAGAACAAGAAGGATATTTATATGTAGCAGCTGCAGACTCCACAGGTCATGGGGTTCCTGGAGCTATTGTAAGCTTGGTAAATTACAACAAACTAAACGAATCACTCAAAAGATTCCACAAAAGTGAACCCCATCATCTACTCGATCAAACATCGAAATTAGTTCAGGAAGCCTTTACCAACGAAGACATTCAATTGAGAGATGGCATGGACATCGCATTATGCAAAATCAATATCAGCAAAAATATCTTAGAATATTCTGGTGCTAATGCGCCTCTGTATTTGATGCGTAATAATGAATTAATCAAAATCAAAGGAGACAAACAACCTATAGGCTATGCGGAAGGAAAAACTCCTTTCACAAAACACAATGTTGATTTAAAAAAAGGAGATGTAATTTACTTATTCTCTGATGGATTTCAGGATCAGTTTGGCGGACCAAAAAACTCAAAATTTAAAATTGGTAAATTCGATAAATTACTCACCGATATACATCAAAAACCAATGTTAGAACAAAAAGAATTGCTTCAAAAAACCTTTAACAAGTGGAAAGGAAATGAAGAACAAACAGACGATGTTTTAGTGATTGGTTTTAAAATTTAAATACCTAATTTCATGGTATGAAAACTATCTTTCACTCCTCAGCTTCACGTGGTAATGCCAATCATGGATGGTTAAAATCTCACCACAGTTTTAGCTTTGCTAACTATTATAATCCGGAGAAAGTTCATTTTGGTGCATTGCGTGTTTTAAATGACGATATTGTTGCAGCCGGAATGGGCTTTGGCGAACATCCTCACGAGAATATGGAAATTATCTCTATTCCTTTGGAAGGTGATTTAGAACATAAGGACAGCATGGGAAATACCACTGTGATTAAACATGGTGATATTCAAATTATGAGCGCAGGCACAGGAGTTTATCATAGCGAATACAACAAGAACAAAGAGAAAGAAGTAAAGTTTTTGCAAATATGGGTGATCCCCAACAAACAAAACACTACCCCCCGCTACGATCAAATCACTTTAAATATTAAGGACAGAGAAAATAAATTACAACAAATATTATCACCTAATGCAAATGATGAGGGAGTTTGGATTCATCAGGATGCATGGTTTCATTTGGGAAATTTTTCAGCAAATAAAACCAGCACTTACAACTTTAAAAAAGTAGGCAATGGCGTGTATGTTTTCTTGCTAAAAGGCAAAGCCATTGTAGCAAACACAGAGTTGAATCAAAGAGATGCTATAGGTATTTGGGAAACTAATTCTTTCGAATTCAAAGCAGTGAGTGATTGTGAAGTGTTGATAATGGAAGTACCAATGCTGAAATAAATCTTTTATCTTTAAACGCATGTTTACAGAAGGTCGGAAATATTTCATCATCTTTTTTATAATCGTATTTGTAGCCGGACTGATTTTCGCGTACAGAAAAGACATTAAAAAAAATCCGAAAATTTTTAAGGGTGCCTCCAAAACTTTAATTGTGATTTTTCTCTTTTTATTGGCTTTTATAGCCGTAGTTAGAATGACAAAATTCTTTTAACTATTTCAACATCAATTTCTGAGTACTCATTTGTTGCTTAGCTACAATACTTAAATTGTAAATTCCTGAAGAGATATCTGACACACTAAGGAAAGCATTATTTGAATTGCCATTTTGATCGGTATTAATCATTTCACTAAAAATCAATTTTCCATTCATATCATACAAATTCACTTTTATTTGCTCATTTGCTGAATATCCAGAAAGATTCAATTGCAATTCATTGTTTGCATTTTGATACGCTTTGATAGATGAGGATAAAGAGTAATCAACCTCTACTATATCGGAATAAGAATATTGATTATCATAATCGGTTTGTTTCAGCCTGTAATATGATTTTCCAATGAGTGGTTGTTCATCAACAAAATTATAATACAAAACAGAGTAACTATTACCAGCACCTTTTACCTTACCTATTTTTGAAAAATTTATGCCATCGGTAGATCTCTCCACAGAAAACATATCATTATTAATTTCAGTTGCTGTTGACCAAGAAACATTTACTTTACCTATAGATGAAATGGCTGAAAAATCAAGTAATTCGACAGGTAGCGGATTATTTCCACCGATTAAATTTGCCAAAGTAAATTTACTGAAAGAGGTAAAAGAACTGGTAGTAATCAATCCATTACCATTTGCACTCGCCACGCCCGTTAAGTCTACCCATGCTCCAGCGCCATTGCTTTTGCACATCGTTACTCCTGTATAATCCATTACGTGATCATCAGTACCTGAACTACCATAGTAGAGCGTAGCTACTGCACTTGTTAAATTGGCGGAGGAAGACGCTGTTCTCGCAATATCCCAATAACTATAACCAGAAACTTTATTCACTGTTCCTGGTAAAGTATATCCAAATAATTCTGCAGAGCTGTTAAACCGTTCCGCAGTATAGGTATAAGCAGTAGCGGCATTATGAGTGAGCGACAAAGTAACTGGCCTCCAGGAACTAGATTTACCAATTGGAAAATTCAAAGTACTAGAACCATTTATCGACATCATGTAAGCCATTGGTCCGTCAATATAACTAGATGAATTTCCAATAGAGGAAGTCACCGTTTCATCTAATAAAGTAAGAACATTGGTTGCCGTTGTAGAGATGTAACCAGTGCTCATCGTTAAATCTCCACCAGTACTAATATTTACTGGTACATTTAAAGTTAATGTTCCTCCACTGGCAATAGTTAATCGTTTAATGATGGGTTTAAAAGCAGAGGATCCATTGATTGCCTGAGTTACGCCATCGATGGTTACCCTTCCGCTGGTATTCGATGCAAAAGTAATTGCAGTTGAAGTTCCTGAAGTAGAAATATTACCAGAAAAAGTACCATTGGAATTATACGCAGGAAATAAAGCACCTGCTCCTGTTTGAATAAAAGTGGCAGATGAATTAAAATCATCAGCGCTTGAATTGCCCAAATAAAAAATTCCAGCTCCGCTATTTTTGATAATTGTTGTGCCATTAAAAATGTTAGCACCAGTAGAAGCATTATTGGTTGCACCATTTTTTTCTATTGTTGCCAAACCATTATAAGTACATCCATTCAAATAAATTTGCGGAGCAGTAAAGGTAACATCACCATTGAAAGTTGATGCTGATCCAATCGTTAAAACTGCTGTTCCTGTTAAAGTAATAGATTGAGCTGTTCCTCCCGATTGAGTAAAGTTTTTCAACAACAATGTTCCTGATGCAAATCCTAATCCTCCTACAGTGATAGTTTTTCCTGAAGCTAAAGTTGCTGTTCCGCTGCTCGATCCAAAACGAATATCACTCCCTCCTGTTGAATTCACTATTATATTGTTATTGAACAAATCATTACCGGTATTATCGATATAAAAAACTCCTGTTCCTGTATTAGAAAAAGTACTTACTCCATTGAAAGTATTTCCGCCGGTTGACTGATTCGCTGCAGAACCTGTTCTGGTGAAATTTCCTGTTCCATTATAAGTACAACCATTCAATAAAACTACAGGAGAAGTAAAATCAACATTTCCATTGAAAGTTGATCCGGTACCTACCGTTAAAGTAGCAGTTCCTGTTAAAGTTAAAGCTTGGGCAGTGCTTCCTGTTTGGGTAAAATTTTTCAATAGCAAAGTACCTGCGGAAAAACCTGATCCACCAACAGTAATAGTTTTTCCAGAAGCCAATGTTGCCGATCCACCATTCGACCCAAATGAAATACCACCAGTATTATTACAATTTACAACTACATTACCATTTAACGAAGCCGCTGCGGTAGCATAACCAATATATAACTGACCGGTTCCTGTTGTGTTTAAAGTTAAATCACCGTTAAATGAATCGGCGGAACCATTACCAGTCATTAAATACCCCGTTCCACTTGAAGTTAAAATAGTAGTTCCGTTGAAAGTATTTCCACCCGTACCCCCATTATTAGTTGCACCATTCTTTTCAATGACTACATTTCCGTTATAGGTTGTACCGCTCAAATAAACCTGAGGGGCAACAAAATTCACATCACCATTAAATGTGTTTCCACTTAAAAGATTCAAAATAGAAGTACCGGTAAGTGTTAATGCCTGAGCGGTTGAACCTGTTTGTGTAAATCTTTTAAATTGTAAAGTTCCTGATCCAGAAAAACCTGTACCCACACTCACTGTTTTTCCAGCAGCCAATGTAGAACCGCAAGCTGCACCATTTCCAAAATAAATTCCCCCTGACGAACTTGAATTCACAATAATATTACCATTAAACTGTGTACCAGAAACGGTATACCCCATATAAATCAATCCCGTTGAAGTAGCTGTTAAAGTAAGATCATTATTAAAAATATCTGCAGTAGTATTTGCACTAATTAAATTTGCCGATCCACTATTTTTAATGGTAGTAATTCCATTGAAAGTATTTCCACCAATTCCTGTATTTGCTGTTGCACCCGTTTTTTCAATGAAAGTAATACCGTTAAAAGTAGTACCATTCAAATAAACTTGTGGAGAAGCAGCCGTTACATCCCCATTAAAAGTAGCACCTGTTTCAAAATAAAGAATTGCAGTTCCTGTTAAAGTAAAACTTTGAGAGGTTGATCCTACTTGTGTAAAATTCCTAAACTCTAAATCGCCACCACTATATCCGGTAACTCCAACACTTACTGTTTTTCCGGCAGCCAAAGTTACCGACCCCGCACCTTGTCCGAAACGAATACCTGTACCTCCAGTAGAGTTTACAATCACATTATCGTTTAAAAAACTTCCGGCAACAGCACCATAAGCAATGTCAATATAACCTGTTCCTGTATTTGTTAAAGTTAAAGTTTGATTGAACACATCGCCATTGGTATTAGCCAATCGCAAAAATCCAGAACCACTATTGGTAAAAGCAACTGTGCCGTTAAAAGTATTATTTCCTGTAGAGGTATTGCTACCAGCTCCTGTTTTTTGCATAATAACCGTACCGTTATATGTACAACCATTTAATAATATTTGAGGCGATGTAAAATTCACATCTCCATTGAATGTAGAACCTGAACCAATGGTTAATGTTGAGGTTCCTGTTAAAGTTAAAGCTTGAGCAGTGCTTCCTGTTTGGGTGAAATTTTTCAATAACAAAGTAGAAGAACCACTAAATCCTAAAGCACCAACCGTAATTGTTTTACCTGCAGCCAAAGTGCTTAAACCCGAACTACTACCAAAATTAATTGGTCCTGAACTAGTGGCATTTACCGTAATATTTTGATTAAAAGAAGTGGTAGCAGTGGCGTAAGCCAAATGTAAAATACCTGTTCCAGTTGTAATTAAATCAACATCGGCATTAAACACATCGGCATTACCATTACCTGTCATAAAATATGCAGTACCACTATTTTTTAATGTTGTAACACCATTAAAAGTATTTCCACCAATTCCTGCATTGTTGGTAGCTCCTGTCTTTTCAATTGTTGCTGTTCCATTAAATGTAGTTCCATTCAAAAAAATTTGTGGTGCAGCAGCATTAACATTACCGTTAAAGGTTGTTCCTGTTTCAAAATAAATGATTGCCGTACCAGTAAGCGTAAAACTTTGTGCTGTTGAACCTGTTTGTGTGAAATTTCTAAATTCTAAGTCGCCCGCAGAAAAACCTGTTGCTCCAACTGTTACTGTTTTTCCACTTGCTAAAACTACAGTTCCGGTTCCTTGTCCGAAACGAATACCTGTTCCAGCAGTTGAATTCACAGTAACATTATCATTCAATTGAGTTCCGGTTGCTGCTCCATAACCTACATCAATATAACTTGTTCCGGTATTAGTGAAGGTCACTGGTTGATTATAAATATCACGAGTAGTGTTGGCCATTCTTAATATAGTAGTACCACTATTGGTGATAGTAGTTGCCCCATTAAAAGTAGCTCCACCACTTCCGGTATTATTAGCAGCTCCTGTTTTTTCAATAGAGGTAGTAGAATTAAAGGTGCCTCCATTGATAGTGACACTGGCACATATCGCTGAAACAGCTGTATTAAAAGTGGTTGCTATAAAAGTAACTGAAGCACCCACAGGAGCAACTGTTCCATTACTCATGGTGCCTGCAGTAAAAACAGAAGTACCATTAATCGTTAAAGTGGAAGATCCCAAATCGATAGACCCGGAAGTCATTGTAAAATTATTCACACTAGTATTTCCCGGTAAAACAGGGGTACTGGTAGAGTTAACAATGGTCACATTATCAGTAGAAAGCGGAATACCATTAGGACTCCAATTGGTATTTGTATTCCAATTGCTGGTAGCAGCCGTTGATAGCCAAGTATAAGATGTTTGGGAAATCGCAATTATTGACACCAGAAAGAAGGTCAATAATAAAAGAATTTTTTTATTGAGAATGTTCAAGATATTTTTCGATCGAAAGTTAATCACAGAAGTAATAAATAAAGCCTATGCAAATATAAGGCGAAATGAAAGTAAATAGTAAATCAATCGGTGAAGGGAGGTGTATTCAAGATTAAGATACTAATTAGACCAACAAACGAAAAAATCTATTTCAATTTTTTCTTTATTTCGTTGAGTTTCATCAGTGCTTCAACAGGAGTTAAGGTATTTAAATCCAATTGAAGCAAATCATCTCTAATTTCTTCCAATAAGGGGTCATCCAACTGAAAGAAACTTAATTGCATATCAGAACTACCAGGTTGACCAATACTTACTTTTGGATTTTCTCCCTCTCTTTGTTTTTCCAGTTTTTTTAAAACATCATTGGCTTTACTAATCACCAACTTAGGCAAACCCGCTAATTTGGCCACATGAATACCAAAACTATGTTCACTACCTCCGGGAGACAATTTTCGAAGAAAAATAATTTTACCCTCTATCTCTTTCACAGAAACATTGAAATTCTTTACTCTTTCAAATAAATTCGACATTTCATTCAATTCATGATAATGTGTAGCAAAGAGGGTTTTAGCTTTAAACAAAGGATATTCATGAATATATTCAGCAATAGACCATGCAATAGAAATTCCATCGTAAGTGCTGGTTCCCCTCCCTATTTCATCTAAAAGAATGAGTGAACGCTCAGAAAGATTATTTAAAATATTAGCTGTTTCATTCATCTCTACCATAAAAGTAGATTCACCTGTTGAAATATTATCGGAAGCACCCACACGTGTAAATATTTTATCTACCACTCCCATCTTCACTTTTTTTGCCGGCACATAAGAACCCATTTGTGCCATCAATACAATTAAAGCCGTTTGTCGGAGTAAAGCTGATTTACCCGACATATTGGGACCAGTCACCATAATGATTTGCTGTTGCTGATCATCCAAATAAATATCATTGGCAACATATTTAGTGCCTATGGGTAAATTCTTCTCAATTACAGGATGACGACCTGCAGTTATATCAATAATTAAAGACTCATCAATTTCTGGTCGGCAATAATCATTTTCCTGCGCTTGCTTAGCAAAACCAGATAAACAATCCAACATTCCAATTAGAGAAGAATTCCTCTGAAGAATGGAAATATAAATAGCCGTTTCACTTAATAATTCATTAAATAATCGACTTTCTATTTCATTGATTTTATCTTCCGCCTGAAGAATTTTTGTTTCAAATTCTTTTAGTTCTTCCGTAATAAATCGCTCAGCATTTACCAATGTTTGTTTACGAATCCATGTTGACGGAACTTTGTCTTTATGTGTGTGTCGAACTTCAATGTAATAACCAAAAACATTATTGTAAGAAATCTTCAAGGAAGAAATTCCTGTTTGTTCACTTTCTCTTTTTTGAAGATCCAATAAATAATTTTTTGAATCGGTTGACAGCACACGGTATTCATCTAGTTCTTTATTGACCCCATCGGCAATCAACCTTCCCTTACCAATCAATGCCGGTGGATCGGGATAAATTATTTTTTCAATTTTAGAAATTAAAAGAGAACAAGGATCCAATTCGTTCATGAGTGAATGAAAAAAAACATTGCTTTCATCATTACAACTTTTCAATTTAGAAACCGCCAATAATGATTCTTTCAATTGCCAGATTTCACGCGGTGAAACCCGCATCATGGCAATCTTAGAAGCAGTTCTTTCTATATCATTGATAGTGCTTAAAATTCTTCTAATCTCTTCACCTTTATCTTTGTGTTTTAATAAAAAAGAAACCACCTCATGCCGCTGAGAAATCTTATTCGCATCTTTCAATGGTAAAACCATCCACTTTCGCAAAGTTCTTCCACCCATTGGTGTAAGTGTTTGGTCTAACACATCCAATAAAGTAATAGCACCATGATTGGCTGAAAAAACCAATTCTAAATTTCGAATGGTAAATGGATCTAACCATACATAATCATCACTTACAATTTTTGAAATCTTGCTGATGTGTTTCAGTTTGTCTTGCTGGTTGTAATGCAAATAATGAAGAATTGAACCTATAGCAATAACCGATAGGATTTCTTTCTCAATACCAAACCCCTTTAAGCTATCTGTTTCAAATTGCTTTTGAATTTGTTCTTTGGCAAAATCTTCAGAAAAAACCCATTCATCTAGTCCGTAAGTGTACCATTGACTCCCAAATAATTCATTGAATTTTTCTGTTTTATTTTTTGAATACAGAACTTCTTTCGGACCGAAACTGCTTAGTGTTTTGGAGATATAACCAGCATCACCTTCCGTAACAAAAAATTCACCTGTACTAATATCTACTAAAGCTAAACCCGCTTTTTGTTTTTCAAAATAAACGGCTGCCAAATAATTATTTGATTTGTGATCTAAAACTTTATCACTCATTGCCACACCCGGAGTAACAACCTCTGTAACTCCTCTCTTCACAATCTTCTTGGTTAACTTAGGATCTTCTAGCTGATCACAAACCGCAACCCGCTGTCCGGCTTTCACCAATTTAGGTAAGTAAGTTTCCAAAGAATGATGAGGAAAACCGGCTAATGCCACCTCAGAAGCTGTACCATTAGAACGTTTGGTTAAAACAATTCCTAAGATCTTACTTGTTTTTACCGCATCTTCATTGAACGTTTCATAAAAATCTCCCACCCTAAACAAAACCAAAGCATCAGGATATTTTTCCTTCACGCCATAGTATTGCTTCATTAGCGGGGTTTCGTTTTTTTCTGGAATGAGCTGTTGAGACACGATAATTTTTTTTACTTGGTAAATATAGAAAAGCGCTTAGTTTTGTTGAGAATTAGTAAGTGATTAATATTAACATTTTATGAAGAAGTTAAGCATGGACGAGCTGAGCAGAATCAGCGTGGAGGATTTTAAAAAACAGGATAAAACAGGATTGATATTGGTACTCGACAATGTAAGAAGCTTGAATAATATAGGATCTATATTCAGAACAGCCGATGCCTTTCTATTAGAAGGTATATATTTGTGTGGTATTACAGCCACCCCACCCCATCGCGAAATTCAAAAAACAGCTTTAGGTGCAACAGAATCAGTAAACTGGAAGCACTTCAATGAAGCAAAAGATGCCATAGCAGAATTAAAGTCGAAAGGTTTTCAAATCATTTCTATTGAACAAGTGGCAAATCCGGTATTGTTGAATGACTTTAAACCCTTGCCTAATTTAAAGTATGCTATTGTATTAGGAAATGAGGTTGAAGGTGTTAATCAGGAAGTAATTGACCAAAGTGACCTATGCATTGAAGTGCCTCAATATGGCACTAAGCATTCCTTAAACGTTTCCGTTTGTGCAGGTATAATTGTTTGGGATTTGTTCGTTAAAATGAGAAGTATTTAAACCAATTATAAAGATCATAAAAAACAAAAACCCCGAGATTACTCTCGGGGTTTTCTATTAAGTTATTTGACTATTTTGAAAGAAAGTCAACACGTCTGTCGGCGATAGAGTTCTTCTCTGTTGTAAGAGGATCTGAACTACCTTTAGACTCAGCGGTTAATCTTGATTTATCGATACCGTAAACTTTGCTTAAGTAACTAGCAACTGCCTCAGCTCTTTTTTGAGCTAATTTTTTGTTGTACTCAGCATTACCTTGGCTATCTGCATGTCCAACTACAATCAATTTCAAAGCTTTGTTAGCTTTCATCGCTCTGGCAACAGTAGTTAAAGCGTCATAAGATTTGTAATCCAATGTAGATGCGTTAACAGCGAAATAAACAGAAGGTAAACCTGTTGGGGTTCCGTTATTAACAACAGTAGAGCCACCCGTTTTGATAGTAACACCAGAAACATCAACTTGAGCACCTTTAGCCGTATTTGGCTCAAGATCTTTACTATCGGCAACTTTATCACCATCAGCGTCAGCCTCTACACCATTTTCGTCAACTTTTGCACCAGCATTAGAAAATCTTTCTTTATCCAAATAATCAGCAACACCATCACCATCAGAATCAACTGATGTACCGTCAGCATAAACTTTCACACCTGCTGGAGTATTTTGGTCTTTGTCGTATCTGTCTGCAACTGCATCACCGTCTTTATCACCAAAACCATCAATTAACTCATTCATTTTAGTTAAGTCTTCAACCACTTTATCAGATTCTGGTTGGTTGATTTTTGAACTGAAGTTATAAACTGCACCTAAAGAAGAATATTGGTAAGCATCATTTGCAGTTCCTCCTTGGAAAGCATCTAATTTATCAGAATACAAATATCTTCCACTTACCTCAGCAGTAATGCAGAAGTTTGGATTTAATCTGTACTTCAAACCAAGACCCATAGGCATAACAACCTCATTGGTTCTAGCTACTTTATTTAATTTTTTGCTATTGTACCCTTCGTAAGTTAAAACAGGATCTGTATCATCACCTTTAACCAATTTGTATTGTATCGTCCTGAAAGAACAAATACCAGCACCAACATATCCGTAAACATTCCATTTACGAGATTGGTGATTCGGGTTAAATAAAAGGTTTGTTAAATTAACATTTAAATTCAACGTTGGTTCAATCAAATTACCCTCAAACCATGAGTTATGAGCTGTTTTGTGAGTTTTTGAACTAGTACCTGTAGACAATCTGTTTGTACCAGAATAAGAAGCATAATTGAATTGACCTTGAAGTCCGAAAATAGAATTCAAAGAATACATGGCATTAACACCAGCACCAAAACCAATTTCATTATGGTAAGTGGTAGCAACACCGAAATCGTATTGTTTAATATCGGTATAGGTCAATACAGTACCTAAATTTACTCCAACCGACAATCTGTCGATAAATTTCAAGCTATCTTGAGCTTTAAGCGTTGAAACCCCTATTACTAGTGCAGTTCCTGTTGCTATTACTGATTTCAATTTCATGATTAATTATTTAGTACAATCCGTTAAATTTGCTGCAATTATAAACAATGTTTTAATTTATACAAAAAGAAATTTGTTTTTTTTTAAAATTGTTTCTTATCCTTTTTTAGAGGTTTTAGACACCTGCCCTACGTCCTTACACTTATGCAACAACTCGGTATTCGATAAGTTAAACAACGGATGCACCCATTGTGCGGCAATTTCAACCAGTGGCAACAATGTAAACTTTCGGTTTTCAATATGGGGGTGAGGCACCACCAAATCATATTCCCTAACTATTTCTTTACCAAAATACAATATGTCTATATCAATTAACCTCGAAACATAACCTTGATTGCCGATCTTAACCCTACCCATTTTTTCTTCAATTCTCTTTATCGTTAACAAAAATTCCTTACAAGTTTTCAAACTTTCAATCTCAACCACTTGATTTAAAAACATTTCCTGTGCTTGGAAACCCCAAGGCTCTGATTCGTATATAGATGATTCCGAAACAATATTCCCCAACAACTCACGTATTTGATCTCTGGCAAAAGCCAAGTTCTGTTCACGGTCTCCTAAATTGGTACCTATCAACAGAAAAATATCTTTATTCATGAATCAAAGGTAATCTTAACACAACAATTTAATGTACTTTTGCACAAACAACTTTTATGAGTTTTAAAAATTCCTTTTGGGGCGGATTACTTGCTTATTTAGTAGGTAAAATTGTTTTCGTTATTTTATTTTTTATAATCCTTGCCGGTATTGCGGGATATCTTGTTAGTTCTATAAATTCCAGCGATAAAGAAGAAATAATAAGTGTTACTGAAGCAACTTTTTTACAAATCACTCTTTCCGGAGAAATTGCAGATAGAGCTGATGATAAAGGAATTGGAAAATTAATTAATGGTGACAATGGCAAAATTTCACTGGAAGAAATTAAGGAGGGTTTGAAATTAGCTGAGAAGGATAATTTAGTAAAAGGAATTTTACTTGATTTTAATGGCTTATCAAGTGGAATAGCCAATATTACTGAGCTACGCAATTGCTTTATCGACTTCAAAAAAAGCGGAAAAAAGATTTATAGCTATAGTTCTTCGTATTCTCAAATCGACTATTATTTAGCTTCATGTGCCGATTCCGTTTGGCTGAATCCACATGGAAATACTGAATTCAAAGGTCTTTCTGCTAAATATTTATTCTTTAAAAGTTTATTAACCAAAATGGGTGTTGAGCCAGAGATTTTCCGACAAGGAAAATACAAAAGTGCTATAGAACCTTTTGATTCTGATTCAATGAGTGCAGCCAACAAAGAGCAATCACTTGCCCTTGTTAATTCCATTTGGAATGAAATGCTGCAAGAAATTTCAAAAAGCAGAAAAATCACTACACAAAAGCTAAATGAATTGGCCGACAGCATGGTGATATTAAATGCACAACAATCTCTTCACGAAAAATTATGTGATCAACTTTATTATACCGACCAGGTGAATGAAAAAATTAAAAAAATGAGTAATTCAACCCGCCCACTGGTAGCTATTTCAAAATACCTTCAATCGAAAAAACTAGAAGAATTTAAAGAATTTGAAAAAGGAAAAAACAACATTGCTATACTATACGCTGAAGGAGAAATTGTAGATGGTAAAGGTGGCGATGGTCAAATTGGAGACCTTACTTTCATTAAAGAGCTAAGAAAAATAAGAGAGGATTCTACAATTAAAGCATTGGTATTGCGAATCAATTCTCCCGGTGGCAGTGCTCTCGCCTCTGAAAATATTTTAAGAGAAGTAGAACTCACTAAAAAGAAAAAAACGGTGGTAATCTCCATGGGCAATTTAGCCGCTTCCGGCGGATACTACATTGCTTGTAAATCAGACCGAATATTTGCTCAACCCAACACGATTACAGGATCTATAGGTGTTTTTGGAATTCTATTCAACATGAATGATTTATTTGAAAACAAAATAGGTGTGCATTTCGATGGGGTAAAAACCAACGAACATGCTGATATGGCTTCTGTTGATAGGAAAATGACAGAGAAAGAAAAAATGATCATTAATATAGAAATAGCTAATGTTTATAAACTTTTCAAACAAAGGGTTTCTGAAGGAAGAGGCATGAGCATAGAAATGGCAGATAGTTTAGGAAGAGGAAGAGTTTGGAGTGGAATTGATGCTAAAAAAATTGGATTAGTAGATGAAATGGGTGATTTAGAAGATGCCATTGCTTTTGCAGCTAAAAAAGCTAAAATTAGTGATTACCAAATTCTGCAATATCCAAAACAAAATTTTGAACTGAGCAAACTATTGAAAGACTTAACCAACATAAAAATAGAAAACGCTATTATTGCCGAACCAGAGCTAAAAAGTTCTTATGCCTCAGTAGTAAAGTTGATGCATCAAATGCAATCCATGAAAGGTATTCAAACACGATTGGCCGGCGAAATAATTATTGAATAAATGAGTGTAATCAATTCCTTTATAGCGCATAATATGCGGCAAAGAATGAGACGTATTGATTACTTTAAAAAAAATCCATTTCAAACTCAAAAAAACCAACTCAGTTATCTTCTCCAAACAGCTAAAAACACTGAATTTGGGGAACTATACAGATTTGGTAAAATAAAAATCGAAAAAGAATTTCAACAACAAATTCCTCTTCAATCCTATGAAAGTTTATTGCCTTATATAGAAAGAAATTTAAAAGGAGAACAAAATTTACTTTGGCCGGGAATAGTTAACTGGTTTGCCAAATCATCTGGTACCACTGATAATAAAAGCAAATTTATCCCTATTACCAAAGACAATTTATTCAACTGTCACTACCAGGCAGGGAAAGATATTCTCGCTTTGTATTGCAATCAATTTCATGATGCCAGAATTTTCAATGGCAGAAGCTTAACTATGGGGGGCAGCCATGAAATTAATCCTTTGAATAAAAACAGTTATATAGGAGATTTATCCGCAATATTAATTGATAATTTACCTTTTTGGGTGCGACAAATGAGATCGCCCAAAAAAGAAATCACCTTTTTGGGTGATTGGGAAGAAAAGCTGAATAAAATGGCTGATGAAACTATTCATCAAAATATTACTTCTATCTCGGGCGTACCCTCCTGGACCTCTATTTTTTTCCAAAAAGTATTAGAAAAAACAGGAAAAGAAAACATAGAAAAAGTATGGCCTAATCTTGAAATGTACATACATGGTGGCGTAAATTTCATGCCCTATACAGATCAATACAAAAAGTTTTTTCCAGGTAATAAACTCAGATATATAGAAATATATAATGCCTCGGAAGGTTTCTTTGGAATTCAACCAGAAGATAACGTAAAGGATTTATTACTTATGTTGGATTATTGCATTTTTTATGAATTTATCCCTTTAGAGGAATTTGAAAAAGAAAATCCAAAAACCTTGCTCCTAGAAGAAGTAGAAATCAACAAAAGCTATGCTTTGGTAATTACTACCAATTCAGGCTTATGGCGATATCAACTGGGCGACACCATTACCTTTACCTCTGTTGATCCACATAAGTTTATTATTTCAGGCAGAACCAAACATTTCATCAATGCTTTTGGCGAAGAACTAATGGTGGGAAATACAGATAAGGCCATTGCGATTGCAGCAGAAAAATGCAAAGTAAATGTGATTGATTATACTGCGGCACCTAAGTTTTTTGCTGAAGGACATTGCGGCGTTCATGAATGGTTGATTGAATTTGATGATGCTCCTTCAGATTTAACACTTTTCACCTATTGTTTAGATAATGCTTTAAAATCACTAAATTCCGACTATGAAACCAAAAGATATTTGAATTTAATATTGAAACAACCAGAAATTTCCATAGTGAAAAAAGGCACGTTTTATGAATGGTTAAAAAGCAAAAATAAATTAGGCGGACAAAATAAAATACCACGACTTTCTAACGACAGGGAACTCATCGAGGAATTAATTCAATATATACAAAAATGAGAAGCTTTTTATTGATCATATCAACAATTATTCTTAGCTCTTTTTTACTATGCACATCTGTATCTCCAACAATAACAAATAGTATCTCAAACAATGATTCCCTTAATAACCTGGAACTTATAAAAACAATCAAAGTTCAGGGAAATAAAATCTATTCCGACCCCCTAGAAAACTACTATATAGCTACACAAAACTCTATTTGGAAAACGAGTTCACAAAACAACAATAATTTTGTTTTCAGTGCTAAAAAATCAGGCAATATCAACTATATCGATGCAGGTGATCCAATGAAAATTTTAGTTTTTTATAAAGACCTTTCCCTAATCACTTTTTTAGATAATTTCTTAGCCGAAGAAAGCCTCAATATTCAGTTGCTGGATTTCAATCTCGACCAGGCCGAAGTTGTTTGTAAGTCACTAAATAACGGCATTTGGGTATATGAGGCTAAACAAGATAAATTGGTTAAAATCAACAATAACCTACAACAAGAAATAGAAATATTGAACGTGCAAAGAATGCTGGGTGAAGCTTTTGCACCCAAACAGATGTTGGAAAGAACAAGTGGTTTATATTTAAACGATCCTGAAAAAGGAATTTTTGTTTTCGATAATTATGGCGCTTTTTTGAGAAAAATACCTGAAACAAATATCTCAAAATTTAACGTTTTTGAAAATGTAATTGCTTTTAGAAAAGGCAATGAAATCAATACTTTAAATACAAAAACACTTGAGTTAAACAGAGTTTATAGCGACTCCACCATGACCGACTTTAGCATCAGTGAAAAAAAACTATTCATTCTAAATGGCGACAGTCTTCATATTTATAAATTAAACCCTTAAATTAGCGCAAATAAACTTTTAAGCATTTTCATATGCATGTAGCCATTGCGGGTAATATCGGATCAGGAAAAACAACATTGACTTCAATGCTCGCCAAACATTACAATTGGGAAGCTCATTACGAGGATGCCGACGACAACCCTTACCTGAATGATTTCTATGAAGATATGCAACGCTGGTCGTTCAACCTTCAAATTTATTTTCTCCATAATCGCTTTAGCAAAATTCAAGAAATTAGAAAAAGTGGTAAAAGTGTAATTCAAGATAGAACCATTTATGAGGATGCCTATATTTTTGCACCGAATTTAAATGCAATGAACTTGATGCTGAAACGTGATTTCACGACTTACAATGACTTATTCAACTTAATCAATGGTGTTATTCAAGCACCCGATTTATTAATATACCTAAGAGCTAGTGTTCCAACTTTAGTCAATCAAATCCAAAAAAGAGGTAGAGATTATGAAGCCTCCATCCGTTTGGATTATTTAAACCGATTGAACGAAAGATATGAAGCATGGATTTCTACTTACGATGCCGGTAAATTATTAATCATTGATGTAGATCAAAATAATTTCCCTGAAAACAAAGAAGATTTAGGAAAAATTATCACTAAAATTGATGCCGAGATTAACGGACTTTTTTAAAATAAATTTACTTAAATAAATTTACCGGAAATCGTAAGTTATTAATCTTCACAAAAGAATAAGGCTTATTCTCTGCACTAAAACTTTGGTAAAAACGAGCTAAATTTTCATCATTCGATCCTTCGAAATCGAAAATCATTTCTCTACCCGCATACTCTTTAATCATATAATCGATTAAAAAATGCATTGCACCACTTTTTCTTCCTTCATCGGTATTGCCCGAAAAAATGAAAACCAATCGACTTGCGGTTTTGAGCAAACATGCTCCAGCACACAATTCTCCTTCTAAAGTATATACCTCATAAAGCTGCACTGCCGAACGCTGCTCGCAAGCTTGTAGTATTTTTTCGAAACGTTTGTAATCATCATTATCTAAAGTCTTCAATTGCGCGCCTCTCCCCTTTTTAAACATTTCAATAATCTTGCCGGCAAAAATTGCTTTTTGAATATGCAGGCTAACACCTTCTGCTTTCTTGATATTACGACGCGTATTCTCAGAATAGTTCTGACGTAAATCTGAAATAGAAGCATTTAAATTCAATTCAAAATTCTTTCTCAAAACAACTTCACAACTTGGCTCATCAAAACAATTTAAATACAACTCCATAAACTTGAAATGCTTTGTTACTTCTTTCAAAACAGAATCAATCACTGTATAGTCATAATCTTTTGATGAAAACAATCCTAGTTGCTGGATAAAAAAAGGAGGATAAACATAGCGCACTCCCCATTTCTTTTTCCAAGGCAAAGGAAAAACTGCTTCGTAATTATTTACAACTACAGCATCCCAATTATCAGCAGCAATATCTAAATACCAACTATACGCATAAGGCATCTGCTGAAGACTTGATTGAATACAAGCGTCCCATTTATTACGATCAATTTCCTTATTTTGAAAATATTTAATGTCCATCAACACTCGCGTATTCAACCATATCTATATATACCTTTTGCCAACCTTTCCACAATCCCTGATCATTGATAGAATCATTATGCCACAAAGAAATAAAAACACCATCCACTTCTTTCACTTGATCGATAAGCGGACGAATGTAAGTCATTGCTTTTTCCGGACTAATTTTCAAATAATACTTTAAAGTACCTTCCATCAAAGCAAAAGGGAAAACTTTCAATTGAGTTTCCATTTCCAAATCCAAATCATAAAAGAAAAAAGGAGTACACAAACCTGCACGAAAACCATAATCGGAAGCATAACCCATAGTATAATCTTCCATAATATCTAACTCACGTAAATTACGATAAGTATCTGGCAAGCGTATTTTAAGAAAATGCTGTCGACTCTTGGTTACCTCTCTGTTGGTTACAGATGACAAACGTGCAACCTCTTTGGCCAACTGACTGTTGCTATCGTTAGATCCGTAAGAAGGATGAATACCTACTTGGGCATAATCACCCAACGACTTTATCAACGATCTGAATTTTTTACTTTGAATGGAAATATTCTTATCATTTTCTCCATAATCTCCCAAAAGAATAAAATACAAATAATCCATTTTGTATTTCTTCTGTAATTCCAATTGAAAATCATAAGTGTCATAGGGATCTTTCATAGTTCCTATCAACACCTTTATTCTGTCTTTTAGTTCGGTGAAATTGAAAGTTAAAATCGATTTCGATAATCCTCCTACAGTTCTTACAAATCCTTTTTCTAAATACGCATATGCGTTATCTATATCAATTGAAGAAATAAAACGATATTTCTTTTCGGGAAATTTTAAATCAGGAAACCTTTGTTGTATAACTTCCTTGAAACACTTAGCCCATTGATTCACCACTGGTTGATGTAAAAAACCGTAGCTATAGGCTAAACTTACTTGGGCATCAAAACGATCGTAAATATCTCTGATATGCGGAAGGTATTCTTCATATCTACTGGCTAAAAAAAATGATGCTGAAAAAATATCAAAAGGCAATGATGATTTAGGCCCTACTGAAAAAAATGCTTTGGTATTTTTCCAATTGAATACCATAATCTCTTGATCAGCAATACCTGTTTCAAACAACAAACCTTTTGCTTGAATAAATAATTCATCAGAAAAAGGCTGATAGGCATAGGAAATTTTCGCTCCTGTGTAAGCTACAAAAACCTGTTTATCGTCGGTAAGCTCATACTTCAATCCGTAAATATCTCGGAATATCAAATTCAAAGCATACTTTAATCGAGGACTTATTTTCGGGCTATAGAGGAGAATCATTCTCTAAAATTACAATAATCCTTCATCTGCAAAACTAAAATAACTATCTCCACAAAAAATAATATGATCCAAAAGCGAAATATCCATCAGCTTTGCTGATTCTTTTACTTTATTGGTAAGATCGATATCCTGCTTACTTGCCTTTTCATTTCCTGAAGGGTGATTGTGCGCCAATACAATAGAACTAGCCATATAATCGATGGCCACTTTCATAATTACCTTTACATCAGCAATTACACCCGATACTCCTCCTATTCCAATACGTTGTTTGAGAATAACTTTATTGGCCGTACTTAACAAAATCAACCAAAATTCCTCCACACGTAATTCATCAAAATCATGGCGCATTAACTGAAAAACATCTTTACTCGAAGTGATTTTTGTTTGATCAGGCAATACTAAATGATTAATTCGCGCAGCAATTTCAAGTGCAGCTATAATATTAACTGCCTTAGCTGGTCCAACCCCTTTAAAGCGTTGTAATTCCTGTATTCCGATTTTAGATAATTTCGAAAGATCATTGTTAACGGAAAAAAGAATTTTACGCGACAATTCTACAGCACTCTCCTCCAGATTTCCTGAACCTAGAATAATGGCTAACAATTCAACATCTGTAAGACTTTTTCGGCCTTTGTTCAGTAATTTTTCGCGGGGACGATCTTGTTCCGACCAATATTTAATGGAGCTCTTCGAGCTGGTTTCGTTAGTTAAGTGCATATAAAAAAATTAGGCCTGCCCAGAAGGAGAGACCTAATTTACAATTTTCTTGAATCCAGCTTACTTAGCAGCTACTTTTTTCATCAATTGAGATTTCAAATTGGCAGCTTTATTCTTGTGAATAACACCTTTTTTAGCCAATTTATCAATCGCAGCGATAGTTTTTGGAGTAAGTTCAGCTACTTCTTTTTTATCTTCAGTTTTTCTTACTTTTTTCAAAGCAGTACGAACCGTTTTATGCTGATACTTATTACGCTCACGCTTAACTTCACTTGCTCTCGCTCTCTTTTTTGCCGACTTATGATTTGCCATAATTTAATTATTCAATTTTTCTTTTGCTAAGATACACTTTACACCTTAACATTCATTTTTTGTAGCCCGTAGGGGAATCGAACCCCTGTTTCCAGGATGAAAACCTGGCGTCCTAACCCCTAGACGAACGGGCCAAATTGTTTCCTATTTTAAAAAACGGAGAGCAAAGGTAACAGATTTTTTAAAATAACAAAACCAATTCGAAAAAAAAGCTTGAGATTATTCACAAAGGATATTAAGTGAGAAGCTAGTAGAATTTGGACCTTGTAAAAATTAACTAAACAACGTCGTCCTCACCGCTAAACTTAAACCCTAAACGCTTACCAGTACTTACTTTCATATTAATACTAGCCTCTTCCATTTCATTCAATCGTACTTCCATAACATCATTGAATGGAGGAGTAAACAAATCAAAACCTACACAATAAAGTATAATTGATTCAACCACTGCCACAGCCTCTTCCTTAGTAAAGACTTTGTTTTCAAAATCATTGAAGAGATATCCCAATTGTCGCTTACCTTCCACAAAGAAGCGATTATCCTTATTAATAAAGATACGTGCTACCAAGTAGCCCACATCATTTACACGTTTATATTTAAAGGAATCTGATAAGAAATTATAGACATTTATTATTCCGCAATAGCTTCTGTAATGGTCATCAGCGAGGTATGATGTTTTAAAAACAGAATGACTTTTTTCAAAATCGAAAATATTGGTATGCATCATATAAATCATAGTATCACCGGCTATTTTTTGACGAATTTCAAAATCACCACTTCTATGATGCTCAAAAGTGACTCCTTTACCCGGCACGTGAAATTTTTTGTGCAAATCTTGATGTACTTCTTTAACACTCTCGTTAAGCACTTTAAAAGCCTCCACTGTATTTCTATAGATCTGTTGTTTAAGAAAAGCTTTTTCCTCGATCAACTGATAAATTTTATCACGGGTTTTATTTTTTTCCATACTTAAATATAACGAAAAAGACCGCCTTTTCAGACGGTCTTTTTAAATTTTAAGAAAAAATAAATTACGCTACTTTTTCCATTTTATCTAAAACGCTCATTACTTCTTTAACAGCAACTGCTGAATCACTCAACAATTTTTTCTCATCTGCAGTTAATTGAAGTTCGATGATTTTCTCAATACCAGCTTTACCCAAAACTACAGGTACACCTAAATAGATATCTTTCATACCATATTCGCCTTCTAACCATGCACACACTGGGAATACACGTTTTTGATCGCGAACGATAGCTTCAACCATTTGAGCAGCAGCAGCACCTGGAGCGTACCAAGCAGAAGTACCCATCAAATTTACTAACTCACCACCACCTTTTTTAGTTCTTTCAACAATAGCATCTAATTTATCTTTAGAGACTAATTCAGTAACGGGAATACCTCCTACAGTAGTATATCTAGGAAGTGGAACCATTGTATCTCCATGGCCTCCTAACAACAATGCCTGGATATCCTTAGTAGAAACATTCAATTCAGTAGATAAAAATGCTTTGTAACGAGCGGTATCCAAAATACCAGCCATACCCATTACTTTATTTTTGTGTGTTTTCGCGTTCAAATAAGCACAGTAAGTCATAACATCTAATGGATTTGAAACCACAATGATGATAGCATTAGGAGAATACTTAATGATATTTTCAGTTACCGATTTAACGATACCTGCGTTGGTAGCGATAAGATCATCACGGCTCATTCCTGGTTTTCTTGGTAAACCAGAAGTAATTACAACCACTTCAGATCCGGCAGTTTTAGAATAATCGTTAGTTGAACCAACAACTCTTGAATCGTACATGTTGATAGGGGCAGTTTGCCACATATCTAAAGATTTCCCTTCTGCAACACCTTCTTTAATGTCGAGAAGAACTACTTCATTTGCTAATTCTTTGTGAGCAATAACGTTAGCACATGTTGCGCCTACATTTCCTGCTCCTACAACGGTAATTTTCATATCAATAAGATTTAATTATACTGGTTTTTGAAAGCACACAAACGTACATCATTTCCTCAAAAAAACACAAAATAAATCGATAAAAAAGAAGGGATAAGGCAACTAATTTCTATTTTAACGTCTGAGTTAAGATCAACTTACTAAAAACAACACTCATGTTACAAAAAAAATTACTTCAATTCGGACTTATTGCTGCAGTGGCAATGACCTCATGTAAAAAAAAGACAACCGACGATGATGATTCGGGAAACAATAACAACAATGTTGTTGATCCTTGTACACAAACCATTAATAAAACCAACGGCCCGGTAGCAGGAACAATGTATATTCTAGCAACAGATACCGCTTTTGCCGGAGACACGAACTTATATGCAGCAACTGGTGCCAACTCAACTTGGAATTTCGGCACACTAGCGAATGATAAACAAGACACCTTTAACTTCGCCGCTCCTGCGACTCAGCTTTTGGCTTCTAAATTCCCCAGCGCTAATTTCATTGTTACTGAAGGTAACAACTCATTGGCAGCTGCAGGAACTGATTCAGGAATTGTAATTCTTGGTGCTCAAATTCCACCAATATTGAAAAACATTACTTTATTTCCGGCCTTTGCTAATCCGGCTACTTTCATTCCTTATACTTTGGAAATGAACAAATCACAATCGGATGGATACAAAGCTTCTGCTCAAATTCCTTTCGACACTATCATTACTGTAGGATTCTTTACTCTGCATTTTGACTCAGTAAGAGCAACATTCTCTGGAAGCAATGTATTTAGTATTAATGGTTGTGGAAAAATTACCACTCCAAGCGGAACATATGATTGTTTAAAATATAAACTAACACCCGGAACAATGACCGTTAAATACGAAGGACATTTATATGGTGGCGCTTGGGGTGATTATACTTCTTATGCAAACTTACTAGGAATTCAAACACCAAAAATTCCTTTAATCAATACAACCGGATATGTATGGGTATCTAAAGAAAAGGGATTCCCTGTGTGTATGGTTACTTATGATAGTAATGGGAAAGCGACTGTGGAATATCTGAAGTAAGAAATTAATCGATTCAATAAAAAATCCCCTCTGTTAGCAGAGGGGATTTTTTATTTTACCAAAACTATATTTCTTGAAAGTAAAACCTCGGTTGGAGTACTCAATCTCACAAAATACACTCCTGCTTCGAGATCAGAAAAAGGAATAACAAGAGTTTGATTCGCACTACTGAAAACAGTGTTTTGTTTATGCTTATTTTCTCCTGTAGTGGAAAAAATCTCTACCATAGTATTTTCACTAGCATTCATAGAAATAGAACACTGCTGATTATTCCACAGAAAAGAAATCTCTTTATTTAAAGTGGTTTTCACCATAACAGTTTTTGAATAACTGTAATCACCATTATAATCCACTATTTTCAAACGGTAATAATTCAATTCAGAAAAAGCATAATTATTTACAGAAAACATTTTAAAATCATTACTATTCCCTACTCCATTTACTTTTTCAATTTCATTGAATGTGATTCCATCAAAAGAGTGTTCAACACTGAAATAATCATTATTGATAGCCGAAGCAATGGTCCAAGAAATACGCACATAATCACCTTCCAACTTCGCACCAAAAGAAACCAACTCAACAGGAAGAGGATTAGCTGCTCTCACAAACATATTAGGCATAGAATAAGAAGAAGTTCCTGTAGGACTCAAACTCAATCCATTATTAGTATAAGTCAATGATGCCGCCGAACCATTTAAGTTCCCTGTAATAGTAGCCACATAACTAGCGCCCAAACGTGCTTTATACAAAACTCCATTGGGACCAATTTTCATTTGTCCATATTCACCAGATGTAGATCCTGAAATCAAGGTTTCACTAGCTTTTATAGTTGCCTGAGTTCCCCAACTGGTTAAATCGTATTGAACAATTCCCTGATAAGTAATGAAACTTACATACAATTTTGATCCATCAGGTGAAAATACTGCACTATATCCGGAAGCATAATTATTCCAGTTGGTATTTCCCAAAGTTACCAAGTTAGAAAATACACCAGTTGAATTATTGAAATCGTACAATTCAAGAGCATTGGTATAAGGCCAGTTTTGATGATGGTGCACTACTGCTGCTCGAGTACCTCCGGCAGAAAAAGCCAAAGAACCACGTCCTTCATCTTTAGTAGTATAATTGTACCCTAATGAAGTAGCTACAGGTGTAGATATTCCTGAATTGGATAATTTATAGGCCAAAAACTTTGAGGAACCTCCCGATTTCCAAACGTGAGTAACGATCCATATGTCTGTTGAATTGGAGTGAGCCACAACACCTACCATTTCTGTAGTATTAAAATTTACTCCGCTTTCATCTTTTAATCGAGTAATAGCGCTAACAGACCCCAAACCACTATTTTGTGTCATGTCTACAGTAGCATAATTAAAACCATAATCTCCTGCGTCATCGGCAGCATCCGTAGTAAAAACATAGTATATACCTGTTAAAAAAGGATTTTTTACTATAGTTACTCCCTGAACGGCACTACCATTAGTTCCACCTAATCCTACTTTTAAAGTTTGGTTACCTCCACTCATAACAGACCCATTAGCACTCCAAACACTATAACCATTGGTATAAAAAAGTATATTACCAGAAGCGTCACTAACAGAGGAAGTAGATTCGTAAACTTTATTTACCGTCATTGAATGACTAAATGTTACCGGGGAACCTCCTGAACCAAAATCCAAACCTACACCATTCCCAAAAGTCCATTTGTAGGTTTCTATCTGAGCAAAAGAAGAAAATGAGATCAAAAAAGATAAACCCAATAGAAAGATTGGATTTAGTATGGGCGATATGTTTATTCTTAAAATCATAAAACTCCCCTTTCCTACTTATACTGAATAGTGGAAAGGAGAGTTTCTTAATAATGATATATAATTCTGTAAATAAACTATTTAAACATATTTAAATTGGCTAAGCATCAATTTTGGCATACTTAGCATTTGCTTCAATAAATTCTCTTCTTGGAGGAACTTCATCACCCATCAACATAGCAAAAGTTCTATCGGCTTCAACAGCATTTTCAACGGTCACCTGACGTAGAGTTCTAAATTCAGGGTTCATTGTAGTATCCCACAATTGCTCAGCATTCATCTCTCCCAAACCTTTGTATCGTTGAATATTAATACCTGTTTCTTTTCCGCCACCAGTAAGTTCTTTTACAATTTCCTCACGTTGCTCTTCAGTCCAGCAGTATCTTTCGGCTTTTCCTTTTTTAACCAAATAAAGAGGAGGTGTAGCTATATATATGTATCCTCTTTCGATCATTTCTTTCATATAACGGAAGAAGAAAGTAAGAATCAAAGTTGCGATGTGAGAACCATCCACATCGGCATCACACATGATGACAACTTTATGGTATCTCAGTTTCGTTAAATTTAATGCTTTAGAATCTTCTTCGGTTCCAATGGTTAAGCCTAGAGCTGTATAAATATTTTTGATCTCTTCATTTTCAAAAATCTTATGTTGCATTGCTTTTTCTACGTTTAAAATTTTACCTCTTAAAGGAAGAATAGCTTGAAACTTGCGATCACGGCCCGATTTAGCGGTACCACCTGCAGAATCTCCCTCGACAAGATATATTTCACATAAAGCAGGATCTTTTTCAGAACAGTCGGAAAGCTTACCAGGCAGGCCACCGCCAGAAAGAACACTTTTTCTTTGCACCATTTCACGCGCTTTGTTTGCGGCAACTCGCGCTTGTGCGGCCAAAATAACTTTACTTACAATAATGCTCGCTTCATTAGGATGCTCTTCTAAATAATTGGATAGCATTTCACTCACCGCCTGATCAACAGGAGCCACTACTTCTTTGTTACCTAATTTGGTTTTGGTCTGTCCCTCAAATTGAGGCTCTTGAACTTTAACAGAAATAACTGCAATTAATCCTTCACGAAAATCATCACCACTAATTTCAAATTTAAGTTTTGAAAGCATGCCTGATTTATCAGCATAAGATTTTAAAGTTCTGGTTAAACCTCTTCTGAAACCCATTAAATGCGTTCCACCTTCATGAGTATTTATATTGTTCACATAAGCGTGAATATTTTCCGTGTAAGAAGTGTTGTATTGCATAGCAACCTCAACAGGAATACCGTTTCTTTCACCTTCAAAATAAATTACATCTGGAATTAATTTTTCTCTTGCTGCATCCAAATATTCAACAAACTCAGGTAAACCTCTTTCAGAATAGAATACCTCTGTCAATTGATTTCCCTGATCATCTTTAGCTTCCTCTCTACCGTCCACCAAAGTGATTTTGATACCTTTATTAAGGAAACCTAGTTCTCTCATTCTCTTAGCAAGAATATCATAAGAATAAACAGATTCAGTAAAAATGGTTGCATCAGGTAAGAAAGTAACCTCCGTACCTCTTCTCTCCGATTCGCCCACGATTTTAACATCATATTTAGGCTTACCACAAGAGTATTCTTGTTGCCATATTTTTCCCTCACGGAAAACACGAACTTTTAAATCAATAGATAAGGCGTTAACGCATGATACCCCTACCCCATGTAAACCACCAGAAACTTTGTAAGAATCCTTATCGAATTTACCACCGGCATGCAGAACGGTCATTACAACCTCTAAAGCCGATTTATTTTCTTTAGTGTGATGTGCTGTTGGAATACCTCTACCGTTATCTATAACAGTAATAGAATTATTTGGATTGATGGTAACGTGAATATCGTTACAATGACCTGCTAAGGCCTCATCAATGGAGTTATCAACTACTTCATAAACCAAATGGTGAAGACCTTTTACACCGGTATCACCGATGTACATGGCAGGTCGTTTTCTAACCGCTTCTAAACCTTCTAAAACCTGGATACTATCCGCTGAATACGAATTCTCTGTTGTTGCGCTCATTTAAGATTATTTTTTAGTGATGCGAATATACCACTTTTAAATCTCTGAGGCATGCGAAAATACTGGTGAATTATCGCATTTTTCAACAACTAATTAACAAAGCAGGAGTTTTATTTATTGAATGTGATTTTTAAATCTATTTTCTTCACTTTTTATATTAAAATGAACAGCTCAATCCTCCTAGGAAATTCAACCCATAATTAGGGTAATTATTCCATCTGCGATACTGTTTATTCAGGAAGTTATTTACGTTAATAAAAGCATTCCATCTTTTACTGTATTTGTATTCAATTCCAAAATTAGCATCTACAATACCTGGAAGCTCAACAGCAATGGCCTGATTACTTTGATCATATTCTTTAGCATAAATTCCACCTAAATAATATACTTCAGCAGTTAAATGAATAAGATTTTGAAAATTATACTTACCGGAAAAGCCAGCATTAAAAGTGGGCATTTGCCATGCTTTCAATTCGTTGTAGGCGGTATATTGACGGTAATCGGCTTTCACAGCAAACTGAAATTTCTTTAGTTCGGCAGAAAACTGTCCGTAGGATCTAAACATAGAAACATCATCAGTAACTACGGTAAACAATCGATTTCCAAAGGAAGTAAGATCATTTACATACATTGGAAGATTTTTCATTTGATCGAACTCAATACCTAAATTGAAATTGATTTTAGAACTAATATTTCCTCGAAAACCTGCAGTAAAATTATTTAAATGACGAGTATTGGTAAGTTGCATTGAAGTATTAAAGAAGGGATTCAACTCAGCATGAGCCCACTGATCATAACGTTGAAAATACCGTTGATACTTTCCGTAAGCAACAAATACATCCTTAATTAAGGTATATTCTATATCGGCAATTGGATAAACTCTAAAACCCGAAGTATCATCTTGAAGGAAATACCAATTAAATCCTGCATTAGCTTTAATTTTTCCAACATTATAATGAAATGAAGTTAATACAGTTCCTAAAATTGAATTTTTACTGAAATTACTAGCATCATTTTTATAATTAAACCAATCGATAGTTCCTGCTAAATTCAATTTGAGATGATAGGGTTTTAAGAGGTCAATTTCGGGATTTACCTTACCCCCAAAAGCCAATCTGTTTTCCATCATGCCATAACGATCGAAAATATTAAAATAGTCAACCATAATTTTATGATAAGGAATACTTGTATTCGATTCTTTACTACATGCCGCTAGCTGTAAATGACCTTTCGCAAACAATTGTTTTCTAGCATCGGTATTTAATGCATCCATTGGAATTTCCGAACCATAGTACCTATAAGTATTGTAATCGTAAGCCAAATCGGCACTAAGCACATGGTTTTTCAAAAAACGTTTGCCCGAAAAATCTAAACCACTTTGTGTAAATCGCGCCCTGTCAGGTGATGCGGTTTTTAAGTCGGAACCAAAATGATTCAAACCCACACTATACACATAATCACGATTGTATTTTGAACCATAATGGGCATCAATAAATGGTATATTTCTAAAATCAATAATTCCTGCTTTCACAAAACCATTGTATAACTTATCAACATCCATGGCACCTGTTCCAATTTTAGGAGGACTAATCGGACGAACTTTAAAATTAGAAGTAGCTTTACGTTCCACCATTCCGTATTTCAATTCAGTATTCACTTTCACCGTATCGTGAAAAGATGGATTATCATTAATTTTTTCTGACGGTTCTGTTTTCACATCCACATCTCTTAGATGCACATCAATAGCATTTTGAGCCAAAGATGTATGCATTGCGGTTAAAAACGCAATTCCTACCCAAACGGTTTTTAACTTATTTTCCTTCATTATTTCCCTCATTTAAAGGTTTAACTTCTTCCTTAGGCGCTTCTTGATTTTCAGCACCTGATTCATTTCCTCGAATAATAATTTCTTCTTGTGGTGCTGGGGCCGACTGCTCCACTTCTGAAGCCTCAATACTTTCCAATTTTTTGATAGCTTCTTGCTTTAAACTTTCCTCTCCTTTGAAATTATCGATGATAGTTTTTAGCGCGTATTTAGCTTGAAATTTATCGTCTTTAGCTAAATAATCATCCGACAACAACAACAATCCTTTAGTTACCCATTTAGGGTAATTCGACATTTTTTTAGCGTAATTATATACTGCATCAATAGATGCATCATATTTCATTTGAACATATAAGATATAGGCCAAAGAATATTTTGCTTCAGCAGCCAATTCATTTTGAGTGCCTGAAGCAACTATATCGTAATGAATTTTGGCTGAATCCCAAGTGAATAAGGCCAAATAATTTCTAGCTAAAATCATGTGCGCTTCTTGCTTTTCGGCAGCAGAGGTATTGGCATTTTCTAAAACTTTGTTGGCATATTCAATTGCCTTTTCATGATTTTCCTTTGCTGCATAATCTCTCATCAAATGAATTTGTGCATCATACCTGAATGAAGGCACCTGTGAAATATCTTCAAGCGATAAAAAATATTTTACAGCTTCTTCGGTTTGTGCTTGCGACTGTAAAATCAAGGCAGCTCTATACAATGAATTTTCTGTGTACTCACCTTTAGGTTTTTCTACCACATAACGGTAATAATTCAACGATTCAGTATAACGCTCAAGAGTATATAAACTTTGTGCTAAAAAATAATTGGCTTGTAAGGCAAAAAACCCGTTAGGGAATTCCGTTAGATAACTTTTCAAATTGGATATAGCTGACTCATAATGTTTTTCATTGTAATGTTTTTCAGCAACAGCGAACGAAATGCTATCTTTTTCAAAAGTACCAATGGGAGGAGCCCCTATCGACCCTCTGAATAATTCGTGGCGTTCAAGATTACTAAGCGCGATCGACAAATCCTTATGTATCTCCAATAAAGTTTTAGCTTCTGCACCCATTGGATTTTCCTTAATTGCATTTTCATAATACCCAATTGCTTCTTCATTTTTATTTTGAGCGCGATAAATAGCTCCAATACCAGCATAAGCTTGTTGAACCAAATCAGAATTATTCGAATGTTCTGCAATTACTTTATTGTAGTAACGAATAGCTTCATCGTATTTTTTAGCTGAAAAATAAATGAGTGCTAAAGTCATTTTAGCATCATCCTGATAAACCGAATGAGGGTATTTATTAATCAAATTCACCAAAACATCTGCCTGATCAGTAGGACGAGCCAATAACTCATAAGAACGAGCCAACATTTTCATGGTGTAATCTCCTCTTAAATCTCCTACTTCTAGAGCTTTTGAATAATACTGAACCGCGTTATTGTAACCTTTAGTCACAATATAACAATCAGCCACCTTAATTAAGGCGTCATTCATTTTTGGTGATCGCAATTTTTCATTCTCCGCAAAATATTTACGGAAAGCCTCTGCAGCTAATTTATAATCCTGCTTATCGAAATAACAATAACCAATATTGTAATACACCTCTTTCTCTTCTTTCAATGCGGGAGATACATGAGAAGCCAAAAACTTATTGTAGCAGTTAAGTGCCGAATCTATCTTATTCAAACGATAGTAAGCCTCACCTTTCCAATAGTGACACTCGGCTACAATTTTAGGATCAACTTTGTATTTTAAAGATTTGTCGAAAAAGAAAATTGCATTAATAAAATTCTCTTTCAATTTACCCTCCTGCTGCAATATCTTCTCATCATTAAACAATTCAATAGCACGGAAATAAGAAATACGTTGATAGGCATATTGCAATTCAGGTCCTTTGTTTTTGATTTTTTCTATCGCATCAATCGCCTGACGGTAATCGTTGGTAGTTAAATACACTTCCAGCAAATATTTTCTGGCATCATCAATTCTGGATGATTCAGGAAATCTTTTGATAAAATCCTCTAAGGCATAAATTGCTTCATGATATGGATCTATAGATAATTCGTAAGATAATTTAGCGTAGTTGAAAGTTGAATTTTCAGCAACAATGGTATCAAAATCGGCCTTCGACGCAAAACGAAAAGCATTTCTGGCAGCTTCCTTATTATTCAAATGCATATAAGAATCACCTATGTAATATAAAGCCATTTGTCCCATTGGAGTGTCTTTATCCACTACTTTTTGAAATAAAATAACTGCCTCTTTATATTGTTGCAACTTATAGTGGGTATAAGCCATTTGATAAATATCTTCATTGGTATTCGATTGGTTAGCCTCCGCAAATTTTTGCAAATAAGGCAAAGCTTTATCGTACTGATTCATTTCATAATATCCATCACCAATCAATCGGGAAATTTCTTGTATTCTAGCTGGTTTTGCATTCTCTAAAAGAGGAATTGCGTAATCTACCAGCTCCTGATTTTTCTTTTGTAGATAATAGATTTGAGCAATGTAATAAGGAACAATTGGTCCGAAATCAGGATCATTTCTTAGCTGATCAAATCCAATCAACGCTGTTTCTAAGTTCCCTTTTGAATATTCAATATGCGAATAATAAAACAGAGCTGAAATTTTATACTCTGATTCTTCCCCTTTTGAAGTATAAAACTGAGCTTGAGCTTTAGTGGTATCGTTTTTTTGCAAATAAGAATAGCCTAATTTGAAATTGTATTCTGCCAAGTCAACAGTAGTTAAATCATGCGTATGTATTTGCTCAAACCACTCCACAGCTTTAGTCCAATTTTGTTTACGATAATTGAAAATGGCCAAATAAAAACGAGTGATTTTTACTTTAGGACTGGAAGGATGATGATTCAAAAACGACAAAAACATTTCTTCCGCATCATTGTTATACAGCTTGAAAGAACACAATGCCGAATAAAACTCTGTATTCATTCTATTTTCAGAATATTGATCAGGGGTTTCCTGTAAAACTCTCGAAAATTCGCGTTGAGCCGAACTATATTTTTCCTTTTCAAAAAGCTCTAAAGCTTTCTTGTATCCAGCATCAGGATTAGTATACACAGCAGTTCGTTGGGCAAAATTCAGAAGAAAACTCAACTGAAAAATCAACAAGAACAAGAATGATTTTATTTTCATGAAATGACTTTTATACAAGTTAAATGTATGCAATGCCCTACGGTTTAGTAGATGTAATGATTAATAATTATCAACCACATTGTGTTAAAACGAAAAAAAGGCTGTAAATCATATATATCTTTGAATTTAAATTAGTTAAACTTTTATCTTTGTTTATTACATTCACCACATGATGAATAGGCCATCTTTTTACAATATTTTTCAGCTGTTTTTAGAAAGTTGTAAAAAGCATGCCAAAAAATTAGCCATTCACATTAATGAGAAAGATTCCTCATATGAGGAATTTTTACTTCAAGTATGCAGCATTAATAAATCCATAAAATCAGTCGATTCAAAATCTGATTTTATTGGCATTTATTGCGAAGACTCTGTGAAAACATACAGCTCTATCTGGGCTATTCTCTCAACGGGTAAAGGGTATTTTCCCATCAACAAAAAATGGCCAACCGATAGACTCATTGAGGTAATTGAAAACAGCGGAATCGACCTTATTGTTTATGAGAAAGGGAATGAAAAGTTAATGGAATTAAAAAATCATTTCGAAAATAAAATCAATTTTATTAGTACACAAAGCTACGACTCTTCAACAACAGAAATTGCAATTCCCGTAATCGATGTGAATAGTTACGCTTATCTACTTTACACTTCGGGAACATCAGGAACACCAAAAGGTGTAGCCATCAATCATGGTAATTTATCGAACTTGATTTCAGCTCACTTACTAAACAAAGAATACGATTTAAATTCAAATGACAGAATACTTCAAATGTTTGAATTAACCTTTGATTTTTCTGTTTTACCAACACTTTTTTCATTTTGCAGTGGCGCTCAACTTTTTGTTGTACCGGAAAATAAGATGACCTATTTACAAGTTTTAAAAACTTTAAGCATTCACAAAATCACGAAGGCATATCTTGTTCCCTCTGTAATTCACCAGTTGGGCACATACTATCACCAAATCCATTTACCGGAACTAAAATGGTCATTTTTTTGTGGTGAAGCATTACTAAATACAGATGCTGAAAATTGGAAAAAATGTACCCCAAAGGGCATGATCATAAATTCTTATGGGCCAACGGAAGCAACGGTATATGTAACAGAATTTTTCGTACACAACCATGAATCAACACAACACAAAGGAATTGTTGCATTAGGTCGATCGATTAATAATATGGGTACAATGTTACTAAACGAAAAAGGAGAAGAAATTACCGAAACTGATATAGAAGGTGAACTATACCTCTTTGGACCTCAAGTAGCGAATGGATATTGGAAAAACGAAGAGAGAACAAAAGAGTGTTTTCGCAAAATAAGAACTGAAAATTATACTGGCACAGCTTATAAAACGGGAGATATCTGCATAAAAGATAAAAATGATATTTTATTTTTTGTAAGAAGAAGCGACCAACAAATAAAACTTAACGGCTATAGAATTGAATTGAACGAAATAGAATTTCATGCTTTGCAAAACCATCAGGTGAAAAGGGCAATTGCATTACTAATACCTATAATGGAAAGCTCCCAAATAGTTTTAGCTATTGAAAGTGAAAAAGAAAATATTGAAAAAGAAATATTACAATACCTCCAATTAAAGCTGCCACCCTATATGCTACCTCAAATGATAAAAGTATTCAAATCTTTGCCCCTGAATGAAAATGGAAAAGTCGACAATCATGAACTGATAAGCAGCTTTAAGAAATAAAATTTTGAAAATGGAAGAAATAAAAAATGAATTAACAGAAATTTTCAAGCGAGTTTTCAGAAAAGAAAACATTGAACTCAAGGATGAATTAAATGCTAATGATATTGACACTTGGACATCAATGACGAATATTGTTTTACTCAACGAAATTGAGAAGAAATATGAACTTGAATTTCATTTCCTGGAAGTAATGGATTTGAATAATGTGGGTGAATTGATAAAATTGATTGATAACAAACTAAACAGAAATAGTTAACAGTGCTTGTTCATTAAAAAATGAATGAGCTATTTTAGCAAACAATTAAATAATATAGTTTTATCATACTTATGAGTGAATTGATATCATTAAAAAATGTAGATGTTTTTCAAAGAGAACAAAAGGTTCTCGATAATATCTGTTTAACTATTAACGAGGGGGAATTTGTTTATTTAATTGGTAAAACCGGAAGCGGAAAAAGTAGTATTTTGAAACTACTCTATGCCGAACTAGAGCCGAAATCAGGAGAAGCAAAAATCATCAATTACAATCTGGCACAAATAAAACGCAAAGAAATTCCTATGCTCAGACGACAATTGGGAATCATTTTTCAGGACTTTCAATTGTTACACGACAGAACTATAAAAGATAATTTACTATTCGTGTTAACGGCTACCGGATGGACTGAGAAAAGTGAAATTGAAACCAGAATCAAAGAAGTATTGTGGGAAGTAAATTTAAGTGAATCAGAACATAAATTTCCTTATCAACTTTCAGGAGGAGAACAACAAAGAGTTTCTATTGCACGAGCATTATTAAACCGTCCGAGAATAATTTTAGCTGACGAACCCACCGGAAACCTAGATCCAGAAACATCAGAAGGCATTATTAAACTATTATTTAATATCAACAAAGAAGGTACAACGGTGGTAATGGCAACACATGATCACAGCTTAATTAAAAATTTTGCAGCACGCACCATTCGTTTTGAGAATCAAAACATTCACGAAGAAGCAAATAGAATTTTGTAAAGTTTTTTTGCGTTGGGTTCATTGGAGAAATCACCACTAACAATCTCTCTTCTTTCCTCCACGAGTTCGGAACTAAAAACATTGTTTTCTATTTTCTTTAAAGCCGACATCCATTCTTCGGGATCATTTACAACAGTACAATATTGATCTAATCCAGTGCCTTTTATCATAAAATCATTTACCAAACAAAACCTCCCGGAATACAATGCCGACAATAACTTTAACTTTACACCTGTAGCTTGGAAAGTTGGTAAAACATTCACCTGAGCATCTTGTAACAGTGCATTTATTTGATCGGTAGAGATAGAAGATTTTATTTCTATATGCGCATATTTTTTGGCTTCCTCCATAAGTTCAAAACTAGGATTTGATCCGGCAATAATCAAAGGATAATTGATTTTAGAAAACACTTTTTGCACTAAAAACAAAGCCGCCTCATTGTTTTCTGCCACATCTAATTTGCCATGATAAAAAGCAAAATTGCCTTTTCCTTCTTTTATTTGCAAGGTGTTAAACGCATGAAAAGCTCCTACCATAGTAGTATTTCCAAATTGTTTATTTAAAAATATTTCATCTTTTTTTGAAATTGCAATGATCTTAATATTTCCTGATAATGCGCGATTCTCATATTTTTTAAGTTTTTTCGACTCAAACCAAAAAAACAATTTCTTTAGCCATGATTTTTCCGCTGCACACAAGTGACTATAATAATCACTTTCAATATTATGCATACGTAGAAATTTACTACGATTCTGTAAATCGGGGTGATTCATCACAAAGGTAGTGTGTAAGCCCTCGAACAAAATTGGATAATTGTTAGATTTTAAATTTCCCAACAACTCTAGGCTATCTCTCGATTTTACAATAAAGGGCAAAAAAGAAAGTTGATCAAAAAAACTTCTTTTTCTTTCGTAGAAATAAATTTTATCACAGTATTTCTCCAACTCTCCTATCTCTCTTGTATCATACCTGAAAACATGTAAAACAATCGAAACACCCAATGCATGCAAGTTTTTTATTTTATAGAAGACATCAATAGCTCCACCGTAATTGGGCGGATAAGGAATTGCAAATGCAACTAAATTTAATTTTTTAATGGTAGGCATTATCAATCACTTGTTCTAAAACAACTTTTTCATTTTCCCAATTTAACTCCAGAGAGGCTTTAACAGAATTTGCCCGGTATCTGGCTAGTTTTTCATCGTCATGCATTAGTTCTTCCAATTTTTTTGCTAAATAACTGGCCTCTAAATGACTGGCTACTTCTCCCAATTCATATTGATCAATTATGCGTTTCACTTCTACCAAATTGGTAGCAAAAACAGGTAATCCGCACTGAATATAATCAAAGAGTTTATTGGGCAAACTATAGCGATAATTCAAATTGGTATCTTTATCTAAAGTTATACCTAAATCGGCTATAGAAGTATATTTCACTACATCTTCCATTGGAAGCTTTCCGGTGAGCATCACTTTTTTCTCTAAAGCATGACGCCAAACCAATTCATCAATTTTTTCCATCACATCACCGGTTCCAACAATAATTAACAGAATATCATTAGAATGTATATACCACATAGCTTCCACTAATTCCTCCACCCCCCTATCCTTATTAATGCCAGCACCCTGTAAAATCATCACTTTTTTATTGGGATCAATTCCTAATTCTTCGCGGGAAACTTTGGGTATATTTCTACTCAACGGTACATTTCTAACAACAGCCATACTTACCGCATAATTTGACTGATAGATGTTTGCAATAGAAGTATTGACAGTAATTACATTTTTTAGTTTAGGGAAAATTAATTTTTCTATCGCTATCCAAACACCTCGAGGAAACTTTCTGTTTTGAAGTTCAGGAACTTCAGTAAAATACTCGTGACTATCATAAATCAATGGTTTTCTTTTGATTATAGAGCATAAAAAATTAGGTAGAAGGGTATCTAAATCATTGCTAAAATAGCCATGAGCTTTGGTAAACAATAAAAAGAAAAACAATCTAATATTGTATTCAGCATAAAATAAAGCACCTTTATTAAACAGAAGTCGCATTCTCTTGGTAGAATAATTTCTCCCCTCAATAGGAAGACTATCTCTCCATTGACGCCCTACCAACAATACCTCATATCCCTTCTTCACCAGTGTATCACAATGCCTGTGTACTCTTTGATCAGTAGATAAATCATTTATTACAGATACGATAATCTTTTTCAAATCAACTCTCTTTTGTGCAAAAATATAAATTCATGCGGTTACAAATAAATAATTCGTAATTACCTTTAAGGTATGATACTTCAAACCAACGTTTCATTACACCCATTCAACACATTTCATATCAATGCAAATGCTAGTCATTTCATTGAAATCAACAATATTGAAATTCTCAAAAAAGTAATTGCTGCGAAATATCCGAACGAATTTAATACTTTAATTCTAGGTGGAGGAAGTAATATGCTATTAACTCAGGATTTCAATGGTTTGATTTTAAAAAATAACCTTAAAGGAATTGAAGTTATCCATGAAAATGAAAAATATTGTTTGCTAAAAGCGGCAGCCGGTGAAGTATGGCACGAATTCGTGCAATTTGCAATTGCTAAAAATTTAGGTGGAATAGAGAATCTTTCCCTAATACCCGGAACCGTTGGTGCCGCACCGATACAAAACATTGGAGCATATGGGGTTGAAATCAAAGATACCTTTCACTCCTGTGAAGCAATAAATTTAGAAACAGGTGAGACAAGATCATTCAATAATTCCGATTGTAATTTTGGTTATCGTGAAAGTATTTTCAAGCACGAATTGAAAGGAAAATATTTTATCACTTCAGTTACTTTTAAACTAAATAAGTCCCCCGAATTCAAGATTGATTACGGGCAAATAAAAGATGAACTCAGCAGCAAAGGTATTACAGAATTGAGTGTTAAAGCAATTAGTGATGCTGTGTGTAGTATTCGAAGATCTAAATTACCCGATCCAAAAGAAATAGGAAATGCCGGAAGTTTTTTCAAAAATCCAGTAATTTCAAAAGTAAAATTCAACGAATTAAAATTAAAATACTCTGATATAAGTTCTTACCCTGCTGGTGAAAACGTGAAAGTTGCTGCAGGTTGGCTGATTGAAAAAGCAGGTTGGAAAGGAAAAACATTTGGTAATTACGGAGTGCATAAAAACCAAGCTTTGGTGCTGGTGAACTACAGTAACGCCACGGGTAAAGAGATCTACGATCTTTCTTCAAAAATCATTGAATCCATAAACGACATCTTTGGAATTGAACTGGAAAGAGAAGTCAATATGATATAACAAAAAAAACTCCTGATAAATCAGGAGTTTTTTTATTTAATATCTAATTACTCAGCTTTCTTTTTTGCGGGAGCTTTCTTTTTCACCGCTGGTTTTACTGCTTTTTCCTCGCTCTTCTCTTCTTTTGTAATTGCCTTTGCTTTGGGTGCTTTTGCTTTGGGCTTTTCCGATTTTGTTTCCTCCTTAGCTACTTCTACATCTTTAACTTCTTCCTTCACTTCTGAAGCCTTCACTATTCTTCCATTTTGATGTAATAAATTATACCATTTTAAAATTTTCTTGATATCAGAATCATAAACACGATCTGCATCATAAGTAGGTACAACAACAGCGAAATAAGCTCTTAAATCTTCTTTGTTTGCTGTTTCAATTACTTGAATTGCTTTATAATTTTCTTTTTCGGCTATGCTTTTGAATACTTCTAATAATGTAACATCCTCATCTACAGAAAACACTGTAATATCTTCTAATGAACTCACTTTATAACTTGTATAAGCATTAAATCTTTTTTTATCAATTAACGACTCCACAATCACTCCGTGTTTGCTTTGGGCAATACTCTTAAATAAACCCGGTTTACCACTAATCGCAAAAATTCCTGAAATATCCATAAAACTAAATTTTTGGGAAAGTTATAAAAAAAACCTGACGGGGGAAGAAAATATTGCGACGATTAATTTATCACCGTTACCTTGCCGCTAGCCGAATTGTTATTGGAAAGCAGTTTGTAATAATAATAACCATTAGCCAAATCATTACTACACACTACAACCTTATAAGCGCCTTGTTTATATTCACCATTCAAAATTGATTTCGATAATCTTCCTTGTTCATCATATAAAGATAAATTGATAGAAGCTTGTTTATCGATTTCAAACTCCAGAATGAAATAAGTAGCTGCAGGATTTGGGAAAGCTGTTAATTTGAATAAATCAGAATTGATTTCATCAATTGCATTTCCATTATTAGAAGCTGGTTTACCAGTAATAGTCATCACCTTCGATACTTTACAATTATTGATATCAGTAATAATTACAGAATAAGATCCTTCACATAAACCAGTAGCTGAATCGGAAATTTGCGCATTGGCATCGTTCCATAAATACGATAAACTTCCACTGCCGCCTTGCGCATGCACGCCTGCTACACCTATACATTCACCGGTAGTATCATTAATGCAAAAACAAGTAGCTTTTAAGGCGCTTGGTTGAGTAATGGTAATAGTATCTTCTGCTGTACATCCATTTACGTCTGTTACGGTAAGATGATGAGTACCGGCAGGAAGTGAAGGGTTAGCAACACCAGTAATGGCAGGATTATTCCAATTGTAATAATAATTTGGAGTACCACCACCCACAGTCAAATTTACAGCTCCTGTTTTCGTGCCATAACAAAGTACATCTTTTTGCTTAGTTAAAGAAGCTGTTAAAAGCGGAGGTTCACTTATTGTAAAAGATTGATAAGCTTCTAAATTTCTTTTGTTTTTCACTTTGATCTGATACATATTAGGACCTAAACCAGATATCTTTGGGGTGGTGTCGTTGTTATTAGTCCATGAAGTAGTGTATGTACCACCCAAGCTATTCACAGCCATTTCAATTTCACCATCAGCAGCTCCATTACAACTAATTTCAGTAAGATTTTGTAAACTCAACTGAATACCTCTAATCTCTTTGTATTTATTATTTGCATTGGTTGCACTCGTAAGTAAATCATTCAAATTATCTCCCGCTAATAATGCAAAGGTTATCCATAAAGAATCTCCCGCTTTAATATTCAATGGTCCAGCTCCAATTATCGTAGACACATCACCCAAATCAGCAGAACTGCGAGAAACTCCCTTCGACATCGAATTCCACTGCTCTCCATTACTAAAACCATCTACAGTTGCAATACTATTATTTCGCCCATCTGTATTGAATGCATAATAAAAAGGTGTTTCATTACTGAGTAGCTGAACTCCAAAATAATCACCATTATCTTTATAGGCATAACCAATTTTCTTTGCTGAATTATAATTGGCTAAATTTTTATTTCTATCTATAATATCAAAGTCGGTATATAATCCTATATAAGCATTATTGATATCCGTATTATTTTTATTCTTGAAGCAATAATCAACCATCACGTATTTATCATTTCCGGAAGAACTCCATGCCATTGATTTAATTTTAACATCTACATTCACATTAGACGAATTAAAAGCGTCATCAAATGTTCCCTCAACATCCAAATCTGATTCACCGCTGGTTGTTGACTTCAAATTAAATGGTGAATAAAAATCGGTTTCTCTTGCTGTTGAAATGATGGTAGAATCCTGCGCCACTATTAAACCCATTTCAAAAATAGAGGAAGATGAATTTTTGTATTTGAATCCTTCACCCATCATAGAAAAATTATATCCAAGCATTCCATAGCTTGTTATTGAAGTTGATATTTGATTCACATGAACAT
The DNA here is from genome assembly GCA_023251075.1 of Flavobacteriales bacterium. Lineage (GTDB taxonomy): Bacteria > Bacteroidota > Bacteroidia > Flavobacteriales_C > JAHEZL01. Next base: position 35,149 of record JAHEZM010000013.1, on the reverse strand, counting down.
CAACATAATCCTTATTCACAAAAAAATCTATCATTTCCTTCCATTTGTGAATTCCATCTGTTGCTATTACCATCACACTAATTCTTTCATTTACTGAAGCACTTGGATTAACAAGAATTTTAAAATTATCTGAAGATTGCTTAATCTCCAGCGAGCCTATCCAACCATACGTGGCCATTGAATCTAAAATGGTAACATCTGGATTTGTTGTAGAGATAGTAACATCAATAGCATTTGATACCGATAAATAATTAATCAAGTCAATATAAAAAACTGATGTGTCTCCCGATGAAAAGCTCGTGGAATTAGTTCTTATTTTATAAGGTGCAATATATGCTTCTGTCATTGCTGTAACTGCATTCAAAGTACTCACCCGACCAGTTCCTAACTTACCTTTGTAAGGTTGATTGTAAGAAATAGAATAAATATCTGTAGCGGTCATTTTTATGATTGCAGCCACCTGTTGTGGAGAATAACTTGGATATTTTGCTAACACCAGTGCCGCAGTAGCAGCCACCATAGGTGAAGCAAATGAAGTTCCTCCACCTATATTGATAAAAGTTCCATTTTGATAGGTTGTATAAATAGCCTGAGCAGGAGCCACTACATCAATATAATCGTTGTAATTCGATCCTTTCACATTAGAAACATACCATTTCTGATCCAATTTATCACTTCCTCCAACACTTATCACATTTTCATAAGATGCCGGATAATAAAGCCCTTCATTATTATCATTACCAGCAGCTGCTACTAATACACAGCCTTTGTTTACCACTGCATAATTTACTATTTCCTGGTTGTACATTGAATAAGCTCCCGGACTTCCCCACGATGTATTAATAACTTTACAACCGTGGTCTGCTGCATAAACTATTCCATCATAAGCGGCAGTTAAATATCCTGCTGAGTTTGTTATTTTTATAGGAAGAATCTTTGTGGTATTACCAACACCAGCACCACCTATTCCATTATCGTGAACTGCAGCAGCACAACCAGAAACCCAGGTTCCATGGTGTCCACCTGCCGTTGGAGTTGGATTATTATCATTCTCACCTAAATCCCAACCATAAAAATTATCAATTTTACCATCTCCATCATTATCATTTCCATCAATAGGATCGGCATAATTATATTTAATATTAGCAATTAAATCAGGGTGAGTAATTTCAACTCCAGTATCTACAATACCAATCACAATATTGGTATCACTATCCTGAATCCACCAGGCATTCGGTGTTTGAAGTAATTGCAAATAATACTGATCAGTGAAGTTTGGATCATTCGTACACAATCTCGGCAAATAAATAGGTTCAGCATATTCTACTATTCCAAATCCATATAGTTGATTGATGATTTGAGCAATAGAATGAGATGATTTGTATTCAATTTGAAAAATCAACGACAAATCAACTAAAGGTTGACCTTCCATTGGATTCACAACCTTAGACCTAGAATTAATAAAGGGATGGTGATTAGGAAATTTTCTGATTAAAGTTCCATCTATTATTTTGAGTAAAGAAATTAGATCACTGTGATTGATTGTATTTCCCTCTATCAATGAAGCACTGGAAGGACGTAATTTAAATACAACATTTTGATGTAAATAATCGGAATCTCTAACAGAAGCAGGCATTTCAAACCTTTTAGGGGCTGACTTAAACCCTTCAATTTGGGCCATCGACAGACTAAAAGTCAAGAATACAAATCCTATTAAAAGTGTTTTCCTCATTAAAAAAAATAAATAAAACGCTTTTATTCTACGGTAATTTACCGAATAGGTTATTTATAACTATCCAACTACTTCAAAACATTCAGTTTTTGTATAGTTAACTGATTGTTATTCTGAATTTGTACAGAATAAATTCCACTACTCAAATCACTTAAGCTCATATTTATAATTGCATCATTCGACACCGAGTTAATATTTCTTTCCATCACCAAACGGCCTCTTTGATCAAAGAACTTCAATTGAACCATACCTCCGTTAATACCGCTTAACTTAATTGAAGCAATATCATTTGCGGGATTAGGATATATGCTCATCGATAAATTATTCACTTTGTTTACAGCAGTTACATCAGAGATCGTCACATTGGATGAAGTGGCACAACCCCAAGAATCGGTAACAGTTACCGAATAAGTTCCTGAACAAAGATTTACAGCTGAATCAACCGTTTGAGATGAACCATCATCCCACAAATACGAGTAAGCAGCCACACCACCTAGCGCTACAACTTTTGCACTACCATTACAAGTACCGTTTACATCAATACTATCAGAGATAGATGAAGTTAAGTAAGAAGCTGGTTCAGCAACATTCACCACAATATGTGTTTTGTTATTTACTGCATCAGAAATATCACAATAATATGAACCTCCTGCTAAGTTAGAAACACCAGCAGAAGTGGCTGTAGTACTCCAGTTAAAAGAATAAGGAGCTACACCGTAAATTGTGTTTAAGGTCACTGCTCCATTGGTACCATCTTTACATTGAACTTTGGTAATTAAAGTGTCTACTGTAATTGATCGTATGGTTAAATACATTGAATCGGCCTGAGAAGCTTGATAAGTCAAATCATTCAAATTATTTCCCACCATAATGGCAAAAGCAACCGTTACTGAATCACCCGCTGCAATATCAAAAGGACCTTGTCCTACTAACTGAGATACATCAACACCACCTGCATTTCCTCTTGAATTACCTGCAGAAATTCCTGCATGTGCAAGGGCATCGCTTAATCCACCCGCTCCATAAATATTCATACTCCCTGCCGAGCCATCATTATTAAAAGCATAATGTCCAACAGTAGCATTGTATCTCAATGGTTTTACCCCTGAAAATGTGGAGATTGTGTTTTTTTCAAATACATAGGCAATTTTAGTAGCTGCATCATAAATAGCAGTATCGCTACTGTAAACAAGGTTATCCCAATCGGTATACAAACCAACAAAAACGCTATCTAAATTGGTTCCACTTGTATTTTTAATTCGATATTCCTGAATAATAAAATCCTTAGTATTGGCTTTATTCCACCCAATCGTTTTTTGAGTTACTTCAATACCTAATTTACCCACACCAGCACCATTATCATTGGAGTGCGCAAGAATAACTTTATCGGCTTCATTTCCTCCATTGGTTACATTCAAAGTACTTAAAGCCGTGAAATCTCCTGCCTCACTGTAGGATGCTTTTTGGGTTTTGTCGGTAACCACCAAGCCCATCGACCAAATATAAGTTGTACTTCCTTTATTCGTAAAGCCGGCCCCAGTGCCCTGGTTAGGTTGCATGTAACCCAATTTACTATTAGAGCCTATTGATAAAGTAATGTTATTCACATCCATATTCAAGTAACTAGGATTCACTAATACTTTAAAAGCCTGAGATTCCTTATAATTACCATCGGTAAAAGTTAAAACCACAATAACATAAGTGTTATTCGGAACACCATTTAAGACCTTAAACGACAAATTATTTCCGCTCACATTTTGAGTTCCAAGAGTGGCCAAGGCTCCTATGTTTACTGTGCCATTCACCACACTTATATAAGAAGAGGAACAAGTTAATGCAACTGAAGCACTAGTACTGGCAGTCAAATAATTAGTGATAACGCCATTTAAATTTATGGTATCGCCCACGCTAAAAACATTATCTGCATTATCGGAAAATACTCCGTTTTCAAAAATAAAACCCGGATAGCCAGATACAGTTACCGCTCTTAAAACATTTAATCTACCGGTACCTATTTTGCCGGCAAAGGTGGTATTGAAAGCAATAGTATCCACTATATCTGCAGAATTTTTAAGTACCTCTCCAATTTGAAGGGCAGAATAACCCGGATACATTTTTTTAACCAAAGCTCCGGCCGCTGCTACCATAGGAGAACCAAAAGAAGTACCACCACCAGCTTTAAAGAAAGAGCCTCCTTGCGAACACACATAAATACCTTTACTAGGTGCCAGCATATCTACAAACTCATTATAAGTTGAACCATTTCCTTTCCCTGGTCCGGCCAAATTATCCCATTTATGATCCACTTCGTCACTACCACCTATGCTTAGCACATGATGAAATGAAGCCGGGTAATACATACTTTCATTGTTCATATTACCGGCAGCTGCAACCACCAATGAATTTTTATTAATCGTAGCATAATTGATAATATCTTGTCCGTACTGATTATACCCCGCAGTATCGCCCCATGAAGCATTAATAATAGCACAACCATGATCGGCTGCATACACAATACCTTCATAACCCGCTACAATAGCACCCGACGCATCGTTTACTTTTACCGGAAGAAATTTAGTATTGTAACCCACACCTACCCCTTGAGTACTATTGTCGGCAGTTTCACACGCTTGAGTTGCTGCCCACGATCCGTGATATAAACCGGTAGTGTGTGAAGCGTCATTATCGCCACCCACAATATCCCAACCCCTAAAATTATCTATATAACCATCACCATCATTATCATTTCCATCAATAGGATCGGCATAATTATATTTAATATTTCCATTTAAATCGGCATGATTGTAATCGATTCCTGTATCAATAATTCCCACTACTATATTGGTATCACCCTTTGTAACATCCCAAGCCGGATAGAGTTGAATATTGGTCCAGTACCACTGACTGGCAATACTAGGATCGTTTGGTACACCCATTACTTCTTGAATCGGACAAGGTTCTACGTATTGAAAAATACCCACCTGTGAAAGAATGGCAATCACCTTATTCAAAGGAAAATCACCATTGTATTTCAATTTATAAATCAATGATAAATCGGTATAAGGCAAGCCATTTCTGGTGTTTTGCTCACGCACCATTTCATGATGAGGGAAATTTTTCATCAATGATTGTACTTGTATTTTATTTAAAACAGGAGTTAATGCTGGATAAGTGATACTCTCTACCAAGCAATAAGATCGGTATTCATTTTTAACCCGAAGCATTAGCGTTTTATCTTGATACATCGAAGCGAACGATAAATCAAACAACAAAACAAAAAATAATAAAAGGGTTTTTGGGTAGTGGTATTTCATAATCAAAAAATTAAAATAGGGGTATTTTATACTATAACTACGGTAAAGTAGTGAGCGGGTTACATTTATTTAATAGGGTGGAAAGTCTTTTAAAAATTTAGTGGTTTTCTCCTGAAGATCAATAGCACTATAGTAATGTTCCAATCCATTTGTTATTACCAAAAAAGGTGCATTAACAGTTAAGTTATATCGTGCCGCCTGATCAAAAGTATCCTGATTAATTTTAATATGAGGAGCTTTGCATTCTACAATCAAAAAAGGAAGTCGGTTTTTATCGTAAATCAAAAGATCGATTCTTTTTTTCAATGAATTCAATTCAATTTCTTTTTCAATCACCATCATGGATAAGGGAATACCTTTTTCAAGATTCATGTACTGAATAAAATTCTGACGAACCCATTCTTCCGGAGTTAACACCACATTTTTTTTTCGCAATTCATCATAGATGTACAATTTAGCATCATCCTTGCGTTGTATTTTAAACTGATATTCGGGAAGATTTAACCTTATCACAAACTTTACGTATTGGTTCGATAAATTTACAACAGCATTATGGAAACAAAAAAAGATATTGTAGAAAACTGGTTACCGAGATACACCGGTACACCCCTTGAAGATTTTGGAAAACATATACTGCTGACCAACTTTGGAGGATATTTAAAAGTTTTTGCACAAATGACTGGTTGCGAAATAAAAGGTACCGATAAAGCAATGCCCAATGCCACTCACGAAGGAATTACCATGATTAACTTTGGTATTGGTAGTGCAAATGCAGCATTAATAATGGATTTACTTTCAGCCATAAAACCAGAAGCATCCTTATTTCTTGGAAAATGTGGCGGCTTAAAAAAGAAAAATAATTTAGGAGATTTTATATTACCTATAGCGGCCATAAGAGGGGAAGGTACTTCGGACGATTACATCCCTAAAGAAGTTCCCGCTTTACCTGCGTTTAGCTTACAAAGAGCTGTTTCATCAGTAATACGATCGGCTGGAAAAGATTATTGGACAGGTACCGTTTACACCACCAACAGAAGGGTGTGGGAACACGATGAAGCCTTTAAAGAAAAATTGCGGTTGATGCGTTGTATGGCTATAGATATGGAAACTGCAACGATATTCACAGTAGGTTTTGCTAATAAAATTCCATCAGGAGCATTATTACTCGTATCCGATCAACCCATGATCTCTAGCGGTGTTAAAACTGCACAAAGCGACCAAAAAGTAACCGCCAACTTTGTTGAAGATCATATCAAAATAGGAATTGATGCGGTAAAAGAAATTATGAATTACGGTTTAAGTGTAAAACACCTTCGTTTTTGATTATAACTCACTCATAACTTTTCTTCTCCTTTTCCAACACGAAAATTATTTTAGCGGAGCTAACTAAACATAGCTCCGTTTTTCATGAAATTACTTTTTTCTTTGTGCTTATTGCTAAGCATCAATAGCTATTGCAATTACACTATCTCCAGTGAGATCAATCAAAATGCTGTTGGAAATAACTTCAGTTTAACTACTAATACTGCCTGGGGAAGCAGCAGTAACCCTGCTTGTTTTATTGAAAATCGAAAATATTCTGGCGCACTCTTCTACTCCACTCCTTTTCTCATTAAAGATATTTCTATACAAGCTTTTGCCTTTAATTTATCAATGAACAAAAAAATACAATCGCGATTGGCCCTCGAACGACTCTCCTATTCAAATCATTCCACCAATCAGCTTTCCATTTCCAGTGGAATGAAATTCAATGAAAAACTAAAAATTGGCTTACTAGCCAAAATCTCTTATATCAAACAAGTTGAAGAAAGATCAATCCTAAATATCTGGCCAGAATTAGGAGCGATTTATTCTTTAAATGATAACCTGATTTTAGCAGCAACAATAAAAAATTTCATTCCGCTTTTATTGAAAAACAAATACAACGAAAACAATCAAACACTATCTGTAGGATTAAATTATCAGTTCAGTAAAAAATTAAAATTAAACGCCCAACTCATTTTTCAAAATTCAACTTTTCCAATTGTAGGTGTAGGAATTGATTATCAGATTCACTCTTTGTTTTACACTGGATTAAATTTCAATAGCGGCAACCAGCCTATTCATTTTGCAATAGGCTATCAAATGAAAAACATTCAATTCAAACTGGGATTTTCTTATCACCAAACATTAGGATTTTCGCCTTCTTCAGCAATTTATTTATGAGAATATTTCTTGCAATATTTTTTATTTTTTGTATTGGAATTTCTCATGGTCAAAATGAAATCATCAACAATAGCATTAATTTTTTATTGCACGGAAATCAAGATGAAAAAGTAAATATTGAAGAATTGAGCGAACAATTTTCTTTGCTATTGAACCACCCTATCGATATTAATGCAGCAAACGAAAAAGAATTTATTCAACTTCCGCTTTTATGTGCTACACAAGCACAACAAATAATTGATTATAGAAATGAAAACGGAAAAATAATTTCCATTTATGAACTCAAACATCTTTCCTATTCTCCTGAATTGATCGAGCTATTAAATCATTATCTGGTTTGCGCTTCACCTCCTGAACCTCTTGCAAACAATTTATTTATCTTACGAACACAAAAAGATTTCAGTACAGAAACTTACAATAGAAATCAGGATTTTAAAATGTTCTCCCGCTGGCGTTATTCAAGAAATAAAGTTCAAATGGGATTTACCTTAGAGAATGATCAGGGTGAAACATTTTACGAAAACAATCAATTAAAGGGCTTCGATTTTATTAGCGGATATTTTCAATATCAAACAAAAAAATCAAAAATTATTGTGGGAGATTTCTCTGTAAATACTGCACAAGGATTACTTTTAAGCAACGCATTCAGAAGTATATTTATTAATTCACCTCTCTATACCAATCTTGATCAAAACCTTATTAAACCTTATACTTCCTCTAACGAAAATTCATTTTTCAGAGGAATATGCTGGCAACAGTATTACAAAAATTTCAGCTTCATTTCATTCGTATCGAATAAAAAAACAGATGCCGCTATTGAAAATGGAATCATTAAATCTTTTCCTAAAACAGGATACCACAGAACACTCAGTGAAATTGAAAAAAGAGATGCAGGAACAGAAACTACACTAGGCAATTCTATCCTTTATGAGTTTAACCAATCTACTATCGGAATAAGTAATGTATATTATCAATACAATTTTCCCTATCTCAGCGATTCTGTTTATTATAAAGAAAACACCATACAATATCATGGAAAAATAGTGAATAGTTTGCATTACAATTTGAACTTAAAAAACATCAATCTATTTGGTGAATGTGCACTTTCCAATTTCTCTTCATTAAGCTGCATTCAAGGATTTTCAACTTCATTAAATAAAATACTGAGTTTATCTCTGCGCACGCGTTATTATAGTAAATCATTCACTTCTCCTTACAGTGCAAGCTATTCACAAAACAGTACAGCAGCGAATGAAAAAGGTATCGACCTCAGTGCGCTTTGGAATTTTACAGAGAAAGATGAACTCATTTTAAATTTCGATTTATACGAACATCCGTTTTTTAAATATGGAATAAAAAGGCCCAGCAGAGGAAAAGATTTTTCTCTTACTTACAATAAAACAGTTAGTAAAAAAACATCCTGGTATTTCAGATATCAATGGAAAAACAATCCTCTTTTATTTGATGATGCAACAATAAAAATAAATCACAACAGCTATCAATTGCGCTGGCATATTCAACACCAGCATCAATTAGGCTCAAACATTTCTTTGCGCTGTGAATTGCATAAAGCTGAAGAAAACTGGGGATTTTTAAACTATGTAAATATTTCACAAAGAATAGGAAAACACGGCGCCAAAGTTTTTGTGCGCTATAATCTTTACAATGTAAGCAACTACTCCACCCGTATTTATGCTTTCGAAAATGATATGCTGTACACCAACACAATGGGTGTTTATAGCAATAAAGGAAATTCTTGGCTACTCCTATTTAATTTCCCAATCGGAAGGTATTGGTCGGCTGCTATAAAAACGAATATTTCCTTTAACAATGTTGCTGTAGTTAATGATATTCGAATTCAGTTGGTGTATAAAGACTAATTATTTATACTCACAATATTTCCATCAAAAGAAGTGGCATATTCTTGCATTTTTAAGCTCGATGGTCCGCTGAAAATAGAGTTATCCTGTAGTACAAATTTGGAGGTGCAGCAAGTATCAATGGTAGTCATTGCATCCACATCAACCTTTAAAAAAGAACAAGAGTTTTTAGGTTGATAGGGACAGTGGCGGTCGTAAGCTTTAAAGGTATTTAAATCGGAGCGATACACAATAATTCCCTTTGATCCACCCGTTACATAAACATATCCTCCCACAGTTTTTAATGCGCTGTAATCGGAATTTTGAATATTGATCAAAATACTAACGGGAACATAAGGTACGGCTGAAGTATCTTGCTTTTGACAAGCTAAACTGGAAAGAAAAAAAATAGCACTTAATACTATTAATGATTTATATTTTTGGTAAGTTGCCATAGTGAAAGGTAAAAATAAATAACGCAGAAAATAAAATAATATGATATCGAAAAAATATAAAAGGGGCTTTTTCACTGCATTGATACTAGTGTTTTGTGCGATAAACAATAGTTATGCTCAAAAAGAACCTGTAAACAAACAGCAGGAAAAAGAGAAAAAGAAGATGATGTCAGAGGAGGAAGCAGAAAAGAAAATGCAGGAAGCACAGTACGCCAAGCAAACCAAAGAAGTGCAGAAAAAAATGAAAAAATCGAAAAAAGAAGCAGAAAGAAATATGCGCAAAAAGAGAAAACCATTTTACCAAAGATGGTTTGATAAAAAAAGAAAAACCGGGAGATCACGCGGAGGAAAATAAAAATTTCTTATATAAAAGAATTAAAATATAGGATGTTAAACAACTTATCTCTTTTTTAGTATACCCAGTACGTCCTTGCGAAAATTTTGAGTACAAAATTTTCGCAAGGACGTACTGGGTGTCAATGAAAAATGGACAGAAAGTGTCCTAACAATAGTGTGAAAAGACGGGGAGTTATTGGTATTCTATTATTCAGAAAACACAGAAACACAACTCAAGCCTTTGGCCCCACCACTTTCATTTCCTTTGCAGCCAACATATGTTTAGGCACCGCATTTTTTATCGCTTCTTCGAGTTTATCGATAATATGAATTTTCAATTGTGCTCTGCGATAAATAATACTTATTTCGCGAGAAGGTTGTGGTTTGTCAAAAGGACGAATATATTTTTTGTCCTCCGTTTCTTTAATATCCAAGGAAAGTAAATAAGGAATTAAAGTCATTCCAAATCCTTGTTTAGCCAGCTTGATCAGAGTTTCAAAATTTCCACTTTCCAAATGAACATTTCCTAACTTATCTTTTTTAGCTACCGATTTACCACACAAATTCAACACACTATTTCTAAAACAATGTCCTTCTTTCAACAACAACATATCATTCACATCTAACTCCTTTACCGACAAAAATTTTTCTTTGTACAAGCGATGTGTTTCAGGAACAAAAGCCATGAATGGTTCATAATATAAAGGACGTTCAATCACTCCTTCTGTGGCCAAAGGAGTTGCCAATACTGCTGCATCCAATAATCCTTTTTTCATTTGATCTAAAATAATATCGGTTTGCATTTCACTGATATGCAAATTCAATTGCGGATATTTTTTAGCGAAATCATATAAGAATCTGGGAATGATCGACGGTGCTATAGTTGGAATAAACGCCAAACGAAACTCTCCTTTGATTTCCCCTTTATTTTGCTGAACAATCTCATCAATTCTTCCGGCTTCATTCAATAAAACACGAGCCTGATCTACAATTTGTCGACCTATATCGGTAGTTTCCACCGGTTTTTTACTCCTATCGAACAAGCGAACACCCAACTCATCTTCCATTTTCTGTATCTGCATACTCAAGGTAGGTTGTGTTACAAAGCAATGCTCTGCTGCCTTTGCGAATGATTTATAAATATCAACCGCAACTATATATTGGTATTGTGTTAAAGTCATATAATAGATATTATTGATTGTATTACAATTTTAATAAACATATTCGATTATTCCTAAACTTGAGTTTATACCTATATTTAAAAAATCTTAAAGATTTATGCGAGCGAGATTATGCACTATTTTTCTTTTTATCATTTCTCTGAGTACTATCGGGCAAAGTAACTCTTTGCGCTTAATCGTACAGCTTCAAAAAGAAAAGAGTGTTTTCGATTTTGAAAATAAATGGAACCGCCAACATTCTGAAACACCTTGTAAAAAAAAAGAAAAACTATGCGATGCGCTTAATATCTGGTCGGTGGATTTTAACATTAATGAAACCGATACCACTGAGCTTTTAGAAAGCATTCAGAATTATAGCGAAGTAGTTGCCGCACAAAAAATTCAAAAAATTTCTTACCGCACCACTACCCTCAATGATCCTCAATTTTCATTGGAGTGGAATTTACTAAATGACGGATCTTTTGGTGGAACAGCTGATGCCGATACCGATGCTGATTTGGCATGGGATTACGGACAAGGAAAGCTTACCAACACAGGAGATTCTATTGTGATTGCTGTGGTAGATGCCGGATTCGATATCAATCATGAAGATTTGAATTTCTGGAAAAACAAACACGAAATTCCCGGAGATTTAGTAGATAATGATTTGAATGGATATGTGGATGATTATGCAGGATGGAATATTGAAAATGGTAATTCAAATACCAATACAGGTACTGTTAGTTTGTATCATGCCACATCGGTTTGCGGATCGGCCGCCGCCGTTGGAAATAATAACTTGGGTATTGCGGGCATTGCCCCCCAAGGATTAATTCTGCCTGTTCATTTGGGTCCGGTTTATGCCGATTCAGTTATCAAAGCTTACGACTATATCATTAAAATGCGCGAACGATATAACAGTTCCAACGGAGATTCTGGTGCTTTTGTAGTGGCCATTAATTCATCATTTGGTATTAGCGATTCTCCTAACAACAATGTGGTATGGTGTAATTTGTACGATTATATGGGAAGTATTGGAATATTAAATGTTACCGCCACCAATAACATTCATTTGAATTACGATGTGGTAGATGATGTGCCGGGAAATTGCGCTAGTAACTACATCATCAACACCACCTATTCGAACAATAAAGATGAAATAGGAAACTGTGGATACGGAAAAACCAATGTTGATATAGCTGCACCCGGCTATGCTTTATTTTTAACACGACCAGGAAATACCTACGCTGCCGGAACGGGTACTTCTTTTGCTGCACCACAAGTAAGCGGAGCAGTTGCTGTTTTATATTCTGTATCCTGCGATACTTTTATGACTATCGTAAAAAACAATCCAAATATCGCTGCCCAAAAAATAAAAGATTTTCTGATGAATTCCGTAGATGTTAAACCCGATTTTCAAGATCAAATTGTATCTAATGGAAGATTAAATTTATACGCAGCAGTAAAAGAAATGAGATCATTTTGTGGAGAATTTACTCCTGTTGCACCTGTTACTACAGAACTTAAAATTTTATCGGTGGCCAATTACAACGAACAATTTATTGTGAATTATGATATTCAAAACAAAGGCCCTTATTCACTAGTAATTTATGATGCTATTGGAAAAAAAATAGCTCAGTTTGATGCTACAGAATTGAATTCGGGAAATTTCACCACTCTTTTCGATACCAGTATATTGAGTAATGGCGTTTATATTTTGCAATTAGAAAATTCCACAGCGAAAAGCAATACCATTAGAGTTATAAAATACTAGGAAGCTGGATTAAAGCGATAGCCTACTCCTTTTACGGTAGAGATAATGTGCTCACCAATTTTTTCGCGCAATTTTCTAATATGAACATCAATCGTTCTGTCTCCCACAATTAAATTATCCCCCCATACTTTTGAATATATTTCTTCTCGTGTAAAAACACGTTCGGGAACTGAAGACAACAACAATAATAATTCAAATTCCTTTTTAGGTAAATACAATTTCTTTTCGTTTTGAATTACCACAAATTTCTCTTTGTCGATAATCAATCCATTGAATAAATCGGAAGTGCTTTCTACCGCTCCACCCTTCTTCAATCTTTTCATTAACGAATTAATTTTGGTAACCAGTACTCTGGGTTGAACAGGCTTTTTAATATAATCATCAGCACCGGCATTTAATCCGGCAATAAGCGAATAATCTTCACTTCTAGCCGTAAGAAAAGTAATGAAAACATCTTTCAAACCTATTTCATTTCTAATTTTAAAACAGAGTTCGATACCATCCATTTCGGGCATCATTAAATCCAAAATAATTAAATCGAAAGAGTGCGATTTACATAACTGCAATGCCTCCTCAGGATGTGCACATTTAAAAACAACATACCCCTCTTTATTGAGATTGTAACTTACAAACTCAAGAATATCTTCCTCGTCGTCTACAATTAAAATTTTACCTTTTGACATATTGTTTTCTATAGTTTAAAGATAGGCCCACAGCATTACCCCAGGATTACACCAACATTAAGTAAACATTAACAAAAAATCCGCCCCGAAAAGATTCAGAGCGGATTGTATTGAGGTAGTTATAAAAAGAATATACTATTTAGTAACCATTAATTTAGTAGTAGTAACTGCATCACCACCTACTGTTTGAATATAGTAAACACCAGCAGCCAATTCAGCCGTATTGATTACCATTGTGTGAGTTCCAGCCGATAAATTTTGAGCATTCAATGAATAAACCAATTTACCTGAAGCATCATATAGGTTGTTCAATACAGAACCTGATTTTTCAATGCTAACTGTTACGGTTGCACTTGCTGAAGCCGGATTAGGATAAACCGATACACCAATTGCAGATTTAACTTCTTCAGCAGCTAAAGTGTAAGAGTTTGTGTAATCCGTATTGTTTGGATCCCAGTTACACCATTTATCAGTCCAATCATCATTAGTAGTTTGTGTTCCTGAGAAAGCACCTACATAATTAACTTTAGTAAAGAAGTTTCCTAATTTATAAGATTCTACCGGCAAGTAAGACGGAGCATTGTAATTTGCAAACCAGTTGGTAGTATCTGTATTGATCGGTAAAGCTGAGTTAAACGGATATACTTTACCATTTCCAAATGGATCTGCAACTTGAAAATGCGACAAGTTAGTCATGTAAGTAGGTAAGGTTTTGCTGTTGTAACAAACCGGAGAACTACTGGTTGGAACCAGATTCGGGTTAGTTGAGCTAAACGGATTTTGTAATTTCAAACCTGTTTGTGCAGTAGCAACTATATGATTTACATGTTTGCCATTGGTAAACCATTGGTAAGGACCAGCATAAGATCCAAATGGAGTGTTTGTAGTAGTATCAGCATAAGCTGTAGTAGGTGTTAAACTTCTAGCACCATCAATCAAATACATTACTTCTTTTTTATTGGGAGTACCGTTGGTAGGAATACCCGCAATGGTAACACCTGCAATTTGTAAAATAGAATCTCTGATATTCAATGTGGTTTGAGCATAAGAAGCACTTGATTCATCAATTAAAATTCCCGCTGGGTATCCAATAATTAAAGAGTTCATTAAACTTAAAGCAGAACCTCTTCTGATGTGAGCACCTGCAACAAATTGAGGATCGAAGGCAGTTGAAGTTGGACTAACCAATGGACCAACAGCCGTTACGTTAGCGAAAACACAACTTGTTAAGTGAGTAGTATCACTTTTTCCATTGTTAGTGTTCGCTTGATAACTATCTGATTCGAAAGTTTTAGAACCCGATTGATCGGCTGCGTACGGATCACGAATAGCAACCACGAATTGATTTTTACCTTGGTATCCACAATCAGTATCAAAATCATCATCCCATGCTTTGTAAGCAACAATGTATTTTGAATTCACTGTACCACCAAACCATTCAATCGCGTCATCACCAGAATAAGAAACCTGAATATGATCCATTTGTGTGTGATCACCAATTCCATAAAGCGATAAACCATTAACCTCATTGTTGGGTGAAAAAGCAACACCCGCAAATTCAATACGAACATAACTTAATACACCTGAACTATCATGAGCATCCGTTCCGCCATACAATGAACGCGGACCGCCTTCCACTTGTGCTTGTCCGGCTACCCAATTCACTGGAGATTTACCGCAAATAATTAGCCCACCCCAATCACCATACGATCTGTTACCAGCATCTTGGTTTGAAGTGAAAACAATAGGATGATCAACAGTACCTTGAGCAATAATTTTAGCTCCTCTTTCAATGATTAAAGATCCTTTAGAATTTTTATCACCTTTAATAATTGTTCCTTCTTCGATCGTTAACACTGAATTATTTACAGCGTAAACAAATCCTTTTAATAAATAAATAGTATCGTGAGAAAATGTTCTGGCTCCAACAATACTGTCTTGCACTTGCACTACCGGAGTAACCACTGCTTGTGCTGTGTTACCCAGTAAAAAGCATACGCCCGTTGCCAAAAGCAACTTGCTGCTAATTAATTTTAGTAATTTTTTTTTCATCTTTTTTTAAGTTTTTTATCCACCTGTTCTAGGGTAGCGGAAGTTCCCTTTTGTATGGAGTCAAAAGTACATTCCAATGGTTACCTGAATATTTTTTACAGGTTAACTTATCGTTTTGAATATTATTAAAATGTTAACTAGAAACTTCCTTTGATGCCAAGGGTGACGTATTGTCCTCTGTAAAATTTCATGATTAGCTTATCACTTCCATCAGAAGTAAATTTATTGTCCTGATTTGAATCTTGCACCATGTAAACCGGATTGTTTAAAATATCCTGGGCTAAAAGATTAACAGAGAAATGCTTGCTTATTTTTTTAGAAATACTAACATCGATCGTATTTCTTGGTAACTCGCCAATACTTGGATAATCTAATGTTCCTAATAAGAATACTCGCGGACCAAATACATTGTACAATACATTAAATTGTAAACCGATAGAATCGTTTTGATAATATAAACCTGCATTTACAACATAAGGAGACTGACCTTGTAAAGGCATAGTAGATGCCTGATTGATTGATTTACTTAAATGCAAAGCACTAGACGTAAAAGCCACATTCCCCACAAAAGATAAATTGCTGAAAAATTTAGAATTGAAAGCGCTATCCAGCATCACTAAATTTTTTCTCACGTCAACTTCAACACCTTTTGTATAAGCCGATTCACCATTAATAAAGGTAAATGATCGACTATCACCCCCTGCACTTAAAATCACTTGTTGAATAGGATTTAAAAACGATTTGTAAAATGCACCTACATGAATCAATTCTGTTTCCGATGGATAAAATTCATAACGCACATCAAAATTTTGAATCTCTGCTACTTTTAAAATTGAACCAGCAGGCGATAAAACAGTAGGAAATAATGAACCGTAAGTTCCTGCGCTAAAATTAAAATCGTAAAAATAAAATGGCGACCACTCTCTAAATTCCGGACGGTTTAATGTTTTACCATAGGCCAATCGCATTAAACTTTTTTTAGTGAAATTGTAAGATGCGTTTACAGAAGGAAGAAAGAATTTGGTGATTACACTAGGGCTCACACTATCTAAATTCACATGACTTTGCAGGGATTGCTTGTTGTATTCATAACGAACACCACCCACCACATTAATCTTCTTTCCTATAGGCAAAGCCAGCTGACCGTAACCGGCAATCAACTGATTTTGCGCACTATATTTATCTGATGCACTGGTGATCTCATCTATCTTATATCCATTGGTAACACCTACATACGGATCAGAAAATATTTTTCCTACTTCATAATGATTCCAATTAAATGCATTAGCCCCCGGCTTAATAGTATAACCTAAAATACGTGCAGCAAAATCTCTGCTTTTTTGTTCCCAATAAGAACCGGCATTAATTGAAAAAAAATATTTTTTCAATTTCACTTTATACTTCAACCCTTGATTAAAAGAAAAAACATTTTCAGTTAAATGAGAATAAAATCTTCCGCCACCATTTACCGGATCCACAATATTTGCTACGGGCGCTTTATACATACTATCGGGTGCACCATCATTTTTAGTGTATTTTATTCTGCGTAAATCAGGATCATTTCTGTTGATGTAAGCATAACCTGCCGACCAATTGTACAACAATGAAGTATCTTTATTATTAAAGCTTCCGGTGAATTGGCCGGTATAAGTGGTTTTCTCCTGATAAGAATACATATAAGCTTTTTCATCAGAAGTATTTTCCATCAAACTATTTCTAAAAACAGTTTGCTCTGTTCCGGTTTGATTAAATAAATTCTTCAAACTCATTTTTAATCCTTTGTATTCAAATGCAAAATTTTCTAATACATTCGTACGCACCAATCGAATAGATTGATTATCCAAATAATCAATTTGCTTGGCTATAGAATCCCAATCCTGACGGTGAATAGAAAAAACAGTTTGTGTATTTGAGTAATTCAAGGCTAAAATATTTCCCATTAACACTTTGCTTGCTTTGCCCTCCTTTGTTTTTAATTTAATGAGTTGATTGTAGTAAAGGTTCAGTCGGAAATCGGGAGTAGCTTTATTGGTTTGCATTCCCCAATTGTTCACAAATGATTTTGATTCTGCATTACTATTTACATCGTTTTTAGAGACATATGGATTCAAACCAGCTGGCAAATCACGATATCCATTATCAAAGCCCATCCAATCGGCACTACTTCTTTGAGTGAAATTGAAATCGTTGAAAGTAGAACCCGGTCGATAAGATCCTTTAAGATCAAAAGAAAAACTTGTTTTATCAGGTAAAGTACGAGTGGTAATTCTAACCATACCACCAGCAAAATCACCAGGTAATTCGGCTGAAGGTGTTTTAAATACCAACATTTTTTCAATGACTCCACCCGGAATAATATCAAAAGAAAATGCTCTTTTATCGGTTTCTGCTCCCGGAGCTCCGGCATCATTCAACCAAACCGAAGTGTATCTATCGTTCAATCCTCTAATGGTAATGAAACGATCCACTACAGTTACACCTGGAATCCTCGTGGCGATTTTCGCTGCATCCTGATCACCCGATTTCGCGATGTCGGCAGCACCCAATCCTGAAACAGCATTATCGGCTTTTTTAATATCGCTTACCAATGCTTTTTCAGGAGTATTTTTTCTTTTGGTAATACCCACTCCTTTAATCAATGAGGATTGTACAAATAATGAACGATCTACAATTTTATTGTCATTTTCCAACACCACTACATTGGCTACCGAATCAGTTTTAAATCCGATATAAGAGAAATAAATAGTATAAGTTCCTGGCTTAACGGTGAAAGTATAAACACCATACTCATTGGCTACTATAGCTTGAACTGTGGTATCATTTAATTTAACATCGGCATTTACTAACGGTACTAGCTTGTAATCTATGTACTGACTCACCACTCCACTGATTTTCCCTGTTTGTGCACTCAACAATGAACAAATAAAAATTCCTAAAAACACTAAAACACTTCTCATAAAAATTATTTGTGGCAAAAGTGTTTAAATAATATAAAGCGGAAGTTAGCTGTATGTTACTATTGTGTTAAGTGGGTTAAGAAAATGCTATCGCGATGGGAAAAATAAGTAAGAAAAGCATTATAAAGTAATCTTTTCCTTTGCCAGTATTGTAAAGCTAAGCGGCTGGTTTTTCATAATGCTCGGTGTTAATAGATTGTAAATTATTTTTCAATTGAACAACTTTATTCAAAAGCAACTCCACCCTGTACAAAACTGCAAAACCAATTACACCAAAAGAACAATCAACCATTCTCCACATCCAGGGGATATCACGAATTTGTCCGAACAGTAAAGCTGTTGGAAGTATGAGAACACTAGCCACCATTCCAAAGCGAAGAATAAATCTGTTTTTTTCTGCATCGAATAATAAGCTTGTAAATAAAATAGCAAACATAAAATGCGCAAAAGCCAACCAATCGGTTCCGTAAGCCATAAAAGAAAAATGTTCATCGTTGTAATGCAATGCATTTTGCACCGTTGACATGAACGAAAATATTTGTCCGTGAAAATCAATTTCATCTAATAATTCCAAAGTGAAATCAACTCCCCACACTAAAGGGATAGCACTTAATCCGCTTAAAAATAAACCCACAATAAAAACCCATACATAGATTTTAATCCATCGTTCGATTTTTAAAATTGCCGGATGATCTGAGTACGTTTCCATATTATTTCGTTTGAGTGATTTTGTTTTTTGCTTTTTCTTCAATGGCTTGTAATTCGAAATCTGATTGATACCCTTTCTTTCTAAAAAATTCATTCAGGTAATCATCACTTTTATTCCACGATAAGAAAGTTACTTTATCTTGTACATTCAAATACCTTTTAATTTTATGCGCAATAGAAAATTGATCGTATCCAAAATAATTTTCTTTTTGCATGGCCAAAAATGTTTTGTCTTCCAATAGCGTTGGTAAGGCTTTTTCAGATAGAGAAAGAATATATTCATAATCGGCAGTGGTGCCTTTGGAAACCGATAAATTGTATTCTGCAATCTCTGCATCCCAATTAACCAAAGAAGCAGCCACAAAAAACAAATAGATGAACCATGAATTACTTCGCAATAAAAAATAAACTGTTTTTCTTTTTTCAATTTTGAAAAACATCATAGCCAATCCAAAAATGGTTAGCAGTAAAAATATAAGTACACCAATTCTTTTATAGGTTAAGCTGTAGTAGTGGATATAATACAAACATTTTAAAAATGCTGTAAATGCCAAACAAATATTTTGTACTAGCCAGGCATAACTCATCCATTTTAAATACTTATTATTCTGTAAGAAATTAATATTTCCGCGAAAGAAATAAACCAAAATTCCTATCGACAAAAGAATAGAAAGAATCAAAGTATATATCCCTTGATGTAATTGGGCAGAATAAGTTGAACCTTCCGTATAATTGAATGAAAACCATACTTTCCAAATATCAACGATATTCACAAAAAACAACAACACATTTAAAAACAAAAGTGTTACCAGGGCTATTCTATATTCACTTTTCAAACCATTTAGCGGAAAAGAAAAAAAGTGTTTTAGCTTTTTTCTTTCGATATCATCTGTTTGATTTTTTTCAAAATTGATAAATAAATTGCTGGTTTTATAGTAAACAAAAAAGCAAGCCAATAAAGCACCTAATGCCATGAAAACAAAACGCAGAAAAGGATAATGCTCAAAAATATTGCGAATATACTCTCCTATATTTTGAATAAATTCAATGGTAAATTCTTCAATAAAATGATTCGAACGAAAATAAATAGCAAAGAATACTAAAGTGATAATCACTGGAATAATCAATATTTTCAACCATTTCCCTACTTTCTTACCTGAACTGGTATTTTGAGAACGCTCCCCCACTTTAACAAACAACTCACTTACTGAATAAAACAAATTCAAAAATGAATTGGGTAAAATATAATACAGCGACTTTAATTCTTGCTGATAGTAAAAAGACACAAATAAAACACTCGACACAAAAAACATGATTACGCTTAAAATGCTATTCACCATTAAAAGGGAAAGCAAAGAAACAAGCACGCCAAAAAAAGAAACTGTGCAATATTTTAATTTCAATTTCTGGGGATCAAGAAAGATTAATACGCCCAGAAACAAAGCTGCATAAATCAAATAATTTATTCCTGGTTTCTCCATCCAAAAAAGAAAATTGAATGCGATGGTTAAAGCTGCAAATGCAGCAATTCGAATTTTTGATTGAGTGAATTGCATAAGAATTATTTATTTTTTTACAATTGAATTTCCTTTTAATTGATAAACTCCTTTGATTCCATTATGATCAGAATCTTGCGATTGAATGGCAGTAAAACCAATACATTCAATCTCCTTAGAATAAAAAATATAATCGATAGGGATGCCGAATTTCCCCAGCCATGAAGGAAAAGTAGCAGCATAGGAATGTCGACTATCATTCAACTTAGTTCCTTCTTTGAAATCAGTTAAAAACTTATCCCAAGGCACAGAATTGAAATCACCCAACACCATTTTTGCACCTTGAATTTTTTGTAAATAAGAAGTGAGATCTTTTAAATGCTGATTTCGCCCTTCAAATTTCCATGCATAAATAGGAGCCTGCGTGTGTGATGAAACCACATGAATATTTTCTCCATCAATTTGTATATCGGCAACGATATTCGGTAAGTCACCAAAAAATTCAACATGTGCATTTTGCAAAGGAATTTTACTATACAAACACAAACCAATGCAACATACCTCTGATGGATAAGAAAGCGAATAGGGATATGTCGCAGAAATTTTTTCGCGAATGTCTTTATGCCATACGGTATCGATTTCCTGTAGGGAAACAATATCAGCTCCACTCTCCAATACCTTATTAATAACAGTTGCATGATGATCATTATGCTTTAACACATTGAATTGCACAAAGGAAAAATTCTGATGATTGGGTTTTGCTTCCACTATTGCGTCGGGATACATCAACCCTAAAAAAGTGGGAATAAAAAGCATCAACGCAGCATAAGAAGAAAGAAATAAAAGAGTTTTATTTCTGAAAAGATGAAGCACCAAAACAACCAAAGCACTAATCGCAAAATGAGGAGTAAGTGATCGAATCATCGCAAAAAAATACACCTCCGGAAAAAGCCAAATACACAAAGCTAGTATTGGAATTACAAAAGTATAAACGTTTACTAAAAAGTGAAATGACCTAACACTTACTCCTTTTATCCTCTGCCAAATTTCTTTTCTTGTTTTCATATTTTAATTTTATTAAAGTACTTTGTATTTCAAAGTTAAAAGTCAAAAAAATATACAACTATCCCTTCAACAATTTTTCTAATGCATTCAAGTGCTCTTCAAAAGCCTTCTTTCCCAACTTGGTTACTTTGTAGGTTGTATTGGGTTTCTTACCCACAAATTGTTTTTTAACCAACACATATTCTTCTTTTTCTAAAGCGGAAATATGACTCGCCAAATTACCATCCGATACATCCAGTAATTCCTTCATTCTATTGAATTCTACTTCATCGTTCACCAATAGCACCGACATGATCCCCAAACGAATTCGGTTTTCAAATGCTTTATTCAAATGTGCTATAATTCCTTTCATGAATTCAAAAATAGTAAATCGTAAATCCTATCCTGTTATTTTCTCTCGTATTTGTAATACATCACTATCCCATAAATAATATGGAAAACACCAAAACCAATCGCCCAAAAGAAAATACCATATCCCACTGCTGCTGCATTAATTAAACCCAAAGTTAATTGAGCAATACCTAAATACCGAACATCATGTAAAGTGTATTTACTCGCATTGATTAAAGCCAAACCATAAAATATTAAGGTAACAGGAGCTACCAAACCAAAAGAATCTTCTTTAATTAAAATCAATGAAAATATTCCACCCGCCACTAATGGAATCATCATATTCACCAATAATAATTGTGTTGACTTATCCCAAATACTTTGTCCGTTCTTCTTTGCTTCACGCAATGTTAAATAGGTACTTGCAACCAAAGAAATGACTAACACAGCGGCCGCAATTAAAACCAAATCAACCGCTGTTGACCAAGCCAACTTCATGGGCATGCTGGTATGAATAAAAGAGCCATTGGAAATATAACGACTGGCATCTCTAATTTCCCAATAATTTTGTAAACGCATATAACCCAATACAGCTCCAATAAGAGCCACTACACCGGTTACAATACCACTAATTCCGCTTAAAGAAATAAACTTCGACGACTTCTCCATCAAAGTTCTGATCTCTTTTAAATCCTGTAAATGCTTTTCTTGTTCCGTCATTTTAAAAGTGCTTTGTATTACAAAGTTAAAATGATTTTTTGATTGTGCAAGAAAAAAATAAAATAATTTATAGGACAATAGTTTCTTCGTTCCTCAGATTTTTCGATCGGCTATCTTCCTCCACCAAAAGCAAACTGTACCAAATTGGCGCCCATTTGCAAGGCCTGAGTTCTTTTGGCTGGAGAATCTTTATGCACTTCTGCATCTTCCCAACCATCACCTAAATCGGTTTCTACCGAATAATAACAAACTACTCTGCCTTCATAAATCAAAGCAAATCCTTGTGCCGGTTTTGCATCGTGTTCATGAATCTTTGGAATACCGTTAGGGAAATCATATTTCAAGTGATACAATGCATGTGAAGCAGGTAATTCAACAAATTCCAATTCAGGAAAAACTTTCTTCATTTGCGGACGAATAAACTGATCCATTCCATAATTATCATCAATATGTAAAAAACCACCAGAGAGTAAATAGGTTCTTAAATTCTCCACATCTGCAGCAGAAAAAACAACATTCCCATGGCCAGTCATATGCACAAAAGGATATTGAAAAACATCTTTACTTCCTACAAAAACTGTTGCAGGAGCAGGATTAATAGAAGTTTTTAAATTATCATTACAATACTTAATTAAATTAGGTAGTGAGGTTGGATTGGCATACCAATCTCCACCACCATTGTATTTCAATAAGGCAATTTGGTAAGAATAGGTTTGTTGTTGAGGAGCTACAGAAGTTAAAAGGCAAAAACCTGAAAACAAAATCATCAAAATGAATATAGGCCTAAATACTATCATTGAACTAATCATTATTAATCACCGTTATTGTGTGACAAGCCGCAACCGCAGCAGTTTCTACACGCAATCGGGAATGGCCTAAGCTTACAGAAACATAACCATTCTCTTTTGCTAATTTTACTTCCTCTGGAGAAAAATCTCCTTCTGGCCCGATTAAGATAACGCAATTATCACCCGATTGATATACTTTTTGCAACAATTCCTCTTCTCCCGTTTCTAAATGAGCTATAAACCCTTTCGGATTTTTTTTCACGAAATCTTTAAACTTAGTAAGCTCATTTAATTTCGGACGGTTAGGCTGAATGCACTGCTTCATAGTTGAAGTAAGAATCTTTTGGAAGCGCTCAGGATTGATATGTCGTCTTTCACCTCTGTCGGTAAGCAAAGGAGTAATTTCATCCACACCTATTTCAGTAGCTTTTTCCAAAAACCATTCAAAACGATCAATACTTTTGGTAGGAGCCACCACCATGTGTTTGTAATATTTTCGCTGATACACCGGAATTCTTTCCATAATATTCAACTCACATTTTTTAGGATGAGCCAAACTGATTTCGGCTTTGTACAAACCACCTATACCATCAATTAAATGCACCTCATTGCCTTCTGTCAATCGCAAAACACGAACAGCATGTCCCGATTCTTCTTCATCTAAAAGAGCTTTGTTTTCGTTGATATTCGTACAATAAAATACTTTCATCTCTACTAAGATAGTTTCTAATTATTTTGAATCAAAGTGCTATCGTAACCATATTTCCACAGAGGCGCACCCCATTCAAAAGCACCCGCATCTGGTTTTTCACCCACAATATCTTCATTGATACCAGGAATATAAACACCATAATCAAGCGCAGGCGAATTTTGTTTTAATCGAAAATCATGATTTTTTAAATCCACAAAATAATCTACCCCGGTAGATAAATTATTTTGTATATCTGTACCCGCATCAAAAATATCATTGGCTAAATTGTTATACACTTTTTGATTGTACATATTACTACCATCCACTCCCCAGTAATTTATTGCCTTACCACAATTCCAAATAGTATTATTATAAATTTCATGATCATAGGCATTCATTACCGTTTGAATTCCATTGGTACAATTCCATACAACATTGTGATGAATAAGAAATTTCTTTCCTTCCATATCAATGTAAATTCCAACTCCTGCTTCTTTTGCTTCATTATCATGCACAACATTGTATGCAATTTCAGAATTATCGCCATCTGTATCATAACAATAGGTTAATCCTAAATCATTCGCTAAATAACCAGCATGATGTAAATGATTGTTTTTAATCGTTACATGTGAAGCCGCATTATGCACAATTAAAAATTTTCCGGAATAAGATAAATCACAAAATGATACTACATGATCTTTACCCACCAAGGCTATTGCACTGGTTCCATTACCTATCCAATTACTATTGGTGATTTTGCAATTGGTGATTAAAGTTCCTTTTCCTTCTGTATAAATTCCTCCACCCCAATTTCCATCTACCCTGCTATTTATTACTTCGCAACCTTCACAATCGCCTGTAAACTGAATATTAGCATACGATGCTCCATTAGAATAATCATAAATTTTGGGAGCAGTACCATACTTAAAATCCACATTGTCAAAAATAACATGCTCTGCATTTTTTAATTTAAGTTGTCCTGAAAAAAAAGAAATATTTCGAATGATCACATTATTTACATTACTCCCTTCTAAAATAATTTCTTCTGTTTGTGCAGTAATATTTTGTGGTTTTTCTGCACTCATCAAGTACAAAGTATCTTTTTGCCAATGCCATTCATCAAGAGTATCTAAAACAGCTAAATGCTTTAAAACATAACCCTCTCCTTTACCCGTATACCAACCATTTTTACTGTTGAACCAATGATTTCGCATCTTCATAGCTATTGAATTTCCTTTTTCCACCTGCTCCACATTCACCACCCATTTTTTTCCTGCAATGGCATAAACCAATGCGCCCGATAAGTTTATATTCTTTAATGTTGAATCAGCAAAGTAAGTAGAGTCTTTAGTAGTAAATAATTTCTTCCAATTTTTGGTACTGTACATAGAAGAATCAAAATTAGGCCAACGTGCCGGAAACAACATTTTATTATTTTTAAAAAGCTGATACACTTCTTTTTTGCAATAGGCCTTATAAAAATTCTTTTTTGTTTCAACAAAACCCTTTATCTCTTCACTGGCAGAAACAATAACTTTTTCTTTGGGAAAAGATTGAATTACAATTCCCGATTTATTCAAAATAATTTTCTCTCTGTAAACACCCCCATGCAATTGCAAAGTATCTCCTTCATTGGCATTTTGTATGGCTTGATTAATTGAATCACCTGCCTTTAAAACAATTGTCTTCCCTTTGGTGTTAGTACAAGACAAAAACAACAACAAAATTATCGATGTAAAAATTCTATTGAACGAAAACCAAAACATCTATTTTTATTTTTCAAATTTTTTGTGATTAACAGCAAATTTCTCTGCCAATTTTTTAGCAGTTTCAAAATATTCATTTTCGTTTTTCCATGAATTTTTTGGATTTAAAATAGAAGTTGGAACTCCCGGACAAGCTTTAGGAATATTCAATTGAAATATTTCTTCTGTTTCGAATTCTTGTTTTTCTAATTCTCCGTTCATTGCTGCCGATAATAACTGGCGGGTATGATCTAAACGCATACGTTGCCCATCACCATATTTACCACCTGTCCAACCTGTATTCACCAACCATATTTTCACTTTCTGTTGTTCCATTTTTTCACCCAACAAATGTGCATATTCTGTGGGATGTAAAGGAAGAAATGGCTCTCCAAACCCTGCTGAAAAAGTAGCTTTAGGTTCTGTTACTCCCACTTCAGTCCCCGCTACTTTTGCAGTATATCCAGATACAAAATGGTACATCGCTTGTTCTTTAGTGAGCTTAGAAATAGGTGGAATTATACCATACGCATCACAAGTTAAAAAGAAAACGTGTTTAGGAGTGGCTGCTACTGAAGGCACTACCGCACCCGGAATAAAATCAATAGGATAACTAACTCTCGTATTTTCTGTTTTACTTACATCATGGTAATTCACCATTCTCGTACCTTCAAAAAATTTAGTATTTTCTAAAAGTGCTCCATATTTTATTGCTTTAAAAATCAAAGGTTCTGTATCGGCACGAATATCAATCACCTTAGCATAACATCCTCCCTCAAAATTAAAAACCGAATCATCAGTCCATGCATGTTCATCATCACCAATCAATCTTCTTTCCGGATCGTTGGATAAAGTTGTTTTTCCTGTTCCCGATAAGCCAAAAAATATAGCCACATCTCCTCTGGCACCAACATTGGCAGAACTATGCATTGGAAAAACATTATGCTCAACTGGCAATAGAAAATTTAGCACAGTAAATATTCCTTTTTTAATTTCTCCTGTGTAAGCGGTACCTCCAATCAATATTATTTTTTGGGTGAAATTCACAATAATAAATTGTTCGTGTTCCACTCCATCGACTAATGGATTTGCTTTAAAACCAGGCACACACAAAACCTGCCATTGTGCTTCAAATTTCTTCAACTCTTTTGCATTGAGCCGAATAAACATATTGTGGGCAAATAAAGCACCCCAAGAATATTCACAATGGACTCTAATATTGAGTCGGTATTTTTTATCGGCACATGCCGCCACATCCTGCACAAACAAATCCTTTCCTTTACAATATTCAATGGCTTTCTTATATAAATTTTCAAATACATTTTCTTCCACCGAATGATTTACCTCGCCCCAAAATATTCTTTTCTCTGTGATAGAATCTTTTACAAAATATCTGTCTTTAGGTACCCGTCCGGTAAACTTTCCTGTATCTACTACCAAAGCGCCCGATTGAGCTAAAACCCCTTGTTTTCTTTGAATAGTTTGCTCAATTAATTCTTCGGGAAGAAGATTGTGAAATATATTTGAATTCGAAAAATCCTTTAGCTGCATAAGTAAAATGATAAGTGTTCTGTTGATTATTTTATTATTGAACTATCGATACACTTCAGAATATTTATTCTTCGCATAATTCATGAAATACTGAAAATTCAAACCTTCTCCTGTCACCTGCTCACAAATTTCTTCAGAAGTATACAAGCGTCCTTTAACATGAATATTAGACCTCAGCCAATTTAACAATTCTGCTGTTTCTCCTTTCTCAATTTTCGATGGTAAATTTTCTATACCTTTTTGCGCATGCGCAAAAAATTGCGCGGCATAAAAACTACCAATCGAATACGTTGGAAAATAACCTAAGCTACCGTGCGACCAATGCACATCTTGCAAAACGCCTAAAGTATTAGAAGGAACATCAATGGCTAAATACTCTTTGTATTTTACATTCCACAACTCTGGCAAATCTTTTACCTCAACAGTGCCTTCCATCAATGCCAATTCAATTTCAAATCGAATCAAAACATGTAAATGGTAAGAAATTTCATCGGCATTGGTTCTAATCAAACCCGGAGAAACTTTATTGATTGCTTTATAAAATTCTGTTACGTCAACTTTTCCAAATACTTCTGGAAATGCTTTTTGAAATAAATGAAAATTAGCTTTACAAAAAGACAAACTTCTACCTACATTATTTTCCCACAAACGAGATTGCGATTCATGAATGCCTAGTGAAGCAGAAGTACCTTGAGGCAAACCAAAATGAGCCACCAATAAGCCTTGCTCGTACAAAGCGTGCCCGCCTTCATGTAAAGCACTCCAAATCAATTCTGATAAATTCTTTTCATCCGCACGCGTAGTTATTCTAACATCAGTAGGATGCATTCCTATACTGAATGGGTGTGAAGAATAATCTTGTCGGCCCGCCCCAAAATCATAGCCCATTTGCTTCAATAACTCAATGCTTAAATCCCATTGTTTTTGTTTTTCATAATGGTGTTTTAAACACGAATCATCTACCTGTTTTTTCTGTAACAAGGAATTATAAAAAGGAACCAATTCCTCTTTCACTTTTGCAAAAATAACTTTCAATTTAGCGGTTGTCATTCCTGGTTCATACGCATCAAGCAAAGCATCGTAGGGATGTTCTTTATAACCTACAATCTCTGCTGTTTCTTTACAAAAATCAACTATTTTGCTTAAACTATCCTGAAACAAGGAAAAATCATTTTGCGTTTTTGCCTGATGCCATTTTCCAAATGCTTCTGAAACAATCATGGACTGACGTTGAACAAATTCTGTAGAGAATTTTTTCTGACGAAGAATATCTTTGTGGATTTTTTCCACATTTATTTTTTGTTCTTTAGTAAGCAAAGAATCTGTAATTAATTCTTTTACCAATTTTTCAAAATCAGGATTGGTAAAACGTTCGTGTAATAACGTCGATAAAAACGAATTTTGCTCTGCGCGAATTCCTTCGGCTTTGTAGGGTTTATACACTTCATTATCCCAAGCCAATAATCCGCCAATACTGCCAATCACTGCTACTTCATTCAAATACTTTTGAAACTCTTCGTATTTAGTTGTCATCTTTTTTAATTTTTAATGCGTAAATAAAAACACCAATCCATCCTGCAATAAATAAAGTTCCGCCAATAGGTGTAATCGGACCAACATTTTTTAATGCTGGTAATTTTTCATGGAAGGTTAAAACATATAATGATCCGGAAAAAAGCAAAATCCCAAACGAGAAAAAATAAAAAGAGAGATTCAATATTTTTTCGAATTTTATTTTCGCTAAAAGTGCTACCACAAAAATTGCAAATACGTGAATGAATTGATACAAAACGCCTTTATTCCATATTTGTAATTCATCAACACCCACAATATCTTTCAATTTATGTGCACCAAAGGCGCCAAATACAACTCCTGCTAATCCACAAAGGGAGGCCATTATTAATGCTTTTCTAAACATATATTTTTTTGCAAAAAGATAATTAAATAAAATAAAAAACCTCCTTGTTTTACAACAAGGAGGTTTATATTTCTCAATTAATTAAGCTTGTTTAGGAGCTTCTGTTCTTTCCGGACGAGGCAATAAAGCTTTCTTAGATAATTTTAATTTACCTGATCTTGCTTCAATCTCCAACAGTTTCACTTGAATTTTATCTCCTTCTTTTGCAACAGTATTGATATCTTCAATTCTTCTGTGCTCAAATTCTGAGATGTGCAATAACCCTTCTTTACCAGGAAGAATTTCCAGTACAGCACCAAAAGGCAAAATTGCTTTTACAGTTCCTTCGTAAACTTCACCCACCACGGCTTTAGCAGTCATTCCTTTGATTTTATTTACTACAAAATCAATAGCATCTTTATTGCTTCCAGAAATAGATACTTTACCTTGTTTTGTTTTTTCAATCTCTTCGATAGTGATTACAGTACCAGAAGTTTTTTGCAACTCTTGAATATGTTTTCCACCAGGCCCGATAATCAATCCAATAAATTCAGAATCAATCATAATACTTACCATTCTTGGTGCATGTGCTTTCAATTCTGTTTTAGGTGCAGAGATCGTTTTCATCATTTCACCCAGAATATGCGCTCTTCCTTCTTTTGCTTGTTGTAAAGCTTTGGTTAGAATTTCATACGACAACCCTTGAATTTTAATATCCATTTGGCAAGCGGTAACACCATTCTTGGTTCCACAAACTTTAAAGTCCATGTCACCCAAATGATCTTCATCACCTAATATATCCGATAAAACTTCGAATTTTCCTGTGTTATCAGCAATCAATCCCATCGCAATACCAGATACCGGGTTTTTAATTTGAATACCTGCATCCATCAATGCTAAAGTTCCTGCGCAAACAGTTGCCATAGAAGATGAACCGTTAGATTCCAAAATATCAGATACTACACGAATGGTGTATGGATTTGCTTCTCCCGTTGGAATAACTGGAGTTAATGCTCTTTGTGCCAAGTTACCATGTCCAACTTCTCTTCTTGAAGTACCTCTTAAAGGTTTTGCTTCACCTGTAGAGAATGGAGGGAAATTATAATGCAAATAGAATTTTTCTTCTTTTACTACAGAAACTGCATCTAATCTTTGGTCGTCTAATTTAGTTCCTAAAGTTACTGTGGTTAACGATTGCGTTTCTCCTCTTGTAAAAATTGAAGAACCATGAGAAGAAGGCAAATAATCTACTTCACACCAGATTGGACGAATTTGATTTGGTTTTCTTCCGTCCAAACGAATTTGCTCATCTAACAACAATCTTCTTACAGCATTGTATTCAACATCATGGAAATAAGTAGAGATTAATTTTCCTTTTGCTTTCAACTCTTCCTCAGAGAATCCTGCTTTAACTTCTTCCAAAATTTGTTTGAAAGCCGCTGATCTATCGTGTTTCGCAGAGGCTGATTTAGCTACTGCATACACTTTATCGTAAGCTTCTTTTTCAATTCTTTCTTTCAGCTCTTCATCTTTAGCAGCTGTTGGATAATCTCTTTTTACTTTTGATTTTTCCACTTTCGCTGCCAATCTAACCTGAAGATCAACTTGTTTTTTAATGGCTTCATGAGCGGTTTTAATAGCCTGAACCATTTCTTCTTCAGAGATTTCTTTCATCTCTCCCTCTACCATCAAAACGTTGTCTTTATCAGCAGCTATAACCATGTCGATATCCGATACAGCCAATTGAGCTGCTGTTGGATTCACAATGAATTGTCCGTTTACACGACCAATTTTCACCTCTGAAACCGGACCATTAAAAGGTATATCAGAAACAGCCAATGCAGCAGATGCAGCCAAACAAGCCAATGCATCTGGTAATATTCCTTCTTCGTAAGAAATCAAGCTAATGATCACTTGGCACTCACATAAATAATCTTCTGGAAACATTGGACGCAATGCGCGATCCACTAAACGACAAGTTAAAATCTCTAATTCATTGGGTCTGTTTTCTCTTTTGATAAATCCACCTGGCACTTTTCCTCCTGCTGAGAATTTTTCTTTGTATTCTACAGATAATGGAAAGAAATCTTGTCCTTCTTTCATCTCTCTGTTTGCCACTACTGTAGCCAACAACATGGTGTTACCCATGCGTACTACTACTGAACCGCATGCTTGTTTTGCTAATTTTCCTGTTTCAATTGTGATGGTTCTTCCATCCTCTAATTGCAATGTTTCACTAATTGCTTGCATATTATTTACTATCTATTAATTACTAAAATATTGGGCTTCGGGAAGCACCATTTTATAAGCCAAAAGGCAATTGGATAACCAATTGCCTTTTTTATTTGAGATTCTTCACCTCTATTATTTTCTAAGATCCAACTCCTTAATCACCGCACGATATCTTGTGATATCATTGTTTTTAAGGTAGTTCAATAAGCTTTTTCTTTGTCCAACCAGTTTCAATAACGAACGCTGAGTAACAAAATCTTTTTTATTCACTTTTAAGTGCTCTGTAAGGTGGTTAATTCTGTGTGTAAACACAGCAACTTGTCCTTCTGTAGAACCTGTATTCTTTTCTGATTTACCGAACTTTTTAAAAAGTTCTCTCTTTTTTTCACTTGTCAATATCATCGCATTCAATTTTAAAAACGGAGGACAAAGATATACAAAAGTTTTTATTTTCCAACAACTTACCGCGGCTTTTTATATAAAATCACAATAGTCAAATACCCTTCTAATTGAATAAACCTGCACAAACATAACAAGAATAAGGGTTTCATATATTCAGTGTAATGAAAGATCTGTTTAGGTGTTGATTCCTCATAATTTTTTTTATTTTCGTTCAACCTCAAAAAACTGAACTTAAATGACGAATACATGGACGGCTGAATTTCTTCAGGAGATGAGCCATAAAACCGATCAAAGTGCTGATCAACTTGTAACCCAAATCATTGAATCACACGGAATCGATGAAATAAGAAAACTCTTTTCTCAATTAACCAACAATGATGATATTCTTAAAAACAATAGCGTACTACCTGAAGTAAAAGCCTATTTCAATAATGAAATGAATCTCCCTTCCTGGGCCGATCAAAAGAAAATCGCAATCGCACAAAATATGTTTGCGAAATTCGGACCGGAAATCGCTTTTCTTCTGAATTTTCGATCGCTTCCACTTTGTTATTCTTCAAAAAATGGAGCCAAGGTTTTGTATTCTACCGGGCGTTTGCGAGAAGAAGGACACAATACTAGTAAAATTGTTAGAAGGCTGATGGAAACATCACAAATGGTTATTAATGTGATGGCTCCAGGCGGATTAACTCCCGAAGGAAAGGGAATTGTGACAGTGAAAAAAGTGAGATTAATGCATGCTGCTATTCGCTATTATCTTCTCCATCCACACATCAACAGAAATGGTTGGGATACCCAAACCTATGGTATTCCTATCAATCAGGAAGAAATGGCCGGAACCTTAATGGCTTTCGGACCACTGGTTACACAAGGATTAGATTTACTGGGCGTAGAAACTACACAAGAAGAAAAAGATGCTTACTTACACTGCTGGTTGATTGTAGGACATTTTATTGGAGTAGATCCCGAACTTTACCCTAAAAATCACGAAGACGGATGGAATCTTGGTTTGGCCATACTTACCAGAAATCAACACGAATCAGACGAAGCTAAAGCATTAACTGCAAGTTTAGTGGATTTCGGGAAAATCATTTTACCCTTCCGCTTTTTGGATGATATGCCGGAATACTTCATTCAACGTTTTACAAGAGATGTGAGCGCAGCGGCTAAAATTGATTTTTGTGCTCTTATAGGAATAAATCCTAAACCCACCTTTAAACGTCGCATGATTACCTGGTTTATGGAAAAAGCCTTTGATGCGGTAAGTAATCTTGAAAGCAAATCATGGTTTTTTGCCCGCATTGTGAAATGGCTTAATATAAAAATCATGAAAGGAATGGTCGCCATCTATTTAAAAACAACAAATGTGGAATTTAACATTCCTCCTTCCTTACAAGAAAACTGGAAATTAAAATAACCATATGCAAGCATTTACAAACTATCCGGAAGTATGGGTAAACACCAAAAATTTTGATGTTACCGGTTTGTGGTTTAACGGACTTGGTTGCGCCTTTTGGGTGATAGCTTACGCTGTTATAGTTTATACAATGATTAAAAAGAAATTTGTGGAAATGCCCTTTTTCATCGCAGCAGGAAATATTGCCTGGGAATTTGTTTGGGCCTTTGTATATCATCCCAATACAGGAATTGCCTTTGCACTACAATATCAAGCGGCATTTTTTTTAGATTGCTTTATCTTTTACTATGTATTGAAATACGGCGCAAATCATATCAAAATGCCTGAAATCAAAAACAACTTTAAAGTAATTTGTTTGGTTTCGTTAGCAGGTTGGTTGGTTCTCAATTACTACTTTGTGAAAGATGGCTTCGATACCTCTATTGGAGCCAACTCAGGTTATCTTTTAAATATTATTATTTCCATCATGTACCCTATTGTAATGATTCAAACCGGAGCGCAATACTTCTCTAAAATTGTGGCCTGGTCGAAAATGCTGGGTACCGGCTTAATTACTGTTTCACTTTTTTATTTCTACCCCGAAAATCATTTTGTTCAGTGGCTGGGAATCATAGTATTAGTATTAGATTGCTTCTATATTTATTTATTGAATCTTTTTCGAAAAAAGATCGTATAGGGTTTCCCAATGCAACAAAAACTGAAGACAATCAACTTGATTGTTGGCCTTTTTCTCATTTTCACTTTTAGTGCTGCCGCAAATGCTTTTGTGCTAGACGATAAAAGCAATGAGGAAATCCCAACACAACAAATACAGATGCTCAAAGTATCCGTAGAAGATTCAGTTTTATCTGCCAGTAGTTTACAAAAATCAAAATTTCATCCCTTTTCTAAGGACTCTATTTCTAAAGAAGCTCAAAGTTTATGGCTCAAAATTTCCGTGAGAAATGAATCATCAAAACAAGATTTCCTGCTCGCCACCAGTTTCTTCGATTATTTAAAAGTTTGTTATCCCGATTCCAATCATAAAATAAAGTGCCTTTTCTCAGGAACTAACCTCGATCACAGTCAAAAAAACATCATTCTAGGAACCGATTCCTATTTACCACTAATACTTGGCAAAGGAGAAAATGAATTTTATGTTTTTTGCACAAAAGAAAAAAAATCAACCCAACAATACGCTCCACTGCCCTTTACCATATACTCCGATCAAGCTTTTGCAGAATTAAAAAACAACACCTCCGTTTTTCTTCATTTTTTTCTGGGCGCCATTATCATCATGACCATTTACAACCTTGCTCTCTACTTCATTGTGAGGAAAAAATTTTACTTATTATACATAGCCAATAACTTTGTTATTATTTTATTTGTTTTGGCCCAAACCGGACTACTTGAACTTCGACTTTTCTCCTCTTTTAAATACCATGAAATACTTGTTTTACTTTTGGGCAACGTAGCTTTTACATTCTACATGCTTTTCACTAAATCGATTTTAAATTCCAAAAAATGGGATCCTCTTTGGAATAATCGTGTAAAGAAAGGATTGATCGTTTGGTCACTACTTAACATATTGGTATTTATCA